>DASYEV010000210.1:0-25342 GCA_036498835.1 Acidobacteriaceae bacterium | reverse complement strand
CTGAACACCGAATTCCAGTCGATCCTGACGGAAGTCAACCAGATCGGCAACACCACGAACTTCAACGGCCAGAACGTGTTCTCGAACAACTCGCCGACAACGTTCACCTCGACCCAGGCTTCGCTCGCGACGACCACGGCGCTGACCAACGGTTCCAAGACCACCATCGCCGATTCGGCGACCGGCGGCACCTTCGTGTTCACCGCGGGCGCATCGTCCACCATCGCCGACTTGACCGCAGCTGTTACCGCAGCGGTTACGGCCGGCACCTTGTCCGCCGGCACCTCGGCGGCCATCAGCGGCGGCAAGCTGGTTGTTGGACCCAACACCGGCACGACCGGCATCCAGGTCACCTCCAACGACGCGGTCCTCGGCACCATGACGGCGAACGCGACGGGCAGCGGCAGCAACACGGTGTTCATCTCGGACGGCACGACCTCGGGTTCGGCCAACACGCAGATCACCACCACGATCAACGCGTTGTCCGCAGCGGCTCTGAGCCTGAACAGCTCGGATCTGTCCTCCACCACCACCGCACAGAGCGCACTGACGGCCATCAACGCCGCCATCAACTCGGTCTCCGCACAGCGCGGTCAGATCGGCGCTTCGGTCAACCGTCTCCAGGCTGCCAGCAACAACATGAGCAACCAGGTCACGAACCTGACCTCCGCTTCCAACAGCATCGAGAATGCCGACATCGGCAAGACCGTTGCCAACATGACGCAGTTCAACATCCTGCAGTCCACCGGTATGGCTTCGCTCCAGCAGGCCAACCAGGCGCAGCAGGCCGTTCTCAAGCTGCTCCAGTAAACCGCAACCGGGACCTGAGTGAGGTGGCGTCTTAGGACGTCACCTCCGTCCCACGTTTCAGGCTTTTGTTTTCCCAGTAGGCAGAAGGTATGAGCTCAGTTTCCTCTGTGAATTCGCTGCTGTCCTCGACGAGCACAGGTTCGAGCGCGGTCAGCGTCAGCTCGATCCTTGCCGCCGCCGCCGGCGTCAGCACCCCAGGAATTGACGTCACTGCCGCGGTAAGCGCCGCGCTGTATGCCGATCGCGCCCAGGAGCGCATCTGGCAGGGCGAACAGACCACGCTGTCCAGCCAGACCACCGCACTCACATCGATCCAAACGGCGACACAAACGCTCGCCACAGATTTCTCGAACCTGAACTCACTGACCGGTCCCCTTTCGGCGCGCACCGTCACTTCGTCGAACCCTTATGCCGCCTCGGCCACCGCTGCCAGCGGCACCGCCGCAGGCACTCATTCGATCGCGGTCAACAGTCTTGCTACCACCGCATCCTGGTACTCCGATCTGGCTTCGAGCCCCACGGCGACGCTGCCCTCGGCGTCCTTCACGCTGACCACAGCGTCCGGAAGCACCGCCACCATCAATATCGGAACAGGCGGCGTCAACACGCTCAATGATGTCGCTTCCGCCATCAACGGCCAGAACCTGGGTGTCACCGCCAGCGTAATTTCGGACGCCACCGGATCGCGGCTTGCCATCGTCGCCCCAACTTCCGGCGCTGCTTCCGACTTCACCGTGACCTCTGCGCCCTATAGCGGAACCTCGTGGTCCTCACCTTCACTTTCCAGCGGCCAGACCCTGGGCGCGGACAGCATCACGTTGACCACGAACGGCACGCCCACCACGCTCACGGTCACCAGCGGTGAGACGCTCTCGCAGCTTGCCTCGGACATCAACGGCAGGAGCCTCGGCGTCACCGCCAGTGTCGTTTCCGATTCCAACGGATCTCATCTTTCCATCGCCAGCGATGACGGGACCACCCCCTTCAGCATCAGCGAGCCCGCGTTCGGCTTCTCACAGGCCGCCGCCGGCGCAAACGCATCGATCACGGTCGACGGCGTTCCGGTCAGCAGCGCAAGCAACACAGTCACCGGCGCCGTTGCCGGCGTCACGATTTACCTGCTCGGAACAACGACCGCGACCTCGCCGGCAAACCTGACAGTTGCATCCGACACCACGCAAATCTCCACGGCGATCAACAAATTTGTCAGCGACTACAACACCGCGATTGGCCTGGTGAGCTCGCAGTTCTCCTTCAACGCAGGCACCGGTACACAAGGCGTATTGGGTGCGGACCCGACCATTCGCTCGCTGCAGCAGACGATGCTGAATGCTCTGAACTACGTGAGTACGCCAGCGTCCGGCACCACGACGGTTTCCACGCTCGGTTCTCTCGGTATCTCCGCCAACCTGGATGGCACGCTCTCCGTAGACAGCACCACCTTGAGCAACGCTCTGGCCAATAATCCCATGGACGTATCGAACTTTTTCCTGGGCGCGAACTCCTCGCTCAACGGCTTTGCCAGCCAGGTTTCCGCGGCGCTGAACACCTTTGTCCAACCTGGCAGCGGCGCGTTTTCGGTGGACCTGCAGAGCATGAACAATACCAATACCGACCTCTCCAAGCAGATCAGCGACTTCGAGTCGATCTACATTGCGAACCAGCAGACGCTTCTCACGGCGATGTACAGCCAGGCGGAAATTGCTCTGCAACAACTGCCGACACAAATGGCGCAAATCCAGGCTGAACTAGGCAACAACCAAAAGAGTAGCTAACCATGGCATACGAAACAGAACTCTCCTACCGTCGTTCGGCCATCACGGGCGCAAGCCCCATTGGCCTCGTCATTGCGCTCTACGACACGCTTTCCGGCGACCTTCGCCGCGCGGCCACAGCTATTCGCGGCAACGATATCGAGCGCCGCTGCCATGAGCTGAACCACGCCACCCTGGTGCTCGGCCAGCTTGAAAACTGGATCGACAAGGACAGCGGAGAAGAGTTGGCCGGCAACCTCGCCACGTTCTACACCTACGTGCGCTCCAAAATGCTCGAGGCTTCCTTCAAGAAGTCCGCGGGCGTGCTCGATGACTTGATTGAGCTGGTGCTGCAGGTCCGCACTGCCTGGCAACAGCGGGACTCGGCATCCGCGCAGCAGTCCATGACGCCCCGCGTTCCCAGTATGGTTTCCGCCAGCGGAACACGCGCAGTTTTTTCGCAAACAGCCTGACCCTTTTGGCCGATAGATAGACAGACACTGTCGACGCTGGAGGCTATGGACAATTCCCGCGAGCGGGAATGCACCACGCCTCGGAAAGGGAGCTCAACGTGAAAAAAAGCGCATTGGGCGGCGTCGTCATCGCACTGGGCGGAGTAGCCGTCGGTCTCTACCTTGATGGTGGACGGCTGATGCAGCTCGTACAGCCCACCGCCGCGCTGATTGTCTTCGGCGGCACTCTCGGGGCAGTGATCGTGCAGTTCCCTTTTCACGTCCTGGTACAGGCGGTCCAGTATCTGAAAGGCGTCTTCCTGGGTGAAGACGACCCATCACCCCAGCTCATTGAAGACCTCACCCGCTACGCGCTGAAAGCTCGCCGCAATGGCGTGCTCTCCCTCGATAACGAGTTGAACGTGGTCCGCGACCCCTTCCTGCGCAAGTGCCTGACCATGGCAGTCGATGGCGCGCGCGCGCCGGAGCTTCGCCACACCATGGAACTCGCCATGGACCTTGAAGCTGAAGAAGAAAATTCCATCCCGCGTGTGTTCGAAGCCGCGGGCGGGTTTGCGCCCACCATCGGGATCCTGGGCGCGGTGATTGGTCTGATCCAGGTCATGCAGCATCTTGAGAACATCAACGAAGTCGGCAAAGGCATCGCCGCCGCGTTCGTGGCGACGATCTATGGAGTCGGCGTCGCCAACCTGTTCCTGCTGCCCTGCGCCGGACGCATCAAGCGTCTGGTCAATCGCCGCCAGGCTCGCCGCGAAATGATGCTGGAAGGTGTGCTCGAGATCATCGAAAAGTCCAGCCCAGGTTCCATCGAAGCCAAACTCGCGGTCTATCTCAACGAACCCACGCGCCTTCGGCCCGTGACCAGCATTGCCCAATGAGACGCCGCCGGCCCCAACCCGAAGAGAGTGTGCATCACGAGCGCTGGCTGGTTTCCTATGCGGACTTCATGACCTTGATGTTCGCGCTCTTCGTGGTGCTGTTCGCCTCCGCCTACAAAGATAAGCACGCGCTGGACAAGGTTTCGTCGGCCGTGCGCAATGGCTTCCAGGATCTCCAGGCCTTTTCTCCCATCAACGATCCCCACAGTCCCACCGCTCCGAGCTCCCAGGCTGCCACGCCGCACCGAACCAGCGCTGGTGTCGATGTGGACGATCTGCAGCAGAAACTACATTCGGCACTGGGCAAAGAGATCGAGCACAAGGAAGTCGTGCTCCACATGACGCAGGAAGGATTCGTCATCAGCCTTCATGAGCTCGGGTTCTTTGACAGCGGCGAAGCGCAACTGCTCCCCGGAGCCGCGGACAAGATCAAACGCCTGGCTTCCGTGCTGATGGGTTATGGCCTGGAGATGCGTGTCGAAGGCCACTCCGACAACGTGCCCATCCATAACCAGCAGTTCAACTCCAACTGGGACTTGTCGACCGCTCGTGCTTCCGCGGTAGCCATGATGCTTCTCAAGGATCAGGGCTTCGACCCCTCACGTCTTTCGATCGCGGGCTACGGCGAATACCACCCCACAGCCAGTAACGACACGCCCGAAGGCCGCCGAGCCAACCGCCGCGTGGATATTGTGATCCTGTCGGCCAGCAAGCCACCGGCCGCGGCTGCGTACTAAATTCAGATAAACAACGATGTGGGTGAAGACATGGGCGGATGAAATACCCGCTTGACTTCAGTCCCGCGCTCAAGCACCCTTCTTTCAAAACCTGACGGTTGGGAGAGAAAGACATGAGCGCTTCAGCTCCATCGATACAGCAGATTAAAGATTCCATGCGCGCCACGTGGATGGCCGGCGATTTTGGCGTGGTCGCCAAAACCATCTCCGGCAGTGCCGAGGCCTTCATCAACCGCCTTGGGCTCGGACCCGGTCTGCACGTGCTGGATGTTGCTACGGGTTCCGGCAATCTCGCCATCCCGTTGGCCCGCAGCGGCTGTGTCGTGACAGGCGTGGACATTGCCACCAACCTCATCGAACAGGCGCGCGAGCGTGCAGCCGCCGCCAACCTGGTTGCCACCTTCGACGAAGGCGATGCCGAAGCACTGCCCTACCCTGACGCTTCGTTCGATGCCGCAGTGACCATGTTCGGAGCCATGTTCGCCCCCAGGCCGGAAGTTGTCGCTTCCGAACTCGCCCGCGTGCTGAAGCCCGGCGGCTTCCTCGCCATGGCCAACTGGAATCCCGAAGGCTTTACCGGCAAAATGTTCCGAACCGGCAGCAAGCATGTACCTCCGCCTCCAGGCCTTGCGCCTCCCGTGCTGTGGGGAGATGCTGCCACGGTTCGCGAACGTCTCGCTCCGTACTTTCGAGACATTCACACCGAAGTGGTCCAAATCGAATTCGATCTTCCCACCAGTCCAGCGGGAGCCGTCGCATTCTTCCGCAAATATTTCGGCCCAACCCAGATGGCTTTCAAGCGCCTCGACGAAGCCGGTCAGGCAGCCATGGCTGCCGACCTCGAAGCCCTGTGGTCTTCCTGCAACCTTGCGCCTGATCCGGAAGAGCACACACTGATTGCCAATGAATATCTGCAGGTGACGGGAATACGCGCATAAGGAGGTTTCCCTCATACCCTATAGGGCATGAGGGAATTCTCTCTACTGCACGTTGACCACCACGTTTGTCGAGGCGGTGACCGAAGAACCGCTGTCGGTTGCCGTGACCGTGAAGGTATAGCTTCCCGTGGTTGTTCCCGGACTTCCCGAGCCCGGCGGCGGGGTTGAACCGCCACTGGATCCCGAAGCACAGCCCGCAACTCCAGCCGCGATCATTCCAAGCAGCAACGTCAACGCAGCAAACCTGCGGCGCTTGGCCGGAAGCACCAGGAACAGCACGACAGCCAGGAACGTACCGCCATACGCATATCCGCGGCCATGCGGTTTCGATGGCGGCTCAAGCGATGCCTTGGTAGCAGCAGTGGTCGACACCGTAAGCGTTGCACTGCCATTGCCACCCGCAGTCAGCGTGACGCTCGCAGGATTCAAACTACAGCCGGGCAGACTCTGCGCGCCCGAGGGCGAGGCTGAAAGAGCGCAACTCAGCTTCATGGTTCCCGAGTAATTTCCACCCGCGGTGAAGTTGAGTGTTGCGTTTCCGCTGGAGCCGACGGAAATCGGCTGCATCGCCGAGGCCGCCATCAATACAGGAGCCACGGTGAGGGTAGCTGTGCCGTTGCGGCCGGCATAGATCACATCGCCCGAGTAGGTGGCCGTCAATGTGTCCGCGCCAGAAGCCAGTCCGCTACCCGCAACCGTGAAACTCGCCGCGCCGGAGGACAAGGTCTGCTGTGCGGTGTACGACCCACTGCTCAACGTTACGGTTCCAGTCGGAGTTGGCTGACCGCTGACGCCCGACACTGCAACCGAAACGGTAGCGCTCTGCAGATTGGTGATGGTGGAGATAGACGGCGTCACCGTCACAGTCGGAGTCGCTATGCCAATCCCAGCCGTTACGGTCACGGAAGCGGTACCGGTGGCGTTCGTGTAGACGCCGGAGCTGGATGCATCAGGCACATAATTCACCGACAACGCATCGCTGCCCAGGGCGAGAGAGCTTCCGGGCACCGTGATCACGGCACTTCCTGCAGTAAGCACCATCGTGGAGGTATAACTTCCGCTGACCAGCGTAACCGAGCCCGTCGGCGTTGGATTGGCTGTTCCGCCGTTGACGGAGATCGTCACAGTCAGCGATTGCGCCGTGGTGATGTTCGATGCCGACAGGTTCAGGGTCACCACCGGCGGACCGGAACTTGCGGTGAGGTTCGTTGACGCGGACACGCTGGAGAGATAAGCGCTGTCTCCCGGATAATTGGCTTGAACAGTATGTGACCCGTGGCCAAGCGGTGAGACTCCGGTGGCCGTCGCCGTCGCCTTCTGGGCGAGGGCTGAGGTCATGACTGCGAGAGAACCGTTAGAACCGGTTCCGCCACCGTTGTTGGTCACCGCGAAATCTGGAATGCCATCTCCGTTCCAGTCTCCCACCACGACGGATGATGGATACGACAACCCCACGGATGAAGAAACGGCCGGGCCAAATGTCCCATCCCCATTGCCAAGCAATGTTGTGACTGTTGAGCTGTAGTAGGCGGTTGCGATCAGATCCGGCTTGCCATCCTGGTTAAGGTCCGCAATCCCTAACCAGCCTGTGTAGGAACCTACACCGACGTTTGTGCCGGCAGTGAAGGTGCCGTCGCCGTTGCCGAGTAGAACCGTGGCGGTGGATGAGGAACTTGAGACGATCAGATCCTGCTTACCATCGGCATTGAAATCAGCTACAGCGACAGCACTCGGAGATTGACCAACGGTCGCGGCCGTCCCGGCCACGAATGTGCCGTCTCCATTGCCGAGCAAAATCATGACGGTGGAACTATTCTGGTTTGTGACCGCCAAATCCTGAAACCCGTCGCGATTGAAATCCGACACCGCAATGGATGTTGGAGAGAGCCCGGCGGGCAACACAACGGACGACGGTGTAAACGTCCCATCTCCATTGCCGAGCAGAATCGTTACCGACGAGTTGTACTGGTTCACCGTCGCAAGATCCTGGAATCCGTCTCCGTTGAAGTCACCTATGGCAAGCCACACCGGAGAACTACCCGTCTGTGGACTGAGGTTTGCCGGAACGAACGTGCCGTCGCCGTTGCCAAGGAAGATCCCGACGCTGTTTCCATTTCTGGACAAAACGGCTAGATCGGCATTGCCGTCCCGATTGAAATCTCCAATCACGACGAAAACGGGGTTGGGCGAAGTCGTCAGGTTGACCGGCGCGTTGAACGTGCCATCGCCTTTACCCAGCAGAATGGAAACGTTGTTACTGGAGGGGTTGACCACCGCGATGTCCGGGATGCCATCACCATTGAAGTCCCCTGTCGCGCTGGACTGCGGCGCCGAGTTCAGGGTGATGGACTGCGAGTTGCCGTAGCTGAACGTTGCCGGCCCACTTGTAAGCGTGGCTTTACCCAAAGCCATGTTGCCATTGGTGGTATCCACAAAGGACAAGCTTCCCGAGGGCGCCGAAGGCCCGCTCCCCGTGACGGTGCCAGTCAAATTGTAGTTCCCTGCAATCCCGCTTACCGCAAGAGTGGTGCTGGTCGGCTGCGAACCGGTGACGGTGAGGGCGGATGCCGCGGAGGCACTCGGCGCATATGCGGTGACGCCTGCAAAAACTGCCTTGTAGCTACGCTGACCATTTCCAGGAACGAAGTGGATAACGGCCGTACCGGCGCTGGTAAGCTGCGCGCTGCCGATCACACGGAATGAGTCGCATGAGAGCGCGGCGGCGTCGCAGAAATTAACCTGCCCCGCCGTCAGGGAAGTGGATCCCGACTTCACAGTAGCGGCAGCGGTCACCATCGTGCCCGCCGTGACGGACGAAACGGCGGTTCCCGACGCAGTAAGGGCAAGCGTTGTCGATGTGGCCGCCACAGACGAACCTTGGATCACCAACGACAGCGTTGTGCTGCTGGTTAGCGCGCCAGATGTTCCCGTGATGGTGATGGTCGACGTGCCGGGACTCGCTGTTCCGGTCGTCGTAAGGGTAAGGGTGCTGCCTGACGCAGTGGAGGTCGGGGAGAACGTTGCAGTCACCCCGTTGGGCAAACCACTGGCGGCGAGGCTTACGTTACCCGTAAAGCCGTTCGCCGGCGTCACCTTGAGCATCGACGAGGCCGAGTTCCCCGGCACGATGACCATTCGACTCGGTGCAGCCGTCAACGCGTATGCCTGCGAGCTAATGGTTAACTGAAAGGTGGTCGAGGTAGTCGATGCTCCCGAGGTTCCTGTGACCGTAATGGTTGATGTCCCAGCGGTTGCGGTATCGCTCGCCGTCAGGGTAAGCAAGCTGTTTCCTGTCGTAGGATTGGGTGAAAACGCCGCCGTCACGCCACTTGGCAAACCAGACGCCGCAAGGGTGACACTCCCCGAAAATCCATTCTGACCGTAGACATAGATATACCCACCGCCAGAGGCGCCGGCGTTGAGAGTCAGGTTATATATTCCTGAGCTCATGGAAAAAGAAGGGGAACTTACGTTCAACTGAAGAGTGGTGGTCGCGGTCTTTGCGCCGGACACACCCGTAATCGTCAGGGTGGTCGTTCCAACACTGGCGGAACTGCTCACCGTAAGCGTCAGCATGGAACTGTTTGTAGTTGGGTTCGTCGCAAACGACGCTGTCACGCCGTTCGGCAGCCCGGACACGGAGAGGTTCACATTCCCAGTGAAACCATACTGGTCGTTGACATAGAGATAACTGTTTGCCGAAGCCCCTTGGCCAACGTACACGCTTCCCGAGCCGTACAACGTGAAGGAGGGTGCATAAACGCCCAGCGTAAGCGGAGTCGTCACAGTCTGCGAACCTGACGTTCCTGTGATCGTCAAGTTGTACTGGCCCACGGCAGCCGTACCGCTCGCGGTCAGAGTCAGCATGGAGCTGGTTGTTGTCGGGTTCGGTGAAAACGCCGCGGTTACCCCTGCCGGCAGCCCGGACACAGAGAAGTTCACGCCCCCCGCGAATCCATATTGCGCATTGACGTAGGTATACGTCGTTGTCGAAGTTCCTTGACCGATCGTGATATTGCCGTTGCTGGAGAGAGTGAACGTTGGATCGTAGACCCCTATGTGCAAAGGTGTGGTCACCGTCTGCGTGCCATATGTGCCTGTGATCGTCGCGGTGTACTGCCCCAGCACCGCGGAACTACTTGCAGTCAATATCAGTGTCGAAGAATAAGTCGTCGGGTTCGGCGAGAACACAGCGGTTACCCCTGCCGGCAAGCCAGAGACGGAGAGATTCACAGCTCCCGCGAAACCGTTCTGAGAGTACACACTCACATATCCGGAAGTGGATGTTCCCCGTCCGACGTTGATGGTCCCGATGCTTTGCAGGGTGAATGTAGGGGCGTTTACGCCGATGGCAAGCGTGGTGGTCACAGTCTGGCTGCCCGAAGTTCCCGTCACGGTCGCCGTGTATTGCCCCACCGCCGCAGTGCTCGAGGCCTGCAGCGTAAGGTTGCTATAACCGGTCGTCGGATTTACCGAAAAGGTCCCGGTGACACCAGTGGGCAGGCCGCTGAGAGACAGAGAAACGTTGCCCGCGAATCCATACTGTGGCGTCACATAAACCGACGTACTGCTGGATGTCCCTTGTCCGAGATTGACGGAGTAGGTGGACAAGGTGAAGGTGGGAGTGGCGACAGTCAGATTAAGAGTCGTCTTGGCGGTTTGCGCGCCGTACACGCCTGTAATCGTCAAGGGGTACTGTCCCGCCTTGGCGGAACTAGCCGCCGCCAATGTCAACGTACTTGAATTGGTGGTGGGGTTCGGACTCCAGAGAGCGGTTACCCCCGCGGGCAGACCGCTCACCGAGAGTGTGACATTGCTGTTGAAGCCGTATTGCGGGGACACATTCACGTATGCCGTCCCCGAAGTGCCCTGACCGACACTCACGCTGCCGGAACTTTGGAGCGCAAAAGTTGGCGCATAGACGCCTAACGTGAACGTGGTCGTGGCGCTGAGAGCGCCGGACGTGCCTGTAATCGTCACCGTGCTCTGACCTATCGGGGTTGTACTGCTCGCCGTCAGGGTCATCGAGGTATATCCCCCGGTCACCGGATTGGGAGAAAACGAGGCGGTAACGCCGTTAGGCAAACTGGACGCAACGAGATTGACGCTTCCGTTAAACCCATACAGGTTGTTAACAAAAACCACCTGGGAGATCGTGCCTCCCTGGCCGATGCCCAGCGAACCGATGTTCGAGAGTGAGAAACTCGGCGCGTGAATCGTCAGCGACAGCGTGGTGGTCGCCGTTAGCGTGCCTGAGGTGCCAGTGATGGTGATGGGACTGGTGCCGCCAATGGCGGAACTATTCACCGTCAAGGTCAACGTGCTGGTGCCTGTCGTGGACGCCGGTGAAAACGCCGCCGTCACGCCGGCTGGAAGACCTGATGCCGCAAGGCTAACCGAACCTGTAAAGCCAAACTGCGGCGTGACGCTGATCGTCGACGACCCGGAAGTGCCGGGATCAAGGCCCAAGGAGGGCTGTGATGTGGACAGAGCAAAGGAAGGCGCGTGAACCGCCAACGTGAAATTCGTAGTCGCGCTCAAATTGCCCGATGTACCGGTCACTGTTACCTGCGTGGAGGACTGCGCCGCACTGCTGCTTGCCGTCACCGTCAGTGTCGTCGTGCCAGTCGTCGAACTTGGAGAGAAGGAAGCAGTCACGCCACTGGGTAGTTGAGAGCTCACCGCAAAATCGACGCTCCCCGAAAATCCGCCCACATCCGTGATGGTCATGTTCACAGACGCACTGCCGCCGGGATTCACCGCGAGAACGCCCTTCGAGCTCGCGATGAAGAAGCCCGGGATTTGCGGCCCGGCGAGGTCGTCAATCAGACTTTGCCCGGTTGGGCTTCCCCATCCCGTGACAAGGTCATAGCCCGGCGCGGTGGAAAACCAAACCTGCTGACTGCCTGTGTGGTTATTACCGCTGACAATATCATGCAGATCGTTGGCGGCATGAGCTCCCTGAGCGATGAGATAAAGCTGTGGATTGATGAATCCCACGCCTCCAGCCGGCGCAGTGCCCGCCTCAACGGCCTGCTGGTTGACCAGCGCCATAAAACCCGCCCACCGCGGCGCGGCGAAACTCGTACCTGCCCATGTCTCCGCGCAATTTCCCAGTTGGCAGGCGAAATTATCGAAATCGCCCTCCATGGCTACGTCCGGTACATTGCGTAGTGTCAACGAGCCACCATTCGTGCTGTTCGCCAAGCCGGCCTGCCAGCTTGGGATTGGAATGTTGTCGGGGCTGATGCCACCACCACTACCATCGCCAAAGGAATTCCACGCAACCTCGGAGGCCCAGGTTCCTGCCGCCCCATTCGTCGTCAGGTGTGTTCCGCCCACGGTTGTCACATTCACATCTTCCGCGGGAAAGAAAAAAGGATTGATCGACGCATCGAAAGCGCCGTTGTCGCCGGAGGCTGTAAAGAAGCTCTGCCCCTGTGCGGCCATCTCCTGAAAGAAGGGATCGTCCACTGTGGGGTCCGCAGGCCTCCAACCCCAGGAGCAGCTCAATTGTTTCGCGATATTCTCCGACGCCATCGAGTTAAGGATGTTCGCATCGTCCGACCCAATTCCGATGTACACGCGCACCTGGCTTAATCCGGGCGCCATGCCAATAGCCTGAACGATGTCGAGTGTCTGCTCACCACCGTTGTCATCCTGCGGCAACGGACCGGCGGTCGCACCATCCAGCAGAACGTTGTTGACCGGCACGGTGTAGCTCTGTCCCGCATTGCTGAAGGTCGCATTGACGTCACTCAACAGGTATCCGCCAAACTCCAGCATGCCCACCGCCTGCCCGAGTCCGGTGAGTGTCGACCCGCCGTAGTAGGCGGCTCGCATATCGCTGCCCAGATACGACCCACCTGGTCCTGAACCGCTTACTGCCATGGCCTGCTGCCCATTTGCGGCGGGATGACGCAGCATAGGCTGTGGCAGCGAAAAATCATCCAGACCGGAGATGTGGGCTACGGGCACGGCTAAAGCCAGCGACGGCTCCCGATCCGGCGAGAAAAAGGTGCGCTGCTCGGTGGGGTGTTGATAGACGTTCATCTGAACGTTGAAAGCCTGGTTGATCTGCTCCGTGGTTCCGCTGACCGGCACCACCAGCCGGTTCGCAGGAGTCCCGGCAATGCTCAGGCCGTTCGCTGTCGCAAAGGCGACCACTGCGTCATAGTCAGCCTGGGTCGGGCCGAACTGCTCCGTAAATTCGGCGACACTCAGAAATTTCCGGTAATCGGGGCTGGCGGGGTCATACAACCGTCCCAACAGGCTGGTCAGCGCCGCCTGGTTGCGCAGCGGCAGCACGATCGACACATGGAGTTGCTGGTCGGACGGTAGCCGGCTAACCAGCGCAGCCTGATGGCTGGAGACGGCAGCCCGCACATGGTGCTGCAGGACCTGCGTGACCTGCTGCGCGGATACCGGGGTGGTCGAACCTGCCGCGAGGAGAATCGCCGCTATCCCAACGGTAGCGGCAGCAAATACTCCGCGAATGGAGCGGAAGAGGCTGGCAAATTGTTGGGGAAAAGAGCGGAAAACAATCCCTTGAGCTCTGCAGGGGAAGGGGGTCATGCGGGGAAACTCCTGGGCGGCCATGGCTGACTGGCTACCGGTTACGAAACCAGTCACTATGCACAGAAATTGGCCAGATCCAGGCTGCCTGAACCGGTCATGCGCTCACTGCTGTTTTGAAATTGCGAACGCAGAATAGCATAGGTCGCGCTGCGAGGGATAGCCACCGGCACCCTCCAGAAACTGGGTCGACGCGATGAAGGGTACTGTTACGTATATTTCTTCGGCAATTTATGCAATAGCCGGAGTTTCGAACGTTCCAAGTCTGAGAACCTGTTCAAGAACTCCACTGGGAAGGCAGGCCCCTCTACCACTCTTTTGCGGATGGGAAGTCCGAATCGGCAAAGGTTTTGCTTCAATAAACCCAAACTCTGTCATCTCGACCGAAGGCGCTTTAGCGCCGTAGCGGAGAGATCTGCTTTCTTTCGTAGCTGCGATCATGCGTGAGTACAACCTCTACATCCTGACCCTCGCTGGCAAAGGCCGAACGCTCTACAGGAGAGAGCCGGAAACATGCTAGCCACCACGCAAGAAAGCAGATCTCTTCACTATGGAGTTTTCCTCATACGTGCCTTGAGAGAACTCATGGATGCCGTTTTCGTTGAGAGAAAACGGCTCCAGCACTCTCTCTTCGGTCTACGCCATTACCGAGAATGCCCTAGCCTCCATGATTCTGATCGCGGTCTTCTCCCTTCCGCTTAGAGATGAGTAGATTTTCTGAGTTCTTGAAGGCAGCGCGGCATCTCAAATATCTTCTTTTCGCAATATGGAATGTGCGGGATCGCGCGGATCTACATGAACCATGACCGTGGAACCTTTATAGGAGTTCGCCCAGGCGTGGGCGCTTTCTTCGTCATCTCTATCAAATAATCGACCGTAGTCCCCCGTTTGCAAATCGGGGTTGCGATAAAAGTAAGTCAGCGTCGCGAGATAGCTTATGAAGGTTCCCCTACCTGTCGATTCCACTTGCTCGACGACCGTGACGATATCGACTGTCGCTGAGACCGCTGGCCAGTTGCGCCCACGGATGCCGTCCAGCCACTGGACAAAGAACCTCCGGAAAGACGCAGCGGAGAAAACGATCCCCCCGGCCACGATGAACGGGAAGGCGTACCAGGTATTGACTGTTCCCCGCAGAACCATGATGGTCATATGTCGTGCCCTTGGAAACTTCCGAGGGGTCCGTTTTCGTCAGGGAAAACGGCTTGTTCACCCTCTCTTCTGGAAACACCCTCATCGACACCGCTCCAACCTGAACCCCACCGTTGGCAGTGTCCCGTTGCGCCACCAACCGTAGTGACCGGCTTCAGTCCAGAAGGATACACGCAGGGTCGCTTCTCGCTCGAGCCGGCTACAACCGCGGGTCGACAGCTTCGCTTTCGAGAGCCAGCACACCGAACACACATTCATGCGTCCTGCGTAGGGGTTCGCGGGCTACGAATCGTTCCAGAGCTTCGATGCCCAACGCAAATTCACGGCTTGCCAATGAACGTTTTGCGCCCACGCCGCGCGACCTCAGGCGTTCCAGATTTTCGGGCAGCAGGTACTCGGGGCCATAGATGATCCGCAGGTACTCCGGCCCACGGCACTTGATCGCCGGCTGCGTGATTCCACGCGGACCGCTGACGATGAAACTGGTCGGCTTCACCACCATGCCCTCGCGACCGGCCGACGTCATCTCCACCCACCATGCAACGGCTTTCTCGCAGCTTGCTGGATCATTCAGGTCCACGAGTTGAAACGGCGTTGGCAGCAGGAGTTCCACATCGGCTGCACAAAACCTGGCGATGGTTTCCATGTGCCAGGTATGCGGCTTGTCCGTGTGGACTGCGCCTTCGCTGGCCAGTACGTGGAATGGCGCCAGCTTCAGGTCATTCAGGGTTTGCACCGGCCAGCAATAGTTGCGGTACTCGCGCGTGTAGCGCTCCAGCGCATCGACACGCTTCACTGCGAGGCCGGCCAACTCTTCCATGCCGGGCACATGGCGCATGGCCTGCATCACCGCTTCATGTTCGGCGCGGCGTGTAGCCACGCCAGACGCACCCACGGGAGCGTATTGCTTGCGCAGCAGTTCCTGCGCCTTGGCCGACCACGGCATCAACTCACAGTCCAGGCACACCCAGTCCGTGGACAGCTCTTCCCAGAGACCGGATTTCTCCGCAGCGGCTGCGAGACGCTCCAGGAACTCGCGTTCCATATTCTCGTCGTTAAAGAAGCGACGGCCGGTGCGCGTGTACACCACGCCAAGCGCGGGCTCGATAACGCCAAACCGCTTCTGCGAAACATTTACATCGCGGCAAAGCACCACCACGGCGCGCGAGCCCATGTGCTTCTGCTCGCAGATCACCTGTCCGATGCCTCCGCTGCGATAAAACTCGAAGGCCTCGTCCGGATGCTCCAGCAGATCCGCATGCTGACTGGTCTCCGTAGGCGACATCGTTGGCGGCAGGTAGATCAGCCACTTCGGGTCACAGGCGAAGCGGCTCATGACTTCCAGGGCCGCCATGGCGTTCTCTTCGCGGATGGTGATCTTCGGACGCAGCCGCGTATCGATCAGGCGCTTGCCCATCACGTCGCTCAGGTCGAGCACGTCGTCCTGTACCTGCTGCAGCGCGCGTTCCCCTTCGCCCTGCTTTGGCAGGAAGGGGCGCGCAGGCTCGTAGTAGGTGCGATGCGCCTTCACCGAAACTGTCTCGCGCTCGGGATAACGCAGCGCCGTCAGTTTGCCGCCGAAGACGCAGCCCGTATCGATATTGACCGTGCCGTTGAGAAAGACCGGTTCGGGCACAGGCGTGTGCCCATAGACCACCAGCGGCTTTCCACGATAGTCCGCAGCCCAGTTGTAACGCACCGGCAAACCGAACTCATCGGTCTCGCCGGTGGTTTCACCGTACAGCGCAAACTCGCGGACGCCGCCGGAGCTGCGGCCGTGCATGGACTCCTTCAAGCCCGCATGCGCAACCACCAGCTTGCCGTCATCAAGAACGTAGTGACCAACCAGCGCGTCAAGGAAAGCGGCAACCTCTTCGCGAAACGCCTCGGACTCATGCCCGAGCTGCTCCACGGTCTCCGCAAGACCGTGTGTCAGCTTCACATTCTTCCCACGCAAAGCTTTCAATAGCTTGGTGTCATGGTTGCCCGGCACACAGAGCGCCTGTCCACTGTGTACCAATCCCATCACCAGGCGCAAAACATCGGTTGTTCGCGGGCCTCGATCCACCAGGTCGCCAACGAACATCAGTTTGCGCTCGTTCGGCGACTGCACACTGCATTGCCCGTCGCTCTCCGTAACTGTGTAACCGAGTTGGGCGAGCAGCTCGGTCAGCTCGTCGAAACAGCCGTGCACATCGCCGATGATGTCGAAGGGCCCGTGTTCGCTTTTCTTGTTGCTCCACATCGGAGCCCGGGTCAACGTAGCGGCATCCACCTCGGCCTCGCTGCCAAGCTTGAAGATGTGGCGGATGCCTTCACGTTCCATCCCTCGCATCGACCTGCGCAACTGCGAGGACTGATTGCGGATCACATGCGGCCCGAACTGTCGGTCGGGCCGCAGTTGGTTGCGCTCCTGGCAGAGCCGCTCCGGCAGACTGAATACGATGGCTTCGGCAAAAACGTGAAACTCTTTGGCCAACGCGATCAAAGGCTTGCGCGCTTCGGGCTGGACGTTGGTTGCGTCCACCACCGTCAGCCGGCCTCGTTCCAGGCGTTTGCGCACAATCGCATGCAACAGCCCAAACGCATCGCCCGTCGCAGACTGGTCGTTCTCATCGTCGGAGACAAGGCCGCGACAGAAGTCGGATGACACCACTTCCGTAGGCAGAAAATGCTTGCGCGCAAAGGTCGACTTGCCGGCTCCCGAAGGCCCGATGAGAAGGATGAGGGACAATTCCGGAACATTGATGTTCATGCCGCCACCTCCTTCCTGGAGAAGACCGCCATCTGGGACGGCGCGCCGAACTCCTCATGCACTGGGCCTACCGTCGCGAAGCGCACGTCGTAGCTGAAGCGTTCACAGAGACTGTGAGCCCACAGCTCAAACTGAGCACGGCTCCATTCAAAGCGATGGTCGCTATGCCTGAAGGCGCCTGCGGGCAGTGAAGAAAACACCGTGTTGTACTCCACGTTCGGCGTAGTCAGCGCCACATAGCCCGGCCGTGCGAACTCAAACACGATGCGCTCAAATGCCGCCAGCCGTGGTGCGTCCAGATGCTCGATCACTTCCACAATCGCGGCCGCATCGAATCCGTTCAACCGTTCGTCACGATAGACCAGCGAGCCCTGGATCAGTTCGATACGCCTGCGCTGGTTTTCCGAAAGTGAGTCCAGCCGCAGCCGGTCCCTGGCAATGGCAAGCGACCGCCACGAAACATCCATGCCGAGAATCGCATCGAATTGCCGATCTTCCAGCAAAAGCCGAAGAAGTTTACCCTCGCCGCAACCCAGGTCGAGCACCTTCTTCGCGCCGGCCTCTTTCAGCGCGGTCAGAACCGCGTCAAGCCGCTGCTTATGCAACGAGGGCGCGCGAACTGCCTCTTCCGAAACTTCGCCAACATCGACCGATGTTTCCGCCTCCGCCTCGTCCGGCGATTCATCCTGCAACAAACGGCTGAGCGCTTCACGAGTCAGCTTGGGCCGCTCCTTGAGATAGCGCGAAACGATCAGTTCGCGTGCGGGGTGTGCGCTCAGCCAGCCTTCCCCGTGACGCAGCAGCTTTTCAATTTCTTCCTGCGCCACCCAATAATGTTTCTCGTTGTCGAGCACGGGAATCAGTACGTAAAGGTGTGTCAGCAAATCACGCAATGTTTTCACGGCTGTGATCGTCAACTGGACATACGGCGACGGTCCCCACTCCGGAAAAGCCTCATCCAGCACGCCGCGCTCCATGGCCACTTCGTATCCGAGCGGCTCAAACAAACGCCGCACCAGGTCTTCCCCGCCGCGGGCCGCAATCGCAGGCAGGCTTGCCCTGAGCGGGATGGCGGTCTCCGCCAACTCCGGGCGATCCTTGCAACGTCCGCCCATCGCCGTGCGAAACACACGGCCCATCGCCACGCTGAGAAAAGAATTCGCGGTATAAGGCCGGTCATTCACATACTGTTCGAGCTGACCGCCTTCACCCCTGGGGCCGCGGCCTCGAACCAGGGCGACAGGG
The DNA here is from genome assembly GCA_036498835.1 of Acidobacteriaceae bacterium. Taxonomy (GTDB): domain Bacteria; phylum Acidobacteriota; class Terriglobia; order Terriglobales; family Acidobacteriaceae; genus Granulicella. The sequence continues at coordinate 7,025 of DASYEV010000210.1, read as the reverse complement.
TCGACGTCGACCATGAGGGCAACCGTGCAAAGATTCTCGGAAGCTTCGGGATAAAACACGTGGGCTTTCCCGAAGGAAAGCTCTTCAGTCTGCAGCCTGGCGGGATTCTTGTGAAGCAGATACCCAAGATCAGAAGCAGGTGTGTAGGTCGTGGAAATTCTCAGCAGCATCAGAAGTCAGTCTACCCGCAGGCAAAGGTAAGCGGCCATTAGGATGGAAAGCGAACGATGACCATGGGGAACAAACGCGTAGCGCCTAAGGCCGCCGCTCCTTCCAAGGGACGCCGGCCTTCGCTTGTTCCACGAAGTTTCTATAGCCGCTCGCCGGAGGTAGTCGCCCGCGCCTTGCTCGGCAAGCTGCTGGTCTGCCGCCGTGAAGGCGAACGGTTGATTGGACGCATTACTGAAGTGGAAGCCTATCTCGGCTTCGATGATCCCGCATCGCATACCTTCACCGGCCGCTCGGCATGGAATTCGGTGCTCTTCGGCCCGCCTGGCTTCACCGATGTTTATCTCATCTACGGCATGCACTACTGCCTCAATTTCTCCTGCCGGCCCGACGGAGAACCCGGTGGGGTGCTGGTGCGCGCGATGGATCCCGTTGCCGGAATTGCGACCATGGAACGCCTTCGTGGCCTGCCGGAAACTGCGTCCGCCAAGGCCCTTACCGGAGGTCCCGGACGCTTGTGCCAGGCGCTCGGCATCACACGCACCCTCCACCACAACCTCGATGCCACCTCGCCGCGATCTCTGATCCAGGTATTCGACGATGGGCATCATCCCGCGGCTGTAGATGTGACGCCGCGGATCGGCATCCGCAAGGCGGCCGACCTGCCGCTGCGTTTCGTTGTGGCGAAAAAAGCTGGGTGAGAATCGTCCTGTTGACCTTCCAATTCCACTGTTAACACTCGAGCCCTCTCACCTACGTGGCATCGACATGACACCTCCCTCAGGTGCGATACTGTTCCGGTACCGCACGCACGCCTCATGACCGAGTCCTCCTTCCGTCTGCTGTTGTTGCGTTTCGCACTGATCCCCATTCTGTCTGTCTGCGGCTTTCTTGCCCTGCTGGGTTATCAGCTCCGTCAGGTCAGTGCGCACCGCTTTGAAGGCGCCCAGGCAACGACGGTATTGCTGCAAGTCGACCGGTTGCAAAAGAGCGTGATCGATCAGGAAACCGGCATACGCGGCTACCTGGTCTCCAACAACACCGAGTTCCTGCAGCCCTACCGGGACGCTACGGCGCGCTTCCAGGGTGAACTCTTCCTGCTGCAGGAAAGCGCGCCGCCCAACTCCGCGCTCTCCGCAAAGATCGCCGCCATCGTTCGCGATGACCAGAGCTTTGACGCCATCAACCAGAAACTGCTCGATGGCGATCTGCCCACCGATACCCGGATCGACCTCCTGCGCCAACAGAAGCAGGCCATGGGCACGCTGCGCGCAGAGTTCACAGACATTTACACGGAACAGAACAATATTCGCGAAGCCAACCGCAGCCGGCTCACAAAAATCCTGGGCAGGTTTCCCGCAATCGGCATCGGCGGAGGCGCACTGATTGCGATCCTGCTGATCTGGTACGGCGGCGGCCTGTTTCGCGAAATCGTTCGTGCCTATCACGCTCAACTCGACGAAACCGAGTTGCAGCGCGACTCGCTGCAGGCCAGCCTGCAGAGCATCGCCGACGCTGTGATTGTGTGCGACAGCGCCGGGAAGATCACCATGTTGAACCCGGCAGCGGAAGATCTCACCGGCCGCCCCAGGAGTCTGGCTCTCGGCCAACCCCTGACCCGGGTGTTCCAGGCCATCGACGAACGCACACGGCTGCCGGTCGAGAACCCCGTCGAGCAAGTGAAGCGCCTCAATACCGTGGTCACTGTCGAAAACCAGGCCACGCTCCTGCGCAGGGATGGGACTGAAATTCCCATCGACGAAAGCAGCGCGCCGATCCGCAACCGCGATGGCAGCCTTTCCGGCGTTGTTCTGGTCCTGCGCAGCGTGGCGGAACGCCGTGCCGCGGCCAATCTGCTGCGGCAGAACCAGGAGCGATTGGATGCCATCTATAACACCAGCCTGGAATACATCGGGCTGCTCGACCCCGAAGGCATTGTATTAGAATGCAACCGCGCTTCCCTCGAATTTGCCGGCAATACGCGCGACGAGCTTGTAGGCAAGCCATATTGGAATTGCGCTTGGTTCACTCACACGCCTGGCATGCCGGAGCAGGTGCGTGCAGCCGTTGCAAGAGCCGCCGCGGGCCGGTCCACACATACCGACATGGCGCTGACGCGGCCCTCCGGTGACGTCATTCACTTCGACTTCTCGCTTTCCCCTGTATTCGACGCAGCGGGTAACGTGCTCTATCTCGTTCCCGAAGCCCGCGATATCAGCGAGCTCAAACGTGCGCAGTTGGCGCTGGTTCGCAGCGAAAAGCTCGCCGCGGTCGGCCGCCTCGCCGCATCCATCGCGCATGAGATCAACAATCCTCTGGAAGCTGTTACCAATCTTCTGTACCTGGCGCGCACCCACGCGGAGTCCAGCGAAGTCAGCGGATATCTCGAAGCCGCGGACCACGAACTGCGCCGCGTCTCGGGCATCGCGAATCAAACACTGCGGTTCCACCGGCAATCGTCGAACCCTGAGCCGGTCCAGGCTTCCGAACTGCTCTCCACGGTCCTCTCCATCTATGAAGGCCGGCTGCGTAATTCCAACATCAAGGTTGACATCAGCCATCGCACGGAGGACCCGATCATGTGCTTCGGAGGCGATGTTCGCCAGGTACTCAACAACCTGGTCGGCAACGCCATCGACGCCATGAGCGGCAACCTCGGCGGCGGCCGGCTGCTGATCCGTTCGCAGAAATCCACCGACTGGCCGACCGGCCGCAAAGGCGTCGTCTTCACCATCGCAGACACGGGCGCGGGGATCCCAAGGGATGCGCTGAGCCACATCTTTGAACCCTTCTTCACCACCAAGGGAGTGGCCGGCACCGGCCTGGGTCTGTGGGTCAGCAAGGAAGTCGTTACCCGCCACAACGGAACGCTGCGGGTACGCAGCAGCGACTTACCCCATCATTCTGGAACTGTCTTCCGCTTCTTCCTGCCCTTCGCCTGAGTATTCTTGATTCACCGGTTCTGCTGATGAGCTTCGACAACCTTCCCGAAATCCGCGCGTTGGCGAAGAAGCATCGGTTCGCGTGCGCTAGGCAGTGTCCGCCACAGCCTAGCGCACACCGGAAGGCTAGCCGGGAAACGAAGCGAGTTGCTGATTGCGCCACACTGTTCGTTCGTCGGCAATGTTGCGTCAACGCTCAGCGCCCGATTCGGCATTGACCGTTGCCTCTTCGAAGGATCTGCGGCCTTGGGCTTTGCTGCGCTCTTTCGTTTCGCCGCCTTTTTCTGGTCTGTGCTGGCAACTACTCCGACGAATATCTGCAGAAATATGAGCGAAAACACGTAGGTTAAAAATAATTTCATTCGGTTGGCCCACAACGACATCTTTGTATAGACATGCTCGAGGCGCTCGTCTTTTTCACCGGAATGGCGTATGACATCGGCATCTGTCATGGAAGCATATGGCTCCTTGAGCGTTGGAACCCTCTCGCTTCCCCGAATCACGAATGTCATCACATCGTCGATCTGTTCTCCATGCTTGGTGTAGTGGTGGAGTGGAACCACGTAGACCTGCTCAAGCGTCAGATATGCGAAAGTAGACACGACCAACCCCAAAAGCGCGCCAGTAATTATCCAGAACCTACGCTTCTGGATGGGCAAGGCAAACGGAATGATCACAGCCGCGCCGATCAGAAGCATCGCAAAGAACCGGAATCCGCCGGAATGGTCGCCCATCGGCGGGAAAAACATTGCAGAGTCGCCTTCGACCAACCTCGTTGCAAGCGGGATGCTGAAAATGATGGCCTGAAGGGCAACGACATGCAATTTGAAGCCCATGATGGTCATTTACGAACGCATCCAGTCTTTACAAATTCAAGGTTTAGAGGGTTCTGCAGATAGGGGTCTGGGGTTAGTTCCTTCGAACATCCATCCCAGGAGACCCTAAACGTCCAGTCAGCATATTCCAGCACTTGGCCTTTCAGGTTCGTATGCCCAGTCCACGGAGTCTCGGGTTCATCTAATCGAGAAATCCATACCTCGGCTCCCTCCGGTTCTGTTTTGATCGACCATGTGAAGCCTGTTGCCCCCGAGCTGGACATTAGAAAGAAGCCTTTTTCGACGTCCGTCAACACGATCGTCAGCTCCCGAAGAGGCTTGTCCAATGTTCCCGGCTTATCATTGGCCGTTACCGTGATGGATGTTTGAGGCATTTGCGCTAGGACGAGATGCGGCGCCATGCTGCCGCGTTGCAAAGATAGCTGTCTGGGATGGCCGCCGAGCTCGTCGTGGATGATCCTGCTGAGCCTACGGTCAAAATCTTCGAAGGTCACCGGGATGTGCTGTTCGGACGGCAGGGCCGATTGATAAAGAACGCGAGTATTGCGGACGATTGTCCTCTCGTCCTCAATCATTTCCCGCAAATAGGCCCGTGTCGCTCTGTTGTCTACTGTGTGGCCCGTAAAGTATGCGTTGAGCTTCTTGACTAGATCCTGTGTCTTGAACGCGCCATCACTGAGTGACGCGGATGCTGACAGAGAAAGGTGAGCGTTCACGGTTTTTGGGAGCTCAATCGGCGGAAGCGGCGGAGGTTTCGGTGCTTCCACGATGGTGATGATCGGAAAGCGTAAGACATCACGCGCGTGATCCTGGACACCACGGCTCGTTATGAAAAAGAGAGGTGGATCGGCAACGCGGTATTCTCCTGCGGGCAGGGTCGTTGTGGTAGCGCACTTGAGTTTTGCACTCAGTTCGCCTTCGTTGAAATATCCGTCACACTCGATCCGTGGGGCGAGTCTCTGCTGAGGCGTGCCGATGGCGGTGCTTAGCAGATAGAAAACCGTTATCTGCGTACCCTGCTTCGCTGCTTGGCTGAGGTCCACAACGACTTCGAGCGGGTCACCAGCAACTAGCGTATGTTCAGAAAGTGGAATAGCTGGCCTCTGTTGCTGCCCGAGCATGTAGGAGGCGGAAGCTAGGGTAATGACGATCAGGATCGCATTGAGGACAAATTTCCGCATAGATTTCTCGATACCAAAACTCTATCGCGACGGAGATATGAGCGCTACACGGGTTTCACTCATCTTCGCGGATTCACGTCCTAGCGGACACGCACCCGACGTCCGCACGCTTAATGTATGAGCCCGGATGTATTTCCCACGCACAATGATTGGAAATTTTCAACCACGCATTCCCTGATCTACCATGGGGAGGCATGGCTCTCACGCTGGACAGGATCGAGGCCCTCGCGCCCGATCAGCCCTCCCTGGTTGCGGCGCGCAAGCTGCTGAAACCCGCTTCATGGCCCACCCTGGCCGAGTCCGATGGACTTGCCTGGGGCGAGTGCCAGGGGTCCGGCGCCACTCCCTATCGCGTTGTGATTGCCGAAGCTGATGGCGGCTACAAGTGCACATGCCCCAGCCGCAAGTTCCCATGCAAACATGCACTGGCGCTGATGTGGATGCGCGCCGAAGGCAAGCCACCGTTCACACCCGCGGCCCCGCCGGAGTGGGTCAAAGACTGGCTCTCGCGACGCAGAAACACCGCCACCGGCCCTGCCGCAAAAGAAGAAGCAGAAGGTGAGGAAAAACCGAAAGCTTCCATCCGTCTCGCCAAAGAGCATGAGGAGCCGGCGAAGGACGATCCCAAAGCCGAAGCAAGAGCCGCCGCAGCGCGTGAACGTAACCGCCAGGAACGTGAGATCTCCGTGCTTGCCGGCCTTGACGATCTGGATGTGTGGCTGAACGACCAGGTGCAACGGGGCATGGCAGCTTTCGTCGCGCAGAGCAGTGCCTCCTGCCGCACCATTGCGCAGCGCCTGGTGGATGCCAAGGCGCAGGGCATCGCCTCGCGTCTGGAAGCCCTGCCGACACGGCTGTTCACCTTGCCGGAGAATGCGCGTTCCCAGGCCGCTATTGAAGAGTTGGGGCAAATTCACCTGATCGCATCCGCCTATCGGCGCGCTGCGGACCTGCCTTCCGATCTGATTGCGGATGTCCGCCAGGCTGCCGGCTGGAACGTGACACGTGAAGCTCTGATCGCGGATGCCTCGGCCCGTCGCGTGAGCGGCACATGGCGAGTCGTCGCGAACATCACGGAAGTTCAACCCGACCGATTGCGCCGTGTCGAAACCTGGCTATGGCTGGAAAGCGCTTCAGAGTCCAACTCGCGGTTCGCTGTCCTGATCGACTTCGTTCCGGTAGCCACCGGCGCAGCAAGTAGCGGCTACCTGACCGGTGACCGCATCCAGGCGGAGTTGGTGTACTACCCTTCTCCCCTTCCCATGCGCGCGCAGATCATGCAGATATCGAGTGGAGCGCAACCTTCGAGGGAGGATCTCCAACTCGCGCCGGATACCCTCACGGCTGCCTATGCGGGATATGAGCGAGCCCTTGCCCAACTTCCGTGGTTGAAGATATGGCCTCTGGCCTTCCAATCCGGACATGTTCGCCGCAGTCATGATGCCCTTTATCTTTGCGATGCGGAACGGACGCTCGCTCTGCCGCTGCACACCTCCCAGGCAACGACAACTTTGCCGCTCCTGTCCGTAGGCGCATTGAATGGGATCGGTCTCTGGGATGGCTATCAGTTCATGCTTACCTGGGCGCAGACGGAACTGGGGCGGTGGGTACACGCATGAACGCAGCGACTCTGACGCACGAAGCTCTACCCTCACTGCTCTCCGGAGTCAGCCGCCAACCCCTTCCTGCCCGGCTCGAACAATTCCTGAAGGACGGAACCTCGCCTGACGATTCCGAAGGGGCTCTGAAGGTTCTAAGTCTCACAGCCCAGGCGCTGCGTTTCAAGCGCCCGCAAACTCCCGCAAGTTTTTCGGTCGAGCCCACGCTGCACGACGACCGCCACATTGTGCCCACCGATCTTCGCCGGCCAATCGTTCGTTTGGTTGCAGGGAAAACCG
>DASYEV010000209.1:0-12333 GCA_036498835.1 Acidobacteriaceae bacterium | reverse complement strand
ATGTTTCTACGACCCGCGTTTATACCGCTTGGAGGATCGCTGATTGATCACGCCGTCGATTTTTGACCATCTGGAACAGCTCGCTGGTGAAGACCCGGGCAGATTACTGTACTCGTTCCTTGACGTGGACGGCGACCCGCTCGAAAGCTACACGTACGCCTCGTTTCTGCACCGCGCGGAGGCGATCGCAACGCATCTGCTGAAGGACGGCCGCTTCGCGAGTGGCGACAGGCTGCTGCTCGCCTACCCGCCGGGCCTCGAGATGCTTTGCGCCTTCTTCGGCTGCGTGCGCGCGGGACTGATTCCGGTGCCGGTTTATCCGCCCGGCTCCCGCGGCTTTCAGAGCGCCCTGTACAAGATGGTCCACATCGCGAAGGATTGCGATGCGGCCGGCATCCTGACCAGCCACGAGTATCACGCGTCGCTGAAGACAAATCTTGCCCGCAACGGAATCTCCGCATCAGGCGTCGATGTGGACTATATCTCAGCCCTGCCGTGGATCCCGACAGAGAACTTCCAGGATGCGGCGAGTGCGCCGCCCACCGTCGAGCGCTCGACCATTCTGTTCCTGCAGTACACCTCCGGCTCCACGATGGAGCCCAAGGGCGTCATCGTTACGCATGAAAACATTCTGAACACGGCCGCGCTGGTCATCGACCACGTGGCGCCGATCGTCGTCTCCTGGCTGCCGCAGTACCACGACATGGGCCTGATCGGCTGCTACCTCTACCCTGCACTGCGGGGCGGAACAACCTACGGGTTCGCTGCCATGGACTTCATCCAGCGGCCGATCCTGTGGTTCGAAACGATCTCGAAGTATCACGCCACTGCCACTGCCGCACCCAACTTCGCCTACGACTACTGCCTGCGCACCGGCAGGCTCCCCAAAGAAACCATGGAAGCGTGTGACCTCAGCTCACTGCATGTGTTGATGTGCGCGGCTGAGCCGGTGAAGCCGGACACCTTTACCCGCTTCCTGGAGACGTTCCAGCCCTACGGCCTGAAGGCGGAAAGCTTCTACGTGGCTTTCGGACTTGCGGAGAACACGCTGGCGGTGACGCTCGGCGGCCGGAACATCGTGTCGGTCAACAAACGTGCGCTGGCGTTAGGCAAGGCGCGCATGACAACGTCGGTCTCGGAGATCGACAACGCCAAGCAGATTGTCAGTTGCGGTGTGCCGCTCATCGGAATCGACCTGAAGATCGTGGATCCGGAAGGCCACTTCGCACTCGAAGAAGGCCGTGTCGGAGAAATCTGGGTTGCAGGCCACGGCAAGTGCACGGGCTATTGGAATAATCCTGAGCTGACACTGAAGCAGTTTCGCGCACGCATCGTGGACGACACACCCTATGACGACGGCTTCCTGCGCACCGGCGACCTGGGCTTCCTGCAGGACGGCGAGCTCTATGTCTGCGGCCGCATCAAGGACATGATTATTCTGCGCGGGCAGAACTATTATCCGCACGATGTTGAGACCACGGTGGAGAAATCCTCCAGCCTGATCCGGCACAACTGCGTGGTCGCTTTCCAGATTCACGAAGACAGCGAACCCGCACTCGCCGTGGTTGCCGAGGTCAAGAACCCCAAGGTGCTTCCCGACGCACGCAAGATCGCCGCCGCGGTGAGGAACTACCTCAACGTCGAAGTCGCGGTTGTTTCCCTCATCGCGCCGCGCGCCGTACCGCGGACGAGCTCCGGGAAGATCATGCGGCACAAGACCAAGGAGATGTGGCTGGCCGGCGAGTTCACCGTGCTCTCCGACTTCTATCGCGACATCGATAGCGGCGCGCAAGCTGAAGTCGACATGAATTCGCCGTTTGCGGAGCTGAAGAACAGGTACAACCTGACGGGCCAGGAATCGTACAACCTGGTGGAAGCTGGTTTGGATTCGCTGGACCTGGTCGGCTTCATGCATGAGCTGAAGGAATTGCTCAAGGACAAGGGAGCGGAATTGCTGGCGAGACAGGTGGATATCGGCCTGGTGCAGCGCGTCAGCGTGGCCGAGCTGTTTGGCCTTGCCGAACAACTGGAGCGCACGCCCGAAGAAGCGCTGGAGCATCTGCGCCAGTTCCTTGCCGCCTTCCGCGAGGAACGGAACGCCGCAGAGATGCAGATGATGCGGGACGACACCAAGCTGCTGTTCGACCCTCCCGCAACTCCACAGTTGCCGGCAACGCCGGTGTTGAAACAGGTTCTTCTGACAGGCGGCACCGGTTTCATTGGACCGTTCCTGATGAAGAGCCTGCTGGAGCAGACACACGCGAAGATCCACGTGCTTGTCCGCGCCTCCGACGAAACCCAGGGCAGGCAAAGGCTGAAGGCCGCCATGGAGTCGATGGGACCCTGCTGCGCGGAACTGATGGAGATGTTCGAGGATCGTGTGATCCCGGTCTGCGGCGACCTGGGTCAGCCCGGCCTGGGATTGATGCCGGACACATGGGATTTCCTCGCGAGTGAGATCGATGCGATCTTCCACAACGGCGCCACGGTCAACTACCTCTTCAACTACGACCTGATGCGCGATGCCAACGTGCTGGGAACCAACGAGATTCTGCGCCTGGCGTTTGAGGGGCGTCCGAAGGAATTCAATTACGTCTCCACGACGTTCATCCATGGCTGGGCGCACAAATCCGTCCTGTATGAGACCGACTGCAACGCGGAGATGGAGTTGCTGGACTTTGGCTATAGCCAGACGAAGTGGGTCGCGGAACAGGTTGTCTTCGCGGCACAGCGCAAGGGGCTCCCGGTGCGCGTCTTCCGCCCGGCTCTCGTCAGTCCTTCAGTCGATGGCGGCGGCAACAACTTCGATATCGCCGTACGGCTGGTTGCGTTCATGGTGAATCACGGCATCGGCGTCGACACGCTGAACCAGGTCAGCTTCGTGCCTGCGGACATCGTCGCGAACAACATTGTTGCGATCTCGACCACCGCCGGCACGGCGAACAAGACCTTCCACGTGGTGCGCGACGAATACTCCAACATGACCGACATCACGCGGCTCATTACGGAGTCGACAGGCCGCCGGTTCGAGCCGTTCCTGCTGCCCGATTTCGTGCCTGAACTGATCCGCCGCTGCCGCAAGGAAGATCTTCTCTTCCCACTGCTGGACTTCCTCGTCGGCTCGGTCGACAACATCTCGAAGATGGAGTTCAAGAGGTACGAGAGCTCGACCTACCAGGCAGCGCGGGACGCTTCCGTGTGGGGCCAGCCGGACCCATCGCTCGAAGATACGGTCAATGGCATTCTGAAGTTTATGAATCGCAAGGGGATCATTTCCGTCGCGGTTCGTGCGGAGAAACCCGCTTCCACGAGCGAGCAGCTCGAGGAAGCGGATGTGCTCTCCGTTACTGCTTCTTGAATACCAGCTTCTCGCTGAAGTGTTGGCCGGTCTCCAGCGTTCCCGTGCTGGTGAGCGTCATCTGCCGGCCGTCCGCGGAGACCTGCCACTTGTCCTTTTGCGTGACCTGGTTGTCGCGGCGGTAGGTCGCATCGACCGTATGGGGATCCGTGAGCGCAAGCGCGACTGTGTCATTGCGCGAGTTCTTCACGTCGTAGTTCTTGCCATCGAAGCGCGCGGTGTAGCTGTACTCGCCCACGAAGCGGACGCCGCCGCTGCCATCGGCCTCAATCTTGACGGGCCAGCCCTGGCGCATGCGGGTCTTGCTTTCATCCTGCGTCCATTCCCCCGCGAACGGATCCTTGGGCACCTTCGCGCCGGTACGCGTCCAAACGGTGACCTGCGCGGTTTTGCCGGTGCTTGTCGTGGTCGAGGTCAGCTCGTTCCCATCGCTCGAAAGCTTCTCGCGCACGGTGGAAACAAGCGCGCCATCCTTGGACTCTTTGACATCGGCCTGATGCTTATCGATCCGATGCAACTGGATCTGGTTGAAGCCGAGATTGCCGGGCGCCGGCGACTGGTGGCCGTTCGCACTCACCGTGAAATCGAAGTGCTTTTCCCCGGACATCACCACATGCGTCCCGTCCGGCACAGGCGTAATGGTGAGCTTGTTCGCGGGATCGAGACTGGACTGCGCGGAGACGAGGGTCCACGATCCGATGCGGGGATCGCCGCCCGAAGGCTGAAAGGCTGCGAACAGGGCTAGAAATAGAAAGGCGCGAATGGATCTTCCTCCTCAGGCGGATGCGAAATCGGATAGCTGGGAGCGCTATCGGGAAAACTCCGCGAGTGTATACCCACTGTAGGATGCGCAACTTTACGATGGAGTAGAAACTGCCTCAGGGAATCTCTGAACAAGCGCACGAGCATTTCCCTCAGCGGCTAAAGCCGCACTAATTCTGAGGAATTTACGGCGGGACTGAAGTCCCGCCCCTTCAAAGCAACACCCTTGTTCAGAGCTTACTTCGAGATTGTCCGGAGTTGGATATCTTCGCCACCGCTGCCCGGAACAACCGCGGTGACTCAGGGATCACAACGCTTATGAGCATCACAACGCTTAATAGCATCAGAACCCTATGACATGATGGGTGCTATGCATGTGCGCCGTTTTTGGGTCGCAGGGATCGTCCTCGCAGCAACACTTGCACTTCTTCCCTTTTCCTTTCACGCAGAGCGTTCGCTGGAAACGGCTACCCGCGTCGAAGGCAGCCAGGCCGCAACCGTTCGGCAGGAGTTGGCTGAGCGCTTCCGGTCTCCATACGTCGACCAGGTCGTATTGGTGATCCAGGGACTTCCCGCCGCCAACTCCGACCCCGGCGGTAAGGCACTGCAGACCGTCGTCGCCGCGCTCAAAGACGCACCCGGAGTCTCAGGTGTCGTCTCCTATCTCGAGCTGCACGATCCCATCTTTCTGGGCCGAGACGGCAGCACCTATGTGCTCATCGGGCTTGCTCCTTCCGAAGGTACCGTCGAGTCGCTTGTCCCCAAGCTTCATGTGCTGGCGATCTCGCTGCAACAACAACTTCGCGGCCAATATCCGGCGGCGTCCCTGGAGCTTACCGGCGAAATTCCGCTGAACTTCGATATCCGCAAGGCCAGCGCGGACGATGTGCGCCACGGTGAAAGCCTCTTGGTTCCGGCAACGCTCGCGCTCCTGCTGATTGCATTTGGGAGCCTCGTCGCGGCAATCATTCCACTGGCCATCGGCGAGTTGGCTATCGCGACCACGCTGGCAATTACGGGTTTCCTCGCGCATCGCTGGCACCTCTCGATCCTGGTGCAGAACCTATCCACCATGCTGGGGCTTGGCCTCGGCATCGACTACGGTTTATTGATGGTCAGCCGCTTCCGCGAAGCCGTTGCCAGCGGGCTTGACGGTCGTGCGGCCGCACAGATCGCGGCCCGGCAGGCGGGACACACGCTGGTAATTTCCGCGTCCACAGTGGGCATTGGGTTCCTCGCACTGCTAACGGTTCCCATCAGCGAGATCCGTTCCATTGGTATCGCCGGATGTCTGGTCGCCGGGTTGAGCGTGTTGCTCACCAATACCCTGGTTCCCGCTGTACTGGCGCTGCTGGGCAAGCGTATCGATCTTGGCAAACTGCCCTTCACACCCAAGCTTGATTGCCATCACGCCGAGCGCACAGGTGTTCGCTGGCGGCGGTGGGGCCAGGTCATCGTTGCGCATCCATGGCTGGCGCTTGTGCTGGCAGGCGCTCCCCTGCTGACCTTGGCCTGGCAGGTGAAACATCTCGACACCAGCGTGCCGCAGGGCGACTGGCTGCCGCAGTCGGCGGAATCGGTGCATGCGCTGCATAGCCTGGAACGTATGGACAGGGGCGGCATCGTTGAATCGATGCGCCTCATCGTCGAGTTCCCACAGAACTCGATTGCGCAAACCGACGCGTCCTGGGATGCGCTGAATCAAATGACCAAGCGTCTTGAACAGGACCCTCGCACCGACCGCGTAATTTCGATCACGACACTCGCCGAAGGCAACCGCGCCTCGCTTACGGATCTGTCCCGCGAGAGCCGCCGCACCTTTCTGAGCAGTGACGGCAGGGCCGCGCTGCTTGAGGTCTTACCCAAGACCGCGGTCACTCTGCGCGAACAGGTGGACTGGGTGCGGGAGATACGCAAGATAGGCGCGCCGGCCCTCACGGGCGTGCCCGGCACGACACTTCTTGTAGGCGGTATCCCAGCGCTCAATGCCGATTACGAAACCATCATCCGGCGCAGCTTCCCATCGGTCATCGGGCTGGTTGTTGGCGGTACGTTCTTCGCGCTGCTGTGCGGATTCCGCTCAATCTTCGTCGCGGTGAAAGCGATCGTCCTCAACCTGATCTCCGTCGCGGCATCCTTCGGGGCTCTGGTCATCGTCTTTCAGCATGGATACGGAAGCAGGTTCCTGGGAGTGCCGGGGGGAACAGGCAGCGTCTTTCCGCTCGTGCCAATCGTTACCTTCGCGATCGTCTTCGGTCTGAGCATGGACTACGAGGTCTTCCTGGTCGCACGTGTTCTTGAAGCCAGGAGAAGTGGGCTGAATGAAGAAGAAGCGATCCCGGAGGGCATGGCTCGCACCGCGGGCCTGATCACAAGCGCGGCCGCCATCATGATCACGGTTTTCGCGGCATTCACCTTCGGTGAATTCCTGGTGGTCAAGATGATCGGATTCACGCTGGCTATCGCCGTCCTGATCGATGCAACGGTCGTTCGCGTCATCATCGGGCCCGCGCTGCTTCGCCTTGCGGGCGATTGGAACTGGTGGCCTGGCGGCCTCGCCCGCGGGAACCGTCCGTAAGGGTGCAGAGCGGGCATGACACCGTCCCACGAGGGATTCCTCGCGGGGGATGCAGCGTTAGGGAGCATCCTCCACCGGATGCACTGTGAAGCCGCTCGTTTCTGTTGAGAAGTATTTCCTGCGCATCCAGAAAGCGACATTCACAAGCCCGATGAGCGCCGGCACTTCGATGAGGGGTCCGACCACGCCAACAAATGCCTCGCCTGAGTTCAGCCCGAACACCGCGACCGCCACGGCGATGGCGAGTTCGAAGTTGTTGCCCGCCGCAGTGAAGGAAAGCGTTGCCGACTGCGCATAGTTTGCGCCCAGGCGCTTTCCCATCCAGAAGCTGACAAGAAACATGATCAGGAAGTAGACAACGAGAGGAATGGCAATCTTCACGACATCGAGCGGCAGCCGGACGATAAGGTCGCCCTTCAGCGAGAACATGACCAGGATCGTGAAGAGCAATGCAACGAGTGTGAGAGGGCTGATGCGTGGGATGAAGCGCGTCCGGTACCACTCCTCACCCTTGAGTCGAATGAGCGCAAACCTCGTCACGAAACCAGCCACGAAAGGAACGCCAAGATAGAGTCCGACACTTTTCGCGATTTGGCCGATACCAATCTGAACGATACTGCTCTCAAGACCGAACCATTTCGGCAGAACCGTTAGAAACGCCCAGGCGTAGAGGCTGTAAAAGAGCACCTGAAAGACGCTGTTAATCGCAACCAGACCTGCAACGTAATCCGTGTCGCCTTCGGCCAGCTCGTTCCAGACAAGCACCATCGCGATGCAACGCGCAATGCCGATGAGGATGAGACCACGCATATAGGCCGGGTCGCCGCGCAGGAAAGCGATCGCAAGAAGAAACATCAGGACTGGACCGATCAGCCAGTTCTGCGCCAGTGAAAGGCCGAGGACACGCTTGTTGCGAAAGACCTCTCCCAGCTTCTCGTAACGTACTTTTGCCAGAGGCGGGAACATCATGAGGATCAGCCCGATGGCGATTGGAATGTTCGTTGTACCGCTCTGGAAGCGGTTCACCAGAGTCGCAGTCGATGGCACAAAGTGGCCGATCGCAACTCCTGCCACCATTGCAAGGAAAATCCAGAGTGTAAGGAAGCGATCGAGAAACGACAGCTTCTTACGGGCCGCCGGGGCGCAGGGTTGCCCTTGAGTAGTCCGAATGGTAGACATCAGCAGGCCTCGCAGGAGCTTTCTTGAATGGTTGTAGGGAGCGGGGCTCCGTCGAGCGCCGCGTACTTGGATGGCGAGCAGCAAGCCTTGGTGAGGTGAGCGCGATCCTTCTGCATCGCCTTCTCTTCCTTGAGCCAATCGAGCGTCTGTTTCAAGATTTGCGCCGCTCCGATATGGGGAGGCATGACGATCCGGTAGTGCATCCACTTTCCTTCCCGCCGCGCCGACACGATGCCGGCACTACGCAGGTAGGCGAGATGCCTGGAAATTTTGGGCTGAGGTCCACCAAGGATCTCCACGAAATAACAGACGCACACTTCCTGATCGCCCATGAGGTTCAGAAGGCGCAGCCGCGTATGGTCTCCAAGGGCTTGAAAAAATCGCTCCATGTTGAAGGCTTGCTTTGCCATGATTTTATGTATACGCCTTGACGAATACGAAGGCAAGACATATATTCACCAAAGCAGATATGAGGAGGCGGTATGTCGGAGCAGATTCTAGAGTCGGTTCGGTCGAAGTATGGCGCGGTTGCAGAGAGCAATCTTTCCAACGAACATGCAGGTGTTCAGGCGGTCGCCGAAGCATTCGGCTATTCGGCGGAAGAACTGACCTCGATTCCCGCCGATGCGAACATGGGTCTTTCCTGTGGTAACCCCACCGCCACGGCGCATCTGCGAGCAGGTGAGGTCGTCGTCGATCTCGGCTCAGGAGGCGGCCTCGACGTGTTTCTCGCCTCGAAGAAAGTCGGGCCGACGGGGCGCGCAATCGGCATAGACATGACGCCTTCCATGATCGAGCGGGCGAGAGCCAATGCGGTTCGCGGCGGCTATACCAATGTTGAATTCTACTTAGCCATGATCGACAGAATTCCACTGCCTGATGCTTCTGTCGACTGCGTCATCTCAAACTGTGTCCTGAACCTGGCTCCTGATAAACCTGCTGTGTTCCGCGAGATCGCCCGCATTCTGAAGCCAGGCGGACGGCTCGCTGTCAGCGACATTGCGTTGAAGCACGAACTGCCCGAAGACATCGCGAAGAGTATGGCCGCCTACGTCGGTTGTATCGGCGGCGCGATCAAGATCTCGGACTACAAGGAAGGCCTGCTTGCAGCGGGTTTCGAGCACGTCGAGATTGTGGATAGCGGTTCGGATTTGAACGCCTACGCAAAGGTGGAGAATCAAGCCGGTTGCTGCTCTCCCTCGATGGGAGAGGCAACTTGCTGTGCGCCGGCTGTGGACAATGAGCCGACGATTCATGAAGAGCTGACAGACCTTCTCTCGAAATACGATGTGAACGCCGCTGCGGCAAGCGTTAAAGTCTATGCCCTCAAGCCGGGTGCATCGGCGCCCCAGACCTGCTGCGGACCGAACTGCTGCTCTTAATCAACCTTCAAAATTTCGTTCCTGCACGAGGACCCACCATGCCGCAGTACAACGTCCTGTTCCTATGCACCGGCAATTCCGCACGCTCAATCATGGCGGAAGCGATCATGAACCATAAGGGCGCGCCAACCTTCACGGCGTACAGCGCGGGTAGCCATCCTTCCGGAGCCGTTCGTCCGGAAGCGCTTGCTCAGATCGAGGCCGCTGGGCTCAGTACCGCCGGGTTGCGCAGCAAATCGTGGGATGAGTTTGCCGCTGCCGGCGCGCCCAGCCTCGATTTCGTCTTTACTGTGTGCGACGACGCGGCGCAGGAGGCCTGTCCGCATTGGCCGGGTCAGCCCATCACCGCGCACTGGGGCGTTCCCGATCCCGTTGCCGTGGTTGGCTTACCTGCCGATTGTGAAAGAGCTTACAAGGATGCGTTCTCCATGCTGCAACGGAGAATCTCATTGATGCTTTGCTTGCCTCTGGCAAGCCTCGATTCCCTGGCCATCAAGAAAGAGCTCGATGACATAGGCCGGCAATGAAGACGCGGATGAAGCTGTTGATCATTGGCGGCAGCGACGCAGGAATCAGTGCGGCCCTGCGCGCCCGCGAACTCGATCCCAGCACTGACATCACCGTCCTGCTGGAAGATGACTTTCCCAACTACAGTATCTGCGGTCTTCCGTTCTATCTCAGCGGTGAGACGCCTGACTGGCGGAGCCTCGCACACCGGACGGAATTTGAAGGCATCACAATTCGACGAGGACATCGCGCGCACCGGATTGATCCGGAACGCAGGACCGTTAGCGCCGTCGCCGTGGGGGAAGGCGATGCCATCTTTCCCTATGACAAGCTGGTGATCGCTACGGGCGCTGGTCCTGTCAAACCGAAGATTGAAGGCTGGGAGCTCCCCGGCGTGTTTCCCCTGCACACAATGAAGGACAGCTTCACTGTTCATGAGTATCTGGAGGAGGCGAAACCGCGCCGCGCGGTCATCATCGGGGCTGGATATATCGGTTTGGAGATGGCAGATGCCCTCACCCATCGCGGCATAGAAGTAACGATCGCAAGCCGCACGTCAACCGTGCTGGCAACCGTAGACGCCGAGCTTGGTGAGATCGTAGCGGACGAATTGCGGAAGCACGGCGTGGCGGTCCATACGAGTGTCGAAGCACATTCGATCTCACGGGAAAATGACGGTCTGCGGGTCGCCGGCAGCAACGGCTTTCAAAGAGACTGTGACATGGTGCTGATCGCGGCCGGGGTGAAGCCCCATACAGAACTCGGTACGGATGCAGGTTTGAAGGTGGGCTTCAAAGGCGCATTCCTTACGAACCGGCACATGGAAAGCAGCGTCGCGAACATTTACGTCGCAGGAGACTGCGGCGAGACCTGGCACCGTCTGCTCAAGCGCTACACCTATCTGCCGCTTGGCACCACTGCGCACAAACAAGGCAGAGTCGCCGGCGAGAATGCTGTTGGCGGAAATCGGGAATTTGCCGGCTCATTGGGCACGCAAGTCGTCAAAATCTTCGATCTCGTGATTGGAAGGACAGGCTTGCGACAGGATGAGGCGGAACACGAACGTCTGCAGGCAGTGACGGTCACGGCCACTGCCAACGACCATAAGGCTTACTATCCCGGCGCGGCCCAACTGCGGTTTCGGGTGACCGGCGATCGCGACACAGGCAGGCTTCTTGGAGCGCAGGTTGTAGGCCGCTGGGGTGCGGAAATCTCGAAGCGGGTAGACATCTTCGCGTCAGCAATTTTCCAGGAGATGACGGTCGATCAGGTGTCTGACCTGGATCTCAGCTATACCCCACCTCTCAGTAGCCCCTGGGACCCCGTCCAAATGGCTTGCCAGGCATGGAATGCGACAGTATCCAACGACCTCAGGAGAACCGATGTTTAAAGTGATCTTCGCCTGCGTCCACAATGCAGGGCGCTCTCAGATGGCCGCTGCTTTCTTCAATCATTTCGCCGACCTGACGAAGGCCGAAGCGATCTCGGCGGGCACCGAACCCGGTTTACGCGTCCATCCCGAAGTTCTTGCCGTGATGCAGGAAGTTGGCATCGACCTTAGTAAAGCCAAGCCCCAGAAGTTGACCGAAGAACTGGCTCGCGAAGCACAACTTCTCATCACGATGGGGTGTGGGGACAAGTGCCCGTATGTTCCAGGCCTCCGCCGGAATGACTGGCCGTTACGCGACCCGAAAGGCCTGCCCGCGGATGAGGTGCGGACAATCCGGGACGAGGTGAAAGCAAGAGTGAAGAATTTGATCGAGGCAGAAAGCCTAAGCACGTAGAGAGAGCCGCCAGTTTCGGTCCCGCGCTGCTTCGCCTTGCGGGCGATTGGAACTGGTGGCCCGGCGGCCTCGCAAGATGAACCGCCCGCAAGGGTGAGGCCCTTGCAGTTGGTGGCAGAACAGAACAGCGCCAACGGCGCGGTATATACCAGCATGGGGCGGAACCGGGACCCCGGCGAGCGCTCTCGCCCTTAGCTCGCTGGGGAGGTGAAGCCCCATGAAAGACCAACCAGTTCTTCGAAGGGCCAAAGGCCTGACATATGCTCTCGCCTATCGGGCCGACAATGCAAGATCCACCCGGCATGGAGGTGCGACCGCAGACCGGGCTTACGTGGCTGCTTATATGTCGCGCCTTCAGCGCTCTGCATCAATAACGGCTCGTTTCATGGGGTTTCACCCCATGCTGGTATATGCCGCGCCGTTGGCGCTTGGAACCTTGCTCGAATGCACATCTGTGACTTCTCCAACGACAGATGAAACCGTCTATCCGGTTCTCATTCATCAGGGTCGACGATGACGATCGCCGACATGGGCGAAACTCTTGGTGATTTCGCCTTCTACCAGGTGTCGATGTCTACGCACCCTGCATTGACTGCTTGAACGTCAACTCGATGAACTCAGCCGGATGCACCAACTGCAGCGCTACCTGCACGATCATGTAGCCCTGCAAGACGTCCGTGGCCGTCATGGTGCTGCCAAGGCCGCATTGCACAGTGAACGCATCTTTGGGGCTGCTTCCCATCAGGCCGCCTTGAGTCCAAAGCGACTGCAGGAAGTTCGACA
>DASYEV010000208.1:0-19495 GCA_036498835.1 Acidobacteriaceae bacterium | reverse complement strand
AACTCCTGCTGCGCGTGGAGAGTGGCACTAAGCAGAACGACACAAAGCAGTAGACGCATTCTGGTTCCTCAGGGATCCCGTGGGCTTGGGAAGTGCACTTCGTTTCAGACGCCTGCCTCCGAGTCTATCCCCCGTGATATCGCCGATCGCCCGGACACGGCGAAACTGAAACTCTCTGGCGAGTGCCTCATTCCACCTCTCCTGCGTGTAGCGTCTCTCCCGTTCTCCGCATCCTACGGTGAAGATGCACCGCCGTTGCTGTGATGCTGAACGTCCGCCCGAGCAGGTTCAGAATCTATAACGCGACGAACCACATCCTTTACCGCAGGCTGTGGATTTCGAAGCCTTACGTCTCACCGAGAGAAAGCAGGAGACGCATGCTTTTCCCTAAGCAAGACTTTGCGAAGAACCTCCATGGTCCGGTTCTGAACCTCAGCCTCATTCCCTGGCTCTTCACGCTTGCTTTGCTGTCATCGATGGCAACGGGTTGCGGTAACGGCACGACTGGGCATCCAACTCCAGCCTCCCCGGATTTCTCTCTCTCGGCGACACCGGCAACAGCCGCTCTGACCGCAGGCGGCGCAGGCCAGCAGGTCACAGTTTCCGCCTTCGCAGTGGGCAGCTTCGCTTCACCCGTAGTAGTCACGCTCTCGGGCCTGTCGGCGGGAGTCACCGCAGCGCCTGCATCCGTGGCAGTCACCCCAGGCACAGCGCAGACTATCACGCTGACTGCAAGCGCAAGCGCCACCGCTGGTTCCAGCACTCTCACGTTGAGCGGCGTTTCCGGAGCGCTCTCCCACAACGCAACCGTGATGCTGAACGTAACGGCTGCGCCCGCACCTGACTTTTCCTTTGCGTTCAGTCCCGCCAGTCTCACGCTTACGGCCGGAGCACTCGGCCAACAGACCGCGGTTTCCGCAACGGCGGTGAATGGTTTCTCCGGCGTCATCAACATCGCGCTGGCGTCGCTTCCCAGCGGCGTGACCGCATCGCCGTCGACGCTTGCGCTCACCCCGGGAACTCCCCAGACAGTAACGCTTACCGCAGCGGCGAACGCGACACTGGGGGCCTCCAGCCTGAATGTGCAGGGGCAATCGGGCTCACTCACTCATACCGCCAACCTGGGCCTGACCGTCGCAGCACCCTCCGGCACCGATGCGACAACGTACCACTACAACAACGCGCGTACCGGGCTGAATCCGAACGAAACCATCCTGACAACCGCGAATGTAAACTCCACAATGTTTGGTAAGCTCAACCTTCTCAGCGTGGATGGCAAGGTCGACGGCGAACCGCTGTATCTATCCGCCATAACCATCAATGGCCAGACGCACAACGTGCTATACGTTGTCACCGAGCATGCCAGCATCTATGCCTTTGACGCCGACAACGGCACGCAGCTCTGGAAGGTGTCCGCGCTGGGCAGCGGCGAAACAACCAGTGACGATCATGGCTGCGGGCAGATCACTCCTGAGATCGGCATCACCTCAACGCCGGTCATTGACCGCAGCGGCGGAACCAATGGAACCATCTTCATCGTCGCCATGTCGAAAGACAGCGGCGGCGCCTATCACCAGAGGCTCCACGCGCTGGATATCACCACCGGCGCCGAGACCACAGGGAGTCCCAAGGAAATTGCAGGCAACTATCCCGGCACGGGAGACAGCAGCAGTGGCGGCAAAGTCAATTTCCTGCCCGGACAATACGCGGAGCGGGCAGGCCTTTTGCTGATGAACCAGACCCTGTATCTGACCTGGACGTCACACTGCGACATCCGGCCGTATACCGGGTGGGTCATGGGCTACAACGAGAACACCCTGCAGCAGAGCGCGATCATCAACCTCACGCCGAACGGCAGCGATGGAGCGATCTGGATGGCCGGCGCCGGCATGGCTGCCGATTCCGCCGGCAACATCTACCTGTTGGACGCCAACGGCACTCTGGACCCAACCGTGAATGCCGCCGGCTTCCCCATCAACGGCGACTATGGCAACGCCATCGTCAAACTTTCCACGACGGGCGGCTCCCTCACGGTCGCCGACTACTTTGAACCCTACAACTCGATCTCGGAGTCCAACGCCGACATCGATCTCGGCTCCGGAGGCGCACTGCTGCTGCCGGATCTTACCGATTCCACAGGCGGAGTGCACCATCTGGTCGTGGGCGCGGGCAAGGACAAACATATCTATGTCGGCGATCGCGACAATCTCGGCAAGTACAACGCCTCGAATAACAATGCCCTCTATCAGGATCTCAACAACGCACTGCCCAATGGCGCATGGTCCATGCCGGCCTACTTCAACAACACGTTGTATTACGGCGGGGTCGGCGACAATCTGAAGGCCTTCACCATCACCAACGCCAAACTCGGCACCACGCCTTCCAGCCATTCGGCCACGGCGTTCGGATATCCTGGCGCGACGCCGAGCATCAGCTCCAACGGCACGTCGAACGGTATTGTGTGGGCGCTGGAAAGCACCGTGGGTTCCACGGCCGTTCTGCACGCCTACGATGCCACCAATCTCGGCAAAGAGCTCTACAACAGCAAACAAGCCACGGGCAACCGCGACAGCTTCGGTACCGGCAACAAGTTCCTTACGCCCATGATCATTCACGGCAAGGTGTATGTCGGCACGCCGAATGGGGTCGCGATCTTTGGGCTGCTGAATTGAAGGCAGAGATCAGAGAACAGAGATTAGAGATCAGAGAACGCGGACTGCAGATCAGCGCAGGCAGTCGCTTTGGGCGAAGAACCGTCAGTGCGCGCCAATTCCGCCGCTCCTGCGTCTAATCGAAACGTACACTTCCACCATGTTCCTGAAGACACTCGCCGCCGTTCTGCTCGCGCTGTCCGCAATTCCCTATTGCGTAGCTCAGGCGCACCCCACATTTGACGTTGCGAGCGTGCGCCCCGCCGCTGCCAGTGTCGATCCCAACGAAGGTTACTGGAGTCCACCCACCACCAACAGCTTCAAAGCCCACAATCTCACGCTCGCTCGGCTGATCACGCTGGCCTGGAACATCGACGATAACCAGATCGCGGACAAGCCGGCATGGCTTGAGACCGACCACTTTGAGGTAACGGCCAAGCCCGCCGGCGACATCATCCTTACCCGCGAAGAGCTTCGTCCGCGACTGCAGGCGCTGCTGCAGGAACGCTTCCACCTCGTCGTCCACACCGAGACTCGTCCTGTACCTGGATATGCCCTGACCATTGCCAAAGGCGGCGCAAAACTGCAGGCGACCAAAGGCTCGCGTTTCCCAAACTATCGCGTGGGCGTAACCGACACCGAGCTCAACGGCCTCAACTGGTCGATGGCCTTCCTGGCCACGCAACTCCAGCATCCGACGGGCCGCCCGGTCATCGACAAGACCGGTCTCACCGGCAGCTACGACCTCAAGGTCAACTTCTCAGGCGACCCTTCCAACGAAAACTCGTTGCCCTCGATCTTCACCGCGCTCCAGGAAACCCTGGGCTTGAAGCTCATACCGGCGAAGGTGCCGGTAGAGTTCCTGGTGATCGATCACGCGGATAGAGTGCCTACGGAGAACTAGTGGCGGGGTGGAGAGATAAGAGAAGAGAGGCGAGAGAAGAGAGATCAGAGATCAGCGGAGCCCGCCTGAATAACGCGCACCTGCCGTTGCTTTTCTTTCTGTCATCCCCGTAGGGGATCTGCTTCTGCCTTGGCCTCAGCTTTTCCTGATCTCTAATCTCTGATCTCTAATCTCTGCCTCTCCGCCTACCGCACTATCTTCACACCCCGAATCACCACCGGCACCAACGGCCGATTGTGCTCATTGCGGGGCACGCGGGCAATTGCCTGAACTAGCTTGATCGACGCATCGTCGCACTGCCCGAAGATCGTGTACTTCTCATTGAGGCTGCTGCGCGGCTGTTCCGTGATGTAGAAGGAGCTGTCGTTGGTGTCGGGACCGGAGTTGGCCATCGCGAGCCGGCCGGGCCGGTCGAAGGTGAGCCCGGGAACGATCTCGATGCTGTACTTGATCCCGATGTCTCCGCCGCCGCTCGACCCGCCCGGATAGTTCTGGTTCTGAATCATGAAGTCAGGCAGCACTCGATTGAACAACAGGCCGTTGTAGAACGGCTTGCCGTGCATGACGGTATGCGTGCCGGGCATCGTCCAGTCCTTCGTACCCTGCGCCAGGCCGATGAAGGTCTTCGTGGCGATCGGCGCTTCCTTCTCGAAGAGCCGGCAGGAAAGCTGGCCCATGCTGGTATCGATCAGCGCGGTGGCTCCCGTAGGCTCAGGCGCGGGGATGAGCGGTGGGGGCTGCGGCGCCAGGGTCTCGCTCGGCAGATCAGGCGCAACAGGAGGCAGCGGCTGCCCCGCCTGCACCACCGCCATCTTGTTAATCAGAACGACCTTGTCGGGATGATTGTCGGTGGACAGCAGCGAGTGCGAGATCTCGGTAACCTTCGCAACGCTCGCATCGTCGCACTGCCCGAACACGACGCCACGCTTCGCCAGCTCATCGTTGGCGTGATCGGTGATGAGGAACATCGAGCGGCTGGTCTTGCCATTGACCACCGCCATCGCCAGCCGGCCTTGCCGGTCGAACGTCAGGCCATTGGGTTTGAAGTCCGGCAGCGGATCGCCGGCAGTTCCCTTGCCCGCGCCAAGACGATCACCGCCGGCCACAGCCGTCGTCGAACCGAAGATTGGGGACCCGTCATAGAAGGGCTTGCCATGCTGCACCTCGCCTGTGGACGGATCCTTCCAATCCACCGAGCCTTCAGCCAGCCCCACAAAATTCGCTGTCAGCTCCGGCGCCTGCGCAGAATACAAGCGGCAGGTAAGCCGTCCCATGGAGGTATCAATCACCACGACCGGTCCGGTGGGCTCAATCGCCGCAACCTTAGCCTTCGCCGCAGCCGGTGGGTGCTTCACGGCGCTCGCAGCAGGACGTGCTTTGTGCGTCTGCGCGTGAAGGGATGGTCCAGCCAGCAACAAGGCAACACAGGGAGGGCTCAAACGACGGAGACAACGCGGGGAAACATGAGCGGAGAGCATCCTCTGGTTATAGCAAAGGGAAGGCAGGAAGTAGCGCAGAGGCAGTTAACAGTGAACAGGCAACAGTTAACAGTAGGCGAGGCGTACTATCCGCCTTTTGCTGTTAACTGCTCGCTGTTAACTGATCCCCGCTGTTAGGTCATCTCGACCGAAGGCGCATAGCGCCGCAGCGGAAACCCGCTTGCCCCCGCCCATGCCTCAGGCCCCTGCCACATCCCTCAACCAGTGTCATTCTGAGCCGTAGGCGAGGAACCCCCGTATTTGGGATGCCGTTGCAACCCACTGTCGCCAGGTCCGCCACAAACAAAATACTGGGATCCTTCCCCTTCGGCTTCGCTCAGGGTCAGGATGACCCAGGTTGAAATGGATCGGCAGGGTCACGGAGTCTTCGGCAGCACAGGCGAACAGCAGATCCCCTACGGGGATGACAAAAAGAAAGGCAAAAGGGCCTCTGGCTGTTTCCTGTTAACTGTTCGCTGTTACCTGCCTCTAAGCTACTTCCTACTCGCTACTCGCTACTTCCTACTTCCTGCCTTTCCTGTCTTATCCGCCAAACCAGATACCCCACCACCGCCAGATTGACGATCAGCACGACCACCTTGGTCACCGTTGGATGCTTGCCGAGCTCATACACCTCCAGCGGGACCAGCGAGCTGGTAATGATGACCGTGAACCACTCCGCCCAACGCTTCTGAAGCCAGAGCCCGATACCCTCGGTCAGAAACAAAGCCGCATACACCAGGCTCCCCAGGCCGAGATCGCGAATCTTGTCAGGAGAAACATTCGCAGCCCGCTGCAGCGCGTGATCGATCACCGCCTTGCCGGGATCGAAGCCAAGCTTCACCACCCAATGCGCCAGCTTGTCGGCAATGTCGCTGTGCATCAGCTTCAGACTGAGAACACCGACAACGATCAGAGACAGGGCCTTAAAAAGCTTGAACAGCGCGATGAGGCGAAGGAGTCTGCTTTTTGATTTCATTGGAGGCCACGCTATATCAACTCTTCTACGCAACACAATACTGCCGGCAAAACAAAAAGGGCTGGGGAATTATCCCAGCCCTTGTATTGATTGGAAGTTGCGCTAGCTCTTACTCGCCCGAGCGCCGCACCGGTTTGCTCCTCAGCCGTTTCTTGACCTGTGGCTCCGTCGACGGTGGCGCCGTCTCGCCTGCATAGGTGACTTCATCGCCCTTGCGTTCTTCGATCACCGCGCGCATCCAGTATTCGCCGTTCTCGTCGACTTCGATGCCGTGGACTTCGCGTTCAAAGCCCGGGAAGCGCTTGCCGAATTTCTCCATGGCCAACATCAGCTTCATGACCGGAGTATTCGGGCCGCCGAGGCGTTCGCCCGGCATGCTCATGGGAATGCCCGGAGGATATGGGACCAGCATGACTGCGGCAATGCGGCCGGCCATTTCCTGGAAGCGGATGCGTTCGGTTTCGCCCTTCACCAGCTTCTGGTAGGTCTGCGCCGGGGTCAGGACCGGGTCGAAGTCTTCGTCGCAGCTTTCGTTGACCAGGCCGGGGAGATTGAGCTCCACCATCGCCTGGTGCATTTCGTCCGACAACTCCTTGAGCGTGGCCTTGCGGTAACGCGCGGGGTACTTCGCCACCAGCTCGGGAAGAGCTTCTTCGAGCGATGCCTCCGTGTCATACAGGCGCTTGAACTCGAACAGGTTTTCCAGCAGCGCGCCCCACTTGCCTTTGCTGGTGCCCACAGAAAACAGCACCAGCACCGTATAGTCGCCGGTGCGCGCGATTTCTACGCGGCGGGAGTCGAGGAACTCGGTGAGGATCACGCCGGGAATGCCGAAATCTCCCACCTTGCCCTGCGCGTTTACGCCAGGGGTAAGGATCGTGACCTTCGTCGGGTCCAGCATGCAGTATTCGTCGGCAATGTCGTCATCCTGATAGCCGTGCCAATCCTGCTTCGGCTTCAACGTCCAGGCGGAGGGCGCTTCAAGCAGGCTGTCGGGAGCCTTTTCAAAAACAATCTCTTCGCCAGTCTCGGGATCGGTCACGGTCTCGGGCTGGAAGAGACGGAAGAACCAGCCATCGCCGTTATGTTCCGTAGCGCGCAGGCGGTGGGCGACCGAGGCCATCGCCTTGCGGAAGGCGATCGCGTCCTGAATGGTTTCGTCCATCAGCGTGGGCCCGGCAGGCTCATCCATCATGGCGGCTGCAACGTCGAGCGATGCGATCAGCGGGTAGAACGGCGAAGTGGTGCCGTGCATCATGAACGACTCGTTGAACTGGTGGAAGTCCAGCGGAGCGCGCTCGGAAAGCTTCACATGGATCATGGAGCCCATGGAGAACGCCGCCAGCATCTTGTGCGTCGACTGCACGGAGAAGATGGCGGGACGGTTTTCCATTTCTTCCGGCACGCCCATGGCGTAGCGATGCTTGTAGATGCTGTGGAACTTCGCGTAGGCATACCACGCCTCGTCGAAGTGAATGCGCGGCACGCTGGGAGAAAGCTCCCGCACCACGCGGTCCACGTCATAGCAGAGACCGTCGTAGGTGGAGTTCGTGACCACCGCGCAGGTGGGCGCCAGCGACGGCGCGCCCTTCGCAAACGGGCTGCGCGCGATGAGTTCCTTGACCGACTCCCGGCTGAAGCGCTTGATCGGCACCAGGCCGATCATGCCGTAGCCGTTGCGCGTGGGCTTGAAATACACGGGCCGCGCGCCCGTAACGGTCAGCGAGTGGCAGATGGACTTGTGGCAGTTGGCGTCGGCCAGCACGATGTCGTCCTGCGCGATCAGGCCATGGCCGACGATCTGGTTGGAGCTGGAGGAGCCGCCCAGCACGTAGAACGTCCAGTCCGCGCCGAAGATGCGCGCGGCGTTGCGTTCAGAGTCACCCGGAGGTCCAATGTGATCCAGCCACGAGCCCATCTGGGCAGTGGAGATACCAAGGTCGGAGCGCAGCAGCGTTTCACCGAAGAAGCGGTGGAACTCCATGCCGACGGGATGCTTGAGGAATGCGACGCCGCCCATGTGTCCCGGCGCGTCCCACGAGTACGCGCCCTGGTCGGTGTACTTCTTGAGCTCGCGGAAGTACGGCGGCAGCAGTTGTTCGTGATAGCGTTCGACGGCGAAGTCGACGCGGTTGGCGATGAATGCCGGTGTGTCGCCGAAAAGGTGGATGTACTCATGCACCTGCTTCACCACTTCAAGAGGCAGGTCGGAAACCAGGGTGCGGTCCGCAATCAGGAAGACGGGGATCTTCTTGTTGCGATGGCGGACAGCGCGCAGAATCTGCAGCGCGTCAGGTTCGTCGAACTGATTGTCGCCTTCAAGGTCCCAGTCCAGCAGGATGGCGGAGTAGGAAGGGTCGCTGGTCACCAGCGACAGACCGTCCTCGGGCGTCGAGGTGCGGACGACCTCGTAACCTTCTTTGCGAATAGCGTCAACAAGCCGCGCCATAGCGCGGTCAGAAACGGAGTCGGTCTCGCCGACTTCGCTTGCAATCAATAGAACCCAACGGCCTTCATTCATCACTCCCTATGCTAGAGCATTTTGAACACCAAAAGAGGCTGTTCGGAAGCTGGGAGGAACCTTTTTGACGGAGGAAATTCCGGCGGGAATTTCAGCTGGGGAACACGGCGCGCAATGCGTTCACAGGAACGAAACATTGCGGCGATTTGTGGGCCGTTCTCCAACTGTTCAGGAGGGGAAACGTTAGCGGTACAGATCACGCGTATTTGCGTTCTTTATTGTTCTTTCTGGCGTTCTTCGTCGAAGAATCCGCCGTTCGTTTGTACCCTATCTCGAGCTTTAGGTACGTCCTCGCGCAGGTTCATAACCGAGTGGATACTCGTTTACTCCGGGGAGTTCTTCTGGACATCGCGAAGGAGCGCATTACACGGTTGAGCCGGTGTCAGGACGAGGGGGCAAGCCCATCGATCTTCGCCACCGCGTACGAAATACGGGGGTCCTTCATTCGCTTCGCTCCTTCAGGATGACCCATGGAAGGAGGGACCGCCGAGAACAAACGGTCAACGCAGACCAGCAAAGCGAATGCCCGCTGTACATGGTCGCTACTTCCTACTTCCTACTCGCTACTTCCTGTTTCCCGATCCCTCTTTCGACGGGTTCCTGAACGGCTCCTATGGGGTATGAGGCGATGCCTCAGGCGGGGCTGGTGACTTCCAGCTTTCTGCATTCTGATGTGGAACAGGTTGTCATCCACACCTCGTCGAATCCTTTCGCAACGAATGCGCATCGGATACGCGGCTGAGCAGGCCGCACAGAGATAACGACCAGCAAGATCGTGGTGTGGGCGTACGCTCACTCGAAGTCATCGCAATACCCAAAGGGATAAGGAGATTTTCATGTCGAACTTGAGCACGAAGGTGGCACTGGTCACGGGCGGTTCCCGTGGCATTGGCGCGGCAATCGCAAAGCGTCTGGCGGCAGACGGCGCAAGCGTAGCCATTACCTACGCAAAGGACGCAACCGCCGCAGCGGATGTGGTTGCGGCCATTGAAGGCAAGGGCGGGCGCGCGCTTGCGATCCAGGCGGACGCAGCGGACGCCGCTGCGGTTGCGGAGGCCGTGGAGAAGACCGTTGCAACGTTCGGCGGTCTCGATGTGCTGGTGAACAACGCAGGCACGGCCATCCCCAAACCGTTCGAGCAGACGACGCTGGAAGAGATCGATCGCATGTTCGCGGTCAACGTGCGCGGTCCCATGATCGCGACGCAAGCCGCCATCAAGCATCTGAAGAGCGGCGGCCGCATCATCACCATCGGCTCCTGCGTAGGCGAACGCATGATGACACCCGGTCTTGTCGCCTACTCGGCCACCAAGGGCGCGGTCAAGATGTTTACGCAGGGTCTCTCACGTGAGCTGGGAGCACGCGGCATCACGGTGAACAATGTGCAGCCGGGTCCAATCGACACCGATTTGAACCCTGCCTCCGGCGACTGGGCCACGCCACAAGTGGCGGCGACGGGTCTCGGCCGTTACGGCACGGTGGACGAGGTTGCCGCGCTGGTGTCGTTCGTCGCCAGCCCTGAGGCCTCCTACATCACCGGGGCGAACCTTACCGTGGATGGCGGCACCAACGCCTGAAGCATTCCCTGAATATCCCCGCCCTAAGCGGCTAAAGCCGCTGAGGGAATGTCGAAACAGCGCAGGGCATTTCCTCAGCGGACACTTTCCGAGCTTGCGCTCGGCATCATCGTTATTGATTCCATCGAACAAGCGGGTGGGAAGGAAAGGTTGAGTATCATGGCGACACTCGAAAACAAGACGGCGCTGGTTACGGGCGCATCGCGAGGCATCGGCCGCGCGACGGCAGCATCGCTGGCCAATGCGGGAGCGCATGTCCTGGTCCATTATGGTCGTTCCGCGCAGGAAGCCGCATCGCTGGTTGCGGAGATTGAGGCTGCAGGCGGACGCGCCACCGCACTCGCGGCAGATCTAAGCACGCCGGACGGAGCCACGCAGCTTGCGAGAGAAACACAGGCTATCGTGGGCAGACGCCTGGATGTGCTGGTGCTGAACGCCGGTGTAAGCAAAGCCGCGCCACTCGCAGCCTACAAGCCTGAAGATCTCGATACCCTGTTCGCGACCAATGTTCGTGGGCCTTTCTTCCTGGTGCAGCAACTGGTGCCGCTGCTGGGCGAAGGCTCGAACATTGTGGCGATCACTTCCGCCGTCGCGAGAACGGTGGTGGGCAAGCCCGGCGCGGAGAATCCTTCCGTCCTGGCCTATGCCTCGACCAAGGGCGCCCTGGAAACGCTGGTGAAAAACTGGGCCGCGATGCTGGGGCCGCAAGGCATACGGGTCAATGCGGTTGCTCCCGGCGTGATCGATACGGATATGTCGAACTTCACCAAGACGGAAGCCGGCCGCGAAGTCACGCTGAATATGCAGGCGTTGAAGCGAATCGGCCTGCCTGAGGACGTGGCTGATGTTGTCGCGTTCCTCGCCTCTGACGGAGCACGCTGGATCACAGGCGCCAGCATCCCGGTTGATGGAGGATCCAAACTGTGAGCGAAGATACTGCCAACACTGTGAACACCGCAGCGAAGAAGGGCAAAGAGATCAGGATTCCCGGGCCGGACCATCCCATCACCATCACGCCGTTTGAAGGCGCGGTGAAAGTGACGGTAGCCGGCAAAACCATGGCCGAATCCTCACGAACGCTGCTGCTGGAAGAAAAAGGATACTCGCCGGTCTATTACATCCCGCGTGAGGATGCAGACATGTCGCTGCTGGTGCGCACCACCCACTACACCTACTGTCCGTACAAAGGCGACTGCACCTACTACAGCATTCCCATCGGCGGAACGAAGTCAGAGTTTGCCGTGTGGACCTACGAACATCCCTACGAGGCCGTGGCCGTCATTAAGAACCACCTCGCGTTCTATCCCACGCGAGTCGACGACCTCACGGTAAGTTCCTAGAGCCTGCCCACAACGAACCTCGGGAAATCGAAAGGAAAAAGGATGGCCAACACTCCGGAACGGAACAAGGCTCTCGTGCTGGAAGCCTTTGACACGCTGTTCAACAAGCGCGATTACGAGGCTGCCGAGCGCTTCTGGTCGCCGAACTACATCCAGCACAGCGCGCACATCGAACCTGGCCGTGAAGGCCTGTTCAACCTGATCAAGAACATCCCGCCCACACTGCGCTACGAACCCGGCCTCATCCTGGCCGAGGGCGAGTGGGTGATTGTGCACGGACGCTTCTCAGGATTTGGAGCGCCGGTGAACTGGATCGCCGCCGACATTCTGCGTATCCGGGACGGCATTCTCGTCGAGCATTGGGACGTCATTCAGGACGAAGCAACGGAAGCGCAATCAAAGAGCAAAGGCCCTATGTTCGGTGAGGCGTTTCCGGCGTACTAAGAAGCAACCACTAATCGAGGTGCCAGTTGAGTGGAGCGGTTTCAGGCGCTAAGGTACCCCTTCTGCTCTTGCACAGGTGACGGCAGCACCGTTTCCGTCTCGGGATAGGGTGGCAGGAAAACCTCCGGTGCGCTGTGGAACTTCCGGAACAGAGCAAAGACGTAGCGCATACGCTGTTCGATCTGCGCCCAGTCCTTTGCCGCCGTTGGAGTTGGAAAACCTGGAAGGTCTTCGCCAACCGACAGAATCCGTTCACCGATTTCGTAGGTCATCAACCGTTGGGTTGCACAACGCCGCACAATGAATGGCATCGCGCTACGAATGTAAGGCTCAAGCCGAATGTGCTCGTGATACA
The DNA here is from genome assembly GCA_036498835.1 of Acidobacteriaceae bacterium. GTDB lineage: Bacteria > Acidobacteriota > Terriglobia > Terriglobales > Acidobacteriaceae > Granulicella. The sequence continues at coordinate 7,246 of DASYEV010000208.1, read as the reverse complement.
CAATCTCGCAGTTTCCCACGATCATGGCCGCGCGCCTGGTTGGCAAATCGTCTGAATCAAATGCCGCGAGATAGCTGCGGAACGCGGTCGCAAGCCGACCCTGGCCATTCTCTTCCGTACTGCCTGCACGCAGACCCACGAAAAATGCTTCGCGGCCTTCCCGCGTTGCTCCGTGCTCCAGCAACTCGAGAAAGCGTGCCGACTGCGCTCCGATATCCCGGATCACAATTTGATTGCCCTCGAGCATCAGCTTCGCGGCCTTCCCGCGGCTCCAGACTGCGATGCGCTTCCCTGTCCATCCACCGGTAAGAGCGCCGATGCCCGCTCCAGGCACAGCACCAAAACCCGAAGGCCAGTGAAGCCAATGCCCGGCTAGCACACCCACCGCCGCGCCAATCAGCGCACCCACGAAAACGCCCATACGCGTCGCATCGCCCACGGCGCTGTCCAGATCTTCCTGACGGATGGTTACGCCGGCCTTCCGTGAACCCCAGACCGCCCATGAATGAAAGTTTGGGCCGCCATCCCGCCCAAGCCGTTCAGCGAGCGCTTCGGAAAGAACATAGTGCAGCGTGGTGATCGAGCGATTGGAACGCACCGGATCCGGCTCGGCACACGCGCCCTCGATCGCCGCGATCCATTGCTCGGAAGTCGTCATGCTCCCAGTATCGCGGACCCGATGCACCGGGACAATCCTCCTATTGAGCAACGCAGAATGGCAGTCGCCCAGAACTCCGAAAACCGCATTGGCCGTGATCCCGCTTTTGCACTTCCTGATCCCTGTTCCCTACTTCCTACTTCCTGCCTTTCTGATATCACCTCAACACGACCAATTGTCTCGTTTGCCGAGAAATAACCTGCTCCGCGCAATATTCGCTTGACGCTATTTGCGATGCCATGTTCCTCTTCCTCCACGGCCTCCGGAGAAAGTTATGGCATGCGACTCGTTCGCTCTACACACAGACGTGCCCCTCTTGCCGCGTCGGCTTCCCCTGCAGACATCAGCATTCTTCCCGCGTTTTAACTTCGGCGGCCTGCGAGAGTGCGCTTGCCGGCGGTCGATGGTTTCAGCGCTCTCCCTGACCCGGCAGGCTTGCCGTCCACGTTGCGATTTCCTGTTTCAGGCGAGCGCCGGACATTTTCAGCGGCCCAGGCCCAGTCATCCACCTTCATGAAACCGAAAGGATTTCTCATGTCCAGGCCTTTGGATTTCATCACTCGCAGAGCGTTTACGCGCGGCGTCGCCGCCGGGCTTTCCCTTGCTGCGCTGCCCCAGGCGATGCTTGGCGCATTCAGCGATCCGGTTCCCAACGATTGCGCGCCGCCGCCCTGGAAGAAGCCCATTGGACGCTTCGCGCCCGACACCAAGATTCCCATTGAGCCGCGCAAAAGTGCATTCTCACTCACAGCCGCGGAAGCCGCCCGTCTGCAGTCCGCTTACGATAAGATGCGGCAGCTTACCCTAACCAATCCCCTGGATCCGCGTGGGTGGATGCAGCAGGCCCATGTCCATTGCTGGTACTGTGGCGGCGGGCAGAACGGACAGGCTGGGCAGGAAATTCATGGAGGCTGGTGGTTCTTTCCCTGGCATCGCTGTTATCTCTTCATGCATGAGCGCATCCTGGGAAAACTGATCGGCGACGACACGCTGCGGTTGGCCTACTGGGACTGGAACATACCCGCGCGCGCGAAGGTTCCGCCCGTCTTCATGCCGCCGCCCACCCAGTGCACCATGATGGACGCATTTCGTGGAGCAACCACCGGCAATATCATTCCCGTAAGCTACGTCGGCGCAACCGCGATGCAGAACGCACTGGGGTCGCATGGAACAAACTTTTTCGGCAGCGACCCTTCCCTGCCGAATTCCAACGGCGGCAGCGTGGAAAACGGGCCTCACGGCATCGTCCACGTGTGGACCGGACAACCGTCACTGCAGAACCCGAATGGTGTGATCGACATGGGCGTGCTCGCTACCGCCGCGCAGGATCCGCTGTTCTTTGCGCACCACGCCAACATCGACCGGCTGTGGGATGTGTGGCTGAGCATGCAGGGTAACGCCAACCTCACCGCGGCCAGTTGGCTGACCCATCGCTGGACGTTTTACAACGAGAACGCCGAGTTGGTTTCCATCTCCGTCGCCGACACACTGAACCACAAGGACAGCCTGCGCTACACCTACGCCTCCGACACGTTGATCAAAGAGTTTCCCGGTTTGCAAAACAGACAGGTCCCCAAAGCGGCCGCGTTGCACGCCGTGAAACCACTGCCGCTGGCTCTGCCTGCCGGCGGAGTCACATTGAACGGGGCACCCGACACGCGCCAGGTCGCACTGTCCGCGGAACATTCCGCCAACTTCAAAGCGCTCTCCGCGGGCACCCCCAACCAGTACGTCCTGCACATTGAAGGGGTCGTGGCCCCGCCGGGCGGCGCGCCTGTCGTGCGAGTCTTTATCGACAAGCCTGACGCCAACGCCGCAACCAGCGTGGAAGATCCGCACTTCGTCGGCTACTTCTCCATCGTGCCGCACCACGCCACAGGCCAGGCCCCAGCCAACGAAATGAATCACCCCCGCAACTACACCTTCGAACTGCGCCGCAACGCCGAAGCCATGAAGGAACACTCCGACGCTGTCGCCGTCACGCTGGTCCCAGTCGCGGGAGAAAACAAGCAGCCTGATGGATTTAAGCTGACCTATCAGAAGGCGTATCTGGCCGTGGAGTGAGGAAAGCAGAGAACAGAGATTAGATATCAGTGCAAAGGCATATCCGCACCTCTGATCTCTGTTCTCTAATCTCTGTTCTCTTTCTCGCTCCACCATTGTGTACCTCCAGAACACGCCCTGGGTGTCATGTGCGAAGCCTTCCTTTGCATTCTCCTGAACTTGCCGTTCCGGAAATCGCTGCAAGGTCATCTCGCCGGAACGAGCCCCCTCAGGAGATTTACCCATGGACATGTTAACGCTCAAAGACGGCACGCAGATTTACTACAAGGATTGGGGCACCGGTCAGCCCATCTTCTTCCACCACGGTTGGCCGTTGTCTGCGGACGACTGGGACTCGCAGATGATGTTTTTCCTGGAACGCGGCTACCGTGTCATCGCGCATGATCGCCGCGGGCATGGACGGTCGACACAGACGTCCACCGGCAACGACATGGACACTTACGCGGCCGACGTCGCAGCGCTGGCTGACAAACTCGACCTCACCAATGCAGTTCATGTGGGGCATTCCACCGGCGGCGGCGAGGTGATTCGCTATGTTGCGCGGCACGGGACAGGACGTGTCGCCAAGGCAGTCATCATCAGCGCGATCCCACCCCTGCTGATGAAGACGGAGAAGAATCCTGATGGCGTTCCGCTCGCGTTCTTTGACCAGCTCCGCGCGGACACGGCTTACAACCGGGCTCAGTTCTATGAGGACGTGACGATTCCCTTCTACGGCTACAACAGACCAGGTGCGAAGATCTCGCAAGGTATCCGCGACAACTGGTGGCGTCAGGGAATGATGGGCAGCGTCAAAGCTCAATATGATTGCATCAAGGCTCTATCGGAGAGCGAATTCTTCGAGGACCTCGCGATCATCGATATCCCGGTTCTGGTGATGCACGGCGAAGACGACCAGATCGCTCCCTTCCACGGCACGGGGGCGAAGTCGGTCAAGCTGCTGAAGCATGGCACGCTGAAATCCTACCCCGGCTTCCCGCACGGCATGCCGACAACAAACGCGGATCAGATCAATGCGGATTTGCTGGAGTTCATTCAGGGGTAGGGCATAAGAGAACAGAGATTAGAGATCAGTTTTGAAGCCACTTCATGGCCCCTGATCCCTATCCATCCAGAGCCACGCACGGCCGGGTGCCCCATTCATGAGCAGTCTCATCGCTCATGAGTGGGCCATCGCGCGACACGCGACCGCTTCCACTGAAAGCATGGGCTGATGCAGAAGCAGATCTGTCCGCTTCGCTGGCGGTTCCTCTCATACTTCGCTTCTTCGAACTCAGTGAGGGCCGTTTTGGTTGGAGGAAAACGGCTCGGGCGCTCTTTTCCACTAGGCACCGTGAGCAAACCGCCAAGCGCCGGTCGAGATGACAGATTTGTGGGGCAAAAAGAAGAAGCAGATCCCCTGCGGGGATGACAACAAGAAAGACAAAAACTAGAACCTGATTCCTGATCTCTATTATCTGATCTCTGTTCTCTCGCTGTTCGCTGTTGCCTGTTCCCTACTCGCTACTTCCTACCCATCCAGAATTCCCCGCCGCATCGCGATCATGACCGCGTCCAATCGGTCATTCGCACTGAGCTTGGCGAGAATGCTCCGCATGTGGCCCTTCACGGTGTCTTCGGAAATATCGAGCCGATCGGCCACGATCTTGTTCGACCGTCCGCCCGCAATCGTCCTGAGGACCTCGATCTCCCGGGGCGACAGCTCATCCGCCGCATAGTACTTTGTCATCTCGCTCGCGATCTCAGGCGTCACGTGCCGGAGGCCTGCGTGCACATCGCGGATCGTCCGTATCAGATCCTTGCGCAGCATAGTCTTCAGCAGATAGCCCACGGCGCCAGCCTTGAAGGCGCGAGCGGCCTGCACATCGCCGCGGTAGGTGGTCAGCACCACACAGCGGGCGCGGGGGCTGATCTCGCGGATCTTGTGGATGGCGTCAACACCGTTCATCTCCGGCATCTGGAGGTCCATCAGCGTCACATCCGGTTGATGCTGCTGAAACGCGGCAACCGCTTCCACGCCATTGCACGCTTCCGCCACCAGAGTCATGTCCGTTTCGCGTTCAAGCAGACGCGCCACGCCGTCCAGGATCAGTGGATGGTCGTCTGCGCAAAGCACGCGAATCACGCTCGATTTCATGAAATTACCCGCCCTCAAGAACGAACGCCGCGGCAATCGGATGCTCAAACGGTAGCACAGCGGAGATAGCCCGAGACCCCACCAAGGTGTTGCTCGCGGCATGGAATTTCAGAGGTTCCGGACCGGGAAAGCGGGCGTCAGGCCGGCTTTCGCAAGCGATCCAGCAACGTCTGCACCCAGTAGCGCAGCGACGAAGCCCTGGGCCGCTCGCGGCAGACGACCGTGGCAGGCACGACGAGCCGGACCTCTGTGCCGCCTCCGGCCGGGGTCGCGAACTTCAAATCCGCTCCCAGGTTCTGTGCACGCTCCTGCATGCCGGATAAGCCCCAGTGGTTCGCGCGTTTGTGTCCGCCGAGGACATCCGCCGCGATGCCCTTCCCGTTGTCGGCAATCTCCAGGACGAACCTCGTGGCTTCAAACGAGAGGTTCACCTTGATCTCCGCAGCCTGGCTATGACGAAACGCGTTGACCAGAGCCTCTTTCGCGATGGCATAGATTTCCTGGTAGCTGACCGGATTCATGTCGCAGGCAATGCCGCGCGTCACGACCTCCAGCGTCCAGGTGTGCGGGCTGGCAAAGTCTTCACCCAGAGCTCGGAGGGCCTCGTCCAGAGATGCAGGCTCAATGGATTCATAGCGCAGATCGCGGATGCGGTCGCGGCTCTCCGCCAGCAGCACATCGGCTGCATCCATGGTTTCTTCCATCTCTGCACGCGCGCGTTCGTTCGCGGGTATCGATTGAGTCGCCAGGTGGAACCGCATCATCAGGCCCTGGAAGCCCTGCAGCAGGGTGTCGTGCAGCTCGCGGGCCACGCGCTCGCGCTCCGCGAGACGCTCCGACAGCCGTGCATGAACCTGCTCCGTGACGAACTGCATCCTCGCCTTAAAGATCATGGCGGCAATCCAAAGCAGCACCAGCACACACAGCAGCGTGAACCACCACGTTTGATAGAACGCCGGGGTCACTTCAATACGCAGCGGAGCCGCAAGATCGCTCCACTCCTCGCCGCTGCTTGCGGAAACCTGGAACTGATAGGTGCCGGGATTGAGCCGCGTATAGAAGGCCTGTCTGCGCTTGCCGGCATCCTGCCAGGTCTTGTCTTCACCAACCAGGCGATAGCGGTAGGAAATACGCTCCGGCGCGCTGAGGTTGATGCCGATAAAGTTGATCTCAAGATCGTGGAGATGCGAAGAATCCGTGCGTAGCAGGGCACCCGGCTGCCCGGGAGCCCTCAAGGCCGGCTTGCCATCGATCGAAACACTTTCGATCAGCACGCTGGGCAGAGCCCGCGCGCGGCCCAGCTTGCTGGGGTCCAGGCTCACCACATCGCCTCCGGTCGCGAACCACAGCGTGCCGCGAGTATCGGCAACGGCGGAGGGCGCTCGTTTGTACTGCGTCGGCTGGCCCACCAGGCCATCGTTCTCGTCGAACAAATCCACTTTGACCGGGCGGTCAGGGTTGGCAAGCAGACGCGTGATCTCTTCCGCGGGAATGCGCAGGATGCCTGCGCCGGCGTTCACCCACAGGTTGCCATAGGCGTCAGCCACAATGCCGGAGGTCCCTTTGAAGAGGTCGGCTTCCAGTGTGCGCACATGCCGAAAATGGTCTCCATCGAGAAAGCAAAGCCCGCTGGAACCGCCTGCCCAGATTGTGCCGGCCGCTTCATAGAAGGTGAGCGTATTACGCCACGCACCATCGATCGTCAAGGTCTGGTACTTGCCTTCCCTGCGTTCGGTCACGGTGTTGTTGCCGTAACCGAGCCAAAGACGATTGCGTGCATCGGAAAGCATTCCCCAGGGGCTGCCTTTGGGAAGGCCCGCGGCGTCCATCTTCTCCCAGACTCCGTCACGATCGCGCCAGAAACCCTTGCCCTGAAACGACACCAGCAGCGAGCCGTCATCATCTTCAATGAAACCCATCGGCGGCGAATGCTCCAGGAAATCCGGCAGCTTCACGTGCGTGGGTGTGTTCTTCCCATAGCACTGCAGTTCATACGAGGTGAGGTCGATGAAACAGATGTCGCCGTTTCTGCGCTTCGCAAACGGTCCTGTATTCACATGGGCGCCGACAGGTGTGGTGACGCCATCCTGTACACGCATCAGCGGCGAGCCATGCGAATTGATCCACACCGATCCGTCATCACCGGCAATCAGTGCTGGAAAATAACGAAGCTGCGTCGCGCGAAAATGGACAAACGAGGTTTTCTGAAAACGGTCGATCCCACGATCGGTCCCCACCCAAACGTTGCCTTCGCGGTCCTGCAGAAGAGCGTGGGTTTGCGATGCGGTGAGGTCATTCGGGCCGGAGCTTTCGATGACATGCGCCTGGGCCGCATCGGAAACATGCCCAATGCGTGACAAGCCTTCATCGTCCTGCGCAACCCACAG
>DASYEV010000207.1:0-22961 GCA_036498835.1 Acidobacteriaceae bacterium | reverse complement strand
CCAACGGAGTCGACCTGAATGGCTCCTACCCAGCCTCAAGCCGTGGCGATGACGGCTTCATCAACCGCTGGCATCACGTTGCCATAGCGTTCAACGGCACGCAGTTGAAGGTCTATCTCGACCAGGCGCGCGTCCTCGTCGTGCCGGACGCCAAATTCCAGCCTACGAGCTTCACGCTGGCGGGTATAGCAGGACAGGAAACGCCACTCAGCTTTGCGAATGTACGGCTCGCTACCGGCGGAGGAATGAACCTGCTCGGCAAGAAGTTCACCGACGCCAAAATTGTTACCCACGGCATCAATTTCGATGTGGACCGTGCGACCATCCGGCCGGAAAGCATGGGAGTCCTGAATCAGATCAAGTCGGTGATGGCAGGTGATCCCTCTCTCAAGTTCGAGATCGACGGCCATACCGACAACTCCGGCGCCTCCCAGCACAACCAGCAGCTTTCGCGGCAGCGTGCCGATGCGGTGATGGCACAGCTCGTCAGCATGGGCGTCGACGGCTCGCGTCTCACCACCAAAGGTTATGGTGACGCCAAGCCCATTGCACCGAACACCACTCCCGAAGGCAAAGCCAACAACCGGCGCGTGGAGTTCGTGCGAATGTAACGCTGCATTCACGTTGTCTTCCAATCGCGCATGAGGCGGATACTCCCTAAAGCGTCTCCCGCACATCTCCTTATCCTGGGCGCAGTTTCATCGCGCCGGGATGGGGAAAGACATGGTTGTACGGGCACCTGATCAGCGGGCTTCGCTTTCCATCATGCAGACACTGCAGCAGCGATTACGCTATGCTGGAATGGTGAAGGTATCTTCCAGGTCCGCAGGTTGCAAGGTATTGCACTATGGCCTGGGAACTCTTATTTGTGCCCTTCTGCTGTTTTTCGCAGTCGGCACCAAGCTCGCCGCCTATCACTCCAAGGACTCCGGAAGCACCCCGCTTGCTTCGACCAAAATCTGGTCGACCAAGAGCGCCAAAGCCCCTCAGGTACCGGCTACCGTTGAGCAAACTGCAGGTCAGCCTGCGGCTCTGTTTGCGGTCATCCTGTTGTTGCTCCTGCCTGTCGCTGTCGAACTAAGGGCGCGCAGGTTCAGCCTCAGCCTTCCCTCGCACTTCGACGACATTCTGTCGCTGCCGGCCTCCAATCGTCCTCCGCCAGTCCGCTAGCTCTTCGCTCGATTTCCGCGCATAGCGCGGCCGCTGCCTCTCCAGGCAGAACTATCTCACCAAGCGAGCCCTCCCTTCATGAATCGAATTCCTGCCCTCAGGGCGAGGATGCCTGTGCGCATCCTCCCGATACTGTCTCTCCTGTTTCTCGCTGCAGGCTGTCATTCCGGCGACAAGTTATCGCCGGCAAGCCAGACGCGCGTTGCTCCAGTCGCCATAGCCAACCGTGAGCCGCTGGCGAACACATTGCGCGTTGCGGGCGAGTTCCTGCCCTTCCAGGAGATCGAACTTCACGCCAAGGTCGCCGGCTATATCCGGCATATCGGCGTAGACATCGGCGACCGCGTTAAGGCAGGGCAGGTGCTCGCCACGCTGGATGTGCCGGAGCTCGTCGCGCAGGTGCAGGGCGCCAGCGCGGGCGTACGCCAGACACAGGAGCAGATCACACGCGCGCGCAGCGCGGTGGTTCGAGCAAAGGCGGACTATGAAAGCCTGCACGCGGCCTCACAGCGCCTGCAACAGGCATCCGCGGCTCAACCCGGCCTGATTGCCCAGCAGGAGCTGGACGATGCACGCGCTAAAGACGAGGCGGCTGCGGCTCAGGTGGAAGAAGCCCAGTCCGCCCTGCTCGCGATGCAACAACAGCTCGGCATCTCGCAGGCGGAACACCAGCGCTATGCTTCGATGGAAGATTACTCACGCATCACCGCGCCGTTCAGCGGCGTCATCACATGGCGCTATGCCGATACCGGCGCCCTGATCCAGGCGGGTACATCGAATGCCGGTTCCATGCCGGTCGTCAAGCTCGCTCAAGTCAACATTCTGCGCTTGCGGCTTCCGGTGCCGGAATCCCTTGCGTCATTCGTCCACACCGGCGACACCGCGCAAATTCAGGTGCAGGCCCTGGGGCAGACCTTTCCCGGAACGGTGACCCGCGACACCGCGTCGCTTGATCCTTCTACGCGGACCATGCAGGTTGAGATCGACGTGCCCAACCCTAAAGGCCAGTTGGCGCCTGGCATGTATGCACAGGTTGTCCTCAATATCCAGCGCTCGGGCGACGCGCTGGTGGTTCCCGTCCAGGCTGTGGAAAGCAGCGGCACCCAGCCATTTGTCATGCTGGTCGATGCTTCGAACCACGTGCAGAAGCGCGTTGTGCAGACCGGCATTTCGACCGCGAACCGTGTCGAAATTCTCAGCGGTCTGCATGATGGCGACAAAGTGATTGCCGCCAATATCACCAGCTACCAGCAGGGCGAACTGGTGGAACCGAAACTCGACTCCATGACTGCCTTCCATGCAACGGAGGCTCAGTAATGTCAGGTTTCTCCCTGCGCTATCCGTTTTTCATCATCATGCTGTGCCTGGTTATCGCGGTGGTGGGCTCGACCACAGTCGCCCGCATGCCGGTTGACCTCTTCCCCAATATCAATATTCCGGTTGTTGTGGTTGCCACGTTCTATAACGGCATGCCGCCGGAGCAGATCGAATCCAACATTACGAATCCGTTCGAACGTTTCTTCACGTTGGGTGCAGGCATCGATCACATCGAATCAAGATCGCTGACCGGCGTTTCGCTCATCCGCGTTTACTTTCAACCCGGCACCAACGCCGACTCCGCAGTGTCGACCATCTCCAACCTCGCCATGGCGCAGTTGCGCCGCCTGCCGCCCGGCACGTTACCGCCGGTGGTGCTGAAGTTCGACGCGTCCTCGCTTCCGGTGTGTCTGATCACGCTGAAGGGAGAAGGCCTGAACGAAACCCAACTGCACGACATTGGGCAGTTCACCGTACGCAACCAGATCGCCAACGTGCCGGGTGCTTCCGTGCCGCAACCGTTCGGTGGAAAGTATCGCCAGATCCAGGTTTATGTCGATCCGGTCAAGCTCGAGGCCCATCAGCTTAGCCCCATGGACGTCGTCCGTTCCCTGAATGAAGCGAACACCATCCTTCCCGCCGGCGATGTCAAGATCGGCCCAAAAGATTACAACATCTACACCAACGCCCAGCTGCCAACAACCGCTGAGATCGAAAGGCTTCCTCTGCGGTCAGTCGGCAATGGACAACTGCTTATCTCCGATGTTGGCTACGCCAAAGATGCGAACGCCATCCAGACCAATATTGTGCGAGTCGATGGACAGAAGTCCGTTTATCTATCCATCCTGAAACAGGGTGGCGGCTCCAACACGATTTCGGTCGTGAACGGAGTGCGCGATGCTCTGACGCGTTTGCTCGATGTTCCGAAAACCCTCGTCACAAAGGTGGTGTTCGACCAATCGGTGTTCGTCAAAACCGCGATCCGCAATCTTGGGTCCGAAGGTGGCATCGGCCTGGTTCTGACCGCTCTGATGATCCTGGTCTTCCTCGGCAATGGGCGTGCAACGGTAGCGGTGATGCTGTCGATCCCTCTTTCGGCGCTCGCTGCATTCCTCATCCTCAACCTCATGGGCGAGACCATCAACTCCATGGTGCTGGGTGGGCTCGCGCTGGCATTCTCGCGCCTGATCGATAACTCCGTGGTGGTGCTGGAGAACATCTTCCGCCATCTGGAGATGGGGAAATCGCCTGAAGAAGCCGCTGAGATTGGCGGCCGCGAAGTCGCTCTGCCCGTACTCGCCGCGACATTCACCACGGCCATCGTCTTCTTCCCCGTGGTCTTTCTGTATGGGGTCAGCCGCTTTCTCTTTACGTCCCTTGCGCTCTCGGTTGTGCTTTCGCTGTTCGCGTCGTACGTGGTGGCGTTCACCGTGGTGCCGCTTTTTTGCGCAAAGTTCATCAAGAATGCAGGGCATGAGGTGGGGCACCGTCCCGGCGGCAATCCTTTTCAGCGCTTCGTTCGCTGGTTCAATCGCCGCTACGATCAGTCGCTGCTCCACTACGATCACGCGGTCGGCAAAACCCTTCTTCGGCCGATCGCAACCACACTTGGCGTGCTCGCAATCTTTCTCTTCTCTCTCGGCCTGTACCCGTTCCTTGGCCTGTCGTTTTTCCCCCGCACCGATCCAGGACAATTCGTGATCAATGTGAAAGCTCCGGGGGGAACCCGTATTGAGCTCACCAACGAATACATCGCGCGTGTTGAACAGGATGTCCGCTCTGTAATCCCAGCGAAAGATCTGGACATGATCGTTTCCAACATTGGCACGACGCCGGACTTTTCCGCGATCTACACTCCCAACTCAACCCAGAACACAGCGTTCGTTCAGGTTTCGCTCCGGGAAGATCATTCCAAATCAAGCTTCGCGTATATGAATCTCGTGCGCAGTAAACTCCGGACGGACCTGCCGGAGCTTTCTACCTACTTTCAGACAGGCGGCCTGGTAGATGCCGTCGTCAATCTTGGACTGCCGGCTCCAATCGACATCCAGGTAGGCGGTAACAATCTGCAGGAGGCATTCGCCGCCGCCAACTCCCTGGCAAAAGATGTCCGTAAGTTGAAAGGCGTCAGCGACGTTCTTATCCCACAGGATATGAACTACCCAGGGCTTGAACTCAATGTCAATCGCGAGATGGCTGGGCGACTGGGCCTGAACTCACGCGAGGTCATCGACAACGTCATCACCGCCCTGAGTTCCAACGGCATGATCGCGCCCACCTACTGGGTCGATCCCAAGAGCGGCAACAACTATCTGCTCACCGTTCAATATCCGGAGACCGCAGTCCAATCGCTCACAGACTTTCAGCAAATCCCACTGAGCATGAAAGGCAAAGGCGTCACGAGCCCCTATGCGTCCGGGCCCAATGGAAGCGGCCCGATGAACACCAATCTTGGTGCGGTGACCGACATTAAGCAGATCAATACACCCACCGAAGTGGACCACTATCAACTTCGCCGCGTCATTGATATCTATGTCTCGCCTTCCAGTGAGGACCTCGGCGGCCTCGCCAACCGCGTCGAAAAGACGATCAAGAACGCGAACATTCCATCCAACCTGCGCGTTAACATGCGAGGCTCCGTCGAAGGCATGCGCAAGTCCTTCACGAGCTTTGCGATCGGTCTGATCCTCTCCGTGATCCTGGTCTACCTCATCCTGATGGCCCAGTTCTCGTCCTTCATCGATCCGCTCATCATCCTTCTCGCGATTCCTCCCGGCATCACCGGCGTTCTTCTTGTACTGCTGCTGACCGGAACCACACTCAACGTGATGTCGTTGATGGGCGTCGTCATGATGACAGGCATTGTGGTGTCCAACTCCATCCTGATCGTTGAATTCACCCGCGTACTTCGCAACGAAGGCATGCCTATTCGAGAAGCGGTTGCGACCGCATGCCGCGTCCGTTTGCGGCCCGTGCTCATGACTTCCCTGGCCACCATTCTGGGTATGGTGCCCATGGCGCTCGCGCTTGAAGCGGGCAGTGAACAATATGCTCCACTGGCCCGCGCCATCATCGGCGGCCTCACCGTTTCCGTCATCGTGACGGTCTTCGTGGTGCCCGCCGCCTATCTCTGGGTACACGGGAAAGAGGAAAATCCGCCACCACCCATTCCGCTCGAAACTCCCGTGGAGGTGGCCTGATGCGATCCCACATGGTTCCCCTTCTCACCGCCGTGCTCTGCGTGACAACACTTCCGTCGCACGCACAAACGAAAACCCCCGTCACCACCGACAATGGAACTCCGCCCGCGGTAACCCCCGTCTTGCCTCAGACCCCGCTGCCTTCGCGCCCTGTTCCTAAATCCGGAACAGGACAGCCGGCAGCGCAGGCGCTTCCTGCCGCGCCTGCCCAGATCCGGCAGTTGCCCGATGCTCTGACTCAGGCGCCTGCTATTCCTTCCAACGCTCCGTCGCTGACGGTGGCTCAGGCGGAACAGGAGGCACTCACCCATAACCCGCAGATCACCATTGCGCGCCTGCTCGCATTGGCGCAGGGGCAAGTCACACGCGAACAGCGGGCGGCTGAATTCCCGGTAATTGCGGGCAATGTCACCGCGGTCGGAGCCGATGACGGCAGCCGCCTCACCGCAGGCGCGTTGAACAATCCGACGCTCTACCAGCGTGCCGCCGCCGGCATCACGCTCAACCAGATCCTCACGGATTTCGGCCGCACCCGCAACCTGATTGCCTCTGCTCGCTCTCGTGCGCAGGCTGCCGACAGCACCCTCGCAGCCACACGCGAAGACATTGTGTTTTCCGTGGATGAAGCCTTCTATCGGGCACTTGGTGCGCAGGCGTTGATTCAGGTTGCAACGCAAACCGTGAATGCTCGCCAGGCAACTTCGAATCAGATCCAGGCACTGACCAAGGCACGGTTGCGCTCGACCCTGGACCTCAGCTTCGCGAATGCGGCGCTCGCTCAGGCGCAGCTTCTTCTCCTGGACGCCCGCAACCAGAGCGCCAGCGCGCAGGCCGCGCTCGCTGCCCTGCTTGGCGACGACAGCGGGGTCGTGTATCGGCTCATCGATGAAACTCCCACCGCACCCCCAACCGCGCCCGCAGAAGCTGCGCCTCTGATCAAGCTGGCATTCGACAGCCGTCCGGACCTAACCAGCCTCAAGCAACAGGCCGATGCCGCCCACAAGTTCGCTTCAGCCGAACGGGACCTGTCGCTGCCTACGGTGACCGCACTTGGAGCCGCAGGTGACGCACCTGTCCGGTCCTCCGGAATCGCCAGTCAGGCCTATGGTGCGGTTGGGATCAATGTCAACATACCCATCTTCAACGGATTCCTCTTTAGCGCCCGGTCCAACGAAGCGAAATTTCGAGCGACTGCAGCCGATGCCCAGGTGCTGCAGCTCCGCGATGCGATCACGCGCGACGTAACCACCACCGTGCTGCAGGCGCAGTCGAACTTCAATCGCATCGCCGTTGCGCAGCAACTGGCTGAGCAGGCAAACTCGGCTTTATCTCTCGCTCAAACCCGCTACAATCTCGGCTTGTCTTCGATCGTCGAGCTTAGCCAGGCGCAGTTGCTTCAGACCCAGGCACAGATCGAGTTGCAGAATGCGCGCTACGCCTATCAAGGCTCTCTGAGCGCGATCAAGTATCAGACAGGCCAGTAAACGCGAAGCGGGACAACATGCATGCAGCCGCCCCCACCAGGCGCGCTACGGAACGCAGAATTGGGGACACAATGACAAGGCCCGTGAACATCCAACTGTTTGTGCACAAGAGAATTCTTGTCGCCACGGATTTTCTGGAAAGCTCTCGTCTCGCACTGGATTACGCGGTAGGTTTTGCGCATCGCTACGGAGCCCGAATTATTCTCTTCCACTGCCTGGAGCTAAGTCAGGCGGCACTCGAAGTCGAGATGGAAGGAAAGGCGAGTCTGGTGAGGAAGGCAGCGGCAGAGCGTCTGGAAGCTCTCGCCGCGGGGGTACGGCGAAACGGGATCGACGCGGCGTGGGAGATATGTGTTGGATTCCCGGCCGACGTCCTGCCCGACTGGACCCAGAAGTTCCCCGTTGATTTGCTTGTGCTTGGCACCCACGGCATTCATCGCGGCCTGAGTCACCTGCTGGTGGGCTCTAACACGGAAAAGATACTGCTTGCGGCGAAATGCCCAACCTTGACGGTTGGGCGCCACGTTCTTGCCGGCGTCGATACGAAATTGAAATTCGACGAGATCCTGTACGTCGCAGATTTCACGCAGGAGTCCATTGCCGCCGCGCCCTACGCGCTGGCCCTGGGACGTGACTTTCACACCTTTGTCGATATCTGCCAGATCACTCCCCGGCACACCAGCGAAGATCCGGCCGCCATGGCGAAGCTCGTGGAAGAGTACTGCGAGCAAATGGAGCAGACACTTTCCGAAGACAACCATCGCTGGTCCTCTTCCGTCTTTCAACTGGACCGCACACATGCCGGCGCTCTCATCCTGGAGCGCGCCCAGGCAAATCCATCCGCCCTCATTGTCCTCGGAGTCAAGACAAAGTCATGGCTCGACCGGCACCTCAATACCAGCTTTGCCTACGAACTGCTGAGTAAAGCCACTTGTCCGATCTTGACCATACATCCAGGCGAACGAACGATTGCGGCTCCGGATATCGGTTGAGCTGAAACATATCCTTGCAGTCAGAATCTAGAGCAGCTTTGCGATCATGGTTTCCGGATTGGTCGCGGATTCGCGGAGGATGGCACAAGAACCCCATTCTGAAATCGCGGTGAAATATCGGTCCATGTCACTCCTCCATCCAACGTTGACCGCAATCCGGACGCACAGTTCATCCATCCAATCTGCGAGTTGGCAAAGCTGAATGAGCACGGCGAAACATTTGAGTGTTCCGAGATTGTGAAATCGGTTCCCCGTTTAACTCGAACGGCGCCTCCGGCCGCGGAGTCCCGAACCGATACCAACCAGGCTGTACCCAGTAAAGCCGTATGCGGTATCCGCCACGGCTGCACGCCAGTGATCGTTCCGTCCTTCCTCCAGGTTCGGCCTCCGTCGCTGGTGACGAACAGAACGCTGTACCCGGCGTCCGACATCGACTCCCAGAATGTAACGACTTCGTGTCCGCTCTTTCTGCTTTCGAAAACCGGGTTGTCATAGAGTCGCTCATAGTCGTTTTGAGATGCCGGCCCAGGGTTCAGAATGGCCGCCCGAAACGTCCTGCCGTCGTCCCTCGACACAGCAAGATGAGCACCCTCTCCATCCTGTCCGGTTGCCCAAAGTGCACCGGAAGGATCTGTGGAAAGATCCGCCGCAAATGGCACTCCTCTGGGCGACTCTTTCCACGTCTTCCCACCATCCGAGGTCGTCAGGAGTCTGCTTCCGTTAAATGCCGTATTTCCCGACCCAATGCCTATCCAGCCGTGAAGAGCATCCCGAAACACCATGTCCGGCTGCCTACCGTCTTCCAAGGGAGGGTTCAATCGTGGGATGGTACTCGCACTCCAGGAAGCACCGCCGTCCACAGTGGAAAGTATCTTGTAGATCCAATCGTTATGGAAGTCGCCGTCATCTTCGTCAGGGTTGCTGAGAAGAATCCAGCCATGATCTGGATCGACAAACTGGGCTTGGAGAACTGCCTCGCCCGGGGCACTGTGCGGAGAGATGTCTTGCCAGGTTTTTCCTCCATCGTGTGTGGACAAAATCACCTGATCGAACCGAATCCAGCCGTTGGACCGACCGAAAAGCTTCATGTCCGGCGCCTGTGTTCTCGCTGAACACGCGATGCCGTAATAAACAAGCAACAACAATGCACAAAAAACGACATCACGGCGATTCTTCATACCACTCCTCTGCGAAAGAACGCGTGCGCTGCCTTTATTGCGGCAATCGTGTCGTATCCGTGAACGATGCGACGAAACAACACGGCCGAGTCGAAGTCACGGCCTTCGGCTCCAATGTAAATGACGCTTCGTTACCTGAAGATGTCTACGCGGCACCGGGCTACATCTTTATTCTCTACAGATGGTCGCCAGGTTCACTGTCAGCGGTTCGCGCTTGGGCAGCGGCAGTCCCTTGAGGTGCATCGCTTCTTCCAGCGTGTCGGGATGCGGTTCGAGAGAGAGGTCGAGATTGTTCTTGTAGAACGGATCTTTCGAAGCTTCCTGCAGACTGATGAACATGACACCATGTTTCCGGTACAACTCCACCAGACGCGGCAGGAGTTTGGCATCGAGCGCACCCACATGCATCAGCAGGACATAGGGAATGTCATGCCCGTACAACGCCATCGACATCGCGTGTGCGTAGTCGAGGTTGTCCGCGGCAGACTTGAGATAGTTGTCTTCCAACAGCTTGACCGCAGCCGTATCTCCCTTGGCTATACACCGCGAGTAGGGATCGTTGTAGGCATAGTCGGCAAAGCTCATGGTGACGCCCGCGATCTTGTATCCGTGCTCCGATAGAAAGTGACGTGCGCCAGCTTTCTTCTCCGCGGTTTCGCCTTCCGCGAGGTTCGGATAGCGCAGCCAATGGAAGTCCGCATCGCGCATTTCTTTTTTGAGCATAGGCTCGTTCTGTAACACTTCCGCGCCCCAGGCGTCCACGGTCGTTGAAGGCGCATTCAGGTTCAGGTGCGACCATGTGTGATTGCCCAGCGGAAAGCCCGCGGTGCGCCAGGCGTCGAGCACCTTGATCAACTCCGGCTGCGACTCGATCGCCTTCGCATTGATGAAGCCGTAAGGCGCGGGCATGTGTTGCGTCTGGATGGTGTGGATCAGTGCATCAATGACCTGCTGGCGCGTTTCGCCGGGCGGCAGCGAACTGTGTGCCGGCAGGTCATCCCAGGTGAAAGCAATCTTCTGCTGCGCGGCCGCAGGCAAGGAGACGAACAACGACAAGACAAGTGCAGAAACAATTGGCAGCGATGACAACTTCATGCGCATTCCCCATCCTTACTTTTGCGAAGGTGTGTGACCGATCCACTTGTCCGCCCACGCGATGAAGTACTTCATATTCGGTGCGTCGGTATGACCGCCATCATGCTGCCGCCATGCGAGCTGACCATCCAGCAAGCCCGTGTTGACCGGCGGCATCTTCTCCGTGTGGTAGTCGCCGGAAACCCCGAGCGTCTTCGCGCCCAGCAGCTGAAAGACCGGTTGGGCGGCGACCGTCGCCATGTAGCTGCCCTGGTGGTCGAGCCACTTCGCATCCCCGCGCTCGGGAATGCCGTAGCTGACAAACACCAGGCGCGGCGCGCACAATGCGATCAGTTCCGACGATTCCACCGGAAGATCGCCAGCGTTCTTCGTTCCGAAGCTAGCCTCGCTCGCTCCGTACTTCATGAAGTTGCCGGCCATCCAGTAGTACTCGCCGCCGGTGAGGCTTTCCACCGCTTCACCCCAGTTGCGGCGCAGCGCGGTCGCTCCGCCTTTGCCCGAAGACCCGATCAGGCCCATGGCGAACCGCTGATCGTACGCTTCGGTAATCAGCGCCGCCTTGCCGTAGCGGGAGACACCTTCAATCCCCACATGCTTCGCGTCAACCACGGGATCGGTTTCCAGATAGTCCAGGCCACGGCTCGCTCCCCATGCCCAGGCCCGCAATGCGCCCCAGTCATCTGGACTGCGCGGCCGCCCTTTGTTCACTAGTCCGATGATGCCGCGCGTCAGACCCGCCCCGTTGTCCGCCTGAACGCTGGCCGGATTGAGCGTTGCGTACCCCCAGCCATCGGCGATCAACTGTTGAGTCGACGGCGGATCGTTGGAGGTGCCATTCACTCCAGGAGGCCATGGCGCGGCGGCCGGAGGCGGGGGTCCGAAGGGTGAAGCCGTCGGCAAAGCGGTCATCGGCTGGTAGGCCGGATACTTATCCAGGATGGCCTGCAGCGAAGGATCGCTTTTGGCCAGCATGGCGCGCAGTGCGTCATTGAGCCGGGTCAGGTCGTCCTGGTTCGGCTGCACTGGAGCCGGCAGGGCGGGCCGGCCGAACATCATCAACAGCGGCACAGGTCCATGCGCGTTCGCCGGCGTCACGACCACCATGTCGATGTTCACGTCGATCAGCGGATAGCCGGCGTTGTCGACATGACCCACCAGGTGTTTGGCCAGGACAGGAATCCGGCCGATAAATTCGCGCTCCGAAACCAGCACGCGCCACGTCACTTTGGGTACATTTTTGGGAACCCGGCCATAAACTTCGCGGTCGAATCCTTCCAGAATTTCGGGGCGGCGCTGCTTCCACCACGTCTCCGCGGTGGTCACTTTCCGGCCGTTGTTCAAGACCAATGGATCAGGGTAGTTCGGGAAAGGGTTGGCGGTCGCAGGATCATAGTTGGCATGGTTGGGATCGCTCTCATTTCCGCTCGGTCCCGGCCTTAAAGCCTTGATTCCAAGCCGATCCATCATGTTTTGCTGGTCCTGCTGCTGGGTCCAGTTGACCGCCGGCGGAGGAAGCTGTTTCTGCGGTTCGTTGCCAAACTGGGCCACGCCCTGCGCCGCGCATACAACGGAAAGAAAACATCCGGCGGTCAGCCGCCCAATCCTCTTCACTCTCATCTCCACCCTCACCGTGCTGCCTGATTACTCCGGCACCCATACTAAATCGAAGAATGGCCTTCGAGAGGCAGGCTTCGAAAGAACAATTGGATTTGAAGTGAACGGTTGGAAGAAATGCGTCAGGCGAGCCTGGCGGTACTTTCCGCCAAGACACCGGGGGGCGCACGTCGGGATCCACGCTGAAAGACGAGTGCGGCCGCGCCGCGTAGCCGTGCGATCTCGCCCTCATGACTAGGCCGAATGACAGGCGCGGCGCCGGCCAGCGTCAGGTCGATCGCTTCCCTTTCAATCACCGGCCCGAAACGATGCCAGGCCGCCGTGGGATCACCCGCAATCAGAATCATGCTGGGAGAAACGCTGGCAATAATCATCCGCAAACCGCGGCCGATCCACGTTGCCTGCATGTTCAGCGCCTGCGCGGCAGCCGCATCGCCTTCTTCCGCTCGATTGAGCAGATCCTGAAACGTGGCCAGCGGTCCTTTAGGTTTCAGCTCGCGGTAATAACGCAGCGCGGCGCGGCACGAACTGTAAAGTTCCCAGCAACCGTTCTTCCCACATCCACAGCGTGGACCATTGGGATCCATGGGAATGTGGCCGAACTCACCGGCCATGCCGCTGTGGCCGGAAAACAACTGGCCATTAGCCAGAATGCAGGTTCCTACACCTTCCGCCACCGCAACCAGCACTGCATCCCGAACGCCATCCATACGGGCAAATGTCCGTTCCGCCATCAGGCAGGCCGTCGCGTCGTTTTCCAGGACAACTGGAAGTCCCGTCCGGGTTTCGACCATCTTCTTGATGTCGAACTCAGGCCATTTCAGGTTCGGT
The DNA here is from genome assembly GCA_036498835.1 of Acidobacteriaceae bacterium. GTDB lineage: Bacteria > Acidobacteriota > Terriglobia > Terriglobales > Acidobacteriaceae > Granulicella. The sequence goes on along the minus strand of DASYEV010000207.1, from coordinate 10,080 downwards.
GCAAAGATCAACCGTTGCGTGGTGGGGTTCACTCTTCCCGGCAGACTGAAGCCAATGCCTTCGGTCGACTTGTGAGGCCCGCTGGGGCGGATTCGCTGGATACATTCGATCACCAGGAGCATGGATGCCTCGGGATCCGACGTAATCGGTACGGGCCAACGCGACAACAGCCTGCCATTCAAATCCACCAGAGCAACACTGGCCTGCTTCGGATGAATGTCAACCGCAATCGCCACCAGGGCGCCGTTCAGTCCAATCAGTGTTGGCTTGCGTCCTCGCGGCAGCGAGCCCATCGCGCCTTCGCGAACCCAGTTTTCACCGATCAATTGCTCGACGATTTGCGAGACGGTGCTTCGTCCAAGTCCTGAGCGGCGAGCAAGATCGGCGCGGGAAATGGGCTGGCTGGCCCGGATGAGTTCCAGAACGATATCCCGGTTAATGACGCGTGCTGTCTCGCTTGACGCGAGTTCCAACTCAGCCAGATCAACGTGCCGTATGCCATGCCGGGCGTGCCGCAAGTCTTTCAACCCCCGCGATTAAGCGTCGATATCCGCTGGCGTCGTACCCCGAACGGAAGTACGAGCATACCATTCAGCCGCTTCCCACACGCTCGGGAAGCCGGGTAAATACCGCTCCAATGATTTCTTCGAGCCCTGCTTGGAAAAGAGAAAACCATCTCGAAAGGAGCGTTGAAATCGCTTTCTTTTGCGGCTCCGAAGTGAGTGCGGCGGCGTTTAAAAAAGTCGCGAGAAGGCGCTCCATATCCACTGGATACTGGCATTTTTAGGCTAACGACGAACGAGCGCTCCGGCCCAGGTATTTCGGGCGGGAAACTTTTTACATCTTTCGATTGATTTTTTCTTGACATGAATGAAAACGCATATCTATAGTCTCGGTCGCTAACAAAAGAGCGAAACGATGGTTAGATGACAGCGGCCCGGGCTCCACTTGTTGGCGGAATTTTAGGAGGCAGTGTCAATGAACAGCGCATCTGGCATTCGAATCAGGCGAGAACTAAAGCGAGACCTGCGGCAAGTCGTTGGAGCAGGCCGATGGATTCTTCCGCTCATCACCGTCGCAATGCTTCTTCTGTACGGCTCCGCAGCCCATGCACAAACCACCGCCACATTGACCGGCACGGTGCAGGATCCTTCCGGAGCAGTCATTCCGGGGGCGCAGGTGGCGCTCACGGATGAAGCGACCAAGCTCTCCCGCGTTGTAGAAACCAACCACGACGGGCTGTACGCCTTTCCGTCGACGACACCCGGCACCTACACGGTGAAGGTTTCCGCGAAAAACTTTCAGGGCAAAGCCATTACCGGCATCAGCCTGCACGCTGGAGACCAGCGCGCCGTACCCGCCATCACGCTGACGCTGGGCGGAGCCGAATCGACCGTCACCGTCGAAGCGGCCAGCGAAGTGATCCCGACGGACAGTGGCGCCCGCACCAACGTTCTGGATTCGGCGCAGATCGACAACCTGGTGCTCGTCGGCCGCGACACAACCGAACTTCTCAAGGTTCTTCCTGGCGCGACCACGGTTTCCTCGGGCCTGACCCAGAATGCACCGCTCTACAACGACATCAACGTGTCCGTACAGCAGAGCGCGGTCGGTAACGGCATCAACATCAACGGAGCCGTGAATCGCGGCGGTACCGCGCTGCTCGCCGATGGCGCCAACATCATCGATCCCGGCAATATGGCGTCGTCGGTCTCCATCGTCAACCCGGAAATGACTGCGGAAGTCAGCGTGCAGGCTTCGAACTTTGGCGCCGACACCGCGTTCGGCCCGGTCGTCGTTAGTACGATCAGCAAATCCGGCGGCGACCGTTACCACGGTGAAGCTTACTTTGACGCGCGCAACAGCGTTCTGAATGCGAATGATTGGCAAAGCAACCACAATCACATCGCACAAGGACCTCAACACTACTACTACCCCGGCGGCAACTTTGGTGGGCCGGTTCCCATGACCCACAAAAAGCTCTTCTTCTGGGGCGGCTACGAAAAGTGGCTGCAGAACCAGGGCAACGCCAACGTTCTGAAATCGTATATTCCGACTCCGGAAATGCTGGCCGGAAACTTCACCACGGATAACGCGGACAACCTTGCTCTATGCCCCAATGGATTCTTCGCAAATCCGAGCAGCGGCTATCCCCAGGGCGGATGGTGTAGCGATCTTTCTGGAACAAACTTCCCAGACGGCACCTCGGCGAGTTCCACCTTGGCTTCCTACGGAACCGGCGGCGGTAACGTCGGTCAGAAGATACCCTCCCAGTTCATCGACCCGGGTGCGATCGCACTGTCCAAGATCTGGCCCACCGCCAATGCCAACCCCGCCACCACTCCGGGTGGCTACAACTATGTACAACCCATTCCGAACCTGAACAATGGCTGGATCTATCGCTTCCGCATCGACTACCAATGGGGACCCAACACCAAGATTTACGGTTCGTATCAGCAGGCCTACGACTCACAGCTCGCACAGGGTAACGGCGCCCACCTTTACTGGACGCCGGGCAACGCGATTCCCTACCCGGGCGGTGGCGAGTCGGAAGCGTTCTTCGGCAAGTCGCTGGCCGGACACTTCGTGCACAACTTCAGCGCCACGATGACCAATGACTTCATGGCTGCATGGGCTTTCGGCAGCTTCCCCTTTGTCCAGCCCAACCCGTCGGCGGCCTACCGCAACACGCTGGGCTATACCTACGGCAAGGTCTTCCAGAACCAATCATTGAATATTCCTGCCTACAGTTCAGCCGGCAACCAAACCTTCCCGGACTTCTCCCAGGCTTCCATCTTCGATAACCCTCCGGGCAAATATGCCGTCAAGAAAGAAGCTCCACAGTTTGACGACACGTTGACCAAAGTCTGGGGCAGACACACGCTGAAGCTGGGCGCGTTTACACAAACTACGGACAACTACCAGAGCACCTTCAGCACCAACCAGGATGGCTCCCTCACCATCCGTGCGGGACAGAACCCCAATCTCCTTACCGGAAGTCCCACCCTGATCGGTTCGCCAAAGAATCCCGTGGGCAACTTCGTAATGGGGACGTTATCCGGTTACAGCGAGAATGATTCGTCCCCCATCGCCGACACCGCCTACATGGCAACCGCAGTCTTCTTCCAGGACAACTGGAAGGTCAGCAAACACCTGACCCTGGACCTCGGCGCCCGCGTGGAGCACATCGGACACTGGTATGACCGCGGCAAGATTGGTATGGCGGTTTTCTATAAGGACCGTGTGCTTTCCGACTTCAACAGCGGCAAGTATGCTCCTGGCTATTACTGGCATGCCATCGATGCCGGCGTTCCGTTGAGCGGCCAGCCCAACCGGTTTGCCTATGTCGATCCTCGTGTCGGTCTTGCTTACGATCTGCGCGGTAATGGCAACACCATGATCCGCGGCGGATGGGGTGCATACCGCTTCGTCACCCAGGTCAACGATGTCGGTCCGGCTCTGGTCACGGCACAGCATGTGCTGGGCTATAGCCTGCCAGGTGGAAAGACGCTGCAGCTTTCGCAACTCAATAAACTGGCCTATGTGCCCTGCACCGCGAAATGCGGGAGCGGCGCACAGAACGGCTTTGATCCCAGCGATTACAGCCAACCTCTTACGTTCGCCTATAACCTGACCATCGACCAACGCCTGAAATGGAATACGTTGCTGGATATCGCGTATGTCGGCAGCAATACCCATCAACTCTCCGACAACAGCGAAGGCATTGAAGGCAGCAACTACGCCGCACTTGCCGATCAAAATAAAACGCCTATCGGGGCATTCTTCAAACCTGATCCCGTCACGGGCATAACATCCACCAATCCTGAAAACCTGGGAACCAATCCCAATTTCAGCGCACCGACCGGCACGCCTACTGGAAATACGGCTGCCGACTACCATCCCTTTGGGTATGCATACGGCACAAATGCCGTGTACATGAATCAAGGCATCTCCTACACCAACTACAACGCGTTGCAGGTAGCGCTGATCAAGACGACCGGCAAACTTGGCTATAACCTGAACGCCACATGGTCGAAGACCCTGGGCTCCAGCCTGCAGGAAAATCCATTCGACATCCGGCTGAACTATGGCCCCACGGCTACTGATCGCCCGTTTGTCTTCAACTCCAGCTACTACTACGCAACCGGTCGAATCCACGCATTCAACGGCGCAGTGAACCAGCTGGTGAGCGGGTGGACGATCTCTGGGCTATCTACCTGGCAATCGGGTGGCTACATTCCCGCCGCGCTGGGAAATGGTGTCCCGAACTTTGGCCTGGGCCTCACCTATGCGACTGGGCTGCCAACAGCTACCGTCGCAAAGGCACAGGGCATCGGATCCGGAATAGGTACCGCCACCTACTACGGCACGGATGCTGCAGTGCCGATTCTTCCACTGCTCACCTGCGATCCGACCTCAGGCCTCAAGCATTACCAGAGAGTGAACGGAAACTGCTTCACAGCGCCGCCTGTAGGACAGCAAGGCGGACAGAAATTTCCGTACATGAGCGCCGGAGCCTACTTCAACAACGATCTGGCTATCTACCGCACCTTCCACATTCACGACACACAGTCGGTCCAGCTTCGGGTCAGTGCTTTCAACTGGTTGAATCATCCGTTGCCTGGTTACTCCAACCTGTCCCAACTCACGCTGAGCTATAACGTGGACTACGTTTCGAAAGCCATCACGCCACACTATGACACCAATGCCTTTGGTGTCATGGACAGCAAAACGGCTGCTCCCTATCAACGCATCATGGAATTGAATATCAAGTACTTCTTCTAGCACTAGAGCAGTTTGCTCGTGCATGGCCTTTTGAGAATTGGAGAACGACGTTTTCCACGGGAGAAAACGGCTTCGACACCCTCTCTTCGGTCGACACCCTGAGCAAAACTGCTCGAGCCTCCGATGCAGCGGGAGGTGAACGAATCGTTCACCTCCCGTTTTCTTTTGTGGGCCAGATCACCGAACAGACGTCGCTCACTCCCTGGTATTGGAGTGGTACGATTTGAAACCGGCGGTGGACAGTTCATCCATTCCCAGAGCGGTTTTGGTCATGCTGTGCCCTCGCCGGGAGTGAAGATGGCCATTTCCCTTGGGAGAAAATGGCTTGTGCACCCTCCGTTCCGCCAGCACTTTTAGCAAAACGCGCTCAGCTCCATCATGTCCATTCGATCCAAACGCCGCAGCACATCCCTTGCCCTCCTCCTGACTTCCGCCGCGGCGCTCTGGGCACAGACCGTGCCTCCTGCTGCGAGTGGCAAGGGAGACCTGCGGCAGGATTATGAGCATGCGGTGCAGTTGCAACAGGCCGGCAAGCTCAACGAGGCCGCGCAACAATATCATCTGTTCCTCTATCAAGCTCTCGACGGGCTGGCATCCCAATACGGCCACGCCTCCGACCTCCCGCACGCAGCCGCCCTCTACGATGAGGTACTGGCCCTGGAACCTCAATCAGATCCCATGATTCTCCGTTATGCGCAAACGGCCCTCGTCATGGGTGACTTTCAGCGCGCGGAAGCATTGGCGACAAAGTGCATTGGGATGAATCCCACAGATCATGAAGCTCGCGCGCTCGCGCACCAGGTGCGGGGCCGCGCTCTGTTGAGACTCAATCGAGATGCAGAGGCGCGCAAAGAGTTCGAAATCGCCGTACAGCTTGACCCAGTCTTTCCCAATGGCTACGACCTCGCCGTCGCGTGTCTCGATTTGAACGATGAAACCTGCGCCGTGAAGGTCTTCGATGAAATGCTGAAGTCGTACGGAGACACCCCGGAAATCCATATGGCTTTCGGACGCGCGTACAGCGACTCCGACTTCCAGCCCAGGGCCATTACGGAGTTCCGTCGAGCGATTCAGGAGAACCCGAAGCTTCCCCATGCCCACTATCTGCTGGCCGCGATTTTGCTTGCAACCGGCAACGCGGAAAGTCCGCTGGAAGCTGCGGAAGCGGAGTTGAAGCAGGAGTTGGACATTTCGCCGAACGATGCGATGACCTATGCGGCGCTCGGTAAGCTCGATGTCACACGCAACAGGAACGAGGAAGCCGAAACCTTTCTCAAGAAGTCGGTTGAGCTCAATCCCAACAGTCCCGACGCTTATCTCTACCTCGGCCAGTTGTATGTGAACATGAACCGCTCCGCTGAAGCGGAAACTGCCTTGCGGCAATGCATACGCGTGACTACGGATGTGTCCAGAAATCGCTACCAGGTTCAACGGGCACACTATCTTCTGGGCAGAATTCTGATGAAGAACGGCCACCCGGAGGAAGCCCACGCGGAGATGCTGCTGGACCGCGAGTTGGCAGACAAAACGTTGGCCCAGGACAAGAGCAAACTCGCAGGCCTGATGGAATCGTCGGGCTCTCAAGACGCACAGGCAGCCTCTCAAACTGACGTAGGCGCAACGCCCAAAGCGGATGCCGCAGCCGTTCGCCAGGTGGAGGCGCTGCGAGAGCAGCTCAAGCCTGCCATTGCAGACAGCTACAACAACCTCGGTGCGATCGCAGCGACAAGCGGCAACTATGCAGGCGCCGTCATTTACTTCAAACAGGCGGGGAGATGGGACCCTTCGCTCGAAGGTCTCGACTTCAACCTGGGCCGGGCTGCCTTCGCGGGCTCCCAGTATGCGGATGCCGTTCCGCCCCTGTCGCGTTATGTGAAGGCACATCCTGACGACACCGGCGCTCGCAGCGTGCTGGGTATCAGCCAGTCCATGACAGAGAGCTATCGCGATGCCGTCGAGACGCTGCGCCCCGTTGTTGCGAAGGCCGGTATTGAGCCGCTGGTCGAGTACGCCTACGATGATTCGCTCATCAAGAGCGGCCAGGTGAAGGCCGGCATGGAACGGCTCACCGTTTTAGAAACGGCGCATCCCGAAATTGCCGAGGTGCACCAGGCACTGGGGGAAGAGTTCGTCGTTCAAGGCAATACGGCGGGTGCAATTGCAGAGTTCGAGAAGGCGGTGCAGCGATCGCCCGGCAATGAAAAACTCCACCGCGAACTCGCAGACTCGTATAACAAGGCGCATCGGCCTGCGGATGCGAAACGAGAAACAGAAGCCGCGGACGCGCTTGGGAAAAAGTAAGAAGCGGATCCCGTGTAGTGAATTGCGGCCCCAGGGTAACCACGACCATGAGCGCCAAGGGCGCGCCCTATACCAGCCTGGGTCGAAGGCCCAGGTAACGACCCCATACAGAACAGAGGGCTGAAAGCCCGACCTATAGCCACCCACAATTGTAAGGTCTTCGCCCCGTGATCCCATCAGCGGACGGCGGTGCAAACGCGGTCTTACCCGTGCCCAGAAGGTGCTGTTATAGAGCGGGCCTTCAGCCCTCGATCTCTTGTAAGCACTGGACCTGGGGCTTCTCCACCCCAGCGAGCAAAAGCGCTCGCCGGGGACCCCGGTTCGCCCCAGGCTGGTATAGCGTCGCGCCTTTGGCGCTCGAAAGCCACACCTAGCTCGAAAATTCAGGCCCGAACGACTCGGTCGCGCCTACCGACTAACCTTCGCAGGCCTTACTTTCTCCGCGAGCACGCTGCCCTGCCCTTCCAGCAGGAAGTAGAACTTGTCCGCCGCCAGGTTACTGAGCTTCTCCACTTTCCCCGAAGGCCACAATACTTCCACACTGTCGATCTTTGTCGCGGTACCCAGGCCGAAGTGGACGCGGGTGTCGTTCTGAGAAAGATAGCTGCCGCCACTATGAATCTCTTCCGTCTGTGTCATGCCGCCGGCGACCATGCGCACGCGAGCGTTCAGAGCCATACGGTTGCTGGTGACTCCGGCCAGCTCAAAACTGACCCAATGATGTCCGGGAACACCGGCGTTCCTGAGGATCACCGGACTGCCGTCCAGCGTCTCGACGACCACATCCATGTTGCCATCATTGAACAGATCGCCCACCGCGAGTCCGCGCGAGACACGCGCTTCGGACAGCGCCTTGCCTGTCATGCCGCTGGCATCACAGAACGTGCCGTCCCGTTCATTGAGATGAAAGAGCCCCGGCTCTCGATAGCGCGGTCCCGTGGACAGCGCATCGACCTGGGGATACACATGCCCGGCGACCGCAACCAGATCGAGCCAGCCGTCATTGTCGAAATCAGCAAACGCTGTGCCCCACTTAACCAGCGGAAGCGAAGGCAATGCTACGCCCGATGCGTAGGAGAACTCGGTAAAGTTCCAGTCACCATCATTGCGATAGAGGTCGTCGTTTTCGTCGGAAAAGTTGGTGACGTAGAGCGAGGGCCTGCCCGTATGCAGATAGTCACCGATGGCGAGTCCCATCGACGCCTGTTCCGCGCCTTCTTCACTCAATGCCGTTCCCGACTCCAGGCCTATCTCCTGGAAGTGTCCCTTCCCCATGTTGCGGTAGAGGAACTTCGGCGTGGAATCATCCGCGACATAGATGTCCGGGCGGCCGGTGTTGTTGAAATCGGCCCATAGAACACCCAGACCGTAGTAGCCATGAGGATCGCTGACTCCTGCGGCCTCCGCGACATTGGTGAAGGTGCCATCGCCATTGTTGTGAAAGAGCGAATCGCCTGCGCCCTTCAAGCCACGCGGACCGCACTGCACATCCAACCCGCGATACTTGCAGTACGAGCCGTTGCCGAATTTCGGAAGGTCATTCAAATGGAAATCGACATAGTTGGTCACCATCAAGTCGACAAAACCGTCGCCGTCATAGTCCCCGAACGCCGCACCCGTCGACCATCGTCCATCCGCGACGCCGGCCTTCGCGGTGACATCGGTGAAAGTGCCATTGCCGTTGTTTCTGTACAAAGTGTTTCCGCCGAGACACGTCAGGTAGAGGTCGGGCCAGCCGTCGTTGTTGTAGTCACCGACGGCTCCTCCCATCGCGAAACACGAATTCGAAATTCCCGATGTGCGGGTGACATCCGTGAAGGTTCCATCGTGGTTGTTATGGTAGAGCGCTCCCGCCGCGCCCTTCTTCGCGATAGCCTGGGCCACGGTAGGCGCATTGGTGAAGTAGATATCCGGCCAGCCATCGCGATCGTAGTCCAGCAGCAGAACACCGCCGCTCATCGACTCCACGATGTATTTCTTGTCAGCGTCGGAGGTGTGCTTGAACTGGATTCCGGCCTTCACGGTAACGTCCGTAAGCTGCGGCACCAGACGGCCGGCACACTGTTTCGTCTTCGCATCACGCGGCGGAGGCGGCGCCTCAGGGTGCCCTCCCTGCGCCAAGCTCAAAGAGCTTCCCCACATCACAAAGAGACACGACAGCAAAAGCCCCGAAGGCCAACCGGCAACCGAATGCATCCCTTTTCCGCCGCGCAAGTTCAATGGATACCCTTCAGAGAGTGCACTCCATTGTGCCGTCAGCGAAGCATCTCCGGCAATGATTCAGCGGAGGCGCGAGGTTGAGGTTCTAGGTTCTAGGTTCTAGGTTCTAGGTTCTAGGTTCTAGGAAGCGATTGCCTTCGAAGCGAAAAGGGGCACTCACCCCAAAAAGCAACGGCGACCTCAAGAGGCCGCCGTTGCTTTTTACTGTTCGCTGTTAACTGTTCGCTGTTCCCTGCCTTAGTGAATCTCAAACTGCTCAGGATGCAGCGTTGGATCGCTCTTGATCAGGATGGTCTTGCCGGCGATTTCTTCCATCTCCTGCAGCCATTTGCCATTGCCTGACTTCAACTGCTTCACCACTTCAGGATTGACGCGCAGCATGACATCACCCTTGTCCAGGTGCTTCTGGATCTTGCGCAGCTCGATGTAGATCTCGTTGCAGACCGTCACCGGCGACTTCACCATACCTGTACCCGCGCAGATGCCGCAGGTGGTGGACAGTGTGCGTTCCAGCGACTGCTTCACACGCTTGCGCGTGATCGCGACCAGGCCGAAATCGTTGAACTGCAGAACCTTCGAAGGAGCGCGGTCTTTCTTGAGCTCTTCTTCCAGTGCCTGCATCACCTTGGCGCGGTTCTTGCGCTCATCCATATCGATGAAGTCGATGATGATGATGCCGCCCAGGTCGCGCAGACGGATCTGGCGAACGATCTCGGGGATCGCATCCAGGTTCGTCTTCACGATGGTGTCTTCCAGGCGCGCGGTCTTGCCAAC
>DASYEV010000206.1:0-5953 GCA_036498835.1 Acidobacteriaceae bacterium | reverse complement strand
AGGGAATAGGGATCAGGAAATGAATGGATCGGGTGGCGGTATAGCTTCAGGTTCAGCCGTGTGAAAGCGGCAATTGAGTGCAGTGTCTTACTGATCCCTGATCGCTGATCTCTGCCTACTCCCCGGCGTCCTGCACGTCGTCAAAGACGCGCAGGAGATTGCCACCGAGCAGCTTCCCTAATTGCTCGGCGGTATAGCCGCGGTCGAGCAAGGCAGCCGTGATCTTCGGCAAATCCGCGGCACTACGGATGCCTGCGGGCAACATGCTGAAGCCATCGAAGTCGGAGCCGATGCCGACATGGTCGATGCCGGCAACCTGCGCGATGTGATCGAAATGATCGATCAGCGCGTTGAACGACGCGCGGGGCACGGTTGCACTGAGTTCCCGCTCATAGAACTCGCGGTCGATTGCCAGCGATACCGCGTAGGGAACAGGTTCGCCTCGTTCTCGATAGGGAGCGGCCGCGGCTTCATGGAGCGCGTCGCGCTGTGCGGAGGTCTGCGACCACGCAAGCCGCCACTGCTCATCGATGAAGGATGAATAGAAGTTCACCATCACGACGCCATTGTTGGTCGCGATGGCGCGGAGTTGCTCATCGGTGAGGTTGCGCGGCGAATTGGTCAATGCGCGGGCGCTGGAGTGGGACGCGATGATCGGCGCGCGTGTGGTCTGGAGAACATCCCAGAAAGTCTTGTCGGAAACATGGCTGACATCCACCATCATGCCGAGGCGGTTCATCTCACGCACGACTTCGCGGCCGAAATGGGTGAGGCCATTGTGATGGACGATGGCGGGATTATCGAGATCGCCGGAGCTGTCCGCCCACTCATTGGTGTTGGTCCAGGTCAGCGTCATGTAGCGAACGCCGAGGCGGTGGTACAGGCGCAGCAGGCCGAGATCGGCTTCGATGGAGTGTCCGCCTTCGAGGCCCATCAGAGCGCAGAAAACACCATCGCCATAGGCGCGCAGGATGTCGGCAGGCGTCAACCCCAGGCGCATGCGTCCGGAGTGTCTGCGGATCTGTTCCAATACGCCGTCGATCAGTTGCAGGGTGCGGAACGCGAAGCGGCCGCGCCACTGGGTGGGTTCTACCCAGATGGCGAAAAATTCGGCTGCGAGGTTGCCTGCGAGGGCGGTTTCAAGGTTCAACATACCTTCGCCGAGCGGGCCGGTAAAATCCCAGCCTTCGTCTATAAAACGTTGCGGCGTATCGGCGTGCGTGTCGATAACAAGGCTGGAGGCGTGGACAGAAGCGTAGTTCATCGTGCTTGCTGTTGATGCTACAGGAGATAAGGAAATCGAAAGGTGTACGGCAGGTGATTGGGGAGGCATACAGCGTGGTTCGGGACAACCTGATGCGGCGTTCAGGCTTCCTAGTAGAGCGAGGTGATTGGGACATGAACTTCAACAATGCATCAACCGATAAACGCGTGGGATCCAAGACCGCTGACCGCAAGTCCAACATGGCTGGTGAAGATCCCGGCATGTCGAAGTTGGACCGGGAAGCAATGGACAGCGCGCAACGCGCCCAGGACCGGCAGGTTAAGAACGAGAACACCCACTCCGGCAATACCTTCTTTACGAAATAGCGCGAAGCAATGACCGCTCGCACTATGTGAAACAGTTCCAACGACGTTGCACAGGCAAAGACCCCGGAGTGGTCCGGGGTCTTTCCTTTTTATGGGTTCGAAATTGAGATGCTCGACGCCGGAGGTTATTCGGATGCGAAGGCTGCCGCGCCCGCCTCGGCGACTGCGTGATCGTCTTTGCCGAGGCCTCCGCTGACGCCGATGGCTCCAATGACGGCATCGCCGTGTTTGATGGGAACGCCGCCGGCGAAGATCATCACCTTGCCGTCGTTAGAAGCGTTGATCCCGAAGAACTGGTCGCCGGATTGTGAAAGGGTGCCCAGGTCCTTGGTGGTGATGTCGAACGCCCGCGAAGTCCAGGCCTTCTTGATGGCAATATCGACGGAGCCCAGCCAGGCGTTTTGCATGCGTTCGAAGGCGAGCAGGTAGCCGCCTGCACAGACGACAGCAATGTTCATGGGCTGCCCGATTTCTTCAGCTTTTTTGGTGGCAGCGGCGATGACGCGGCGCGCGTCGGCGAGTGAGATGGTTGCGTGCGTAGTGGGCATAGTGATGCGTTCTCCTTCTGGGAGCAAGGTCGAATTGTGTGATTCGGGTTGATTGAGGAGTGGGTGGGCGGCGGTACACTTGCGCCTATGTTGCGTCTCCTTTCTATCACCGTTGTCGTCTTCGCTCTAGCCTGCCGGAGCGCCGGAGCCCAGTGGACTCTTCAGGATTCGCGCACAACTGCGGATTTGCGCGGTGTCGACTTTGTCGGCAACGGCGTTGCGTGGGCGTCGGGCACGCACGGCACTGTGCTGCGTACCGAGGACATGGGATTTGTATGGCAGGTGTGCGCAGTGCCTCCAGGTGCGGACAAGTTGGACTTCCGCGGTGTGCAGGCATTCGATGCCAACACGGCCATCGTGATGTCCATTGGATCCGGAGACCAGTCGCGGCTGTATAAGACCACGGATGGATGCCAGACGTGGAAGCTGCTGTTTACGAATCCCGACAAAGATGGTTTTTGGGATGCCATTCGCGCAAGCGATCCCGACCACATCATGATTCTCGGCGATCCCGTTGCGGGCCACCTCACATTCCGCAGCAGCTCCGATGGCGGGAAAACCTGGAAGGCGGAGGCTACGCCCCCGAGCGAAACGGGTGAAGGCGCATTCGCGGCGAGCAATACCTCGTTGCTGCAAGAAAAAGCCGGCAGCACGTGCCGAGTCCCTGTCTACTTCGGCACCGGCGGCCCAAACGGGGCCAGGCTGTTTTCCGCAGTGTATGACAAGGCCCCATCGTGTCATCGCTCCTTTTCCGCTCAAGCCCTCCCTGCTTTTCCTAAATCTGCAAGCGCAGGAATCTTTGGTCTTGGCGCAGGTCCGGAACGCAGCATGGTGGCCGTTGGCGGCGACTACCAGAAGCCCGAGGAAAGGACCGGCGCGGCTGCGTATCGTCACGGTTCGCAAGGCTGGCTGCCCGCGGCGCAAATGCCTGGAGGCTTCCGAAGCGCCGCCGAATATTACCCGAAGCACAAAGTCTGGATCACTGTTGGTCCGAATGGAACCGATGTTTCAACCGATGACGGCCGTGATTGGAGGCCCTTGAAGCCGGCGGCGGGTGACGCGCAGGATGCGGACAAGCGCTGGAATGCATTGAGTCTTCCGTTCGTTGTCGGTCCAAAGGGAAGGATCGGGATTTTACGCGAAGATGCTTTACAGCATCCTTCGCATGACTAAAGCATTTCCCATGAAGGTGTACCCCAGGGGCAAAGATGTTGAAGTCGTTTTCCCCAAAGAAAACGACCTTTTCAGCCGCTTCGGGAGGGCACAGCATCATGGGAAATGCTCTAGAAGGCTGCTAAGCACTAGGGGTAGGACCTCAGGAGCACCGGCACCATCCCCATGCGCGCGGATACCAGGTGATGACGTTGTAGATCACGTGCAATGGGTGCGTGATCCATACGGGTGTGTGGTGAAGAAGGCAAACGATCAACACAATTGCGAAGTGCAGCACGACGAACAGAATCAGCGTCAGAACAAAAGCATAGAAGCCGAGTTCGATGCAGCCGATCGTCCACATCACCGGTTTGCTTTGGAAAGCTCGTTGGAGGGCATTGGGTGGGCGTGGGGGCGGAGCGGTGTAGCGAAAGTATTCCCGGCCATCCTGTCCGCTGATGCCGGAGGGCGCCCATTTCCCGCAAAGGATGTTGGGCGGTGCGTACCGTTTCTCCAGACCGCTGTCCGCCATCAGGTCGATCACGCTCGCGTGTAACAGGGCGCCGTCGGGCAATTGACGGTGTTCTCCAAAAGGAATGCGACGGAGTTCCGCACTATCTTTCGACGCTTCTTCAGGGGTGTGTCCGTGGACCTCGCCAAGATCCTTGTCGTAGTAGATGTGTGGCAGGAACTCCACCAGCCACCATGGACCCTTGAGCGACTCGTGAAAGTAAAGATCTCCGGTTGTACAGAGAAGCAACTCCTCATGATCGGTCGTTCCATCGGGAACAATTCCGATGACGAGCTGACTTCGGATCGGGTGCAGTCTGATCCCGGCGGCGGCGGCTTCGTCCAGCATCCAGCGCAGCGCCGTGTCCGAGAGCTTCGATTCCGTCTGAAGGTAGCTGCCGCCAACATCGGAATGCACGCCGGGAAACCATACCTGAACGAGATCGGTTTTCGACGATGGCTCGCCCCATAGGTTGTCGGTGAAGAAGCAGCGGCGTTCGTCGATGCTGACTGCGTGCCTTGCGATCTGGATGCTGTCATTCTGCGAGACATTGAAAAGGCGCAACGGTGTACTGATCCAGCCGACGGAGGAAACGGTATCCCAGACGCCTACAAATTTGATCGTGAAGTTGGGATGCGCGAAGGTTTCTTTGAAAGCTTCGTCCGGTGTTACCGTGCGCTCACCGCGACGACCATGCTGCGCGACATACATGCGCCAGGCGTAAGCCAGGTGACCTTCATTGCCGCGGCAAAGCAAGCCATACCCATGGAGAAGACCGGCGAGCGCCCGGGCCGTGTAGGCTCCCCGGGAAAAGCCGACGATGTAGACCTCGTCTCCATCGCCATTATTGTCGTTGTAATTCTCCATGAGGTAGCGGTAGGCATCCAGAACGTTGTCGCGAAAGCCGTAACCGAACGCGACACCCTTGATCTTGGTCCATTGGCGCGTGTACCAGTGGGTTGCGGTTGGCGCTCCCATCGTGCCGACTCCCGGATGGTAGTAGCCAACCTGCTCGTTATCGATCTGGAGTGCGGTGTAGAACTTGACAACGTTGGAGTTCTGACCTGAACCCTCTTTGTCCGGAACGACATTGGGAAAGCGGAAGTCATTGCCCGTGCCATCGCAGCAAACCACGATCTTCTTTTTCCCGGGTTTACCGCTGGAAGGAGCGACTTGCGAGGTAACGGATGCATCTTCAGACATAGGGAGTCTCCGCGAACAATATTGCATTCTCAATTGTTGTTCGCGAATGCTACCAGTCTGTCTTCAGAAGTCCAAGGGGTAGATTCGAGAGCAGGCGACATATTTTCCGGGTAAGGAATTCGTATGACGATCTATGCAGCAACAGGGAATGCGGGCAAGCTTCGTGAGTTCGCGGAAAGCGCCAGCGCGGAGGATGTGGAAGTGCTAGCGCTTCCCGGACTCGCCAACATGCCGGAGCCAGTGGAAGATGCAAACACCTTCATGGGCAATGCCGAATTGAAGGCTGTGGCCTATTCGAAGCTGGCGCCGGGGCTGATCGTGTTTGCGGATGACTCGGGGCTTGAAGTCGATGCGCTGGGCGGACAACCGGGTGTGCGCTCGGCGCGGTTCGCGAATGATCTTGGCTTCGATGCCGAGTCGGGATCAGGCAAAGATGAGCGCAACAACCGTTGTCTGCTCGCGCTGATGGATGCGCTGCCCAGAACGCGTGAAGGAGAGTCCAACCGGACGGCACGCTTTCTGTGTGCGCTTGCGCTGGCGCGTGATGGCGAAGTTCTTCTGCGCGCAGACGGAAGCGTGGAGGGAGAGATTCTTGCTGCGCCCCGCGGCGACGATGGATTTGGATATGACCCGCTGTTCCTGATTCCCAGCCTCGGGCTGACCGTCGCCGAGCTTCCACCCGGGCAGAAATGGTCCGTGAGCCATCGAGGGAACGCCTTTCGCAGCCTGTTGGAAAAGGTGCGCGCCTGGAGGGCGGCAGGCAAGAGTTAGGATCGCAGGCGTGCGATTTCGGGCGGTTGGAAGCCCCAGCAGCGATTCATCGCACAAATACGTCGATTATCGAACGGTAAGCGATTGATTCGCTTGACGCTGTTTTTTGCAAGGCGGAATAATCAAGCTGCCTCGTTTTGCGACGCTCCAGCGTTTTCATGGCGCGCGTGAAGTTCCC
>DASYEV010000205.1:0-29667 GCA_036498835.1 Acidobacteriaceae bacterium | reverse complement strand
CAGGTTATGAAACCTCACCCCATCCGGTGGCCAGCTCAGCACAAATGGAACGTCGGGTCCGCTCTTCTTGATGGACACGGTCTCAAAGCGGAAATCTTTATTCGCGGGAAGAGTCTGGCTGGAGCCGACGTTGGTCGTCGGTGGATTCGTGCTCCCGGCTCGTTGCGGTGACGATGGGGTCTGCTGCGCGGAGAGAAGTAAGGGAAATGCAAGTACGAATGCTGTGAGAACTCTAAGTCGCATCGGTGAACCCCGGGCCGTACTGTTTTGTTGAGCGGAAGTCTAGCATTGACTCTGTTCGATCAACCATTCCAGTTCATGGTGGGTCATCCTGAGGCGCAGCCGAAGGATCTCAGTATTGCCGGATGCATCTCAGAAAATGGAGTTCTGAAAGGGCGAGAGTCCGGGCCGTGTTACGCATCGTTGCCACCACGGCAAAATACTGGGATCCTTCGTTCGCTCCGCTCCTCAGGATGACCCGGTTAAAAAGGTAGCGGCCGAAAGTGATTGCGCTCGACACTGATTGTTCGTTGTTGAACTGTGGGCCGCCTTGATTGCACCGGAGCGTAGTGGGCAGCCGGTTTTTGAGACTACCCGCGCCGCCGGTGGGGCGGGCCTAGAATCGGTGCATGGACGAGGTGACGATACGCGTGTTGTCAGCCGATGATTCCGAGGCCGTTGCTGCACTGAGCGCGTCTCTTGGCTACCCGGCAAGCGCAGATCAAGTCCGGTCGCGTATTGAAGCGCTAGCAAGCAGTATCGACCGCGTGGCTTTTGCAGCAAAGGTGCATGGTGTGGTGGCCGGATGGATCGATGCGGCGGTAGAGAGGCACCTGCAGTCAGAACCTGCGGTGGTGATCGGTGGACTTGTTGTCAGGGATGACATGCGTGGCAGGCGGATCGGGCAGCAGTTGTGTCTGGCCGTGGAGGAGTGGACGAGACAGATCGGGATCTCTACAGTTCGAGTCAGATCGCAGCAGAAACGCGCGGATGCTCACCGATTTTATTTGCGCGATGGGTACGCGCAGGTGAAGATCTCGGCGGTCTTTGAGAAGCAGGTGCTTCCGAAGACCTGATCGTGAAGGCTTTTTGCCGAAAATACACGATTCGTTCGACATTGAGATTGAAGGCCACAGGCAGATTCAGTGGCCGTCTATAGGTCGGGAGGTCGGGCCTTCGGCTCTCGGAGCCTATTGCTGCTCATTCATGGGGCTTCGCCCCATGCTGATATAGAGCGCGCCGTTGGCGCTTGATGAGATGCTCCTATGCGCGTCCGTGACCTCTCCGACGACAAATGAAACGAGCCCCCCGTTCATTCATCAGGGTCGGCAACGCCGGTGAAAGACCTGGGAGAAAACGACTTGAGCATTTTCGCCTGCAGCTACACCCTCAGGAGAGTGCTTAATTCCCGGTCGGTTCGGAGATGTGGTCTATGACGATTTTCCGCACAGAGCCGGTGCCTTTCTCAAGGCGCATACCAAGCTGCTTCTCCAGTGCGCCGGTCAACGTGAGACCGCCGGCATCGTCGGAGTTTTCAGGGCCGTCTCCTGCAGCATGGAATTCCAAGGTCAAATCGTACGTTCCTGAGAGCCCTGTGGCATCGATTGTCGGCCGGGATGCTACGCCGCCACTTGAGAAGCCAGCCAGCCGCTGCGCGTCGCCGAGGATCCTACTGACATCGGTAAGGGTGGCGTCGATCATGCCGATGTGGATCATATGGCCGGGCAGATGGTAGAAGCTGACACCACAGTTCAGCGATTGCGGTTTGCCGGCCTCCGGCGCTCCACCCATACGGTCAACCGGTTGGGTCACGCATGTCTCTCCGGCCGGGTGAGGATTGATCTTTGGGCCCAGAACGCCAGGTTTGATGAGCACGAGCCGATACAGGGGGCCATCTTTCTGCACCTCGTGGAGTTTCAGAGCGAAGCGCTCCGCAAGCAGCGTGCGCATCATCTCACGCAGTTGATCGATCGTCGGTTGACCTTCAGGACGAGCGGCGATGGTGAAAAGGCGCGATTTCGTCCAATCAGGGAGTTTGTCCAGCGTTCCCGAAACGTCAGAGAGTTCTTTGATGTCATAGGCGAAGACGATATAGAGAAGCACAGGTGCCGTCATGTTCAGCAATCCATGCGGCACGGTCTGGATTCCGGGTCGCATGAAATCGAAGCCACCGGGCTGCGCACCATCCGCTGCGGCCCTGACCGAGGCTGCTTCAAACGAGAGAGGTGCTTTTTGTGCCTGCGATCTGGCGCATGGCGCCAGCAAAAACGCCAGTGTTAACCCACCCAGCTTGGCCACCTTGATGTTCATGCCGGCCTCTCTTGTTGGTTGGACGTCTCGCGAACGCGTCTGTTTCGACACGAAACTTGCTGAATCCGATGCCTCGTTCGTCGCCGCAACGTACGCCATGGGCTCTTTTATCTGATCCCGATACTTTCAGACGCAATGATGCAGCTCAAGTAAGATGGGGCCGCACTCCAGTTGTCCGCTTTGGGCCGCGAGTTTCCCTTTCCCAATCCAAATTTGTTTCGAGGTGACTTTCATGTCTCTGGACATTGTTGCGTGGCATGACCGTACGGGCGCTGATCATACGGCGCAGCTCAACACCTATGCGAAGCAGGGTTATCGCACGCTTTCGCTGAGCGTGTATGACAACCCTGCCCACCCGCTGTATGCGGCTGTCATGATCAAGCGGGCGACATTGATCGCGGAACAGCAGCTCATCGGGTTGAGTGGCTCCGCGTTCCAGACGGAGTTCAACCAGATGGCGGCCAAGGGATGGGGACCGACCATTATTTCCGCAACCGGCCCGGCGAACAGCGCGTCGTTTTCGGTCTGCTTTTCGCCCATGGCGTCCATCCCGCTGACCCGATCGAGCCTTTCGGCGCATGACTTCGCGACGCTGAACCAGCAGCAGATGGCTGCGGGCAACATCCTGACCTGGATGGACACCTACGGCGATGCGCAGAACCTGGTGTACATCGGCATATGGGGTGCGAACAGCGACCAGCGGGCATGGAACTGCGACGCTTTGAACGACAACATGTCCATGTCGCAGGAACGGTTCAACGCCATTACGTCAGGTTTTGGCCGGCTGGTGCATCCCGGCATGACGCAGGCCGATGGGACGATGGCGCTGTATGACGATTCCATGATGGGCGGATGGGAAACGCATAGCAATCTCACCAGCGCCCAGTACCAGACCGAGTTCAATCAGCAGACGGCGAAAGGCCTCTATCCCGTTCGTGTGAGTGCGAAGGGAAGCGGCGCCAATGCACGTTTTGCGGCTGTCTTTATGACCGCGGAGCACAGCGCTCCGCGCACGCCTGTGCGGATGAGCGACTTGAGTGGAATGGGAATTGCGGCGGTCAGCGCGATCGACAATGCGATGGTGGCGGTGATGACAGCCAACATGCTGCACGGCGCGGCGGTCGCCCTTACGGTTGGGACCAAGCTGGTGTACACACGCGGGTACACGATGGCTGAGCCGGGCTATCCCGATGTTCAGCCCACGACGTTGTTCCGGCAGGCCAGTGTGAGCAAAACGTTCACCGCGGCGGCGCTGTATGAGCTGATCGACGAGAAGGTGAAGCTCGCGAACGGAAACACGTTCGGCCTTTCGACGTTGCTGCTGGATGTGTTGCCGGATATCGCGAACGGACCTACGCAGGCGAACTGGAACAAGATCACCATCCAGCATCTGCTGGAGATGACGAGCGGTGTGACCACCAGCATTCTGGGTACCGATGCGCAGGTGTCTTCGACGTTGCCGGTTTCTTCGAAGCAGATGGCGCAGTGGCTGTACAAGCTGCCTCTGGGAAACACTCCGGGGGACGCGCATCAAGGCAACTACAGCAATGCGGGCTACATGATCCTGGGCATGGTGGTGGCCAAGCTGCGTGGCAAGTCGAATCTGGCGGATGCTGTGACCGCATCCGTATGCGCGAAGCTGCACATCACGCGGCTGCGGTCGGCGCAGTCGATTGCGGCGAACGCGGCGGCTGACGAAGCGCGCTATCACCCTCGTCCGCTGGTCACGGCGAAGTCCGTCATGGTGACAGGACAACCGCTGTGCGCGTTGGGATATGGCGACTGGAATCTTCCCATGACCGATGGCGCGGGCGGGCTCTCGATTGCGGTGACGGACGTTGCACGGCTGGTGGCGGCCCTGAGCGTGACGGATGCCAACCCACTCATGAGCCTGGCTATGCTGCAGCAGTGGATGGCCAATGCGGCGCATGCGTCTTCAACCATCAGCGGCCCATCGGCCCATGGTTACCACGGCTTTGACGGGGTCTCGGTGACGGACGCAGCCAAGCATCTTTACTCGGGCAACAAAGGCGGGTCGCTGGATACTTCGCAGAACAGCATTTACTTCGAGACTGGTGGAGTGGGACTGGTCATGTGCTGGAACGGCACGACTCCGACCGGTCCCTCGTGGTATCCGGCGTATCAGCCGATCGTGGATGCGGCGCGCAGCCATGATTGGGGATCGACGGATCTGTTTCCGCACTTTGGCATGCCGAGTTTCCTGCAAACGCTGGTTCTGCCGAAGCCTTTGCCGATACCGAAGCAGACGATCACGATACCGAGCCATATGAACGCGGGCACGATCATGCGCAAGAACATGTGACCGGAAGATCTGACGGTAAACGCGAGAGCGTAAACCAAAGTCAAGAGTGAACCGCCCGCTGGCGCTATCGATCGAGTCCTGCGCCTGCGGTTCACGTAATGGCTGCGAACTGCCTGCCTCCGCGTTTGGTTCGAGTGTGGTTTTTTAGGCTCCGGCCACGCTTGAAGTTCTCTGTATGACATGGCCCCGTACAGTCAGAACCGGGCATGGAGACCTGCGGATCAACTCTCCGAGGATGGCCCGAAGCGAGTGATCCGCGAGAGGATTGTCGTTACGGGCTCCAGTGACGAGCAGAGTGGTCCGCGTGGACACAGCACTTGAAGAGATGAGGTCAGCCGCCTTGCCGTACTCTACGCGAGGTACCGCAGTCGCATGGCGGGCAAAGTCTTCCGGCACGAGCTGGAGCAACTCCTGAATGACCTGTTGCTCAAGGACTTCGGGCTGGACCGGCCGATGGTTCCTCGCGGGATCGATGACGTGGAGTAACGTAAGCCGCGAACCAAAGTGTTCCGCAAGGGATGCGGCATATTGCGCGCTGCGCAGTCCGGAATCACTCAGGCTTGCAGCCAGCAGGATCGATCGGAACATCTCCGGTGAGACCCTGGCCTTTGGACCCACGATCAGGACGGGACAGCGGACTGTTCGAAGAATACATTCGGCGACGGAGCCAAGCGCCAGTCGCTCCATGCCGCTTGCGCCATGCGAGCCCACAAGGACCAGGTCAATCCGGTGCTCTTCGATCACCTGCTGAATCAGGTCGAGCGGTCTGCCGTACCTGACGATTTCGTGATGAGGAAGCGACTTCAAGTGAGGTTGGCCGGCGACAAATTCAGCCATTCGCGTCTGTGCGGCCTCAAGTTCAACACCGAACGTTTCGACGGGGATTGTTTCGGCGCCGGTTCCATAGATCATCGGCATGGTTGCGTGTAGGAAGAAGAGTTCGGAATGGAACTCTTTCGCGATCTGGAGACCGGCTTCGATGACCGCCGACGTTTGAGCAGAGAAGTCAATGGCGAGCAGAACCCTCTGGAACTTCACATCGCTGGTTGCCAGATGTGGCGCAGCCGCCGAGGCGAAGTCTGTTGCGATGGTTGGCATTGCATCCTCCCGAAGATTTGACTTTGGCGCGGTTTGTGCCATGGCCCGGCGGCTGGTTTTGGGTGTCGTTGTGACGGTGTCAGCTTTGCACTGGGGTTCCGAGCTCTGAACTTGTGTGATAGTCCGCATAGATCATGCGAGCCGCTGTTAGGCATTGAGCAATCCCGAGCGTGACGAGGTAGGCGTAGATCAGCAGAGATACATCCCGGTAAGTCAGGTGGGAGAGGGATTCGAAGCGCACGACGAGATACGAGATTGCGAAACACGCGGCGATTGCCGCCGCGCTGTAGTTCCAAAAGGAAATCGCATGGCGCTGCTGGTGGCGTGCGACAACGAACTCACCTACCGCCACGCCCAGCGCCTGAAGGGCTGCGAGGCTGAGAAACCAGGCCAGTTGCACGCGATCTGCAACAACAAACAGGAGCAGCGCACCGACAGCCACTCCGACGGTTCCCTGGAGCCGCAGCGCAAGCCTGGTGCGGCGGCTATTCACCATGAAGCTGGAAACGAAAATCATGGTGCTGTCGAGGATGCCGTAGGCTGCCAGACCAACTACAGCGAAGGTGATGGCGAATGGCAGCAACAGTATGGTCCGCGCCATGTCCGGAATCACGAGGATGCCGCTGCCGGTGAAGAGAGCGATGAATCCACGAAACAACGTGGTGAACCAGAAATGGATGTCCTTTTGCATGATCGTTTCTCCCTGACGAACCTAGGGTGCCATCGGTGCTGAGGCAAGGGCGGTGACGGCTGACATTCGGACATGTGATGGCCGTCACACGCAACTGTGACCACACAAACGGAAACTTCTACTGTTGCTGTCTAGATTCGGAGTTACACGGTGCAGTGGACACGCGCCTACAGGAGGAACTATGGCAGTCATTGAAAATAACGCGGGTGTGACGCTCGACCACATCCTGTTCGCAACGGATTTTTCACCCGCATCCGAGGCGGCGATGGCGTACGCGCGAGCTCTTGCGAAGCGGTTCGCGTCCCGGATCACGGTCGCGAATGTCATCGATCTCTCGGTTGCTACCCGATCCGAGGATGCCGTTGTAGGGCTTCCCCTGGACGATATGAGGCGTGAGAGCGCTGAAAACATGGAGCGCACGCTGAACGAACTTGGCGAGGCCGGTCTTCGACCCGCCGGAAGAACGGTGGAATCCCACCTGCCGGCAGCGGCCGTCATTGGCATGGCTGGCGACACTACGGATCTACTGGTTGTTGGGACGCATGGCCGGCGGGGGCTGCAGAGGTTCATTCTCGGTTCATTTGCTGAAGGCGTGATTCATCATGCGAAATGCCCGGTGTTGACCATCGGACCTAAGGTGAAGCCTCTTTCCGAGCATGGGCTGGTTTTTTCCGATGTGTTGTTCGCAACGGATCTCCATCACCACACGACAGAAAAGGCCGCGGCCGCTATGGCGTGGGCGGAGGACAGCGTCGCCAATATCCACCTCTGCCACGTGGTCGACCATCCGAGCGGTTCCATCACGGATACGCTGTCGGAGGAGTTTGCTTCCGAAAGTGCGCTGCGAAGGCTGATTCCCGGCGCCGCCTTCGATTGGTGCAATCCGAATGTGGATGTCGAGTTCGGCGACCCGGCAGAACGAATCCTGCAGCTTGCCGACAAGCACCAGGCCGACCTGATCATCATGGGTGCACGGCGAAGCGCGAATTGGTTTACCCATTTCCAGGGCGTGGCAGGCAAGGTGATTGCGAACGCCACATGTCCGGTAATGACCATCTGCATCGACTGATGTATGACGACGCGTTCGCCATTCCGTTTCACTTGCTGCTCGCAATGCGAGAAACGTTCTTCGCGCATGTTCTGCGGTATGTCGCCGGACAACCTCGCGGCATTCGATCAGCTTGGCGTGCAGATGGCCGTGCCGAAGGGCACCGTTCTCTTTCAGGAAAACGAGCCGGCGGCGATGGTAGCTGTGTTGTGTGCAGGGCAGGTCAAACTGTCCTGCACATCGCGGGCAGGGAAGACGCTGATCCTGAAAATTGCCTCGCCTGGCAACGTACTGGGTTTGGGTGCTGTGATTTCAGGAACACCGTATGAGGTAACGGCGGAAGCGCTCGAACCGGTCACGCTCAAGAACATCCGCAAGGCGGAGTTTCTGGCGTTCCTTGCAATGCATGGAGAGGCCAGCATGCATGCGGCGCGTAGCCTTTCGGAAGACTACAAATCGGCATTTTTTGACGTGCGCCGGCTGGCTCTTGCGCCTTCGGCCGCCGGCCGTATCGCGACAGTTCTGCTCGATTGGGGGCGGAGCGTGCGCTGCGAGGAAGGGCAGCTACATTTCACGATGGCGCTTACGCATGAAGAACTTGCGAATCTGGCAGGTACTTCCCGCGAGACTGTGACGCGGGTGCTGGGCCGGTTGGTACGAGAGAAGCTGATCCGAATCAATGGGGCAGTCGTGACATTGCTTGAGCCCGAAAAGCTGGCAGCGTTGGGGTAGCAGGTGCGATGCACGTGTGACTCTGGTCACAGACGCCTCAAGCGGTCCGGCCTAACGTCAGAGTGCAGCAATGATGTTGTATCTCGCTGGCTTTAGAAAATGCCGTTTTCATTGGGGGAAAACGGTTTGTTCACTCTTCTTTCCTGTAGACGCCCCAAAATCGAAACCACTCCCACGCAACGCTTTGAGGAGGCTTCAGGTGAATACGCAAACCGGAACATCCGTGGAGACCGAACGGGACATAGCCGCGCAACCAACGAAGCAACGGGCGTCAAAATGCCTGCCGGCGTTGAAGGTGAAACATCTGCTGCTATGTACAGACTTTTCTCCGGAGTCACACCGGGCTCTGGAAGCCGCGGTACTGATCTGGAGACAAACCAACGCCCGGATTACCGTCCTCCACGTTTGCGAGTATGGTCCAATCGCCGCACCGACGGACGAAGGCCTGGAGTATGTGGAGAAGCTTTACCAAACACGGTACCGGAAGCTGCGTGAAGTCGTGGATGAGTTGCGAGGATTTGGTATAGAAAGCGAGTTCACAGCGCTTGATGGCAATGCGGCTTCCGTCATCCTGGATATGCAGGCAAGGCTCGGTTTCGACATGGTGGTGCTGGGCACTCGCGCCACTCTTGGTGTGGAGCGTTTTATATTCGGCTCCACGGCGGAGGCGGTATTCCGCAAGGCCTCCTGTGCGGTCGTGACCGCGGGGCTGCATTGCAGGGCGCTGGATTCCTTTGAGATACCCATGCCGATTGTGTTCGCCACAGACTTTAGTGAAGGGGCTTCCGAAGCTCTCAACTACGCTGTGGCGATGGCAAATCAGTTTGGTACGTCACTTCATTGCGTCCATGTGTTGCCGCTCGATCAGAAAGACGATCACGATCTTGTCGTGGAAGGCATTATGAAGGATGCTCTCAAGCAGCAGAGCAACAATGGCGCTTCCTGCCGCCTCGCGCCGGTGTGGCGGGTGCTCTACGGGACAGATGTTTCGGAGGCGATTGTTGGCTATGCCGAAGAAAAGGGAGCTCAGGCGATTGTTCTGGGCGTACGACGGAAGCCTCGCGTTGCTTCCCATCTCCCTCCGCAACGCACGTATCGGATCACGATGGCGGCGCCCTGCCCGGTTGTGACGATATCCAGCGAGTACGAGAAGGCCTCGGCGATTGCCGGTGTATGTTTTTAGGATCGTGCGAAGTTCCGGATGCCCGGAACGGGAGTCTGCGAACGTTCTTGATGGGTCACCAACGAGGCTGGCGAAGGAGCGCGGAGCTACTCACAACCGCGCTCATTCCATCCTGCAAGTCGAGACGCGGATAGGGCTACTGGGTCATCCTCTCAGTGCCGGTTTCACGGGGTAGACGGATGTTGTGACGGAGTGCAATCAGCAGGGCCACACCCAGTTTCTTATTTCGTCATGGTCGACCCCTTCGGCGTGGGCGTAGTTGATCGCTTCGATGATCCTGTTCTTCAAATCATCCTTGACATGCGCCCCAGTGGCTTGGAGAAGGGGCACGCGATCGATGACATCGATACATAGGTTGAAGCGGTCGACCTGGTTGAGAATAGCGAGTTCGAACGGAGTATTGATGTTGCCCTTTTCCTTGTAGCCGCGGACATGGATGTTGGCATGGTTGGTGCGGCGGTAGCTGAGCTTATGAACGAGTGAAGCATAGCTGTGGAAGTTGAAAATCACAGGCTTGTCCGTGGTGAAAAGCGAGTCGAAGTCACGGTCGGAAAGACCATGGGGATGTTCGGTTGAGGGCGTCAGGCGAAAGAGATCGACGACATTGACGAAGCGGATCTTCAAGCCGGGAAAGTGCTCTTTCAGGATGGCAGTGGCGGCCAGCGTCTCCATGGTGGCGATATCACCGGCGCAGGCCAGAACCACATCGGGCTCCTGGCCGTCGTCCGTGCTTGCCCAGTCCCAGATGCCGGCACCCTTGGAGCAATGATCGATCGCAGCCTGCATATCGAGATATTGCAGATGTTGCTGCTTATCCGCCACGATGACGTTGATGTAGTCGCGGCTGCGCAGGCAATGGTCTGCGACGCTGAGCAGGCAGTTGGCATCCGGTGGAAGATAGATGCGTACTACGTCCGGGCTCTTGTTGGTGACGACATCCAGGAAGCCAGGATCCTGGTGCGTGAAGCCATTGTGATCCTGCCGCCAGACCAGCGAGGTGATCAGGATGTTGACGGAAGGCACAGGCGCCCTCCATGCCAGCTCGTTCTTCGCCTTCTCCAACCACTTGGCATGCTGGTTGAACATGGAATCGATCACATGCACGAAGGCCTCGTACGTGGAAAAGAAGCCATGGCGACCGGTGAGCACGTAGCCTTCGAGCCAGCCCTCCAGGGTGTGCTCGCTGAGGATTTCCATGACACGGCCGTCCAAGGCCAGTTCACCGCCGTCCCTGTCTTCAGGGAGAAGCGCGGCCTGCCATGTCTTCTTCGTGGCTTCATAAATCGCGGTTAGGCGGTTGGATGCAGTTTCGTCCGGACCGAAGACGCGGAAGTTGTGCATGTTGCGCCTCATGACGTCGCGAAGGAAGGTCGCAAGGACTTCGGTTGGGCAGGCGGATGTGACACCGGGCTGCCGCACTTCGACCGCATATTCGCGGAACGATGGCAGATTGAGCGGCACAAGCAGCTTGCCGCCATTTGCGTGAGGATTCGCGCTGATGCGGTGGTTGCCGGTGGGCGCCAATGCCTGCAGGGCGGCCACCAAGCTACCGCGTTCGTCGAATAATGCCTCGGGCTTGTAACTGCGCAACCATATCTCCAGTTGGTGGAGGTGGGCAGGGTTGGTTGCCGGATCGAGAATGGGAACCTGATGGGCTCGCCAGAAGTTTTCGACCTTGTGCCCATCGACTTCCTTCGGGCCTGTCCAGCCTTTCGGGGAGCGAAGGACAATCATTGGCCATAGAGGCCGCTCTGTGACCCCATGATTGCGAGCCTGATCCTGGATGAATCGGATCTGGTGGACGCAGTGTTCCAGGACCCGCGCCATGGTCTCGTGCATGGTTTCCGGGTCGTCCCCTTCCACGAAGTGCGGTGTGTAGCCGTAGCCGTGGAAGAGGGAGGCCAGCTCCGCATGCGAGATGCGGGAGAGGATGGTTGGGTTGGCGATCTTGTAGCCGTTCAGGTGGAGGATCGGAAGAACCGCGCCATCCCGCGCCGCATTGAGAAACTTGTTGGAGTGCCATGCTGTGGCGAGCGGTCCCGTCTCTGCTTCGCCGTCGCCCACGGCAACGGCTACGATGAGGTCCGGATTATCAAATGCCGCGCCGTAAGCGTGCGAGAGGGAATAGCCGAGTTCGCCGCCTTCATGGATGGATCCAGGTGTTTCAGGGGTGCAGTGGCTGCCGATGCCGCCAGGAAAGGAAAACTGGCGGAAGAACCGCAGCATACCGGCTTCATCACGGCTCTTGTCGGGGTAGACCTCCGAGTAGTAGCCCTCTAGATAGCTGTTTGCCAGTGTGGCCGGCGCTCCATGACCCGGGCCCGAAACGTACATCACGTTCAGATCGAGTTTCCGGATCAAACGGTTCAAATGCACCCAGATGAAGGACTGGCCAGGATCCGATCCCCAATGTCCCAGCAGCCTGCGTTTGATGTGTTCCGGCTGCAAGGGTTCGCGAAGCAGAGGATTGGCGCGGAGATAAATCATCCCCGCAGAGAGATAGTTGCAAGCGCTCCAGTAGCGATGGATGAGCTGCAGCTCCTGCTGGCTCAGGACGGTGTCGACTTGTGCGGCGGGTGTCATCTGTCGGGTTCTCTCGTTTTCTTCAGGGAGCGTAGTTGGATTCTTGCCGGGGGGCGGTTCGTACTGCATGTGCGACTGGCAGGATGCGGCGGAGGATGAGCTTTTACAGGCCCGAAATACGTCATCCGATCGATCCGCCGCCTCCTCCTTCATGAGGTTCGCCGATGTCTGCGTCATTCACTGTGACGACGATCACACGTTCGACCGTTCGCGACAGGAGCCTGCATTCGGAGACGGGATTGCGCCGATCGCGAGTGCTGTGTGAGCGCAGTCACAGCGCAGCGAAAGCGATGCGAAGACAATCCGGGAAGTGTGATGGAGGTCTTTATGGAATTCAGCGAAGTGCTTCATGGCCGGCGCTCCGTACGGAGCTTTACCGACAGGTTTGTCGATCCCGGAACCATTCAGCGCGTGATTGAAGCAGCAGCGCTGGCGCCCAGCGCCAACAACTCCCAACCGTGGGAGTTCTGGGTTCTCTTCGGAGAATCTGAAATTCAGGACATCTCGCGGCGCGTACAGGACTGGCTGGTGTCTACGCTTGAAGAAAACGGTTCGGACGGGCCATTGCTGGATCGCTTGAAGGAAAAGGGAATGAGCGTTCTACACAACGCCGGCGCCATGATTCTGATCGTGGCAAAAACGACGCGTGCCCAGGACGACGAAGATTGCTGCCTGGCGGGCATGACCCTGATGCTTGCCGCGAGGGAAGCAGGGCTTGGCACCTGTTGGATCGGTTTATCGAGGCCATGGTTCAATCTTCCTTCGACGAAGATCGAGTTGGGCATACCGGAGGGTGCCAATGTTGTTGCGCCGATCATCCTGGGCTATCCGGCGGAGTGGCCCGAGCCGCACCGACACGCGCCCGCGAAGATTCGCTGGATGGTGCCGGCGGAGAGTTGATCCGCGTATCCCCGAAGAAGAGGCCGCCATGACTGCTCTGGTTGGAGCATGTCAGGCGGCCAGGCAAGGGATGCAGCGATCAGCAGGCGGAAAGTTGTTGCAAAACGTTGGGCTGCAGAATGGTGAGAGAGACTCCCTTGGCCTGGATGATTCCGTCCTTCCGGAAGCGGCTAAGGGTACGCGTGACGGTTTCACGGGTTGTCGCGGTCATGGATGCGACCTCATCATGCGTGAGGGGGAGAGTGATTGTGGAGCCCTTCCGTTCACTACTAGCCATCCAGTCGAGCAGCAGACAGGCAACGCGGCCGGCCGGTGTTTCGGGCAGTGCGATTCTCCGTGCTTCTTCGAATGCTGCGCGATACTCATCCGCGAGCGTACGCGCGGCGCCAATGGCTGCGTGGGGATGATCCCGCAACAGGGTTTGAAGCACCCGGGTACGCATGACACGCACACGGCAGGGCTCAAGCGCTTCCACCGATGTTTCATGCGTTTTTTCCGACAGGGCGGCGCTCAATCCCAGCACAGAGCCGGAGGCGGCGATGCGGAGGATCATGATTCGGCCCTCCTGCGAACTGGCGGAGACTTTGAGTTTTCCGGAGCACACAATGTGAACCGTGTCCGCAATATCGCCTTCCCTGAACAACACGGAGCCGCGGGGATACTCAACGACAAAGGAGTTGGCGATAAGGAACTCGCGAGCATCTTCGCTCAGGTTGCAGAAGCCATTCTTTTCACGATTCGGGCAGCTCAGGCACTTGTTCATGTCTCTTCCCTCCGGAAGTGGATGCTATGAGAGAAAGCAATCGGAGCGCCAATCGTTCGGGTAAGTGATTTCAATCACTTACGCCTGTGATGGGTGAGTTGGGTCTGCGCCAAATCCCGCAGACTGCGCGAAATGACGCAGTCTGTTGCGGCTGATAGGATGTGCCCAGACCTATCGGTTGCTATGGCTGGAACACTTCATATTGTGATCATTGACGATCACGCCGGAAACCTCGAATTGCTCTCTACGGCTCTCAAGCGGACTGATGTGACCATCCATACAGCGTCGACTCCGGCCAAAGGGCTGGAGCTGGTGCGCCAGTTGCAGCCCCGCCTCGTCCTTACGGACCTCATGATGCCGGAGATGAACGGTCTGGAAGTGCTGCAGCAGATCATGAAATTCGACCCGGCCATTGATGTATTGCTGATGACCGGGCACTACACGACCGAGACAGCCGTGGAGGCGATCCGGAAAGGTGCAGCCGATTATCTGCAGAAGCCTGTCAGTATCGCGGCGCTTCGCGAGAGAGTGGGCGAATTAATCTCCAGAGCACAACGCAGACGAGGGGGTGTTTCAGGGGACGCCAGCGCTGCCGATGCGGCGTTTGAAGACATGATTGCGCGCAGCGATGTGATGTGGGATCTGTTTGCCAGGATCGACCGCATCGCTCCCCACTTCCGGTCCGTGCTTGTGCTTGGTCCAACAGGGGCGGGCAAGGATCTGGTTGCAAAAGCTCTGCATCACCGCAGCCGGTCGCGAGGCAAGTTTGTCGTCTTGAATTGTTCGGCTGTTATGGAGACTCTGTTCGAGAGCGAGATGTTCGGTCACGTACGGGGAGCCTTTACAGGGGCGGAGAAGGACAAGGTGGGCCTGTTCGAACTCGCCAACGGTGGCACGATCTTTCTGGATGAGATTGGCGACATGCCGGTCTCGACCCAGGCGAAATTGCTGCGAGCGATTCAAAACCAGGAAGTGCTGCCGGTTGGTTCCTTGCAGCCGAGGGCCGTGAACGTGCGGGTGGTTGCGGCGACGCATCGCGATCTGCGCAACGCCATTGCCGAAGGGAAGTTCCGCGAGGATCTGTTTTACCGGCTCTCCATGGTGGAACTTGATGTCCCGCCTCTGGAACAGCGAACCGGCGATGTTGCTCTGCTGGCGCGGTATTTTGTGGGTAAATTTTCAGAGGAATACGGGAAGAGTTTTGAGGGGATCACGCCCCGCGCCCTGGCTGTTCTGGAAAGCTACCATTGGCCCGGCAATGTCCGGGAACTGGAGCACGCGATCGGGCGCGCCTGCATGCTGAGTGACGGCCCACAACTGGATGTGACCGATCTGCCGGGTCAGTTGCTGACCGCTGGGCGGTCACGCAGCGAACCGCGTGACTCGCAGGCGCTTTCGCTTGCGGAGCAGGAGCGGCGAGCGGTTGCGGACGCTCTTGCCGCCGCCGCAGGAAACCAGTCGGAGGCGGCGAGGGCACTTGGAATCGGGCGGGATGCGCTTCGCTACAAGATGAAGAAGTTCGACCTTGGGTAACCCGCGCGGCGGGGCATTTTCGTCAGTAACTCTGGCGGAGTGACGCGCACGCCAGAGTTACTGAGTCACAAGCTGACTGCGTCTCCGCTTACCTGGAGATAGCGGGGACATTCAAAACAGGACACCTCGCCGATGCAATGACGTGCGCGACTGTGCGCCAAGGCGGATGATCGGCCATGACCTTGTGATCTCCGGCGCCAAGAACAATGAGGTCGGCGCGTTTCATGTCGGCAGCGGCAAGAATCTCCTGAGCGGGATCGCCATAGGCGACGATGGCCTCATGTCTGCAGCGTTGAAGCGCCAACGGGCTCAGAAGGCGGCAAAGAGTTTCGCGGATGTGGTCCTCCACCCACTCTCTCGTTTCGCCATCGGCACGCGGTTTCCTGCTCACTACATGCAGAAGAAGCAGACTTCCGTGATGCCTCGCCGCAATCGCAGAGGCATACTCGGCAGCCCGGATGCCCGTTTTTTCCAGATCGGTGGCGAACAATACCGTTGGCCACCCTGCTCCCTGGGGTTCGTATTCGGGGCCGAGGACCATCACCGGGCATTCTGCGCGGGAGAGAATCGTCTCCGCGGTCGATCCGAGGAGAAGATTCCTGAGCCCTCTCCTGCCGTGCGATCCCAGCAGGATGAGATCGGCCTGCTGGTCCCGTGCCGTCTTCAGAACAAGTTCCGCGGGGTCGTCGATGCAGGCGGAGATATTCCATGTCTTTGCATCGATAGAAGGCGAAGCGCCGGCGATGGCGGACTGGACATGGTGGCTTGCCTCAGCGTTGCTTCTCTGCAGATAATCGCCTGGAATTACCTGCAGGTCATCGGCCGGTGGCGGGGGGAGGAATGCATGAACAAGGTAAACCTTTGATCCGAAGACGGCGGCCATTTGTGACGCGACCTGCAGCACCTGTCTGCCGCTCTCGTCGTAGTCCAGCCCAACAACGATCCTCTTGAATGACATTGCGCCTTGTTTGGCGGGAACGTGAATGGAGTCGAATTCGACTGCCGGGGTCATGGTGAGCCTCCGTGTTAAGGTTCAGGTTGCTTCTGCGAAAACCTTACCGGCGTATGCGCGAACTCCTCCGTGATGGACGTCACGGATAGCTGTGATTGAGGGAGGGCGCTTTGTTCTTCCCCCTTTCGGGTGAGATCAGAAATATTGCGATGTGACCGGCATCACAGCATGCGTGTGCGGACCGCGGCTAACTTCGCGTGCATAGGGAAGCACGCACGCGCGCAGATGTGAGTTGCCGCGTCAGGAGAGTTCCAGTGATCGCGGAGTCAAACAGCAGCGTATGTGATGTCGTTCTGCAGGAGCCCTACAATCTGAAGAAAATGATCGTTGCCGACGACGGCTCGGCAGCGTCAAAGCGGGCGCTCGCCGATGCGTGGGTGCTGGCGAAACGTTATCAGGCTGAGCTGGTGATCGTGCATGTCCAGTCACCGCTTGAGCTCGACAATGTCGAAGATGGCGCAGGCAGCCGGTATCAACGTTTGGATATCGCAACCGATGTGGATGGCATGACAAAGGCTCTACGTGCCGAAGGAGTGCAAAGCCGAGGGATTGTTCGTGCCGGCGCCCCCGGGGATACGTTGTTCAATCTGTGCTGTGAGGAGAATGCGGACCTGCTCTTGATGGGGGCGTACGGACACAACAGCCAGGATCGCCAGACACTGGGATCGACCGCGGAACAACTTCTACGCGGAGTTCCATGCCCTGTGCTGACCTATGGTCCCAATGTTTCCTACCCGGTTATCTCAGGACGCCATTCGGGGCCGATCCTTCTTCCCGTCTCGCTGCCGTTGGAGCCGCGATGCCTGGAGGAAGCGATCGCGTTTGCGCAGTTGTTTGGAGAACCGCTCGAGGTCTTCCATGCGGTTGACCGCATTCTTTGCCACAATTTGAAATGGTTCGAAAGACACTGTGAGGAACTTGCATTTTTCATTCGAGCGAATGGAGTGCCTGCGCGTTGGTCGTTTCTCTACGGAGAAGCCGGTTGCACCATCTGTTCTGAGGCTCGCGAAGAGGGAAGCCCGTTCATCCTGATGCCGCTGAAATGGCGCAAAGGCCTTTCTTCACTAACATCCGACAACGTGGCTGCACACGTCATACGGCGGTCGAGTGTGCCCGTCCTGAGTTATCGCTGCGATTGATCCTGCTTCCGCCGCGAGGCTCCAAATTGAAACCGCGAATTGCAAGCATGGTGGCGGAAGTCTAACCTCCGCCGCGGAGCGGTCGTGTAGCATAGGTTTCCGGCCGTTACACGATTACCCATCAAGGCAGGGAGAACCGTGCAGGAGCAGTCGTTACCGGAAACACAGGGCGCAGCGTCTCGAACGAAACCCGATCGCATCGACCCGGAACGCTGGCTTGCGGCCATTGTGGAATCTTCCGATGACGCGATCATCGGGGAAGACCTGGATGGCATCATCACGAGTTGGAACGCCGGCGCGCAGCGGATATTCGGTTACGCGCCGGAGGAGGTGATCGGCAAGGCGGTCACCTGTCTTGTGTGGCCCGGCGATGAGAATCAGATCGAGGAACTGCTGACCCGAATACGGACCGGGAAGCGTGTGGATCACTTCCAGGTTGTCCGCCGGCACAAGGATGGGTCCAAAGTTCTGGTTTCGCTCAGTCTGTCGCCCATAGTGGATGCGGATGGACGGGTCATTGGCATCGCAAAAATCGCCCGGGATATTACCGGCCACGTGGCGATGGAAGACTCCCTGACCGCCACAACGAATCAGGTTCGATTGCTGACCGAGCGTGAGGCGAATGCACAGGCGCAGGTGCTGGCGGAACGACGCTTCCGGGAGTTGATCGAAAACGCTCCCGACGGTATTTTGCAGGTTGATCGTCACGGAAAAATCATCATCGCGAATCGCACGGCAGAACTGCTCTTCGGATATGCCTCTGAAGAATTGGTTGGCGCGAGTGTGGACATGCTCGTGCCTGCCAAGTATCGGGCAGGTCACGCTGCGAATCGCGTGGGGTTCGCCCATGGGGGAGTTTCCCGTCCTATGGGGCAGGGCCTGGATCTCTACGCGCGCCGCAAGGATGGGACTGAGTTTCCGGTGGAGATCAGTCTCAGTCCGGTTACGACCGCAGGTGAAGTCCATGTCACGGCTGTCGTTCGGGATGTGACTGAACGCAAACGTACCGAAGTTCAGGTCCGCACGCTACAGGAAAGCTACATGGCCGAACTGGAAGCGCGACAGAAAGAAGCGGAACGGCTGAACCATATGAAGAGCGAGTTCATGGCCGGCATTACACATGAATTGCGTACACCCCTTCACACGATCATTGGATTTTCCGATCTTCTCCGGGAGGAGCTTGAAGGTCCTCTGAACGAGCCGCAACGCACCTTTGTCGGCCATATTCGCCAGGATTCCGAACACCTGCTGGGGCTGATTAACGATGTGCTCGACTACAGCCGGATCGAGGCGGGTGGACTCCACCTTCATACCGAGCGCCTCTCTCTGGGAGAAGCCATTGCGGATGCCGCGGGCGCGATCCGGCAGCATGCGGAAGCCAAAGGAATTGGGCTGCGCTTCGAAAACCCTGCGGAAGTCTTCGTGTTGGCTGATCCCATGCGTTTGCGGCAAATTTTATACAACCTGCTGAGCAACGCGGTGAAGTTCACGGCAAGTGGCGGGGACGTGGATATCCTTGTGGGTGACGATGCGGAATTCGCACGCATCACGGTTTCCGATACAGGCACAGGGATTCCCCGAGATGAACTGAGCCGTATCTTCGACAAGTTTTACCAGGTGGGGTACAGCGTGGGGGGAGCAGGGCTGGGGCTTTCCATTTGTAAGCAGCTTGTCGAGATTCAAGGGGGAAGCATTGCCGTGGATTCGGAACCAGGCAAGGGCAGCCAGTTTCACTTCACCCTCAAAAAGGCAGTGTGATCCCGGTCACCGTGCTTTCCAGGACCTGCACCTAGCATCCAATTGCAGAGCCAGCCGGCTGGAGAGTATGGACATTGGAACAAAAATCCCAGGGCAACAAAATTCTTATCGCCGACGATTCAGAGAGCAGCCGTGACCTTCTGCGGTTTATTCTGCAGCGTTTCGGGTGTGAGGTTCTGGAAGCGCGCGATGGGCAGGAGGCCTTGAAGCTGGCCACGTTTTCCAATCCCGATCTGCTGATTCTCGATCTGAATATGCCGGTGCTCGACGGATACTCGGTCGCATCCGAGCTGCGCAAACTGCCGGCCTTCGCGACAACGCCCATTCTTGCTCTCAGCGCCGGGCCCTCGGAAACGGATGTGGAGAGATTGAAAGAAGCGGGCTTCTCTCTTTTCCTGAAGAAACCCATCGCACCTGCCACATTGCGTGCATGCATTGCGCAGCACCTGGACGTGGCGGCGAAGGGCTGACCGGACCGAACACCGGAGTTGGTTTCAAGACACGAACGTGAGCAGCAACCACTTGAGTGACTGGAGCGCCGCGTTCGGACCCTGACCGCGATAGACGCGCCACAGTGGCCGCACAATATAAACACATAGCGCAATTGTCACCGGGACGGCGATTGCGATATCCGAGATGCGATGGACGTCAGGGGACATGGCGGCCTCCATATCCAGCATGGCCGCGACCGCTGCAAAAATCCGTGATGCACAACGCAGGCGCTTGTGACACGAATCACATGGCGTGAGACCGTCGTGAAGGATGGATGTCGAGCCGACGCGAGATGTTTACCGGCTTAACCATTCGGAAGGATGACCGCTGTTCGATTCAGCTGGTCTTCCTTCTGCTCGCGCAAAGCGTCGTTGGCCTGTTCCAGCGTGAAGGTTTGGAATTCGGGTCGCATATGGAGTTCGGCCGCAATCTTCAGGAAGTCACGCGCATCCTGGCGCGTCATGTTCGTGACGCTGCGAATCTGCCGTTCACCCCAGAGGATCGAGTCATAGTCGAACTCCGGCATGCGATCGAGGTGAATGGCATTGATGGCGAGAATGCCGCCTTTGTCGAGTGCTTTGAGAGCAGTCAGCACAACGTCGCCGGCGGGTGCGAAGGTGATGGCGGCCTGCAGTGGCGTGGGTGGCGCCTCGTTGCCTCCGCCAGCCCAAGCGGCTCCCAGCTCCCGCGCGAGCTTCTGATGCCGTTCTTCACGAGTAGAGACGAAGATATTGCAGTCCCAACTGCGAAGAACCTGGATAAGCAGTTGCGCACTGGAACCGAAGCCGAAGAGGCCTACATCCTGACTCCGCTGGACTTCGGCGACCCTGAGACTTCGGAAGCCAATGATCCCGGCGCATAGCAGAGGCGCCGCGGAAGCGTTGTCGAGCGTGTCGGGCAGTATGTGAAGAAAGTCTGTCCGCGCGGTGGCGTACTGCGCGTACCCGCCGTGATGGGTATAGCCGGTGTACATCGGCTCGTCGCACAGATTTTCGCGGCCGGATGAACAGAATCTGCAGGTGCCGTCCGTCCCGCCGACCCATGAAACGCCCACACGGGTTCCGGGTGCGAAAGCAGGATCGGGAGACTGGACGACCTCGCCCACAATCTGATGACCGGGGATCACCCAGGGAAGGCGCGCGGGCAGCTCTCCTTCCACAATGTGGAGATCCGTGCGGCATACACCGCAAGCGAGAACCTTTAGCAAAGCGAAGCCGGGTTCCGGTACCGGCGTTGCGATCTCTTCCACACTGAGCGGGCTGGTTTGTATGGGGCCGGGTTTCCGAAGGATGGCTGCTCTCATGGGGAATGTGCCTCCGTTACGAAATGGATATTGGCTCTTTGAGGATGGAGTCCAATCTCGCACCATGCGGTGACTGCTGTCACATCAACATACAACGGTTTCCGAGACTGTAGCTTTCAGGCGGCCAGCGCGTGCGGCGTGAGCGGCGTCACAGCGCACGCATCGTGGGGAGGCTACCTTCACGAACAGGCGGATTGTGTGAGGCGATCTGCGACAGGGAGGCATTGCGATGATCACCAGCGACCTGATGTTGAAGCAGCATGTTGAAAATGAATTGGGCTGGGAACCGAGCGTGAATTCGATCGCCATTGGCATAGGCGTCCGCGATGCCGTTGTGACAATTTCCGGGCAAGTGCAGAGCTATGCCCAGAAGCACACGGCAGGCGAGGTCGTCCTGCGGATTCGGGGCGTTCGTGCGGTCGCCAACGAACTAACGGTGAAACTGCCTGGGGAGAGCGAGCGGAGCGATGAAGAGATTGCCCATGCCATCGCGTCGGTTTTTGCATGGGATGCGACGATCCCGAAGAACTGCATCAGGGTTGAAGTTTCGCAAGGATGGGTGACGTTGGCCGGAACGGTGGAATGGCACTATCAGCGCATCGCGGCGGCGTCCGCCGTCAGGGGACTGCTGGGAGTGCGAGGCTTCAGCAACACGATCACGGTAGATAAGGTGAGGGCTCACACGATCGCGCACGCGGAAATCGAAGCTGCGATCAGCAGAACCGAAGCAGATTCCATTGAAAATTTCGCGCTTAGGATCGACGGAGCAACTCTCGTGCTGACCGGTAAAGTTCCGTCCTCGGCTGTGCGAAACCGGATCGAGCGGATCGCATGGAAATCGCCTGGCGTTGCGGATGTGAAGAATCTTCTCGAGGTGGAAACGGGCGCGGCCGTGTTCGAACTGGTGGGCGATGTTCCTGCGCACGCTGGTTCTGCCGAAGCCATTGCCGATACCCAAGCAGGTGATCACGATACCGAGCCATATTAACGCGAGCACGATCGGGAGCAAGAACATGTGAAGCAGGAGTGCGAGGGAAGTGATGGTTGTCGTCATGGCTTGGTGAGCGCATGCTCGCAGCCGTGAGAGGAGAGTCGCTTGACGGAGCGTGGCCAGTATCGCGTTCAAATTCTTGGGTACGTGGTGCTCGCTACCCTGGTGATGTCTCTGGCAGCAGCCATGCTGATCGCGAACATGTTCGTGCCATTCGGTTAGAGAAGCCAGTTTATGACGTGTGGTTTCGAGGCCACCAAGAAGGACAGACGCTGCACTTATTTGGCATTCCCTCAGCGGCTAAAGCCGCGTGGCTATGCTGCGATTGCGGCGGGACTAAAGTCCCGCCTCTTCAAAACTTTTGCATCATCTTCAGCGTGCTTTCACGGTGAGGTAGAGTAGCGGATTGCTGACCTCAACAAACTGGTGGGGTGTGTCTTTGGGGATGACGACGACGTCGCCCTTGACCAGTTTCTGACTGTGTCCACCTTCGATCTTCCTGCCGCGTATCTCATCGGGTGCGGTGGTCT
Organism: Acidobacteriaceae bacterium; assembly: GCA_036498835.1. Classification (GTDB taxonomy): domain Bacteria; phylum Acidobacteriota; class Terriglobia; order Terriglobales; family Acidobacteriaceae; genus Granulicella. The sequence goes on along the minus strand of DASYEV010000205.1, from coordinate 7,278 downwards.
TGCCTTCGAGGATGTGGCCACCCGTGACCAGCGTGGCTGTGCCTTCCACGACATAGAGGATGTCCGCGTACTGGTGGTGCCATTCGGCGAGGCCGGGCTTGTCGCGGCGAACGGTCATGATCATGTAGTGACCGCCGGGTGTGTCGGGAACCAGGGTGCCGCTCTTCGCGAAGAAGTCGTTGACCTGCGACGCGGGGAAGATCGTGACTTTATCAGGCACTGCGGGAATCGCGGGCGGCGGAGTCTGTGCAGCCTGCTTGGGCGCTATGCCGGCGGCGAGAGATGCAAGTGCAAGCAGAGAGAAGAGTTTCGTCATGGGAGTTTCCTTTGGCTTGCTTGGGATGGGAATTCGTTTCCGTGGAGTCTCTCCGCATGCTAAACAGAATTGTGTGCATGTTGGGAGGAGAAAGTTCATGGCAACGGTAAAGCTCTGGAGCGATGAGGAAGTAGCCGCTGACGCGAGGGTGCGGGCGGTGTTTGACGATATCCGTGCGATCCGGAAATCGGATTTCGTGAATAACTTCTGGCGGGCTTTGGCGAATCAGCCGGCAGTGCTGGAGCGGACTTGGGCGAGTGTGAAAGAGGTGATGATTGCGCCGGGGACGCTCGACCCTCTTACCAAGGAGTTGGTGTACATCGCGGTCTCCGCGACGAACAGTTGCAGCTATTGCGTGCACTCGCATACGGCTGCGGCGCGGGCGAAGGGGATGACCGACGAGCAGTATGCGGAGTTTCTGGCGGTGGTGGGGATGGCGGCGGAGACGAATATGCTGGCGAATTCCATGCAGATTCCGGTGGATCGGGAGTTTCTGTTGGGGTGAGGGGTGGGTCATCCTATGAGATGAGCGGGGGAAGGATCTCAGTGGCTAAAGCCGGACACGTTTGTGGTCGGGATGATGCTGCCGTGGATGCGGTCGTGACTTAGTTGGAATGGGCGGGAGCGGTCACGCGTTCGCGCGATACCCCACCCTTTTCACGATAATGCTGTGAAAAGGATGGGCCACCCGATGTGGTGGTGCGCTTCGGGTATGGGAGGTGAAGCAGGTATCTCCGCTCGCTTCGCTTCGGTCGAGATGACAGGGTTTGAGTGGAAAGGCAGGAACAGCAGATTCCCCTGCGGGGATGACAGAAAGAAAAGCAACGGCAACAGCAACCGCAGTGGTGGTGACACGGCTGCGGTTTGTGGCTTGAGTTCAGGCCTGGTAGGGGCCGAAGGTTGCGGTTATGCGGTCAGTTTCGTCTTCGTTGGAAAGGATGTGGACTCGGTAGGTGGTTCCGCCGGGATCTACGCGGATGACGATGTGTCCGTTGCGTGAGAGGAGGCGGTCCGTCTTCTTGTTGGCGATTCTGTTTTCTTCTTTGACCAGCGTTGCGAAGCCATAGCGTGGGCCGGGGTAGATGGCCTCGGAAAAGAATGCATCCAGCGTGTTGACGGTGGGGTGGGCCGAGTCCCAGGAAGGAATCACGAAGATTGTAGGGCGTAACGCGCGGAAGTATTCAGGGCCGCACGCGTTGAAGTAACCGTGATGATTGGCTACTGCAACGGAGATAGGGCCGCAGACTTTCGCGACCGGCGTTTCAATGTCGCGCCATGGGTCTCGTCCGTAGGCGCTGTCGAAGGGAAGGTCGCCGCCGGTGTAATAGCTGAAGCGGCCATAGCGCAGGCGGATGGCGGCGGAGCAGGCGTTCTCGGAAGGATAGTCGGCAGGTTTGAGCATGGAGAGGGCGGGGAAGCGCTGCACGGTTTCTTCACCCTGACCTGTCCACATTTCGCCGCTGGCAACGAGGTTCCGTATCTCGAAGTTTGCGTAGGCCGAGCTGTCGTGCTGGAGACGGAATTGATCCTTCGTGCCGACGCGGAAGCGTTCCACCGTTGCTCCGGCGGATTGTTTGGCTTTGAGAAAGGCGCGGTAGTTCTGCTGGAAGTCGGCGTTGGCTGGAAGAGGGTAGGTGTAGTCAGGCCAGGCGCGGTCGACGAAGCGGTGGATGGGAACGATGGCGTCGACGTCGGAGACGCCGGTTCGGGCGAAGCCCTCGGTGGCTGCTTTGCTGTTGGGCGGCATCGCGCCCAGATGGTCGGGATGAAGGTGCGTAGCGAGGAAGGTGTCTATGCTCTTCAGGCCGCGCCGTTGCGCGTATCGGCCCAGCCATTCGCCGGGGCGGTGTTCATCGGATGGACGCGTTGGGCTTAGATAGGGTGTCGTTTCGTAAAAGGCTCCGGCGTCGATCATCATCGTGGTGCCGTCGGGCAGGATGAGCAAGGCGGAATTGCCTCGGTTCGTGGCGATGTGATGGATCTCGAGATAGCCGGGCTTCCATGGGTCGAGCGAGGTTGGCTCGGCGAGCGCATGGGCTGCGTGCGGAAGAAGATAATCGGCGGCGAGAAGTCCGGCGCTGGTTTTGAGAAAGCCTCTTCGGTTCATGGGACCTGCTTTGATCTCGAATGTTCTTCGAGCGTACTGCAAATTGTTTGCGGATTGGGCGTGGAGGGATGAATGGTCGAGATGACAGGGTTGTGGTGGGAAGGCCGCATGAGGCCTTGTGAGGGTGGGTGGCCGGGATGCATCCCGCAATACGGGGGTCCTTCGGCTGCGCCTCAGGACGACCCAGTTTAAAAGGTTGTGGAGGAAAGGCCGGGACAGCAGGTCTCTCCGCTACGCTTCGCTTCGGTCGAGATGACAGTGTTGAGGTTGGAAGGCCGGGACAGCAGATCCCCTGCGGGGATGACAACAAGAAAGGCAACGGCAACGACAAGTACAACAGCAAGGGCAAGAGCAAGAGCAAGAGCGAAGTCAGTTCAGTTGGGCGGAGTTGATGTGAAACAGGACAGAGCCCATTCCAATCTGCGGAATGGGCTCTGTCCTGTTTCAGTGATCAGGGTTTCTTTTTGGCTGGTGTGGAGGTTGTTTTTGGTGCGAGGCCTGGGTTCCTGGCTGCGCTGATGAGGTTGGCCATGATGCGGAAGGAGCCGGGGACGCCTTCCGGCATCTGGCGGAAGAAGGCGAAGGACATGTAGATGTAGTAACCCTTGCCAGATTTCGCATAGAGCAAGCCGCCCTTCTGCGGATCTTGGCCGGCGTCATGCACCTCGGTCAGTGGCTTGAACTCCGGCGCCCAGGTGCGCGCAAAGTCGTGGCCACGTTCTTCCACCCAGTTATCGAAGTCCGCAGGGGTGATTTTGTTCGGCCAGTTCAACAGCGGATCTGCCGGATCGAGAATCGTGACCTTGTTGTCCTCTTCCACAACCTTCTCGGCGTCGGCTGGCACTGAGATCGCATACGGCCCGTAGTTATGGTCGTATTCGCTGGTCTGGTATTGAACGAGCACGGCGCCCCCGCGCTTCACATAGTCCAGCAGGCGATTGTTGAACGAGGCCAGTTCCGGCCGTGTGGCATAGGCGCGGATGCCCAGGATCACCACGTCGAAGTCACTGAGATTGGCGGTTGCCACGTCTTTCGGCGAAAGCTGCGTGACGTGCACGCCCATCTCGTCCAGCGATGCGGGAACATCATCGCCGGTGCCCATGACGTAGGCGGCCTTGAGGTGCGGCGCCACCTTCACATCGACACCGGTTGCACGGTACTCTGCCTTGCGATATTCGGGGTAAGGCCGCAGCCCCGGCCAGCCGATGGTGGTGAAGCCTTCGGTGTACCGCTTGCCGTTGTAGGTGGCGACTGCCGAGATCGTGTACTTCTTCGCCGCAACATTTTTCGTTGCGATATGGAAGACTACATTCTTCTCTTCGCCATCACGCTCGGTTTCAAAGGGCGCAACCGCAGGTGTTGAAACCCAGCCTTCGGGCAGATCGAGCTTGATCTCGCCCTTGGCTGGACCCTTCACGCTGCTGTGCAGGGTTACGGTCAGCGAGATGTGATTTTCGCTGAGTGGAATGATGCCGGCGGTTGGCTGTACTTTCAGCGAGACCGCGGGTGCGATCAGCAGTGGCTCGAGCATGGGGCCTGCGGCGTTCACGCGATGCGTGGTTTGCACCACGCCGCCGGCTTCAGCCTGAACACCCGCATAGGTGTAGAGCACACGCGCGCTCAGCGGGTAGGGCGGTGTCGGCAGGCCGAGATACTGTGGCTGATCGATATCGTAGTAGGACTGCTCGAGATTGGGGCGGCTGAAGTAGGGCTTCGTGACCGGGGCATCTTCCGGTACGACACCCTGCACCTGAACGTCGGTTGCGTCGCCCGCTGCAAGTTCGCCCGTGAAGGGCTTGGACGTATTCAATTTCCAGTCGCCGGCCAGCGGAACAAGCGCGACAGAGTCGACATGCACCGGGGCAGCACCCTGGTCGACCACGTGGACATTGACGCCAATGGCCTGGTCGGCGATGGCCACCTGATAGGTCGGCGTGGTTCCGCGCATATCGCCGAAGGGTCCCATGCGAACTGCTTCGCCAATGGGGTCAACCGTAGCGACAACCGCAACGCCCAGTGAACGAGACAGAGCTTCATTGAACTGCGTCTGCTTGATTCCGAGCTCATGGCTCATGTTGTACTTCACGTCTTCAGGCAGCGAGCTTGCATTCACGTCGGCGATGAGGCTGCGTGTCTGCTGCAGGCCATGAGCGAGGGCCGTGGCGGACCGGGAAGGGTTGGTGGCGTCGAAGGCCTTGGTCGCTTCATCCACGCTGTTCTGCAGAGCGGCCAGCTTCTTCTGCCACGGACCGCGCTCGTTTGCGGGGGCGTAGTCGGCGATGCCGGCTAGGGAGGTGTCGATGCCCTGGAACAGGCTGGATTCTGTGTCAGGCAAAGTCTGGCTCACACGCGAGGCGTAGAGATGATACGGAGAGTCGAAGGGACGCGCGGGCGGAATGCCAACGCCATCGTTCTGCGACTTCTGGTTGGAGAGGCCTTCGCGCGCAATGGCGAGATAGCTGCGGCCAAACAGAGGGTTGTAGTCGCCTTCAGGGATCTTCACCGTGATGGAAGGCACACCTTCAATCCAGGCTCCGGTGACGTAGTTGCGGAAGCGTACAGGTTCCCAGTGGCCGGTCGCATAGTCGAAGATGCCTTGCTTGGTAACGCGGGCAAAGGGAACGCGCGCATAGACCTTGAGCGGCGACCACGGCTTGAGGCCCGCGGCGATTTGTTCGGGAAAGACATTGGGGTCGCCGGCAAGCTTGTAGGCTTCCTGCGCCATGACACCCGAGGTCTGATGGTGCCCATGGCCGTCGGATACGTTTCCGGCAAAGACACTGGAAATCACCAGCGGACGAGAGATGCGCACCTGGCGGACGACGTCGGCGAGCACGCGATCATGCCCCCAGGTCTTCAAAGCTTCGTCCAGCGTTTTCGAAAAGCCGAAGTCCGCAACGCGCGTCCAATATTGATGGACGCCATAGCTGTTGCCGGCGGCCAGCAACTCTTCGGTTCGAAGAATGCCCAGCTCATCCCAGAAGTTGTCGGTCATGACGTTCTGGCCGCCTTCGCCGCGGTTCAGCGTCAGCAGGGAGGTGTCGACGCCTTTGCCCCGGCTTTCATAGGCCAGCATGCCGCCGTCTTCGTCATCAGGATGCGCGACCACCATCATCAGGCTGGCGCGCGTATTGAGCTGCTGCAGCGACTGCCACAATCCGGTCGCGCCGCGATCAATTGGCAGCGGATAGGCCGCCGGGGAGGGGTATGCAGGCTGCGGAGAATGCTGGGGGGTATTTTGGGCGATGCCCATCGAGGACGAATTTGCCGTCAGCGCGGCAAGGGCGGACAAGAGCACGAGGCGGTTCATGAGATGGACATCTCCGAATTCCAAAGATTGCTGCAAAAAATGGGTTTGAAGCATTCGCGCTTCAAAAAAATATTTCAGGACCGTTATCGTTTGAATAACATTGCTGGTTAACTTTGTAAAGTTTGTTTATAATGTGTAGCAATCCTCAGAGCAACAAGAATCGGATCCGGACTGAATGCCTATTGAGCTGACCAATCCGTTGGAGATACAGCCTTCCCGCCCGTCGGACATCCGGCAGGCGAATCGCCGTATTCTTCTGCGCCTGCTGAAAAGACTGGGCTCCTGCTCGAAAGCCGACCTGGTGCGTCTGTCCGGGCTGTCCGCTCCGACGGTGACCGCTGCCGTCCAGGATCTGGAGCAGACCGGGCTGGTGGAAACTCTGGGTGAGGGCCCATCGTCCGGGGGACGTCCGCCGGAGATGCTTCGCTTCAATGCGGAGCATGGCTATGTTGCCGGTGCCGATATTGGCGGCACCCGGCTGCGCATGATGCTCTCCGACCTGAACGGCAAGACGGTCGCCCATTGGAAGGGAAAACTCGCGCCCGACGAGAAGGATCCGGATTCCATCACGAGGCTGGTGCATCGGGGCCTGCTGGATATGTGCGCAGAGATTGGCATCACCAAAGATCGTGTTCAGCACATTACGGTAGGCGCTCCCGGCATCACGGATGTAGAACGTGGCGTGGTGCTTTCTGCCCCCAACCTGACCGATTGGATCAAGGTGCCGTTGCGGGACCTGATCGAGGCGGAAACCGGGATTTCGACGCTTGCGGAAAACGATACCAACCTGGCTGCCGTCGGCGAACACTGGATGGGCGCCGCCAAAGGTGTGGACGATTTTGTTTTCATTGCGATGGGAACCGGGGTGGGTTCCGGCATTTTTCTGCGTGGGCAGTTGCATCATGGTGCGGCATGGAGCGCGGGGGAAATTGGCTATCTCGGCGTGCCGGGCATGCCGCGTGAAAATCCGCAGATCGAAAAGACGGGCCAGCTCGAACGGACCATCGGCGGCGCCGGTATTGAGGAACTGTGGCACACCCACCTCGTGCGCTCCAATCGCACTCACGATGACGTGTTGACCAGCCTGCGGGGTGCAGAGATTTTCGACCTGGCGGCGCAGGGCGATGCCGATGCGATTGCTGTTTTGAACTACACCGCCGGCGTACTTGCCGATGCCATTGCGACGATCACGCTGCTCTTCAATCCGTCGCTGGTGATCCTAGGCGGGGGTGTGGGATCGCATGAATATCTGCGCCGCGAAACGGAACGTCTGCTGGCCGACAGCGACTTTCCGCACCCGGCGATCCGCACAAGTTTGCTAGGGACTCAAGCACAGCTGTACGGGACCATTGCACTTTCACTTACAGGCATTGAAGGCAAGTTGCTTTGTTGACGGCCGGCGGTCCGTTGGTTGGACCGTCCGGCATGACCGACGTTATTGCCGTCGGGGCTTTTCGAATTCGAGGAGCGGAGCAAAACGCAGGACAGCCCGGCTTGAACGCAAGCCGGCAGCATTGGTTCCACCTTCAGGAGGCTTTATGAAGT
>DASYEV010000204.1:0-107933 GCA_036498835.1 Acidobacteriaceae bacterium | reverse complement strand
CATCACGGGCATCACCATCATCACGCGCATCGCGTGTTGGCGGCTGTGTCCAGTGCGGCAAGGTAAAACGCACACAACGGATCAAACACACAGGCCCGCCGACGCGCACTTCGCGAGCGGGCTTTTTGCTGCGCCAAAGCGAAGAACGCGCCGGAAGCCCCAAAAGGATAAGGACACCACCGATGACGGACGCAACAGCAACCATCGATTTCGCCAAGGCCGGGGGCCTGGTGGCTGGAATCGTGCAGGACGCGAAGACGGGCGAAGTGCTGATGCTCGGCTTCCTGAATGAGCAGAGCTACGCCAAAACGCTGGAAACGGGTTTTGTGACGTTCTGGTCGCGCACCCGCGGCAAGCTCTGGATGAAGGGCGAAACCAGCGGCAACCGGCTGCGGGTGATCGAAGCCGCAACCGATTGCGATAATGACGCCCTGCTCTTCAAGGTAGAAGTCGAAGGCGATGGCCTGGTCTGCCACGAAGGTACCGTAAGCTGCTTCACCAAACCCATCGCAATGGAGAACGGAAAGTAATCATGTCGAACAAACTGAAACTCGGCATTCCCAAAGGCAGCCTGCAGGACGCGACCATTGCGCTTTTCGAACGCGCGGGCTGGCACATCTATGCCAGCGGCCGCAGCTACTTCCCCACCATCGATGACGTCGAGATCGAATGCATGCTGGTTCGGGCGCAGGAAATGGCGCGCTACGTCGAACACGGCGCGCTCGATGCAGGCCTTACCGGCAACGACTGGGTGCTGGAAAACCAGAGTGATGTAGAGCGGGTGACGTCGCTGACTTACAGCAAACAGAGCCGTGTTCCCGTGAAGTGGGTGCTGGCGGTACCGGAAGATTCAAAGTTCCAGAAACCTGAAGACCTGGCTGGAGCGACGATTGCGACCGAACTGGTCGAATACACCAAGCGCTATTTTGCGGAGAAGAACATCCCCGTCAAGGTGGAGTTCAGTTGGGGCGCCACCGAAGTGAAGCCGCCCACGCTCGCGGACGCGATTGTGGAAGTAACCGAAACCGGCAGCTCGCTCCGCGCCAATCGCCTGCGCATCATCGAAACGCTGATGGAAAGCGAGACGCAGCTGATCGCGAATAAGAATTCGTGGACCGATGCGTGGAAGCGCAACAAAATAGAAACGCTGAGCGTGATGCTGAACGGAGCGATGGCCGCTCAGGTGCAGGTGGGGCTGATGCTCAACGTGGAGAAGCCGCACCTCGACGCGGTGTTGAGCGTGCTGCCCGCATTGAACTCGCCCACGATCTCCCACCTCAGCGATGACAAGTGGGTAGCTGTGAACACGATCCTCGATCAGTCCACGGTCCGCGATGTGATTCCACGCCTCAAGGCCGCAGGAGCCACCGGCATCGTGGAGTATCCGCTGAGCAAGGTTGTCTTGTAAGGAACGTTGTGCTGTAAGGAATCAAGGGAATGAAGATCCTAAAAACTTTCGGAGAAAGTGCCGAGCCCACAGAAGCGGCAATTGCGCAGGTAGAAAAGCGCGGTGCGGTGAACACGGCCAAAGTCGACGCGATCGTGCAGAGCATCCTCGCCGATGTGCGCCAGGGCGGCGATGAAGGTGTGCGCACGTATGCCGCGCGTTTCGATGGGCTAAGCGCGGAGCAACCGCTGCGCGTCAGCCGCGAAGAAATGCAGGAAGCCTGGGAGAGCACCAGTGAAGAACTGAAGGCCGCGATGCGGCTCGCCCAAGCCAACATCCGGGCATTCGCGGAGCGTCAGTTGCCGCGCGCCTGGAGCTTTCGTCCGACGGAGGGCATGGAGGTTGGACAGATTGTGCGGCCGCTGGGCTCTGTCGGCTGCTATGTTCCAGGCGGCCGCTATCCCCTGCCCTCAACCTTATTGATGACCGCGACTCCTGCGCAGGTCGCGGGTGTCGAGCGTATTGTGGTGTGTTCGCCCAAGCCTGCCCGCGAAACCATGGCCGCGGGTTATCTGACCGGGGTTACCGAGTTCTATCGCATTGGCGGCGCGCAGGCGATTGGGGCAATGGCGTACGGCACGCAGACGATCGCACCCGTGGACAAGATCGTTGGCCCCGGGAATCTGTACGTCACCGCGGCCAAGATTGCGGTGTCCTCGGAAACCGGCATCGACATGCCGGCCGGGCCAACCGAGATCGTCGTGACCAGTGAAAGCGGAGATCCTGTCGGCATCGCGGCGGATCTTGTGGCCCAGGCAGAACACGACCCGGAAGCGCTTCCCATCCTGATTACCAGCAACGCTTCACTGGCCGAAGAGGTCGTACTGGAAGTGAAGCGCCAGGCCCAGACGAACGAGATCGCGCAGCAGTCGCTGGCAGCGCAGGGATTCGCCTTCGTGACAGGGACTGTGGACGAGGCACACGAGTTGACCAACCGCCTCGCTCCGGAGCATCTTACGGTGGATGCAGGCGCCGATCTGCGCTGGGTGAAGAACGCCGGCTCCGTGTTCGTCGGTCACCATTCGCCGCAATCCATGGGAGATTACATCAGCGGGCCGAACCATGTGTTGCCGACGGGACGCACAGGACGCATCCGCGGCGGCCTGAGCGTGCTGGATTTCGTGAAGGTCATCACCGTGCAGCAGTACACGCTCGATGCACTGCGTGAAGTAGGTCCGCACACCATCGCCCTTGCGGAAGCTGAAGGACTGACGGGGCACGCCGAAAGTGTTCGCGTTCGAATGCGGTAAAGGAACAAAGAAACAGGGAACAGGGAACAGGGAACAGGAAACAGGAAACAGGAAACAGGAAACAAAACGATGAGTGTTGCTACGGACCTGGAAGTCAAACCCAATGCGGCCGAAGCCGTGCTGCCGCAACCGCGGCGCAACGTGCTGGCCATGCCGGAGTATCATCCTCCGCTGGCCGGGCGCCAGGCGTTGCGTCTCGACTTCAACGAAAACACGCTGGCGCCCAGCCCCCGCGTACTCGCGAAGCTGCAGCAGCTTACAGCGGAAGGGCTCACCGTGTATCCGGAACGGGCACCGGCAGAGCGCATCGTCGCCGCCCACCTTGGGTTGCAAAGCGATCAGATATTGCTGACCAATGGCGTGGATGAAGGTATCCACCTGATGGCCTGTGCGTTCCTCGACGAAGGCGACGAGGCCCTGATCTGCACGCCCACTTTCTTCATGTATGACGTTTCGATCAGCATGATGACCACGCAGCTACGGCGCGTGCAGGCGGACGACTCTCTTGAATTTCCATTTGAGCGTTTTCTCGCAGCCATCACACCGCGCACCAAGCTCATCATTGTGGCCTCACCCAACAATCCAACCGGCGCCACGGTCAGCCGCGAGCATATTCTTGCACTGGCCGCTGCCGCGCCGCAGGCAGTGTTGATGGTGGATGAAGCGTATTTCCATTTCTTCGGCGATACGGTGCTTCAGGACATCGCCAGTGTGCCTAACCTGATCGTTGCGCGCACCTTCTCCAAGGCCTACGGCCTGGCCAACCTGCGCGTGGGCATGCTGGCGGGCGATGCGCGGCTGATCGGGTTCCTGCATAAAGTCAGCTCGCCCTATAACGTGAACGGCGTAGCGCTTGCGGTGCTACCGGAAGCCGTTGCCGACGAGAAGTATTTGAACTGGTATGTCCTGCAGGTCCACCAGGGACGCGAGCGTGTTCTGGCAGCTCTCGAAGAACTGGGCGTGCGTACCTGGCCCTCGGCCGCGAACTTCGTGCTGATGGACATAGGGCCGCGCCACAAAGAACTAGTGAGCGCGATGCGTGAACATGGTGTTCTGCTGCGTGACCGCTCCACCGATCCAGGCTGCGCCGGTTACGTTCGCATCACCATCGGTGCGGAAGAGCACGTCACGCGCGGCATCGCAGCTTTGCGGGCGTCACTGGCTGCCATGAAGTGGACACCAGCGGAGAGCATGCAACACGCCATGCAGGGAAAACTGGAAGGAGAGCGAGAGTATGAGTGACATCGTTCAGGAAGTCGGCGTGGCGCCGGAGAGCCCATCTCCTGCACGTACCGCGGTGATCGAACGCAACACCACGGAAACCAAGATCTCGTTGCGTCTGAACGTGGATGGCCAGGGCACGTACACGGTCTCAACAGGCATCCGCTTCTTCGATCACATGCTGGAGTCCTTCGCGCGCCACGGCGGTTTCGACCTGGAGTTGAAGTGCGTTGGCGATCTTGATGTCGATCAACACCACACCGTGGAAGATGTTGGCATTGCTTTGGGCGAAGCGTTCGCGGAGGCCCTGGGCGACAAGCGCGGGATTCTGCGGGCCGGCTACTTTGTCATGGCGATGGACGAAACGCTTGCGGTGTGTGCCGTCGATCTTTCCGGCCGCGTTTCGTATGTGGTCGATGATCTGGTGAATGTCCCGGTTGTCGGCGATCTGCAAAGCGAACTGGTTACCGACTTCTTTGATGGCTTTGCGCGGGGAGCCAAAGCGAACGTGCACGTTAAAACCATGTACGGCCGGTCCAACCATCACAAGATTGAGGCGATCTTCAAAGCCTTTGCGCGTGCCATGCGCGGCGCGTGTTCACGCGATGAGCGCATGAGGGAACTCCTGCCCAGCACCAAGGGGCTGCTATGAGCCTGGAGCTTTCCAAACAGCAGCGCACTGATGCCATCGCTTCGATCAAGACCTACTTCGAGAAAAACCTCGATCCGGTCGGGGATTTGCCCGCGGGCCTGCTGCTTGATTTCTTCCTCGAAGAGGTCGGTCCGGTGGTCTACAACAAGGCGGTTCTGGATGCACAGACACGCATGCAGCTTCGTGTTGCCGATCTTGATGGCGAGTTGTACATGGACGAATTTCAATACTGGCCGCGCGCCGCGGCAAAGCGGGCACGATGATCGCAGTCATCGACTACAAGGCGGGCAACCTCACCAGCGTGGTGAAAGCGCTGCGTCATCTCGGCGCGGACGACATCCTTGTCACGCAGGAGCGCAGCGACGTTTTACGCGCGAAGAAGATTGTTCTTCCCGGCGTTGGACACTTTCGTTCCACGCAGTTGTTGCAAGACTTAGGCCTCACCGAAGCCACGCGTGAAGCTGTCGGGAACGGCGCCCCTTTCCTTGGCATCTGCGTGGGGCTGCAATGGCTCTATGAAGGTTCAACAGAGGCTCCAGAGACCGCCGGACTGGGCCACTTTCCCGGCGAGTGCGAACGCTTCCCTGCGGAATTTGAAGGCGCGGAGTTGAAGTCGCCGCACGTGGGATGGAACTCGCTTGAAGATATCCGGCCGGATTCGCGGCTGTTGGCGGGCGTGGCGCCGGGAAGCTTCGTGTACTACACGCATTCATGGCGCGCTCCGGTGAGTGACGACACCGCGGCAACCACGTTGTATGGCGGCCCCTTCACCGCAGTGGTTGAACGCGGCAACGTGATGGGTGTCCAGTTTCATCCTGAAAAAAGCGCCGAAACCGGATTGCGCGTACTGAAGAACTTTCTCGACCTCTAAGACCATCGGGCACAAGAGTCATTCGCTATGAGTATGACAACTGCAACAGTTCAAACGGCCATCGGGCTCGACAGCGTGAGTGTATAGCGATGCAATTCGAGTACAGCGTCTCCTACAAAGACTTTGTCGACTCCATCAAGTGCTATCGGAAAGAAGCGCCCGGCGCGGCCCTTTATTACTACGTGTACGTCTGGGTCGTACCGTGTCTTGGTGCTTTGCTCGCATTGTGGTGGCTTGTTTCGATGGTTCGCGGCAACACGGAAACCGCAGCATCGCTTCGCTGGTTGGCGCTGATGGGAGCGTTTCTGGCGATCGTCCTGCCCGTTACCTATTGGGGCAAGATTCGACAGACCTACGCGCAACGCACGTCCCTGACCGAAGGAAGCTTGGTCGTTCTCCATGCGGATGACACAGGGGTACGCTTTTCCGTCCCGGAAAAGGTGGATGCGTCCTACGCCTGGAGCGCCCTGACAAAATTCGTCGAAACCGACCGTGTTGGAACGCTCTTCATCAACCGAGCCGCCTTCCATACGATCCCTAAACGCGACATCGCGGCCGAAGACTGGCGGGAGTTTCGCACATTGATCCATCGTTACCTGGAGGTTCGCTGATGCTGACCAAGCGCATTATTGCCTGTCTGGACGTACGCGGCGGACGCGTCGTGAAAGGCATTCAGTTTGTCGACATCATCGACGCCGGCGATCCAGCAGAACTGGCGCACCGCCATGCCGCCGCAGGTGCTGATGAGATCGTTCTGCTCGATATCACGGCGACTCATGAAGGCCGCGGCACGCTGCTCGATACAGTGAAGCGGGCTGCGGAAAGACTGTTCGTGCCTTTCACCGTCGGTGGAGGCATACGCTCCGCCGAGGACGCAGCCGCAGTCTTCGACGCGGGCGCCGATAAGGTCAGCATCAACAGCTCAGCGATCGCCCGTCCGGAGCTGATTGGGGAGATCGGTTCAAGCTTTGGAGCGCAGGCAGTGATCGTCGCTATCGACGCGCGGCGGGCGGCTGGGATGTACGACCCGGTTGGCGCAGCGGAAGTCTACGTTAGCGGAGGGCGCGTACCGACAGGCCGGCGAGTTGTCGACTGGGCGCGTGAAGCCGAGCAGCGCGGAGCCGGAGAGATTCTTCTCACCAGCATGGACACGGACGGCATGCGCAACGGCTTCGATTGCGAACTCACAGCGCGCGTTTCGGAAGCTGTGCAGATTCCCGTGATCGCTTCCGGCGGTGCGGGCTCGGCAGCCCACTTCGCCGATGTCTTCCAGCGAGGCAAAGCAGACGCGGCCCTGGCGGCAAGCATCTTCCATTTCGGCATCACCGACTCGCGAGCCCTCAAAGCGGAAGTGGCGAAAAGCGGCGTGCCGATGCGCCTTCCCTGCTGATCAATCCATGCAAGCTGGTGCGACGATGACACTCGAAGAAGCCCAGAGCGGCCTGCCCAATGGATTTAGAGAAGCCAGGATCCAGAACGTGACCTTCGATGCGCAGGAACGCACTGCGCAGATCGGGCTCGCAGTCTATATGGGTACGGTGATGGAGCGGCCGGCGGCAGAGGATATCTACCGGGCAGGTGAGCTTCGCTTTCGAGGCGTCGATCGCTTCTCCGCAGAAAAGCTGCACGGGAAGCTGCTCCCGATCGAATGGTCCATTCGCTCCGTGGAGATGGCCCCGGACGATCAGGGCGATCCGTCCCTGCACCGCTATACGTTCCACCTTGGATTCAAGGAACAACTTGTCGTCGTAGCCGAACAGGCGTCCTTCGACTGGATCGATAGTTGATTCCCTCAATTCGCTGACGGCTTTGCTACGTGGTCGATCACCAGAATGTCAGTGGGGATTTTCTCCAAGGTCAGCTTGAGGCCGAGTTGCTTTTGAAACGCTTCCGAAAGTCCCGGAGCCGTATTTTCTGCTTGAGAAGGCGCCACCGGCGGATGGCCGTTGAACTGCGTTTCGTCCGGCATGAAGGTGAGGTCGAAGTCGTACCTGCCCGTAAGCCCGGTGAGATCCACAACGGGACGATCAAGCACTACCTGTTGCAGCATCTGGGTAAGCTGCCCCATCGTCGTGTTTCGTGCGGGAAGCAGCAGGCCGCCCGGAACGGGCCTGAACTCAAGACCACTGGGAAGCTGCGCGTTGCTTTGGCTGGGTGTCAGATTCTTTTCACCACCGCCCGCGACCGTGAGCACAAAGCTGGATATCTCCTGTTTGTCGCGGTGAAAGACCAAGCCAAAGCGGTCGGCCAGCAGCTTCTGCATCATCGTGAGCCACTGCCTGGCACTGGGTTCGCCCTCTGCGTCGGGGATCGCGGCAAGATCGAACTTGTCGTCATGCACCCACGCCGGAGCGCCGGCGATCTGTTTGGGATTCACGCCATAGGCGACCTGGATGAGGTCGGTCAGGGATGTGCCGTGGGTGGTGTAGATGCGGCCCATCACGCGAATGTACTTGCCCGGCTTGTCAGGGTCCGTGGGCTTGATCGTCGCAACCTGGAAGGACGGATTGGGCTCCGTCATGGGCTTGAGAGGCGGCGGCGGAGCGGGAATTTCCCATGCCGCCTCTTTTGTTGCGCGCGTGAAGTTGAGCGTGGTGTTGCCCGCCCACTTGCCGGCGATCGTGTTGCCATCGGCACTGAGCTGGCCTTCGTACGCCGCTCCATAGGCAGGAATGGCGTATTTGAAGGTGTGGCCATCCAGCATGACGCCCGAAGTCTTCGCCGGCTGCGGGCTTTGGTCGATGCTGTAGTTCAGCGCGGTGAGCGTACCGTCAGGAGCTTTCGCGACCTTGAGCACGATGCGAAGAGGGTGAGGAAGCTCCAGTGTGCCCTGCCATTGGCCGGTGATGTCACGGGCGTCATGGGCAACCGCCTGCGCAACGCAACAGGCCGGTGCGCAGAAAACGATGACAGCCAATAGAGCTGGAGCGGCGAGACGCCTGATCTTCACGGCAGCTAATTTTGTCATGTGGATGCAATTCCCCTGAAAGAAAGAACGTTTCAAGCTGGCTTCCGCTCGAAGATATTTTTGCGCCTTTGTTGAACGAGCTGGTGCCAAAAGCAAGAAGCAGATCCCCTTCGGGGATGACAACAAGAAAACGTTAGCGAAGCACGTTAAACTGGGGGGATGCTGATTCCTTCAATTGATCTGATGGGCGGGCGGATTGTGCAGCTCGTGCAAGGCGAAACGCTGAAACTCGCGTTTGATGATTTCGACTACTGGATTGAGCGCTTCTCCAAGTATCCATTGGTGCAATTAATCGACCTGGACGCCGCGATGCGGCAGGGAGACAACCGTTCCCTGATCGAAATGATCTGCAAGCGCCTTCCCTGCCAGGTGGGTGGCGGCCTGCGCGATGCCGAGGATGGACAACGGCTTCTGGAGGCCGGCGCGAAACGGGTGATCTATGGATCAAGCCTGTTCGGCGCCCCGAACGAAGACGAAGCCAAGCGGCGGCACAAGTTGATCCGTCTTGAGTTTGCTGAGGATTTAAAGAAGGCGCTCGGCGAAGATGCGCTCTGCTTTTCGGTCGATACAAAGAACGGCCGTGTCGCGGTAAAAGGCTGGAAGGATTCCGTCGACCTTACCCCCGAAGAAGCGATGACGTGGCTCGAAGACTCATGCGCTGCCTTCCTCTACACCCACGTCGATACCGAAGGCACCATGAGCGGTTTTCCGATGGATGTTGCCGCGATCCTGCGGTCGACGACCGCCAAACAGTTGATCGTCGCGGGCGGGATCAAGGAACAGGCCGAAGTGGATGCGCTCGATGCGATGGGTGTGGATGCCGTGGCTGGGATGGCTGTGTATTCCGGCGCGATGGAGGCCTGAGGGCGCTACTGGCACTTGCCGTCAGCACGGGCCGGGATGATGACGAACTCGTCCTGGTCCCTTTCCAGCAGCATCGACTTGATCGCCCATTTGCCTTCGGTCTTCTTTGCCATGACATTCAAATCGGCTTTACCTTTGGGGCCGCGCACAGGGATGCTCAGACTTGCCTTGCCGTCATTATTCGAAGTTTCGATGCTTCCAGAGATGAGGCCATTCGATTGCAACGGCGTTCCCAATTGGGCGACCACACATGGTGATTCCTGAGCCTGCTGCAGAGCCATGGGATACGCGTCCGACGAGCGCATCATGGATTCAACGCCGAAGACGAGCAGGCAAACGAACATCGCCAGACATAAACCAAGGCCGCCGATGATCCTTGCCCAAAGGGGAATCTTCAGCATGCGGCTCACAAGTTGCGATGGTGGCCGGTTTTCGAGAACCACGGTTTCGCCAAAGGCGCGGCGAACGTTGGGCCATTGCAGATACCAAAGGATGAAGCCGTAGAAGGCAGATACTGGAATCGCAATCAAACCGACCCACGCCGTATGCATCACAACGGCCATGACAATCAGAATGACAATGGAAGTAGCAATCCCAACCCACTGTAAGGCGATGGACGCCTTGCGCCCCCATGGACGAAGGGTCCACAACCCATACCCAAGGAATCCCAAAAAAATGTAAAGACCCCACCATAAAAGGGCTATCAAGCAGATCACGACAAAGCCCAGCGCCCGCGAGGGAAACTGCCCCGCAAGATTGCGCAGGACGCCCGCCAGCGACATCATGAGGAACATCAGTGGGAAGAACACCGCACCCGAGGCGCTCCAGAAATGTGTCAGTGCGAGGAGCGTGACTCCGAGGGGACGTTCGGGACGAGGGTACATGTTGGCTGGAAGCTTACAAGATCGGATGAGCGCAATGCGACGCGACGCGACGCAAGGCAAGGCGGTAGCGATCCGGGAGCCACGGCGCAATAGCAGATCTCTCCACTACGCTGCGCGCCGGTCGAGATGACAGGGTGTAGGTGATACTCGCGAACAGCAGATCCCGTGCAGCGGGGCACCCATCGGGCGGTCTTGGCCCGAATGGGGTGCAGGGGATAACAACAAGAAAGGCAAAGGCCTTTCGCGTCTCAACCAAGAAGCTGAGGTGTAGCCGCCCTTCGAGCAGTTTCGGAGAGGATACTGTGGTCTTCCCTAACCGCTCTTAATCGTCGCTGGAGGCGTCACCGGTAATGGCGTAATAGCCTTTGCGCGCCTGGACTTTCTTATCCTTACCGCAATCGATGTCGAGCTTGCGGAACTTGCCGTCCGGCTCTTTATTCAGCGGCGTGTAGCTGGCAAGGTATTGCGTGCGCAATTCGTCCTGGATCTGATCAAAGGCATCTTCGAGTTTGCGGCCATTGTTGCCAACATTGATCACGCGGCCGCCAGTCTCCTTGGCGAGCCGGTCCATATCGCTGGAGCCGGTATAGATTGCGCCCTGCGACATGTAGAAGCCCTGGTCGGCGATCAGGATCACGTAGGCAATGACATTGGCCTTCTGTGCAGCTTCGATGGCGGACTTGATCGTCTCCTGTGAGCCCTGGTCCCCGCCGTCGGTGAGGATCACGATCACTTTGCGGCCGGTTTCCGTGCGCAGTTTGTCATGCGCTGCAAGATACACGGCGTCATAGAGCAGCGTGCCGCGCGGATGGCTGGTGGGAAAGGGGCCTCCGCCAATGCCTGGAACGCCCGCGCTGGACGAAGCCGCGTTGATGGTGGCCTTGTCGATAGCTCGCTTCAACTCGCGGGAGTCGTTGGTGTAGTCGGCGAGAAGGTCCACATTGACGTCGAACGAGATGAGAAACGCTTCGTCCTTGGGGCGAAGCACTTCCTTGAGGAAGCGCGCGCCGGAATCCTGCTCCAGCGGGAGCACGTTGGTCTGGCTGGCGCTGGTGTCCAGAAGAATGCCGATGGTCAGCGGCAGGTTCTTCTCCTGGGTAAAGTTCTTCAGCTTCTGCTCGGCTTTGTCCTCGTAGACGGAGCAGTCGTCCTTCTTGAGGCCGGTGATAAAGCCGGACTTGTCCCGTACAGAGAAGTACACGTTCACCAGGTTCACATTGACGGTAAGCGGGGTGATATTGGGGTCGCGCACCGGAGCATCGGGGGCCTTGCTCTTCGGCGGAGGCCCGCCGGGATCGGGAGCGTCCTGGGCGGAGGCCGCCACCAGGGGCAGGACGAAAGCAGACGCGAGGAGGAGACGCAGGCAGGCGGAGCGCATACCCTGATTAGACGCGCAAACCGCCCATTTTGGCGACACCTGGGGAGCGGTTTGGACGGACCAGCGGCCCAGACGGAGCTTTTTAGGGCGCAACGTCTGGGTGGGGTGCTGCGTCTGAAGGAGTAGAGGCCCGAAACAGGCAAAAAAGCAGGGCGGGCTGGTACTCTCTTAGAGGCTGCCGCGCCCCGAAGGCCCGGTATTGGAAGAGGTTGAACGGATGGTCGTAGGTAAAACAATCGTTTGGGCGGGCTTAGCCCTGATAGGCACAGCGGCAGCGGGCAGCGGCGTCCTGAGTCAGGAAACGGGCTCGCAGCAAAAGAGCAGCATTCCCGATGCCCCCAAGCCGCAAACGCTACCCGGTCTGAAGACCATCAAGCCGGTGTCGAATATTCCCGACGCCCCGCTGCCTTCCACCGCGTCTACATCAAGCCCTGACGAGCAGGCCCCGGGAACGACGCTCGACAGCGGACAAAAGTCGGCAGCCGTGCCGCAAAGCGAGATCGACAAAGAGCCGGAAATTGATCCAAAGACTTACCGTCTGCGCCCGGTTCAGGTCAATCTGATCGACATCCCGTTTACCGTCAAGGATTCGCGGAATCAGCTTGTGCCCGGCATCACTTGGCGCGACGTGCGCGTATATGAGAACGGTCTCCGCCAGCACATCAGCCTGTTTACCTCGGATCCTGCTCCTCTTTCGGTCGCGCTGGTGATCGATCAGAGCGTGACGCCGGACACGATGGCCAAGATCAACAACTCGCTCAGCGCGCTGCAGGGCGCATTTACGCCCTATGACGAAGTCGCGGTGTTCACCTACAACAACGGCGTACGCAAGCAGACTACGTTCACGGCGGCGCAAAGCGCTCGCCTGGGTGTGATCCTGGATCGCTCCAAGTCCGTAGGCCGCGAAGTCAACACGTACATGGGATCGGGTCTTGATCAGACCCTGATGAAAAATGACCAGATGGTGGATCCCAACACAACCCCACAGCGAGGACAGACCTCGGTCATACAGATGCGGGAAAAGGAATATCACACACTGAACGACGCCATCCTGGCAGCCGCTGTTGAAACGTCCAAGGCCAGCAGAGGGCGGCGGCGTGTCGTATATGTGATCTCCGACGGTAAGGAGTACGGCAGCAAGGCCAACCAGAAAGAAGTGTTGCACTTCCTGCAGGCCAACAAAGTTGCCGTCTATGCGACTCTGGTGGGTGACTCCGGTATACCCGGTATGGGCTTCCTGGACCGCATCCATCTCCCGTTTACCATGCGCGATGATGTGTTGCCGCGCTACGCAGCGGTAACGGGCGGCCAGTGCGATCCTGAGTTCCGTCAAAAAGGCATCGAAGAAAGCTTCGCCAGGATCAGCGAAGAAGTGCGTACCCAATATGAGCTGGCGTATTACAGCCATGAGCCTATGATCGATGGCAAATACCGCTCGGTGGAAGTGCGCGTCATGCGTCCCAATTTGACGGTGATCTCCAAGACGGGCTACTACCCCACGGCAAGCGGTCCCACCCCGATGCCGACAGCTCCTTCCGCAGTCCCGTAAACGTGCTTCCTGATTTCGTCGCCCGCCTGCCGGGTAATGCTCTTATAGCGCTCGCTGCCGCCGCCTCCTGGGGCGGCGGGGATTTTTCCGGTGGTATGGGGGCTAAGACCGCCGGTGGCGCCACGCGCGGTGCTCTGCGCGTGATCGTGCTGGCTCATGCGGTCAGTCTCGTCGTCTTGTTGGCCATCGCATACTTGCATCACGATAGCCTGCTGCACGGCGCACCCGTGGCCTGGGCACTGGGAGCAGGGGTCGCGGCCGGCCTTTCCCTGACGGCCTTCTATGTGGCGCTCGCAAGCGGCGACATGGGAGCCTCCGCCGCGATCAGCGGCCTGCTGGCTGCGGCCATTCCGGTTGCGATTTCCTTTCTCATCGAGGGTAGACCGGGCAGATTGCAGGCCCTGGGATTCGTTCTTGCGGGCGTCGCCATCTGGATCATCGCCGCCGCGCCGTCTCACCTGGGTGGCAATCCACCCAGCCGCAGGATCATGGGGCTGGCGATCCTCGGCGGCGTGGGTTTTGGCATCTACTTTGCCGCATTGCGCATGGCCAATCCGTTGGGGGCAGTCGAGCCAGTGACGTTGGCTCGTATTGGAAGCCTCTTCGTATGTCTTGTCTTATTGCTTGTGGTGAGCCGTAAAACGACGCCGGCTGGAGGCCCATGGCTCAATCGAACGGCAGTGGGATGGGCGCTCGGCGTTGCCGTGTTGGATACCGGCGGGAACCTGCTGTTCGTCACCGCGACCCGTTGGGGACGGCTGGATGTTGCCGCAGTGCTCGCTTCCCTGTATCCAGCGTCGACGATTCTGCTGGCTGCCTGGAAGCTGCATGAGCGGCCAACACCGCGTCAACTCGTGGGAATGGGATTGGCACTGGCGGCTGTGGTGATGATTACGCTTTAAAACGTCCCCTTAAGACTGCATAGGAGGGAACAAAAACGTTCTTTGGCGTGTCTATGACTGCATGACAAAGGCACGCATTTCGCTGATACTTGCAGCCTTCGCAACGGTAACCATTGCCACTGTAGCAACGCACTATCGGTACCGGCATTCCGGTAAGCCAGAATTGAATGTAGAACTGATGATCGAAAATGCCGACCTCGGCATACCGGGGATTAGCAAAACCTACGATGCCAGCATTACGAATAATGGCCGTGGACCTGCTCTGGTGACTCGATGTGACTTTGTGGACGATGGAAGCTCACCTGGCGAACAGCTTGCCTTTGCAATTCAGCGATGGGACAACGAGTCAGGAGAGTGGAGGGAGGTTCTCGGTGCTTCACGCAAGACCTTCTGCCATCCCTATCCGCTTGGCATGAGCCAGACGCACCTGAACCGAAAGTGGCTCTGGCCTGGACAAAGCTTATCGATTGGCGAAGAAGCCACGGCTGCGAGAGACGAAATCAAGATTGGCGACAAAGTACGATTCGTGCTGTTCACGGGCGAACCTGGAGACTACAGCTCTTCCATGCCAACAGAGGCTTTTGTCATCGATCAGGCACAAACCGATGACATCGCCTATCGGATTCGTCATTGATGTGAAGTGTGGGTTGGAAAGTGCGCGGGACGTTCAACGCAACCTGGCTCTTTGGAAATCCTTAGTGCTTCCCCGCCGCCATGCTGTCGGCGTCGGCCTCAAGAGCATCTTCGTTCTTTCGTTTATTCACTTTTTTCGATGCCGAAGTTGCCGATTCCTTCTTGAGGTTCATGCCCTGCGGGTCGAAGGTCGGCTTCGGAAAGTGGAGCTTGAGGGCCTTCATCGTTTCGGCCAGAATGCCGGAGATCGCCACGTTGCGGAACCATTTGTGGTCGGCAGGAATCACAAACCACGGTGCGTGCTTGCGGCTGGTATGGCTCAGGATGTTGTCGTAGACAGCTTCGTACTGAGGCCAGTATTTGCGCTCGGCAAAGTCGGAGGGAGAAAGCTTCCAGTGCTTGTCCGGATCGTCGATCCGGGCCTGGAGACGCCGGGTCTGTTCCGCGTGCGAAATGTGGAGAAAGAACTTCAGAATGACCACATCGTTGTCGACAAGGGTCTTTTCCCAGGCGTTGATGTCGTCCATGTGGCGGCGCGCGACCTTGGGGCTCATGAAGCCATGGACCACCGGCGAAAGCACATCTTCATAGTGCGATCGATTGAAGATGCCGATCATGCCGCGCGGCGGTGTCTGCGCCTGGCAGCGCCACAGAAAATCGTGACGGGCTTCAATCGGCGTGGGCACCTTGAAGGACGCTACCTGACAGCCCTGCGGGTTGATGCCGGAAAAAATATGGCCGACCGCGCCGTCCTTGCCGGCGGTGTCCATGCCCTGCAGCACGATCAGCAGCGCTTTGGATTGCGAAGCATAGAACACTTCCTGCAGTTCGGTGAGCTGCCTGCGATGCTTGTCGAGCACGGCTGTGGCAGCCGCTTCATCGCGGAACTCGCCGTGTTCAGTAGTCGAAAGCTGCGAAAGCCGCACCTTGTCGTGCGGCTTTACCAGAAACGGCGATTTGAGCTTCATCGTTGGTTCGAACCCTCGCAGAAAACTATCACCCTGCGTTGGTGAGATGCGGAACTAAGCGACTGGTTTGGTCGGTTCTTCCGGCTTCGGTGTCACCGTGTGAGCGTCGGTGGTCGCCGACTTCACTTCATCGCCCATACCCTTCACGCCTTCCTTGAAGCCACGGAGGCCTTCACCAAGGCCTTTGCCAAGCTCGGGCAGCTTCTTGCCGCCGAAAAATATCAAGGCAATCACGGCCACGAAAATGAGATGCGACGGTTGAAATAGATCGCCCATTGGGAACGCTCCTGCTGGCCGCAAACATGCGGCGACGTCTTATTGTCGCACGTCAGGGTGAGTGCTGGCTCGTACCCCTCCCTGACCGACATGGGAGAGCTTCCTGGAGACCCAATTCAACCTGCTTACCAGCAGGGAAAGCTGGACGTCCAACGCTGTATCACGGTTTCGGCGTTATATCCTTGTAGAGATGCCCGCCAAGGCGGGTTGCACCCAGAAGCGCCGTGGCGCTTCCACCTGAGGACGATCTTCCCTGTGACGAATGCAACAGCTTTACTGACAGCGCGGCACCTGCGCATGGCCGCCTGCACGCTTTTGACCTCTGTCCTTGCCTTTGGGTTTGCCGCTGCGGGCGCCCAGACGGCTGCTCCCGGCACCAAGGCCGCCAACTCGAAACAGATCGCTCCCGTTGTCGGACCCCATTACAACGACAAGTGGGAGCTCTATGGCGGGCTGAACTTCATGAACGGTCAGGCCGGACAGAATCTGCCCAAGCGCTACAACATGGGCGGCGGCGAAGTGATGGCCACCTACTGGCTGGGACCGCGTCTGGGTATCGTGGGCGACTATCGCATCGGCGCCGGCACCACGCCGGTATTCCCCAATCAGTTCAACCTGAACCGCGTTCTGATCCGCCAGAACATTTTTTCGGGTGGCGTACAGTGGCGCGGCCCCAAGAATCGCTACGCCTCGCTTGATTACCACGCTCTTGGCGGTGCAACACGCGGGACCTTCGATTCCGCCATCAAGGGATTTCCCGCGGGCGGCGCGGGTGGCGGACAGGCGCCCACCGTTGATTCCATCGGCGTGTATTCCAATCGCACCTCGGCCTGGGCGGCGGTCGGTGGAAGCGTTGATTTCAACTACTCGCCACGCCTCGCCATCCGCCTGCAGCCCGACCTGACCATGGAACACTTCGGCACCGAACTGCGCGAGTTCTTCGCGATTTCGGGCGGCGTGGTGTACCGGTTTGGACAAAGATAGAGGGTTTAGGGATTAGGGTCTAGGGTCTAGGGTCTAGGGTCTAGAAGACAGCTCAGCGCAACCACCTACATTTGCACAGCAAAACGGCCGGCAGTCTTTAGACTGCCGGCCGTTCGCTTTCTAAACCCTAACCCCTAGACCCTAAACCCTCACATCACTTGCAGGAACTCCGGTGAGACTGGATTCTCGTACTGCGAGTAATCGCGGGTCACGACGGTCAGGCCGCTGGGAGTGACGAAGTAGTTCTTCTTGTCCTCCGCAGGGTCGTATCCGATCACCGTGCCGTCCGGGATGTGGACGTCGCGGTCGATGATCGCGTGGCGAATGCGGCAGTGGCGGCCGATGTTGACGTGCGAAAAGATCACGCTGGAATCGACATCCGCATAGCTGTTCACACGCACATCGTGCGAAAGCACCGAGTTGCGCACCACCGAGCCCGACACGATGCATCCCGCGCTGACGATGGAGTTGATGCCCATGCCGGTGCGGCCTGGTTCGCCGAAAACGAACTTGGCAGGCGGATACTGATACGCGCGCGTGCGCATGGGCCAGGCCTTGTCGTAGAGGTTGAACGTGGGGACGAAGGTCGCCACATCCATGTTGGCCTCGTAATAGGCGTCCAGCGTACCCACATCGCGCCAGTAGAGAGCGCGCTGCTTATTTTCGTCCACGAAGTTGTAGGCGCGGACCTTGTAACGGCCCAGCAGGTTGGGCAGGATGTCATGGCCGAAGTCGTGTTTCGAGTTCGGGTCTTCGGCGTCCCTCATCAACTCGGGAATCAGAACGTCTGTATTGAAGAGGTAGATGCCCATGGAGGCGTCCACCATCTCCGGATCGAAAGGCGAGCGGAGCTTGGTCTCCTTCGGCTTTTCGACAAAGCCGGTTACCTCGCCGTTCTTTTCCACCTGCACCACACCGAACTGCGAGACCTCGCTGGGTGTAATGGGCAGTGTGGCAAGGGTGACGTCCGCGCCGGACTCCGCATGCTGCTGCTTCATCAGCGCGTAGTTCATCTTGTAGATGTGATCGCCGGACAGGATGAGCACATGCTTGGGCTCTTCCGAGCCGATGGAGTAGATGTTCTGGAACACGGCGTCCGCCGTGCCCTGGTACCAGCTCTTGGACACGCGCTGCATGGGCGGCAGGATTTCGATGAACTCGCCCAGCTCGCTGGCCACCACCGGTCCCCAGCCTTCACGGATGTGGCGGTTGAGCGACAGGGCTTTGTACTGCGTCAGGATGTAGACGTGACGCAGATCGGAATTGATGCAATTGGAAAGGGTAATGTCGATAATGCGGTATTGCCCCGCAAAAGGAACCGCCGGTTTCGCGCGGTCGCGGGTTAAGGGAAAAAGCCTCTCGCCGGCCCCGCCGGCAAGCAGAACGCCCAGTGTGTCTCTCATGGTCCAACTACCTCTTGAGCTTGCGCCACTGCACTATGACGCAAATCGGGAATCCCGGGACGCCCGAGTCTAGCACAACAATTGAGGCTTTCTGATAACGGTTCAGGAGGAACTTGAGGAGTCGCCACTCTTCTCCGAACCGTGCTCTTCGGTAGTGATGCGAAGCGATTTGAGAAAAGTGAGATCGTTGCGGGTGAAGGATCCGTCGATGACCTCGTCACCTTCGTCCTTCGCTTCTGTCTCTTCATCGATCTCGTTCAGACCGATGGTGGCTTCCAGCATGAGCAGCACATCGAAACCTTGTTTGCGGATGTCACGAACCACACCCGCAATCTGTTCCGACTCGCTCATGGATTCGTGGATTGCTTCGCCTAGTTTCTGGATAAGGTCTTTGACCTGCTGATTCAACGCCACCTCCCGGTCTGCTGAAACATCGCTGACCACGCACCGGGTCTTCCCATATAGACGACGGGAACGGCAGCTGCGGGTACCTTAAGAGTACGCTTATCACACCGGGCTCTGCAAAAGGAAAACTTGGCAGAAATTCCGGCGTTTCTCATGAAGGTGTACCCGGGGCGAAGATGGTGAAGTCGTTTTCCCCCAAAGAAAACGACCTGTTCGGCTGCTCGGCGAGAGCGCAGGATCATGAGAAATGCTTTAGACCGCCGTGTGATGGTCGGACCAGGCTTCCTCAAGACGGTGAGCGAGTTCTTCGACAGGCTGAACGCGCTTGCGCCCCAGCACCAGAAAACCTGCCGCCGCCGCGCAAATGCCCCCGATCACCCAAACAAACTTCTTCATGGTCTCCCCCCAGGCCCTTAACGTCCCATAAACCGGTCGTGGGCTGTTGGATGCAACTGAATGCTCTGGCGTTTCGGATATGTGCGATAGCCGCCTGAAGATCCGAGGAACCTGCCATGAGCCTCGGCTTCCGTGCTGACTTCTGAGCCGGCTTCTGAGCGGGCTTCTATTCTGGCGCTCCCGCCCCATACACTGGAACCATGGATAAGGTTCGCTTCGGCCGGGCGCTGGGGTATGGCGCTCGCCATGCCGCGAAAGCGATCATGAGCGCTGCCGACGCCGCAACAGCGCCCAATCACTCTCCCCAGACCACCGGGCGAAGCGCGCCGCCAGCCTCTACAGCCGCTCCTGCCTCGCACGCTGCCGCGAGGGCCGCCTCCAGTGTCTCCCAGGCGAGATCGGCGGTTGAGAAGGCAAGGGCCGTGGCCAGTCAGGCTCCAAGGGCAAGCCGCTCCATCTTCGCGCCGGTGAAGGAGTTCTCCAGCAGCCTGATGCTCCAGGTAATGGGTTCGATCTTCTCGCTATTCGCGCTGGGACTGGGTCAGGCCGTCTGGAAGCTGCGCGCAAGCTTTCATGGCCCTTACAACACAGCGGAAGCCCACGAGTTGATGTTCATCTCCGCAATGTTTCTGATGTTTACGTATTTCGCGATCAGCAGTTTCGTACGCGCCGGGCGGAAGAAACGCTAAGACACATTCCTACGTGGTGTTGCTCAGACCTGCGCAGGAGGTCACTGGAGTTTAGGCCAGATGTAGGGAAAGAGCTTTCCCGCTTCTTCCGGGGTAGTTTTACCTCCAGCCGTTTCGATCGCCTTGGCCAGGACTGGATCCTTCCCAGCAGCGAGATCCGCAGCGGTTGG
Source organism: Acidobacteriaceae bacterium (assembly GCA_036498835.1). Lineage (GTDB taxonomy): Bacteria > Acidobacteriota > Terriglobia > Terriglobales > Acidobacteriaceae > Granulicella. Next base: position 88,023 of record DASYEV010000204.1, on the reverse strand, counting down.
GAGCACGACAACATCGGGCGTGACTCCAACCCCTTCGAGGCTCTTACCGTCGGTCATGATCATGTTCGCGTAGGTGACGGAAAAGCCATACATGATCTTTGAATCTGTCCCCTGGTCGCGGGGATAGCTTTTGGCTTCCATGACTGCCCCTGCAGTTTTGTCTCCCATGACGACGCCGCGCTTTTCGAGCTGGATGACTCGTGCAAACAGCTCGGCGGCCGAAGCAGACTCGCTGTCTACCAGCACAATCAGCTTGCCTTGATAGGTTGACCCCCAATTTTTGGCCACGGCAGGCTTTTCCGGTTTGCGAGCGGTCACATCAGCAATCTTGACGATGTGATCGAAGAACCTGCCCATAACATCCTGCAGAATTTCGTTGTATCCACCGGGATTGCCGCGGAGATCCAGAATTAAGGTGGAATGCCTTTGTGCTTTACCGAAGATCGTGTTCAGCTTCACGACCTCAGGCTCAATCTCAAACTCCGGCATCTTCCAAATCATGACATTGCTGTCGAGCTCTATGACGCGGTTGGCGAGCAATTCCTCCCGATTATCCGCATAATCATCGCCGTCGAAGGTCGTGAAGTCGACAACTCGTTTTCGCGGGTAAATCGCACTCTTCACGACAATATCTTGTGGCGAGTTCTCAAGATTGACTTGAAGCTTCTCCTGCAAACCGGGAGAGAACGTATGAAAATATCGATCAATTTCGTCGAAGTCTTTGCGCAGCATATTAAAACCGTTGAGTTGCAAAACTTCGTCGCCGGGATGCAGCCTCTTTTCGGCATCGCTGCCAGGACGCACATGCGTGATGAAGCATTGCAGACCAACCATCTGCATGGTGTAACCCGAATCTATGACGGCAGGGCGAGCCGGCGGCTCAAAGTAGAGGTGAGAGTCGTTGAACCCATGCAAAAAGTTGGACACCAGCGCCAGGCCTTCCCCCAGCGAATGAATGTCATTGATGTGGCCGTCGAACTCCTTGTAGCGCGCGTCGAGATCAATCCCATGGAAGGTGGGATCATAGTAGTTTTTCCGTACAACGTCATAGGCATCCTTCAACATGCCGTGAACCTGGCCTAGCACGTAGGCCGTGGGTTTGGCCGGAGAATTCTGGGAGTGCAGGGTGGGGGCAAAAGTGGCGGCAAGAATCAGCATCGCCGCGGACAGGCGCAAACCTCGAAAGCTCATGGACGTTCCGGATAGGAAGATTTGTGTAGCGAGAGTCTAGCGGCCCGAAATGCGAAAGCGCAACCACGCTTCCACGGGCGGTAATCAGCATCCGACACGGTGCTATCGTAATTTCTGGCCTGTCGCGCGGCTGCCGTAACCCGTCCGTGCGCCCCGAAAGGAAGCCTCCATGGCAACAGACGAATCTTCCTCCCCCGCTCCGCTTCGCCGCACCGCGTTGCACGCAACCCACCATCGCCACAAAGCCCGCATGGTCGATTTCGGCGGGTGGGACATGCCGGTGCAATATCGCGGTCTGATCGAAGAACACATGGCCGTTCGCACGGCCGTGGGCGTGTTCGATGTGTCGCATATGGGCGACATCCAGTTGCGTGGGCCGAACTCGCTGGCCGCTGTGCAGAAGCTGCTGATGAACGACGCCAGCAAACTGCAGACCGGCCAGGCCCACTACTCCGCCATGCTGTATCCGAATGGCACCTTCGTGGACGACGTGGTGTTGCATAAGCTCGGCGACAACGACTACCTGATCGTCATCAATGCCGGGACCCGCGAAAAGGACGTGAAGTGGGTCCGCAGCGTGATCGGCGGCATGGGCGGCGTGCACATCACCGACGTCAGCGACTACTACACACAGATTGCCATCCAGGGACCGCGCGCCAAGGACACCCTGCAGAAGCTCACCGGAGTGGATCTCGCTCCCATCAAGAACTACTGGTTCACCTGGGGCACGGTCTGCGGCTGCCACAACACGCTGATCGCGCGCACCGGCTATACCGGCGAAGACGGCTTCGAGATTTATATCCCCGCGGACGAACCGACCAGCTCGCGCGTATGGGGCGAGGTGCTGCAAGCAGGCGCTGAGTTCGGCATTCAGCCCTGCGGTCTGGGCGCGCGCAATACCCTGCGGCTGGAGTCGGCCATGGCCCTGTATGGGCACGAAATCTCAGACACCATCAACGTCTGGGAAGCCGGTCTGGGCCGCTATTGCAAGCTCGACAAGGGTTCGGACTTTGTAGGCCGCGAAGCGTTGAAGCAGATCGAGGACGAAGGCGGTCCGCAGCGCAGGCTGGTTGGCCTCGAGATGATCGACCGCGGCATTGGACGCGACGGTTATCCGGTGTTCTCGCTCGAAGGCGCGCGCATCGGTGAGATCACGTCGGGCTCACCCGCGCCGTTCCTCAAGAAGAACATCGCTCTGGCCTACGTCCCGGTTACCTTCACCGAGCTTGAAACCGAAATCGCCGTCGAGATTCGCGGGCAGATGGTCAAGGCCAAGGTGGTTCCTACGCCGTTCTATCGGCGTCCGAAGAAAACGCAGAACGTCGCCGAGCTGTATGTCCCTGTCCTGACCTAATCTGGTCTGATCACGCTTACGCGCGACACTTTGTCGTCACCGCACAATCGCATCCTCTACAATTTCCTTCGGAGAATCCAAAGCATGTCTTACCCGGAAAATTACCGCTACGCCAAGTCGCATGAGTGGGTTTCGGTCGATGGCGAAAACGCCACGGTCGGAATTACGGATTACGCCCAGGATTCGCTGGGCGACATCGTGTTCGTGGAACTGCCCAAGGTCGGCCAGAACGTCGAGGCCGGTTCCACATTCGGCTCGGTGGAAAGCGTCAAGGCCGTGAGCGATCTCTATGCGCCAGTAACCGGCACGATCACCGAGGTCAACGAGGCTCTTAACGCCAGCCCCGAAACCATCAACGCCGATGCGAACAATACGTGGCTGATCAAGTTGACCATGACCAACACGGATGACGTGAACGCTCTGCTTTCCGCAGCGGATTACGAGAAGTACGTGGCGGAAGAGACCGGACACTAGAACTCGATGCACGACGACTTTTCATCACCGCGATACTCTCAACGTTGGTGGAAGCCGTCGCCATCCCCTTCGAATCCGGATCGGCAAGAACTTCCTTTTCTGCTCGAGGCAGCACTCTTCTGCTGATCGAGATCTTTTTCTAAAAGAACAAGTATTGGACCAGACTCTTCATGCGCTATCTGCCTAAATCCCCTGCCGACCGCGATGCCATGCTCGCAGAAATCGGCGTGTCTTCCATCGAAGACCTGTTCACCTCGATCCCCGAGGAGTATCGCCTTACTCGCGACCTCGCTATCCCGCGTCAGCACGCCGAAGTCGAGGTGCTGGATCGCTTCCGCGCCTACGCGGCCGGCATCGCCAGCGGCGACGCCAACGAGCTTGCCAGCCAGGCGCCGCAGCCAAGGTATGCGAGCTTCCTGGGCGCGGGAGCTTACCGGCATTACCGTCCCGTGATCATCGACTCGCTGGTGCAGCGTGGTGAGTTCCTCACCAGCTACACGCCGTATCAGCCGGAGATCGCGCAGGGCACGCTGCAGGCAATGTTCGAGTTCCAGACCATGATCTGCGAGCTGACCGGCATGGAGATCGCCAACGCCAGCATGTACGACGGCTCCACGGGCTCCGCGGAAGCCATCATGATGGCGGTGCGTGTCACCGGACGCTCCGGCGCCATAGTCGCTCGCAGCGTGCACCCCGAGTACCGCGAGGTCATCACAACGACCGTGCAGCATCAGGGCATCCCCGTCAGCGAGGCCGGCTATGTGCGCGAAACGGGCCGCGTGGATATGAGCGCGCTGGAAGCCGCGATCACCGACGACACCGCCTGCGTGCTGATCCAGTCGCCCAACTTCTTCGGCACCATTGAAGATGTGGCTGCCATCGCGGAGTTGGCGCACCGCAAAGGCGCGCTGCTGATCGTGTCGATCGCCGAGCCACTTTCATTGGGCGTTGTGAAGGCTCCTGCTGAGGCTGACATCGTCTCGATGGAAGCGCAGAGCTTTGGCGTGCCAGTCGGATACGGCGGCCCTTACTGCGGCGTCATTGCATGCAAGGAAAAGTTTCTGCGCCAGATGCCGGGACGCCTGGTCGGCGAAACCAAGGATATGAACGGCAAGCGCGGTTTCGTGCTGACGTTGAGCACGCGCGAACAGCACATCCGGCGCGAGAAGGCGACCTCGAACATCTGCACCAACCAGGCGCTGGTCGCACTGATGGTGACGATCTTCCTGACGGTCTACGGCAAGGAAGGCCTGCGCGAGCTTGCGGAGCAGAACCTGGCCAAAGCTGCGTATCTGCGCGATGCGCTGGCCAAGGCTGGAGCGAAGCCATTGTTTTCCGCAGCCAGCTTCAATGAATTCGCCGTAGCGCTTCCCGCAAGCGCAGACACCGTGAACGAAAAGCTCTTGGCCAAACAGATCATCGGTGGTCTTGCTCTCGCCAAGTGGTATCCGGAGCTGGGAGAAGGCGCGGCCATCTGGTGCGCGACCGAATTGGCCACCAAAGCGCAGATGGATGCCGCAGCCGCAGGGATGTCTTGACAGCAACGACAGGTACGCCAGGCTGGCACGAATTTTCAGCTGGAAGAAACGAGGAGTGGCCGCAAGCTTTAGCTTGCGGATTGGATGGCCGAAGAACGAGGCTTTAGCCTCGGGTTCTTCGCCAAAGAGCCCGGGCCTAAAGGCCCAATATCACCAAGGACGATGACGGTGAGCTAAAGCTCACCTCTACGCCTCAAAGGCAAGAACAAAGAGCAAGAGCAAAACGAAGGAGCAGAGGCAAGAACGTGGACATCACCGCAATCGAGGGGCAAGAGCTTACCGCTGTTGAATTCATCAGCGACTACGTGCGTCTGCGTTTCGATGGCCCGCTTCTCACGTTCTACGCCTGGCCGCACGTGCTGCTTTCGGACTTCAGCATTGCGTTCGGCGAACCGGAATACCGGAACGCGCTCTGTGCACAGATCGGCGAGACGGTCGGCAAGGCGTCGCTGGAAGAGTTCGAAGCGCTGACGGTTGAATTCGAGTCAGGCACTGTGATCGCTCTGAGCCTTCGCGAAGAGGACCTTGATGGACCGGAAGCTGGAAGCTACTCCTCCGACGGAAGCAGCGAAGCCGAGGAGGAGTTCTAGCGATGTCGCACCACACACGCATCATGTACCTCGAAAACGAAGCGGGAACCCGCACCCTTTAGGAGCACCCATGGCAGATAAGTTCATCGGCACGCCAAAGAAGGCGACGACACATGTCAATCAGAACGAAGACCTGATCTTCGAAAAATCCTCGTCCGGCAAGAAGGGCTACCGGCTCGCTGAGCTGGATGTGCCCGCCGTCGACGCGGCTGCCCTGCTGGGCACTGCGGCTCGCACGGATGCGCTGGGCGCGATGCCGGAGCTGAGCGAGATTGAGATCATTCGCCACTTCACACGGCTTTCCACCTGGAACTATGCCATCGACCTGGGCATGTATCCGCTGGGCTCCTGCACGATGAAATACAACGCCCGCATCAATGAAGCGGTGGCGCGCCTGGAGGGCCTTGCCGAAGCACATCCCTACCAGCCGGAGAAGCTGTCGCAGGGAGCGCTGGGCATCATGAAGCTGCTGAGCGAGTGCCTGATTGAAATCACCGGCATGGAAACCATCACGCTGCAGCCGGCAGCCGGCGCGCACGGTGAGTTCACTGGAATCCTGCTGGCCCGCGCGTATCACGAGGCCCAAGGCAATCCGCGCAAGAAGATCCTGATCCCCGACTCCGCCCATGGCACCAACCCCGCGACGGCGGCGGTGTGCGGCTACCAGGTGGCCAACCTGAAGTCGAACGCGCAGGGCATGGTCGATCTCGCGGAGCTTGAAAAGCTGGTGACCGACGACATCGCGGCGCTGATGCTCACCAACCCTTCCACCATTGGCGTGTTTGAAAGCGACATCCACAAGATCGCGGACATCCTGCATGCGAAGGGCGCGCTGCTGTACATGGACGGCGCCAACATGAATGCGCTGTGCGGCAAGACCCGCCCCGGCGACTTCGGCGCGGACGTCATGCACCTGAACCTGCACAAGACCTTCTCGACGCCGCACGGTGGCGGTGGCCCGGGCTCCGGTCCGGTCGCATGCAAGAAGATTCTGGAGCCGTTCCTGCCTACGCCGGTTGTGAAGACAAATCCAGATGGAACGCTCGGTCTGGATTACAACCGTCCACAAAGCGTTGGCCGCGTGCGCGCCTGGTACGGCAACTTCGGCATGTTCATCCGCGCGCTCGCCTACATCCTGGCCAACGGCCCGGACGGCCTGCGACAGACCACCGAAGACGCCGTGCTGAACGCGAACTACATCCGCGCCAAACTCGATGGCGTCTTCGAGCTGCCCTACAAGTCGCCTTCGCTGCACGAGGTCGTGTTTTCCGACAAGCTGCAGGCCCGCAACGGCGTGAAGACCGGAGACATGGGCAAGCGCCTGATCGACTACGGCTTCCACGCCTACACCGTTTCCTTTCCTTTGGTGGTTAGTGGCGCCATGATGATCGAGCCCACCGAAAGCGAAAGCCGTGAAGAGCTCGATCTGCTGGTCGATGCCCTGCAGCAGATCGCCAGGGAAGCGGAGGAGAATCCGGAACTGGTGAAGACGGCTCCGCATTCGACACGCTTGCAGAGACTGGACGAAACAACCGCCGCTCGCAAGCCTGTGCTGCGCTGGAAAGCTCCGGTGGCAAGCACACCCTTGGAGCCCGACACCGCCGCGAAGGAGTGGTAGCGCCCGCAACGGCAGCCATACCTCAACAAAGAAAGAGCCCGGCGATGCCGGGCTCTTTCTTTGCTTTGTTGAGAAACGGTGTTCCGGCTACTTCGCGGTGATCTTCACCGACTCGTCCGTTTTCTCCCACCGGATGTGCAGCTCGGTGGAGTTGCCGCTGGTGTGTTCGAAGCTGATGCTCATGCCTTCCTGCGGTGCGGACAGTTTGCTGAACTTCATGGGCACGCGCCCGAGGTCCTGCTCCTGGTGGTACTCCAGGCCCCACTGGCCGGTCTGCTTGTTGATGATGAGCTGCCACGGCGTGCCGGGTGCGGCAGGAATTGTAAAGAGTGTGTAGCTGCCCGCCGGTACGGCGAGGTCGCCGATTTTCACATCGGTTTCCGTTACGAAGGAGGTGGCGGAATTGGCGCCCGTGCGCCACACCTTGCCATAGGGCACCAGTCCGCCCATGACGACGCGGCCACGCATCTGCGGCGAGGCGTACTTGATGTGGAGCCCCTTGCCGTGCAGGGTGACATCCGCATTCGCATCCGGGCTGGCGGGGGGTTTATCGCTCTGCGGAAGTTCCGAAAGCGGTACTTTGTGAAATGGCGTCGCCGCCATGGCACATGTCGAAAGACAGGCCAGAACGACGGCAGAAGCGGCGTAGCGGAGGAGGGTCTTCATAGCGTTACCATGCTACCCTAAAGCTGGCATTTCCGAATGCGCCCGTAGCTCAGCTGGATAGAGCGGCAGCCTCCGAAGCTGTAGGTCAGAAGTTCGAATCTTCTCGGGCGCACCATCCCCTCCCTTCCGAAAACCTTCTAATCAGCTGCAGGAAAATGCCTTAGTTTTCCGACGGCTTCTCACAACGTGAGATCACGAGAACGTCGGCAGGGCCTTTTTTCGGCTCCAGCTTCAGACCAAGTTGTTCCTGAAACGCCGTGAAGAGACCAGGTACTGCACCCTGCTCCGTTACAGGGGCGTTATCGGGTGTCCACTTCAGGATGAAGTCATAGCGGCCCGGCAAACCTGTTTCATTCACGACCGGCCTGTCCAGAAAATTCACCATACCGAGAGCCAAATCCGACATGGAATTGTTCGTGAACCTGCGCGTCTGCTCTTTGCCATTGCGTCCGCCGGATTGCGTGGGCAATTCATCCGGGCTCGCGGTGCTCTTCGCCAGCCTCGGGCCTCCCTTGGCAACCACGATCGCATAAATAGAAAGCTCGCGTTTTTCGCGGTGAAATTGCAGACCGAACCGGCTGATGAGAAGCTTCTGCAACATCTCCTGGGTCTGCTTGAGATCCGGCACGCCTTCGGTCTCCGACTGGCCCACGATGTCATACCCCTGCGTATCGAGCCACGCTGGGCCATCCACAATCTGCTTCGGGTGCAACGAGAATGCGAAGGAGATCAGGCTGCCCACAGTCTGATTTTGAATCACGATTCGATGCCCTCCAATGATGAAGTTCCCATTGACCGCATTCGGATCGGCCGGCCTGATGGTGGCCACATCGAAGGATGGGTGCGCGTCTTTGCTCATAGGCGCTGTCGGGACGGGATGCTGCTCCGCACCTGGCCCGCTCTGCTGAGCAAATGTTCCCGGTGTAGCGAAAGTGCACAACGCCAGCAGAAACAGCGCGCTCCCATTTCTGTCTGCCCGACGGATGCGAAGCCTCATACGATCTCTATCTCCTCGCTAGAACGTTTTACGTCTGGAGTAAAAACCCTCGAGATGCGACGGAGACAGCCCTCTTCCAGCGAACTCCGAACATTCCCTTGGCGTAACAAACGGTGTCGCGGTTGCATGCTTGTCGATGCGCAGAGTTCGTCATAGTTGAAGGCGATTGATTCGATCAACTGTGCGTTTAAGAACGGTGGGTCACGTCGAGTACGAATGTGAGAAGAGAAGCATAGTCCTCATTGTCGTAGTTGCGGACGTAGCGAATTCTTCGCTCAAGAACTGTTCCCTTGATAAACCCGGTATCGGTTTCAATTTCAACGATGTCGGTAACGCTTGGGATGTAAGGAACAAAGCTGTAAGGGAAGGTCATCTCGCGAATCAACGCATTACCCTGCACATATCTGAATCGATAAAAGTGCGTAGCCATGCTGACCACCTTTTGATAACTGTTAGATCGACATCGGCGTGCAGAAGATAGGTTGTGTCAGCCCCAGACATCGATGGTAACGACCCGCCGGCCTTCGTTTTTGAAGCGTTCCAGAAGCTTCTCTGAGGCGACAACCGTCGCGTGGCGGTCATAGCCCATGGCCTTGTCGAAGCCGTCATGAAGCAGGATGTTGGCGCCGCGCTTGCGGCGGCGGCTGCGCTCCAGGCCTTCATCGATGTTGGCCACGATGGATTCCGCGCCGATCGACTCCCAGTCGCGGCCCATCACGTTCCATTGCACCGGCACCAGGCCAAGATCACGGGCCGTACGCAGGACAACCGGGCGCCGTGCGCCGTGGGGGGGACGGAAATAACGCACGGGGGCACCCAGCACATCTTCCAGCGCTTCATTGCAGCCGCGAAGCTCTTCACGCACCAGGCTGGCCGGTTTGTTGGTCAACCAGGGGTGGTTCATGGTGTGGTTGCCGACGATGTGTCCCGCGGCATGCACCGCGCGCACAATTTCCGGACGTTCCCGCACGAAGCGGCCGATCATGAAAAACGTGGCCTTGGCGTTGTAGCGGTCGAGCAATTCGACCAGATCCATGGTGGCGGCGTCGTTGGGGCCGTCGTCATAGGTCAGGGCCATCTCGTCGGGATCGCGTCCGGCGATGAGGGTGTGTCCGAAAAGCTGGGACTCCGGCCGCAGCGCGGCGCTGGCCAACACGGCAGCGCCGCCAGCCAGGATGCCAGCCCCGGCGGCCACCTCGATCACGCTGCGGATGTCCATTCTTACCGAGTGTATCGACGCAACAGCACTCCCATCAACAAGAACCCATGAGGAGTAGAGCAACAGGTTCCGCATCGCCGTTCATCCAACATGGGCACGCCGCTCGCGCGGGGAGGCCGTACTGTGACCTTTTTCACCAGAACATGTGTCCTGCTGACTGCGGCTCTGCTTTGCAGAGCCGCCATGGCGCAGGGCCAAACCAAGCAGTCCCAGCCAGTTACAGACTCCAGCGTTCAGGCTAGTCCGATTGCACCTGCGCCTAAAGCGCCTGTGGATGACACCAGCCAGCAGGCCAGCCCTATCGCGCCCGAACGGCACGGTGGCGGTCCTGCACTCCCCGCACACACGGCGATCCACATCACCCTTGACCAGGGAATCGATTCCGGCAATCTCAAGAATGGGCAGACCATCCACGCTCATGTAACTTCCGCAGTCTCCAGCGGCGGCCATGCGGTGATGCCGGCGGGTGCACGCGCTGAGCTGACCGTCATCGCGGCCGTTCCGGCGGGAAAGATCAATGCTGTAGGTGAAATGTCGCTGCAGTTGATGCGGGTAGGCGGCACCGATGTGTACACCGACACGCTGACCTTTCGCGGACACCCAGGACACAAGGATCTTCCCGACAGCGCGCCCGCGCTCGGTCACAACGCAGGACTGGCACATGGAGCGTTAATGACGTTCCATGTGCTGCCTCCTCCGGCAGCCGCCCAAGGTGCGCCCAGGACAAGCGGCATCGCGCCGGGGTCGGTGAATGGCGTCTCCAGCGGATCGCCTGGAAAGCCACAAACGAACGACGCGAGCAATCAGCCTGCTTCGGGAACCGGCAACATCCCCAGCGGAACCACACCCGCGCGAGTGACACCTGCGAACAACATGCCCGCTCCCGCGACGCATGGCGCGACCACGCCGCACTGATTCTCTGGCTACTTTCCCTTGAGCAGAGCGAGCACTTCTTCGGCGTGGCCTTCCGGCTTGACCTTGGAGAAGACGTGGAGCAGTTTCTGATCGGGGCCGATGACGAACGTCGTGCGTTCAATGCCGGTGACCGGTTTGCCGTACATGGTCTTGGCGCGAATCACATCGAAGCGTTTGCAAATGGCCTGGTCCGCGTCAGCGAGCAGCGGATAAGGAAGCTCATACTTTTCCTGGAATTTCTTTTGCGCCTTCACCGTGTCGCGTGAAATGCCGAGAACGATCGCACCGGCTTTTTGCAGCTTCTTGAATTGATCTTTGAAGCCGCAGGCTTCGATGGTGCAACCGGGCGTATCCGCTTTCGGATAAAAGAACAGCACAACGGGTTTGCCCGCGAAATCGGTGAGGCTTACAGGCTTTCCATCCTGGTCGGGCAGAGTGAAGTTTTCAATGAAGTCGCCGGCTACAGGCTGCATGGTTGGGAGTTCTCCTTACGGAGTTCAGGATACGCTGCCGCGAATGAAAGAAAGGCCGCCGGCATTCCCGGCGGCCCTGAAACATTCAGTTTCCACAAGCTCAAATTAGCGCGGCGGGACGCCAAGGTCGGTCGCGCCGTTGTGTTTGTCGCGGTAGATGCGGCGAGATTCAGCATTCTGCTGGTGCGCGAGCACGTGACGGTCGCCGGCGGTGAGACGGCCGTTGTCCTGTGCGCGCATCGCGTGCTCCTCACGGTTGATCGCACCTTCCTGGCGTTCGACATGCGCAGTCTCTCGCGGCGTCATCTGGCCGCTGCGAACGCCCTGAGCAATGCGTCCCTGCTGGTTCACTTTGCGTTGTGCGATGTGATGGCGCTCAGAGTGCGTCGTTTGCGCGAGCGCGGCGGAAGCAGGGAGTGCAACGAGGGCGGCGGCAAGAGCAATATGTTTGAAATTCATGATCGGGTTCCTTCCTTATTCCTTGATTCGCCGGGGCGTCGGAGAGATGCAGCGCCTCTGCGTACGGTGGGAATAGACACAGGGGTTCCGAGCTTGTTGCTGAAAAAGAGAAAACTATATTTCCGTCAAAAGCCGCGACATTTACAGGAGTTATGGGTCTGCCCGCAGCCTTTTACTCTTCAGCAGGCGGGCCCTGAACGCGCAACCAGTGCTGCATATGCGGATAGGGTTGTGCACCCTGCTCCGCCGCACGCTTCGCATCGAGCGTAAGGCCCATCCACTGCAAGAGGGGCACGCCGACCGTGCCGGAACGGTAGTTCGCAATCAGTATCTGTGAGGAGTTGCGATACCCGTGCTCGTGAAAGACAACTTCGGGCGCGAGTCCGATGTGGACTGCCGCGGCATACGACCAGCACTGCGCACCGATCTCCATGCCCTGGTCCTCGCCGGCGTTCGAGCCGCTACGCTCGCGTTCCTCCGCCGTCATCACGGCAAGATGTCCGGCTTCATGGAGCAGGTCGCCCGGATAGAGCAGCTTGTCGGGATCGACAACCAGGCCGTTGGGCTCAAGGTGCAGGCCAGGAAGGAAGGTCGTCTCTTCTATTTCGGTGACGCGCACGGAAAGGCCGATCTCGCGAAGGAAATCGAAAATACGGACAGCGTCTTCGTGAAGAGGGGTCAACGGGGATTCCATCGCAGCATGAGGAAAGCAGTGATGTTGCTTTAGCCGTTGATTGTGGCCGAGTCGTAATCGTCCAGGACGATCGCCTTCACGCCCGGTACGGTCACGATCTGCTGATCAATCAGGACAACTGTGCGAACCGAACCTGTCGGATAGTTGCGCTGCGAATCGCTCAGCAGGGTCACCGTGGTCGAAACAGGTACCGTTCCCGCAGGCACTACCGCGACGGCATATGTACCGGCGGGCACGTTGATATAGCCGGTGTTACCCGTAAACGTGACGTTGGTGGCAACGGGATTCGTCGTCTGCAGCGTTCCGGTGTTGGGAACGAGGTACACATCCACCGCGCCGGCGCGTGTAGCCCAGTCGAGGATGCGGACCGAAACCTGGCCGGAGGGCGCGGGCTGCGCCTGGTCCTGGATGATGGTGCCCTGCATGCTGGCCACGACGTTGCCGACGATGGCCGTGTACTGGCGCCCGGAGATGAGCGTGGCTCCGGTCTGGGCAAGCACGGTGCGGGTCCCCGCCTGGTCGGCCTGCACGGTATAGGAACCGGGCGGCAGCGGAACATAGGAGCTGGCCGTGCCGAAGCCGATGTTGTAGGCCAGCACAGACTGGTTTTCATAGAAGTCGAGGCCCGGAGAATCGGGCGAAGCATCCACGATACGCAACTGCGCCTGGTTGGCCGCGTTGATGGTGATGCTCTGGCATCCCGGCAGGGTCGCCAACAGCAGGCCCAGTGCCGCGATACGGAACGCGCGTTTGCCGAATTGTGAAGAGACCGACGCCATACCTGGGTTTGTGCCGCGCGAACTTTGAAGCAAGGAAACTCCCTCCAATGTAACCGATTTTGCGGCAGGGGGCGCAACTCTATCTCCGTCTCCGAACCGGACGGCGAACCTGTGCCACCCCCTTAAAGCATTTCTCATGACGCTGTGCCCTCCCGAAGAAGCCGAAAAGGTCGTTTTCTTTGGGGAAAACGACTTCAACATCCTTGCCCTGGTTACACGTTCATGAGAAATGCTCAGAGCCTATTTGGGTTGTTTTGCGATGATTTTGTCCGCAATCTTGTCGTAGGTGGCCTGGGGAATGATGCCCTTGGTGACGAGCTGATTCTTCATCTTGTAGGGGCGTCCGGCAATGATTTTTTTGGAATATGCGTCGCCGATGCCGGGCAGCGCCTTCAACTGGTCAGCGGTAGCGGTGTTGATGTCCAGCGGAGCCGGGGCCTGAGCGGGGCCGGCAGCGGCCGGATGGACAGCCAGAGGCTGTGCGGCGGTCGAAGCGGGTTGCACCAGTCCAAAGGTGGCAGCGGCTGCAAGGCACAGCGTGACGGCAAGACGGCGAAACACGTTCATGAACAGCGTCTCCAATACGGTTGGGTTCACTTCTGGCTGCCAAGCATACAACGGCCCCATGAGGTTCGTATGAGTATTTCTTCGCCACGGGTTCCCATGGCAGGCCGCTCCCCGTGAAGACCGAGATAAAGCGGTTCTGAGCCGGGTCGCATCTCGAGCGATCCTACTCCCGACACACCTGCAGGAATTTGCTCAGGCATTCACAACAGGAATGCTTCCCTTGCCCGCTTCGATCTTCGTGATGCGGCCGTCGCGCATGAACAGGATGCGGTCGGCGATCTGTGCAGCTTCCGGATTGTGCGTGATCATCAGCACGGTCTGATTGAGTTCGCGGCTGGAGGTGCGCAGCATTTCCAACACCGCGTCCGAGTTCTCCGTATCCAGATTGCCCGTGGGCTCATCCGCGAGGACGATGGCCGGCTTGGTGATCAGCGCCCGGGCAATGGCGACACGCTGCTGTTCGCCACCCGAAAGCTCGTTGGGGCGGTGATGGAGACGGCCGGTGATATTGAGCAGGCTTGCAAGATGGTCGAGCAGTTTCTTGTCCAGTGGCTTACCGGTGTTGGCAATGGTGTGGGCGAGCTCAATGTTGTCGTAGGCGGAGATTGTGGGCAGCAGGTTGAAGCGCTGGAAGATAAACCCGATATGCGCACGGCGCAGCTTGGTGCGTTCGGCGTCGGAAAGACGCGAAAAGTCGCTGCCCTGGATGCTCAACGCTCCGGACGTCGGCGATGTGAGGCCGCCGAGAATGTAGAAGAGGGTCGACTTGCCCGAACCGGATGGCCCGACGATGGAGACGAACTCCCCCGCACTGACGTTGAAGCTGACATCCCGTAGAGCGGGAACTTCGAGCTTGCCGGAACGGTAGGTTTTGCCGATGTGGTCGGCTACGATGATGGGGTCCATGCGCAGCTTCAAGTCTATCGCAGCGGGAACACTCAGGCTTTGCCAGAACCAGATCCCTCATTGTTTTGCCAGTGCTTCCCGCACTGAAAACAGCGCCAGTGGTCCGGAGTGGGTTTACTGTGGGGTATCGGCAGGCCGATCAACATGGAGGCTGCAACCACCTTGCGGTCAGAGTCTTCGGGAGCAATATCCAGACTTCCGCAGAACGGGCACTCCGGTTGGGTAAACTCTTCGCCCTCGGCAAACGCAATGTTCGACGGTATGGGTTCGGCGAGAATCTCTCGTGCGTGGGTTTCATCCTTCGCGTCGACCTGAAGGAGCATGCCGCCAATCATGTTCGAGATCATCCAGTCCATACGGACAATGTTTTCATTGGCGAGAAAACATTCAATGCCTTCGCCTTCCAGGGCAGTACGGGCAAGAATGGCCTCAGGCAGATCGCGGTAAACGCCGACCGTCACCATGGCGCGGCCGGCGAGTTCCATTTCGTCGGTATCCTCGACGATCGGCGGCTCCAGGGAGCGGCGGCTGAATTCTTCGCGGAGAGCGCGCTGCGCCGGTTCCGTCAGTTCGTCATACGTTCTGGCGATGGACATTAACTCCTGTTCCGACATCTGAACGTAACGTTGGGCAACTGCGTCGAAATCTCCCAGTGACATGCGGCATCGTATCAGCATGGCCGCTACGCTGTTTCCATCTGGGCTGCTTCCATTTGCCCCGCGCGCATACACTTACGACACAGCATCCGGAGGCTTTCTGGTTCTCGGCATCGGGACGGACATCATTGAAATTGAACGGATCGAGCGTAGCGTGGAGCGCTATGGTGAGTCGTTTCTGCGCCGCGTGTATACGCCGGGCGAAATTGCCTACTGTCAGGCCAAAAAGAACTCTGCGGAAAGTTTTGCCGCGCGTTTTGCCGCCAAAGAGGCCGGAGCCAAGGCTTTGGGAACCGGAATCAGCCGGGGCGTCAACTGGCGGGAATTTGACGTGCGCCGGGCTCCTGGACAGCGGCCGGAGCTGCATTTGACGGGCCGGGCGGCGGAAATTGCGGCAGCCATGGGGGTTAAACGGGTGTCGTTGAGCCTGACCCATTCCCGCAAAGAAGCCATGGCAATTGTCATCGCCGAAGATTGACCGTATTTTTCAAGCACCGTCAAGACACTTCCGAGCGTCAAAAACCTTGAATCGCCACTGGTACGATTGAGCCACCCGCCTTTGAAGGTCGTGCCCGGGAGTGTTTTCGGAGGACTATGCCCAGTCAACAGGAAGTTAAGTGGTCGCAACTGAAGGTTGGGATCATCGTGCTGATCTCGACGGCGTTGTTGTGCATCCTGCTGTTCCTGATGACGTCCGCCTCGGGCATGAGTCTTTTCAGCAAAAAGCTGACCGTGACCACCTATTTTGAAAACGCCGCCGGCCTGAAGACGGGTGCGCCGGTTAATCTGCAGGGCGTCACCATAGGCGAGGTCAAGTCGGTGGTCGTTTCGACTGACCCGGAACGCAAGCTGACGCCGGTGAAAGTCACCATGAGGCTGGAACCCAAGTTTCATGCCAGCCTCCATACGGACTCCAAGGCGTCGCTTTCGACAGTTGGTGTGCTAGGTGATACGGTCATCGACATCAACAGCGAGACTGCGGTAGGCCCCGAACTCCAGGACCATGCGGAGCTCAAGACGCTGGAGCAGCCGAACCTGCAGGACGTCATCAAGTCCAGCCAGGGAACCGTGGAAAGCCTGAACCAGATCCTGGCCAAGATGGACCGCATCGTGGACGCCGTTCAGACCGGCAAGGGCTCGGCGGGCCAGTTGGTGAATGACCCTGCGCTCTACAACAAGGCCGTGGCAACGGTGAATGAGCTGCAGGTACTGGTTGCGAATCTGAATAACGGGCGCGGTTCGGCAGGCAAGATTCTGCACGACGATCAGCTTTACGACCGGCTGAACGACACCTCCATGAAGCTGGATCAGATTGCCAGCGACATTAACGCAGGCAAGGGAAGCGCGGGCAAACTGCTCAAAGACGATTCCCTCTACAACAACCTGAACTCCACGCTGGTGCATGCCAATTCTCTGCTGGCCGAAGCCGACGCAGGCAAAGGCGCGTTGGGAATGATGGTGAAAGATCCCGCATTCGCCCGGAAGCTGGATGACACGGTTACAAAGCTTGATTCCCTGCTTACGGGCGTCGATAAGGGCGAAGGCACACTGGGCAAATTTGCCAAGGACGATGCGGCCTACAACAACCTGAACAAGCTGCTGACCGAAAGCACGACGCTGGTGGCAACCATCCGGCAGGATCCTAAGAAGTACCTGACGATCCACCTGAAAATTTTCTAGAGCGACGCCCTTACTGTGCGGGTGAAAGCCCGAAGAATGGTGTCTCGCGACCAGAACCGGCAAGATTACTCCGCGATTCGGCACCATTTTTATTAAGGGTCATCCTGAGCCGAAGGCGAAGGACCCCCGTATTTGGGATGTAGTGGCCACACCGAGCGTCAGTACCACCACAGACGAAATACGGGGGTCCTTCACTACGTTCAGGATGACCCTCTGTGGCCGCGCTCGATAAATGAGAGTGATTGGCTCGATATTTGATAGCGACTCTCAATTACCGAGCCAATCCGGCCCACCGTGCCCTCCAAAATCATACAGTTAGCTCCGCGTAATTGGGTGCGTAGGCGTCCGTCGTACCCACGGCAAAGGTGCCCGCAAGGACCGCATAGCGGGTGGCTGGCGGCGACGTTAGGGGCAGCAGGCCACTCTGCTTCCCGAAGCTGACAGTGGTCCCGTCATCGTCCACGTAGAGGATGTATTGGCTGCCTGGGGTCAAGCCCGCCCAGCTCGCCGTGGGATAGGCCGTGGTGCCCACCCTGCCCAGGATCTGCATCACCAGGTTGGCGATCGCCACAGTGACCGTGCCGTCGCCCGCATCAGTCACTGTGGGAGACGCCAC
Organism: Acidobacteriaceae bacterium; assembly: GCA_036498835.1. GTDB lineage: Bacteria > Acidobacteriota > Terriglobia > Terriglobales > Acidobacteriaceae > Granulicella. The sequence continues at coordinate 70,631 of DASYEV010000204.1, read as the reverse complement.
AAGGGTCCAGGCAACGTTGGTCATCTGCAGGCTCACGCCGAGGTTGGGAAGCTTGGCCGTGGCGATCGTGCGGTAGGCGTCATCGGGTGGGTCGCTCTCGTCCGTGAAGGCATCAGGGTTGTACTGGTATAGAGGCAGCTCGATCGAGCCCAAAGGGTCGCTCGCTGTCGGCCCATTGATCGTCATCACACCCTTGGGATCGATCAGATATTCGCCGGCAAATTCCGGGCTGACAAGATCGTCAACCGAGACACTCATGCCTGGCCGAAGCTTGAACGCCGCATTCCCGTCCACGTCGATCGCAGTAAGCCGAATCGTGACGCTCCCCGTGATCGGCGGCTGCCAGCCATCCACATCGTTTCCGAGTGTGCTGTTGAGCTCATATTTCATCAGCCGGTTGGCCTGGTCGTAGGTCATATTGCCGAGGTCATAGGTCACCGGGTTCTGACGTGGCTGCACGGCGATCCCCGGCGCAACCTGGCTGGCAGCTTTTTGATGACGACGATGTTGAACCGTGTTCGGCGCGCGCTCCTGAAAGCGCGAATCCTGCGTGCCCAGATACCCACCCGTCGCCGTAAGGGTTGAGTTGAACCCTTTAGCCTTGACCCGCGCGCCAGGTGTCGTCTCTGGAATGACGATGTAGTCGAAATGGAGCGCTGGATTGTCCGAGTCGCCATAGATCACAGCCTGGTCTTTTGCAAAGGGCGTTGTGCCCTCGATGCTGAATATGATTGTGCCGCCACCAGTCGTCGTATTCGACGCGGTGTCCACTTTCACGAGCGCCGGCACATTCAGGTCGCGGTACATCGGCACGAAAATATTCGGCGCGCCCGCTATGTTCTTTTTTGCAGCCTTGAATGTGCCAGGAACAATGTGGGTGTCCGTGAGCTTGAAACTTGAATCGACAGCATCGAAGCCATACAAACCGATCCTTCCAGCAGAATCCTCAAGAAGGTAAGAACGGCAGCAACGAAGGAGTGTTTCAAGAATCGAAGCCAGCGACCCATCGGAAGCAAAGAGGCAGTTACTCATGAAACGCGGGAAGCCGTTCGTAAGCACAAAGTCGTTGCGCTCTGCATGCGCAACAATGGCCGGCCAGTTGAACCGATCCTTCTCAGCCTGCGTTAGCCCCGCTATCTGCGGCTGTTGAGTCTTGATCTTGTAGCGAAGGATAGCTTCGATGATGTGCCACGTCGGGTTAGTCGTAAACCCATAACCAGTGACGTTGCCGCTCTCATCGAAATAGCGGCAGCGCGAAGCGCGAATCACGCCACAGATCGCCAGCGGAGCGACGCTCGTAATTTGACCGCCGATGATCCCTCTGGGAACATTCCCTGGCCCCAGCGACACCAGCACATAGCAGATCCCGCTAAAGCTGAGCTCCGGAATAATAGTTGGAAATTTCGAGTACCAGCTATCCACCGCCTGGTCAGGTCCGATGCTTGTCGCGGCCGCGCTGTTGATCCCGATCGGCGTCCAGGTGCCGGCGTGAAAGTGGGCGTAGTCAGGGATCCCGAAATACGTGCTCGTGATCGTGGTGGGTCCACCTGGCGACCGCAGGTGGTCGGTGGCCACACGCGCCATCTGATCCAACCCATCGTTCTCACCCTCAAGCAGGAGATACAGGCCATACTGTGTGCCGGTCGACGTGCCGTCCTGCGCCGTGATGACAAGCGCCTCATAGCCACCGCCGTAGACATATCCGAAGCCCACAGGAAGGGGCTTCGGCTGCTGTGAGTAGTACGAGGGATTCAGTCCCATTAGCCGGCCCTCCTGACGTTCTGAACATTGACAGACGCGGGCTGCGCGATCTGAATTTGTGGAGGATTCACAACCGACGAACTCCAAAGCGTCACGCAACCGGTGAAGCGGTCGATCGCGCTGCAAGTGCCGTACGAATTCTGGCAGGGAGTGCCGGAAATGGACCCACATTGCGCAGACCCGAACGTCAGCGAACAACTTGGATCGATCTTGATAAACGGCGCTTTGATGGCGCTCCAATTGGAGAAGCCGGTTATGGGCAGGTCCAGCACTTCGTCGTCGATCTCAGCATCATTGACGTTGCCGAGCATGTCCACAAGCGTGAACTCCGACGCCGGATCATAGATGCGCGCATAGACCAACGCGCCCCAGAACTCCTGCGCCGCGAAGTCCATCGAAAGCTTTCGCTGCACTGTGTTGCCGCGCAGGTTGCCGATCGTTGCCGAAGTCGTCTGCGTTGTCAGCGTCCCCGTTAGTTTGATCGGAGGAGGAGACAGCAGCAGCGGTTCGAAGTTGACGACAGCAATACCACCCATGTCGTACTGGCTCAGAAAAGAAGCCGCCGAGACCTCCGCGTCGCCCCAGTAGTAGCGCTTCCCAGAGATGGTTTGCAGCTCCATAAGGTTCACCGCGCCAGGCTTGCCCTGGGAGCGCATAGACGCCGCGATGCTTGCAGGAATGTTCGGCATCAGTGCATCACCCTGATCGCCGGGAATACGAGGCCAGATCCGGTTGCCGAAGAATTGATCTCACCAGTGCCTTGCACCTTGACCCGGTGCCTGCCAAGTGGCAGATCCTCTTTGAGTATCGTTACCGGCAGCCCAGCCCCGCCCGAAACCTTCGCGCCGGGAGTTGCTGAAGCTGTGCCGGCATAAAGATCAAGACCCGATACGACCGCCACGCCATCAACAACAATGTTGCAAAACGATAGAAATGGAGCAACGGGCAACGTCATCCTGAAGCCCCACCCGATGTATTCCATCTGCGCAAAATTGTCCGAATCCGAGCTGGGCAAGAACAACTGATGATTCGACGGCACAGGCGTCACTGTCGCCAGGATCGCGCTCGTATCGCTGAGACTGATAGTTCCACTTGTGCTCAGCGGATTCGGCTGGAAAACCCACGCGCCTCCATCTGTGCCCACCAGCGCGTTTCCGTCATCGTCGATCACATCGATCAGATGGCTACTGTTCGCCCAGTCGTTCGGATACTTCCGCATAGAACATCCGGGGATGTCCTCAAAGGTCGCGGTTGCGGTGTACTTCCCGTTGGCGGTCTGCGTGTCATCGGCATAGTTGGTGAACCTGCCCACATGCTCGCGGCCGCCATTGTCGTGATCGATCAGCGTGAAATACCCGCGCTGGAATTGCTCATAAAACCTCTTCGCATAACGTACAAATTCGATCGGCCGGTCCGTGAACGTGAGCGCAAAGATATAGCCTGCATCGCCAACGGCCGCCGTCGACCAGCGCCCAAATCGCGGCCGCTGCGTTTGATAGTTCGCCGGCGACTTCCTCGGCGATCCATAGTTCCAGTTCGCGTTGAAGCCCAGCTTCGCATCATGGCCGCGCTGTGGATTGAAGACGTCGAACTTAGACATTCGCGTCCCCTCCGTACAGCCCATTGCGCTCATTCAGCGCCTGGCCGATCATGCTGGCGCCCTCGTCGCGCAGCCAGCCCTTCATCGTCTTCGTGTCCATCGTGTGAACGTGCAGATGCACATCGCCAGATCCCGAAGAAGACGGCATGATCGAGCCACCGCCGCCAGCCGCCTGCAGATACATCGCGGCCATCTGCGCCGCGTCCGCGCCGCTGTTGATCGCGCTTAGGAACGGTGCATGCGCCTGGCCGGGGACTGGCTTGATCAGGCGCTCGCCGAGCTGGGCATGAATGAATCCTTCTGTCGACGACGTGGCGAGATCTCCGAAGCCGGCGATAACGCCGCCCGCATGGAACTGCGCGGCAGAGCGTGCGGTGTATTGGTGGCCGCCACCAGCCAACGCAGTGATGTCCTGGACAACCTTGCTCGTTTCCTTGTCCAGGTAGTTGCTCTTGACCCAGTCGGCCGCGGACGCGCCCCACTTGGCGCGCATATAGGCATAGCCTTGGCTCGCCGCCGCGTTCGCCTGCGAGATCCCGTTCAGGAAATCGGCACCAGTCCCGCTGTTGTAACTGGTCTCGATCTGCTCCATCTGCGGGAACAGCGTCTGCTTGTAGTAGTCGCGCGCGGCAAACCGGCCGCTCTCGCCGAGGATGTCGCCAACCAGGTTCGTCCCCAGTCCGATCGCCGCACCCACAACCGCGCCAACCGCTGTGCCCAGACCTGGAACGATGGAGCCGATCGCCGCGCCGGCTTCCGCGCCGCTCATCGCACCGCCAAGCGCGCCGTTCAAGCCGCCCTTGTGAAAGGCATCCAGCACGCCCTGCGTGCCGCTGTATGCGCCGTAGGCGAGCGCGCCGAACCCTGCGACACCATTCATCGCCCCCGACAAGCCAGGAGCGCCACCAACGCTCTGCATCGCGCCAGGTGAATTCGACCCGTTCAGCCACGCATCAAGATTGCTGTCGGCGTCGCTGCCCGCAGCAGACTTATTCCCTCCAGCGATCTGCGACACCTGGCGGGCCAGGCCCGTCACGCCTTGAATCGTCGAGCCCGTCGAAGCCGGCGAGTAAGTCGAGTTTCCAACTCCGGCCGGCCGCACGATCCCGCCCGCTCCTACATTCGAGCTCACGCCCGGCGACGCGGTCCAGCTCGGCGGCAGGCTCGTACCGGAAGGGATCACGCCGGCAGTGCCCAGAGGTGCTCCGCCCGCTGCGCTGGGCATCCCCGCCGCATGGCCTCCCAGCACGCTGCCGAGGATCCCGCCGAATCCAGCCGGCGCGGAGCTCGCGCCAGGCTGCATCGAACCCAGCGTGTTGCCGAAGAACTGCTTGAAAAGCTGCGTACGCATGATCCAGGCCGCGATGATCTCGAAGAACATCTGCTCCATCTTTTGCTTGATGAAGGCGGTTGGATCGGTGAACGCCGACTGTAGCTGCCCAGCGATCGTGTGCTGCAGGTTTGCGTTCTGCTCGGCGATCTGCGCATTGGCCGACGCGTCGATAGCATTCTTGCGGCGATCGAAGTCATCCCACTGGATCAGCTTATTGTTGAAGTCGGCAGTCAGCTTCGCAGTGCGGGCATCGTCCTGCGCCTGGATCTCGGCTATGCCGTTCTTGTAGGCAGCAACCCAGCCCAGGATCCCTTGCTCGCGGATCCGCTGCACCGACTGCGCTGCCTCACGCTCATATTGCAGATCTTCATCGGCGTTGCGCTGGCGAAGTGGTGCCTTCTGTGCTTCGCCTTGGGCTTTGATGTTCGCCAGGTCTGCCGCATGATCGGACAACTCTTGAGGCGTGGCGAACTGGCCCTTATCCCCAAACTTGTCGGCGAAATTCCTGTTCGAAGCCGAGATACTCCGCTGCGTCTCGGCATCGATCTTCGCGAAGCCCTGCAGCTGCGCATCGGTCCTTTGGTCGATCTGCCCCTTCACGTATTCCGTGAACTGCCGCTCGAACTCCTTGTTCTTCTGGTTGTAAACATCGTCCGCTGCCGAACGTTGACGCGCAAAATCTGCCAGCTTCGCAGGATCGTCCGAGTCTCCGATCACAGACTTGGCCTGCACCTTGTTGATGTCGGCGATAGCCTCATCGTGCTCTGCGGCGATCCTTCCAGCCTCCGGCAACCCTGCCTGTTTCGCAGCTTCCGCCAGCTTGTCGGTTTGCTCCGTCAACGCGCGAAGCCGCGCCATGCGCTCGTTGTCATACTTCGTCTGGTTGGCAGCCAGCAGCGCAGCCTGTGTTGCCGGCTGAATTAGACCCTCGCTGCGCCGGCGATTGATCGTGTCATCCATCTGCTGCTTTGCAACCAGATAGGCTCTATCGCCATCGATCCCGGCCTTCACCGCCTCATTGTGGGCGGTGATCGTTTCGTCGCGCTCGGCGCGCGTCAACGCTATGGTCTTGCTGTGATACTCGTTGTCCGCTTTCTCCCGCGCAAGGTCGAACTCCTTCTGCCCGGCCTTGGGATCATTCCTGTGGACTGGGGTTAGATTGGGATCATTCACATCCATTTTGTTCGCGAGCTGCTCGGCTCGCGCAGCCTTGGTTACATTTACGAGATCCGTTTCGCGATCCAGCGTGTTCTTCTGTATCTGCTTCGCTTCTGCGATCGCGTTGTCCCTTGCTTGCGCTGCTTCCGCATAGGCCCGTAGTCCCACAGCCTTGTCCACGCCTTGCAGGCGGACATCTTCAAGATCTGCCTGCCTCTGCAATTCATTTCTTCGCGCCCGTGACTGCTCATTTTCCAACGCTATTTTTGCTGCCCTGGCAGCGTCTTTTGGCGTATAAACTTCCGGCCGCACAGCGTTGGAGCCAATTTGCAGGTTGACGCCAGCCCGTTTCAAGGAATCGGGCGTACCCATATCTATGAGCTTGTTGGTCCCTCCGGCCACGAGGTATTCAAGCCCCTTCACTCCGTACCGAGGATATTGCAGCAAGTTCCCTTTATTATTTGGGCCAACACCTGCCGCCTCCTTCTTCGCGCGCAGGTCGTCGAGCTGGTCGTTAGTCTGGTCCAGCAGGTCTTTCGCCGTCTCCAAGGATGCAGTGTCGAACAGCTCAGCGTTTTTTGATTTCCCGATTGTCTCTTCGAACTCGCGCAACTGCGCATTGACATCGAAAAGCTGCTTGTAGAACCCATAAGCCTGCTCGCCCAGGTGAACCAGCACTTCGAGTGAGCCGATAGCAACAAGCCCGCCACCCACGGCGCCCAGCGCCGTCGCAATCGCCGGCACGCGCGAGAACGCAGACTCCAGCGCCCGGGGCAGCCTGATCCCCAGCGACTGTGAAGCCAGGCGGATATTGTCCAGGCTTGTGGTCAGGTGCCCGGTTTTTTCAACGGCCGGTGTAGCCGCCTTCTCCACCTGCTGCATCCAGCGGAGCGCTGGAACACCCACTGTGGCCACACGCGCGCCGGCATCGCCGAGTTGCTGCATCCACCTCACCGCGGGCGCGCCTACGCTCGCAACGCGGCCGCCGGTGTCGCCCATCTGCTGCATCCACTTCACACCTGGTGCGCCGACACTCGCGGCCCGTGCGCCGGCATTGCCCATTTCCTGCATCCACTTCACGGCAGGCGACCCGGAGCTTACGGTCCGCGACACCGCGTTTGTGGCACTGTCGGCGGCTGCACTTAGCTTCTTCATGGAAGCTTCGCCCTGCACGCCGAGCTGCGTCATCTTCGCGGTCATCGCATCGATCACGGACGACGTATTGCCGTCTTCCACCCGGATCTGGATTGAAACCATCGTCGCCATTTACGATCCCGCCCTCAGAAACGAAATTCCGCAGCCCTTGCACTTCGAAGCCAACTTGCTGTCCTGCCTCGCACCGCACGAGCTGCACGCTGGATGATCGCTTTCGAACTTCGCCTTCGCCCGCGCCAGCGTCTGCAGCCCCGCAACATCGGCCCGCGTCAACATCTCCGCCGAATACTGAGCCCCAGCCGCAATCGAATAGCCGAGATCCAGAAGATAGTGCGACCATGTGTAATATCCCGGCGAAAGCTTCAACGGCTCGACACTGCTCAGCGCCCGCTCCCGTGTGTCCTCGTCGGCATGGCGCAGCGCAGATCCGACCGCCCCCATCTGGTACGACTCTTCAAACAGCCCGACAAGGGCCTCATGAAGGCCCTCCTGGTCGCGTTCGACTTGAATCACTTGTGCCATGCCTGATCCCTGTTTCTACTTCCTACTCGATACTTCCCGCTTCCTTCGCCTCCACGCTAACCACTTGCTGCTGTGGCTGGAAGAGTTGCTGTGCAGCCATCACCTTGTGGTGCGCATCCATCTCGCTCACGATCATGCCGCGGCCATGGAGCTTGAGCCCGTTCGAACAGTAGCCCTCGACACTGTCGATCAGTTGGTCGTAGAGCTTGATGAGCTCCGCCTGCGCGCCTGGAAACACCGTCGTGCCGGCCCGATTGCCGCCCAGCACGATCGACCGGCTCGCTTCGCGCGCATAGCGCCTGTGTTGCTCTTCAGTTGGCGTGTTGAAGTAATGCTTCAGCCCGCTGAAACTCTCCATCCCGCTGCCGTCTTCCAGCGCCGACCACACGCAGGAGAGCGTTACGCATGCGGCATCGAACACCAAGGCATCTTCATCGTCAGCCGGTACCGCCCGCGTACTCGCCAGGATGTCGGCGACGCCGAGCCTGTGCGGGACCGGAAGCTTCGCCTGCCAGTTCTCAATCGCATCCAGGGTCTTGAACTCCGGAAGCCTATACCCCTCGGCGAACACTAGCACGGCATGCGCCAGCTGCAGCCGCGCCGTGTCATAGTCCTGCGTAGTGACCAGGTCGCGGCCATCGCGCTTCTGCGTGTACTCCAGCGCCTTGAAGTATGCGACCCAGTCGTCAGCCACGACGCGCCGGCACGTCAGCGTGAACATCTTGCTGTTTCCCTGCAACATGATGGCGCGCGGCTTCGCGAGATCGAGCATCGCATTGGTTTCTGTTGATGTGTTTTCAGACATAAAAGCCCCTTCAGAAAAATGATTTTGTGTTTGGAATTTACGAAGACTGCTCAGGCGGAAGGTGCCTGTCCTGCATGGGAGCCGCTGGCGAAGAGGGTGCCTTGGCTCGCCGGCCGCGAAGGGGTGCAGCCGGATACTGCGAGAAAGAACCCGGAGCGCGCCCATTCAACGCTCCGGGAGGAGAAACCTTTTAGACAGCCACCAGGTAGCCCAGCACCTGGGCATTCATGATGAAGGCGCTGATAGCGGCCGTCGCGCCCGCCTGCAGACAAGTCGTCTCGTCGACATTGATGGTCCACGCCACCTTGTCTTCGACATCGGCCAGTTTGGCCAGCTTTACCCTCGCGTTGGGAAAGTTGAATCCGAACTGGAAGGTCTTGGTTGGATCCGTCGCGACCGATATGTCGACGGCCGTGTCGTTCACTTCCAGTGTCTGGATATCATCCGTGCTGTCCGCGATGATCGTGATCTCCATGGAGAACCCGGTCTTACCCGACTCGCCGCTGCCGGCATACAGGCCATCGCCGCTGCTCTTGAAAGGTCCAGAACCGCGCGAAAGCTTGATCGTGAGATTGCGCTGCCTGCCCGCGTACGACTTCGCAGATCCCGTCGTGATCGTGAAGATCATGTCCGAGCCCAGGAAGTAGCTGTTGGTCGGAAGCGCCGGCATCGTGGTGATGGCGCCAGGCGTAAACCGCCCCGTGCCCTGCATGCTCAGCTCCGCCATGACCGCGCCGCGTTCCGGGATAGTGATCGTCAGGTCCGTGGCGAACATGTCCTGGAACTTGCGCTTGATGTCGGCCGTGTCCTCGACATACACGGTGGTGCACGGCATCACAGCCGAGATCGGCGGCACCGTGAAGGTATGCGTGTACGGCGCGCCGGATCCGGTCACCACTTCCTGGCCGAAGATCATGGCCAGCATCCAGCCCAGGCCCCAGCTATCGGCCTCGATCTTGATGTTGCCATCCGTGTCCCAGGCCGTGATCGTCTCATCGGTGGCGAACTCGGTGCCCTTGCCGGCGTAATCCTTGTCGCTCCTCCGCGTGGGCGTGGGCGTAAACATGGAGCTGGAGTCGAACCGCAGCCGCTTGGTGAGCGCGGCATCGGCCAGGATGCCACCGTAAGCAACCTGTGTGTTCGGACCCACGACGATGTTGCGGGCGCTCTGTTTTTGCATCGTGACTGACATTACTCGTGCACCTCGTTTTCAGTGTGTTCATTGCTTTCGTTATTGCCGTCGTCTTCATTGACGGCTGCGGCCGCAGTGGCGGCGGGCTCGGCATCGTCCGCGATCTCCAGCAGCTCGCGCCCATCTGGCGTGTGATGATCGCGCAGCCAGAAATTCCATTCATAGCTGCGCTCGACCTTTACCGCGTCCTTGCCCTGAAAGGTGAGGTTGCGCCGGCCATTGGCAAACGTCATCACGCCATTGCCGGCGAGCTCGCGTCCGCGCTCTGTCAGCCGCACCATCACAAAATCCGATTGATTCCCAGCCATCACTCCTCCATCCATCTCAGACACTCACTTCCGCGGGCCACGCGTTGGGCGCGTCATAACCGGCCGCACCTTCAACCTCGACCGCCAGGGCATACGCCACGCCGATCCCTTGCACCGGCAGCGTCTCGGTCGCAACCAGCGTCAGCGGCTCCGAGATCTCATTCGTCGCCAGGCGGATCCGAGCCCCGCCCAGGATCACTTCCACCTGTTGCGAAAGCTGCAGCGAAGCTTTCGCCTGGTCGCTCTGGCTGGTGCGGTCCTCCGCCGCCGCGAGCACCAGGAACTTATGCGTCTTGCTGTATGCAGTTCTCTGTGTCTCCATCGTCGCGAAGGACGCCTGCAAATACATCACGCGCACGGCCGTGGCGTAGAACACCAGCTCGCCCTGGTCGTTGAAGTCCTTGTCGGTGATCTGCTCGACATCCACATTGCTGAGCTGCGCGCCCAGCAGCGCCGTCAGCGCGTTCCACACGTCCGTGGCGAAGAACTGTAACTGCACATCACTCATGCGCCACCAACCTTGCCCAGGCGCATCGCCTTGCCGGCCAGATACGCTTCCGCTTTGGACACCAGCCGCGCTGGATCCTCCGGCCGGAACACCAGGAAAGGCCGCGCGGGAATGTTCTGCCGGCGCGTGTGCGCCGCGACACCGAACTGCACGCGGTTCTTCGGTCCAATTGACGAGCGAATCGCACGAGGCACCCTGTGCGCGTTGCCATGGCGATCCTTGACTTTGACCATCTTGTATCGCGCGTACGCCATCGCCGTGCCCTGGTGCTCGCCAACATCCATCATCTGTGCGCGCGTACGAGGTCCCTCAACTCCGCCCATGTGGTCCTTAGAGCCGAACTGGTGCACGCCCGCATAAACCAACGCGGTGCCCACAATGAGGACGTCTCCGTCCACCTTGTATGTAATCGAGCCGAACAGACGCCCGCTCAGAATCAGCAGCTTGTGCCCAGTGGTGTAGCCCTTCTTCAGCAACGTGGACGCGGCCAGCTTGGGCCAGGATCCTGCAGGCGATCCTTCCTCGCGGAACGTGCGCGCCACCGACGCCTGCATCAGCACACCGAATATATTCAGCAGGGCCGGCTTATCCGTCGCGGCCGCGCGGAACTGCGCGAGCTCGACCAGCTCATCGCGGTTATCGACTTTGGCGATCAGCTTCAACCCGTATACCCCTCAAGGTTGCAATCCGTAATGCTTCGCCGCTTCCGGCTCACTACAACATTCCCGGATCCCGTTTGCTCGTTTCCGCCCACTACAGGCGAATCCAGCCCGGCCTTGCCTGTGCTGATGTCCTTGAGCATCTGGATGGCATAGGTATAGCCGTCCTTGATGGGTTCAGGCACCTGGCTGGCTCTGCGGCTATACAGCATGTACGCGGCGATCGCGGCCGCCATGCCGGTAAGCTCCCGCGTTTGCTGCAGAGGCAGCGCATAGCGTGCGCGGCAGTACATCTCGATCGTGCCCGATGCCTGATCAAGCTTTTCCTGGACCACGTCGGTATCGACGGCATTGCTGTTGCTGTCATCCGTCAGTTGAACGAGCGTTCTCGCCGGGATGATCCCCGGCGAGAGATCGCTCTGTGTGGCGTAGGCCATGACTTACTGGCCGTCCTGCGTCGCCGCTGCAGCACGCGCGTCGGTGATGGCCTTGCGCAGCTCATCCAGCGTTTGCGTGGCCTTGAGTTCCAGGTGATAGGCCAGGCCCTCTTCGATCAGGTCTGCCTTCTTCATGGTGTCCACTTCCGGAACCTGGTCGAGTTCTTCATCCAGCGAGCCGACCTCGCCGCCAAGTTTCTGAATCGCGTTGTGCGCCAAAAGTGCAGCCGCCTGCTCAGCATCGAGTTCGATGACGGCGTTCTTCGCATAGCGCTTGCCGTCATGCCGGACGGGGCGCTGGGTGACATACTTCGTTGTTTTCGTTTTCGCCATACGTCTTCTCCTGAAGAGGAGGGCGGCGCGCTTGGAAGCCGCGCCGCCATCTTCATTACTGCCATCCACTTCTACTGGGTTAGCTGGTTAGCTCGGCACGTAAGCTGTCGAGGCATTGATGAAGGCGAAGGCGGCTTCCGCAGCCGTCAGCTTCACGTCGTAATAGATGTTGCCCGACAGCCAGTCCTTCTTCGAGCTGGGATAGGGATCCGGATATTCCAGAGCCTCGTAGCCGTCGATGCCCTGTGTGGTGTCGACAAAGGTCTTAACCACGGAGAGATCGTCCTGCGACGTCGCCTGCTGGACATACGCCACGTAGGCATTCTGGCCCCAGACGAAGCTGTCAACGCCAGCTTCGGAGGTGACCACCATGCCGGCGTCAAGAATCGGCAGACCCAGCACTTTCGAAAGCATATCGATCGTGATGGCGCCAGGATCGATCGCGTTGAACTTCGCCTTGATGTCCGGATGCGACGCCAACGAACGAACCACATCGGGCGGAAAGATGAGGGAGTTGGCGCGTATACCGGCCTTGCGAATCTGGAGGATTGCGTCCTGAATGTCAGCAATGGGATGTGACGTTCCGGAATAGTCACTCCACTGCGACGTCCCTGACAGGGTTTCCGTGTTGCCGGTGATGCCGGCGTAGATGCTGGCAACCTCGATCTCACGCGCCAGGTGGATTTGATCCATGACCTGCACGGCTGCACGCTTCTTAGCGGAGAAGCCAAGCTGCCCCGACGTCGCTTCCGTCTCGCGCGGCACTTCAGCTTCCAGCGCGTGGCTGTCGCAGAAGTACTTGTCGGTCGAGTAGATGAAGCGGATCTGGCCAGGACGCGCACCAGGTGCGCGCCGCGTATCGCCTGGATTCTTGCGGCGACTTTTGTCGAAGATGAGGTACTGGAAAGACTGACGATCGACCGGAACACGCGGTGCCGCCTGATCGACAATCGAGTCCCCCGGCGAGTAGTCCTTCATAAAGTTGGACATGGCGACATTGATTGTCCCCAGACCTTGATTGGGTGCCACAGGCGGCATGGTGTTTTACCTTCCTCATTGCGCCCGAAGGCGTGAATTGAAAAACGAGAGAGAACTGAGCTACTTGATGAAGGGCGAGATTTCGAGCACGAACTCATCGCCCGAAGCAACCGTGCTGGAAACAGCGCGGCCAAAGATGTTGTCGCCGGTGGCGCTCGTTGGGATGAACTTGCCAGTGGCATCCATCTTCACGAACACGGGCGCGGTCAACGCTGCTCCGCAGGTCGCATAGCACTCGCCGCGGCGGACAATGCCGTACACGCCGGTGCCGACTTGGTCCGTCTCTGCGATCACACCCAGGCACTGTCCATTGGCAGCGCTTGGCAGCGCGATCACACCGTCGCTCGCGCCCTGGATAACACCGAGGCCGGCAGTAAGGCCGGTAGGTCCGGCGTAGGTTCGAACGTCACCGGGGGTGACCTTCATGGTTGCTTTTGCCATGACTCGTAACTCCGTTTGAATTAGCGGGGCCGTCTTCACGGCTCCGCACTACTGTGTGTCGGATCGCCACGGCCGTAGCCGCCGTGACTTTTCATAGGAAAACTAGACTGCGCCGGCCGTCCCGTCGCCCTTGCGCGTCAGTTCGGGGTGCTCGTTCGCAATCTGATCCATGGCTGCGCCGTAGCTGATGTTCTTTTCCTTCTGGCGCGCCTTGATCGCCTCATGGAACTTCACCGAGTTACCGTCAGCGTTCGCGGGAACGTTGGATTCAACGGGAGGCTGCCCAGCACCATCCACCTTGCGGTCAGTGGGCACGATCTTGCCGAGCCCTTCCATGAACGCGGTGAAAATCTCCAGCGGCGTCTGCGTTGTCTTGCTTGCGCCTTCGCCGAACTCCACGGTTGCGGTCTGCTTGGCCAGCTCGGCAAACACCAAGTCGAGGCCCATCTTGTCGAACGCCGGCACCCAGGCGCCCTTAGCCTTGACGCTGGCGATCGCAGCCGCGGCGCGGGATCCCGTTTCGGCAGTGACCAGTTTCGTGTCGCGCTCGGCGAACAGCTTCTGCTGCTCGTCAAGCTTCACCTGGAAAGGCTTCACCGCCTCGGTGGCAACTTCGCCGGCTATGCGCTTCACGTCGTCTTCCGAAAACGTCTTGGCGCCAGGCTCGGCAGGCTTCGGCGAGAAGTGCTTTTTGATGTTGCCCCAGATGCTTTCAGACAGCTTGTTTTGTTCGTCGTCCGTCAACGGCATACGTTTCTCCTCCGAGAACTCAATCTCGATTGTGTTTGGATCTTCCTGCTCGAACGCGATGTCGGCCAGGCCCTTGATGTACGGAGCCTGAGCGCCAAGCCATGCGACGTGGTGCAGATTCCAGCCGTTCGACCGTTGAACCAAACCGATAGAACGCTTTTTGTAAAGCTTGCGTTCGAGAGCTTCCTCGAACTCAGGCTGGATCGTGCCCATCTTGCCCTGCAGTAAATCGCCTACCCTGCGCAGCTTTGTCCACCAACCGTAAGCAGGAGCCTTGTCGTTCGCCTTCGGATGACCGATCGTGCTCGGAGCGTCGTAATGCGCCGGGTCATAGTTATTGACGATGCCGTCGAGGTCCTTCTCCGTAAACGACCCCTTGCCGTCGGCGGAATAATCGCCGGCGCGAAAGAGGTCGATCCATTGGTCGAGAAGCTTACTCACAGGTTGCAGACTAAGTGCCCTCCTTTGTCCCTTCGCTATCCGCGCCGCATCCGGGATACGTGTCCGCTAAAACTGAGTGGCGGCGGTTCTCCGTGCTACCTCGACGAGCCATTCGGCGAGCATGCTTGGTGTGCGCTCGCGTTCGGCTTTCGTCGTCTCCGGCCATTTACGGCAGCCGCGACTCCGCGTGATGACATGACTTGCCTTGCCCAATACGAATGGCATTTCGGGAAGCAGATGAGGTGACACTCCGCAGATATACAACCATGTCGCCTTTTCAGCGCGATGACCAAACCACTGCTGCAGTATGGGGAGTGTGAAACCGCCCCATCGATCGATCTGGCCTGGACGCGGAAGACGGCAGTGCTTCCACAGTTTGCTGCCGCGTGGATGTTCCAGCACTCCGCCGTTCCGCCGCACGGCCAGCACGGCCAGCGCTTTGATTGCAGGATTCGGTGTCGCGAATTTATATAAGTTTCCCCACTGAGCACACGGCGGATGCGCAACTACGGGCGATCCTCCGACCCAGTTGCGAGCGTCCCGCTCCTCATCCCAGACATCGCAGTTTTCCAGCGTCTTATAAACACTGTCACGCCGCGCGAAGAGTATGGCCACCTTCTTCATGGGATCCGCTAAAACACTTTCTCGAAACCCTGCTGCGGCACCTTCAACCGCGCCAGCATGGGCAGTCTTTCAGTGCCTCCTTCGCTCGCTTCGTCGCTCGCTTCCTCCGGAAGCAGCCCGATCACGATGCAACGGCAGTTGAATCCGTTGGGCGGATAGATCTTGTTCCACACCGGATCCTCGCCGCGCGCTTCGAAGCCATCCAGGACGGCATGCTCAGGACGCACGCGGTCATCACCAACCGTCATGTACTTCCAGAACGGCACCACGGCGGCCGTGTCCTCATCGCTGAGCTGCTCCCAGCGGCCGAGCGCGTGCGCTTTGCCCACAGCCGTCTGGAAGGCCGTATCCAGCGTGAACGCATTGAGCTGCTGCGCTCCCTGGGTGCTCGTCATACCGGCGACAGCCTTTTCAAAATCCTCTTTTGTGCCGCCGCGCTGCACCACGGTCGCGAGCTCGTCGCGCACCTTACCGATCAGCCTGGTGTCCGCGGTGCCCGCGATCGTGAATGCCAGCTTGCGATACTGCGCGGTCAGGCCGTCGAACGTGGCTCGCGTCACCGGCGTCAGGCTGCGGATGTACGCGGCCGCATCGTCTGCCGGCAGATTCAGGTCGAAACCCACAAAGGCATCCGGAAGCGAATCGTCCTCAGCGAACTTCAGCGCCGGCCGCGTGCTCATCGCCAGCGGCAGCTTCTTCCCGGTCCGCTTGCCGATCGCGTTCACCACACTCAGCCGGCCGAGCACGTTCGCCGCCGCCATCGTGCGGGCGAGCTGCTCCGCAACCTGCAGCTGCACGCCATGGTCCTTGGGGATCTGCAGCATCACTTCCCCTCGCCGGTCGCGATGCTTCCGCTGGGCATCAGCCTGCCGGCGACCTCGCCGATCCGCGTCCTCAACATCTCCAGGCTGTTGTCCTTGAGCTGGCGCGCCAGCTCATCCATGTCGGCCAGGTCGGCATGCGCCTGCCGGGCTGCCGGCGTGTTCTCGTTGAACGCCGTCGCCGGTACCGGCTCCGTAGCCGCGTTCACATTTGGAGTCAGCGCTACATCGTTCGCCTCGATCGGCGGGATCTGCAACTGATCCGCAGCCCAGCGCGCGCCGATCTGGATGCCCATCCGTTGGGCATTGGTGAACAGCGTGGACTTCTGGACCAGGTCCTCTTCTTCCGCGATGTCCCAGCCAAAGACAGGCGCCGCCACATTCGGTCCATAGTTCCAAAGGTGAACCTGCCGCACGCACTGCACGTTCAGCACCCGCGCGTGCTTCTTCGCCAGTGAGATCGAGCGCTGCTGAAACGTCTGCTGGTGAGTCTCGCCCTGTGCCTGCGAGCCGCGGCCGCCTTCGTTCCCATGGCTGGTCAGCGTCTCGCCCTTGATCGCCCGCGCAATCGAGTACTGTGATTTCTCGAACAGCTTTTCAAACAGGGATGAATCGCTGCTCTTCGCGACCCTGAGCAGCTCAACGTCGATCTCCATCCCTTCAGGTATGGCAAACGCCACGCCCTCAACCAACGCTTCTGCGGCTTCGACCGCCTGCTGCTTCTCCGCATCGGTTGCTCCATCCGCATACCGGGTCAACGCTGTGCCATTGCCCTTCGCGCCGGCCTTGAGCCACATGCCCAACACCTGGCGTTTGAACCAGCTCGGCCAGAACGCTCCCCGGATCAGCGGCCGTCCCACACGCGATCGCGCCCGGCCACGGTAACTGAAGATCAGGAACTTCTCTTCCGGCATGGGCGTACCCGTGCTGGAGCCGAAGGTCTGCAGCAGCTGCATCTGCCCAACCTGCGGCTGGAACGTCGGCCCGAAGCTGAACATTTCCTGCGGGCAGTCGTCGATCCCGATCAGGCGCGCCTGGCCAGCGCTCGAATCGAACATCATCTCCTGCACGCTGTACCCATAGCCGCAGGCGTCGAGCATGGACTCCGCGATCGAATCGAAGTCCAGCGCATCGAGCTGAGCCTTCATCTCCGTCGCCGCGTCGATCGCAGCGGCCGTCTGATCACCCGGCGTGATATTCCACTCGCGCTCCAGGACGGAGAACCGCAGCTCATCGAGCGCGGAGCTCACATCCTCGTCTTTGTCCTCCAGCTCCCGATAGAACGGGATCGACCAGCCGTCGCCGCGCATCATCATCGCCCACGTCTGCGACGGATCGCGCATGCCCGTGAACGCGGCAGCGTTGCGCCACTGCGCATACATCGCCTGCTGCAGCACGCCTGTCGTTACGATTTGCCCGCTGGGCGGTGCGCTCGTTGGATCTGCCATCTCAGTAACCTCTCAGGATTTTCTTGATTCCCAACCCAGCAGCACGTACGCCTGTTGTCGCGATGTTTACAGTGGATGCCGCATACGTCGCCAGGCTCGATCCCCAGAAATGATCGGCGTGCTGGAAACCCTTTTGCTTTGGTCCACCTGCAACACCCGTCTCGATCGCGATGCGCGGTGCGTCGAAGGTCACGCCACTGGAAGTGGCAACACGCTTGATCGCCTGCAGCTCAGTTCGAATGTCCAAGCTGTAGGGAATGCGCTCCTTCCCACCCTCGAACGAACGCTTGAACCTGATTGCCAGATCCGTCTTCATGCTCACCGCGCCGTCTTCGGTGGCGCTCGTCGCGCGGTTCTTCTTTTTCTTGTCGTCGCGCAGCCGGCTGGATCCAGCGAAGTTCACCGCCATCACCTTGCCGGGACACAGCTCACCCAGCAGATCCCACAGCGCGATACCCATACCGGTCGAATCGAGCGCGGTCCGCCGCGTCAGCTTTACAAACGGCGCCAGGGTCTTTGCCTGATCCTGAAACTTCATGCCGTGGATCGAAAGCACCATGCGCGTCCACAGCACGCCGCCGATCTCCTCTTTCAGCCAGAATGTTGTCCGATCGCGAACACGCCCGACGTCGATCCCGCCAAAGAGCCTGCCGCGCGGCACCCAGCCGGGAGGCGGCGTCATCGTTGCGCCGGCATCCTCGGCCGCCTGCAGCAGGTCCAGACCAAGCCAGGATCCAGTCGACTTCAGGAAGACGCAGTAGAACTCCTGGTTGACGATGTCGTCATCCTGGATGAGCTGCCGCATCTCCGCCATGTTGATCGGGCAGCCGTCCGCAACTGCCATGTCCACATCGATAAAATGGATCGACCAGCCTTTGACATGACCAAAGTTGTTCTCAGGCACCCCATCTACGAGGCCGAGCTCCTTGCAGATGTCGAAAAACTTACCCTGTTCGCCGTTCGGCGTGGATAGCACACGCACTTTATGACCCAGAGAAAGTTGGCGTGTGATCGCGGCCCAGATGGCATAGCTGTCTTCATGGTGCGCAAACTCATCCAGGATCGCATTGCCTGGATAGCCGCGCGCTGTCCGTGCGTTCGCCGCCAGGGCGATGATGCGCGAGCCGTTCGCCAGGGTGACGCGCTGCTGGATGGCCTCGTACTCACCCAGCTCATCGAAGAACGATTCGTCCTGGTACAGCTCCACCGCGCCGTGGATCAGCTCCAGCAACGTGTGGCACGTCTGGATGAACTCAACAGACTGAGGTTTCGAAGCGCTGAGTACCGTCCAGGTAGTCTTCGGATTCTGAATGCAGTCGAGGACCGCTTCCAGCGCCGTCGCAAACGAGAAGCCGATGCGCGCCGACTTCACCGAGATCTTGAACCGTGAGTTGTCGTCTATCCAGCGCTGCTGATAGTTCCGTAGCGGAAGAACTGCGGGATTGAGTACTTCAGGCTTTGGCGGGGCTGGAGATCCAGCCCCAGCGGCAACAGCCGCTCCCAGAGCAGCCGTCGCAACTGCCTTGACCAGCGGCCGTCTCATTCAGCCGCCTTCGGCTTCGGTGGAAGTCCGAACACACGCTCGCGCAGCCGATCGATATCCGCGACGGTGACTTCGCCCTTCTTCGCTTTCTTCGAGAGCTTCTCCGCTTCAGCGTCCATCTTATTCCGCCTCTGCTCCGCATCCTTTTCCAGCTGGACGATCTTCCGTTCGTCCACCGCAACCTTGCGTTCCTTGATGTCATTGGCTCTGGCTGACTGCATCACCTCGGCCAGGCCCAGGAGCGCCTTGGCGGCGCGCATACGTCCCGCGACAGAGCCATCTTCGGACATCACGACCATCAGCTGGTCGCGGATCGCGTTACTGACAGCCTCAACCTCGTTGTTCACGGCGGACTTCGCAAACGCCTCGGCGATCTCGCGGGCCTGTGCCGACCGTGTCTGCATCTCTTTGCGCACTTGAGTGAAGCGCAGGTCGTACCAGCGGGCGAGATTGGTGTGTGGAAGCTTCAGGTCTGGAAACAGCTCCAGCGTCGAGCGCGTCAGGTTATCCCATGGGACAAAGCCGCGGCCGGCATGAACCTTGAAAGCCGGCGTCGTCGTGCCTGTGACGTTGCCTTCCTCATCTTCGTTGACCTGGTCATCCCACTTCTGTCCGAACGGCTCGGCAGACAGATCCTCGATCTCCTGCCAGCTCAGGAAGTGCTTGTTACGCAGCTCGATGATGGCGCGGTGCACGATCGGCGGCAAGCGATCGATCTTCAGCGGCTGCTGGACTTCCCGGGCTTCTCCCTGCTTCGGACGCGGCTTCGCCATAGCTAGAGCAGCTCCACCGCTGGATCCGTGATCGTCTCTTCGAGCAGATCCCGGCCCTTGGGGCACAGCTCAATCAACGTGATGAAGATGTCGCCGTTCTTTTTATCCTTGCGCTGTTCGAACGTGACATAGCCCCGCGCCTTCAGATCCTGCAGCGCCGTGTGGACATCATTGAGAGGCACGTCGAAGCGGAGCCCGCCAATCAGCGCGCTCCACAACGCAGAGGAGTCGAACCGCGACGCCTGCTCATCGTGGTTGGTGCACAGCAGCTTCAACAACACGCCGCGCAGCCGCTTCATTTTTGCTACCGTCGTAAAACTCACCTGGTACCTCCGCCTCCGGCTGCCTGCAACACATCGATCTTGGCTTCAATCTTCTTCAGCACATCCACAACGTGCTTCAGAACCTCGCCTTGCCGCTCCGACTGCTGCGACGTATAGGCAGTCAGCGTTCGCGTCTCCTGAGCTTGCCTGTCATCCTTGTCCCCGACGCGCTGCAGCGCCACGGCCGTATGCTCCATCGCGATCACGCCACGCTTCACGATGTTCAAAAAGAACTTCGCCAGGTCGTACACCACGAACAGCGCGATCATCGCGAAGATCGCCCTTGGCCCCCACGAGATCAGAAGCGGAAACGCTTCGCGCGGATTGTTGTGCAGCAGCGAGTAGGCGCCGTACACGATCGCCGCGCCCATCGACCATCCGCCGCCAAGGGCAACGCGCTTCGCGATCTCGGCCCTCAGCGAAGACTTCGCCGACTGCTCCACAGTCTCGTCATGCTCGGTGCGGCCCAGCAGTGTCCCGATCACGCGCTCTCTCCCGCACCACATTCCGTCGCCAGCACCGCCGCGTCTTTCACCACGCGGGCGCCCGCTGCGATCGCCTGCGGCACGTTCCTGGTCGACACGCTCATTCCCATGCCAGCCAGGTCGCGCAGCAGCTGCATGGTGTCCTCCTGGTGCGTCTGCAGAGCGGAGCGGAACGATGCCGCAAACAACCCCAGCGCGAACAGCCCAACGGCGCACGCCGTCTCCGGCGTCAGCCGGCCGGCGAACACCAGGCCGCCTGTCGCCAGGCACACCGCCGCCGCGATCAAATACGTCTTCTTTCCAACCAGCCAATTCATCATGCCCAACCGCCTCTCCTGATGGCCCGCCGTCGCGTAGCAAAAATGCTGCCAGCCTTGGCAAGGATTTTTAGGCCCTACCCCACACAAAACTTTCCAACCTCGCTCTACGCGCCTCTAATGCCCGATATGCCACTTACCGCAAAATTCGCATTCGTAGGGGTGGGCTCCGTCTCCGGACCGGGCCACACCCTGACGAACGCGAAAGCCCTGCGTGGCGATCGCGGCCGCCTCGCTCTCGTGCTGCTCTTTGCCCAGGCATCCGTGGTCGAATGCCGGCAGAGATGTCCACGGAAAGAAGGCGACGGCCATCACCACTCCTACTGCTGTGTTTCGTCCTTGCCCTCAGCTTCGCCAGCTTCCGGCTCAGCCTCTTCACCCACAGGCTGCTCCACAGGCGCAGGCGCCTCGCTGCCCGCCGGCGCATCCGCACCGTCTTCCTCCGCGATCGCGATCGCAGAAGCGTTGTCGGCAGCAGCGCCATCGAGGATCTGTGCATCCGTTTCGCCCTTGAGCGCGACCAGCTTCGGCACCAGCTCAGCCGCGGCTTCAGCGGCCAGCGCGATCAGTACATCGATCTCGGCTGGCGTCAGCGTCACAGCCGCCAGCATGATCCCGGCGCCCGCGACATGACTGTTACCCGTGCTGCTGGTCTTCGCCGGAACATTCGCCAGGTTGTTCAGCGTCGCAAGCGCGGCCTTGATGCCACTCATCGTCACAGAGAACGCGGTCTGCGCTTCCGGACTCTTGAGGTGCAGGATGCCTTGATCGTTCAACTGGTCGATCTGGGCATTGAGATCCTTCAAGTCCTGCACAACGTCCGAGGCGCTCAGGTTGCCGCCGTTGGCCTGGATCTGCTGCAGCACCTTGACGAACTTGTCATTCGCCGACGTGGCCTGCACGATGTAGTTCGCGTTCTGCTTGCGCTCGTCGGGCAAAATGTTTGGATCGTCGTGATTGATCTGCGCGGCCGTGTTGAGGCTGGCGGCGATGGATCCGGCAGCCACGCTGGCCTTATGGATGTCACTGCACCCGCCTGATGCGGCCATGCAACTGAGACCCAGCAGGAACACAAACAACAGCCGAACCGAGACCTTCCAGTAACGCTTGAATGCCGCGAACGCGATAAACGCCGCGAGCACCATCAGTGCGAGTAAACCAATTGCCATCCAGGGAGTCATGCTGCCTCTTTCTGCGCAGCCGGACTCGCCGGCGGCGGCACGTCATACTGCGTGAGGTTGTACAGCCGCATAAACTTCAGCAGCCGATCCGCATAGTCGGCGGTTGTCGAATAGCCACCACGCGCCAGGCCCACGATGAAAGCTTCCGGCAGGTTCGCCGAGACCATCGCCAGGTGGTAGCGCGGAGCCGTCGCCAGCAGTCGCGCATGATCGTCGAAGCTGGCGGCCGCGTTGGGATACTTCTGAAATTCCTGCAGCTCGATGACGCGCTTGCCGTTTTCGTATTCCGCCGTCGGCATCTCGACATAGCTGTCCGGCCCATACAGGTGCTCGAACTTGATCCCGAAATAGTTGTTCGCCTTGGTCGCAAGCTGCGACTGCCCCCAGGAGCTCTCCGGGATCCACTGCGCAAGAGTGACTGAGGCAGGTACGCCCCACTTGCGTTGCGCGGCCTGTGCGGCCGGGATTGCGGCGTGGAAGTTTGTCAGCTCGATCTGGGTAGGCACGCACGAATCTCCGATTGAGCCGGAGGCTCGCGGCGGTCATCTGCACCGCGAGCCTCCTGCACTCCTGGGTGAACTGGTGTTTCCAGTCCGTCAGCCATCAATCGAAGGCCGTGATTCGGAGACTAAAAGCGCATCCCGGCCGGCACGTCGAGCGCGCCGTAGCCGGGATATGTGTCCGTTGAATTGTGTGTTTTTGCTGTTACTACTTACGAGGACTGGAGACTGACATTGCCCTTCTGCGGGTCCGCCGCCAGTAACTGGCGTGTGAAACCTTGGCCGTTCTTATTCGGGGTCTCGGGCAGGGGTTTCAGAATGAACTGGCAGTTCACATAAGCGATGCTGGTGAAAGGAATCATCTTGCCGCCGGAATACACGATGCGCGCATCGTTGATCCAGATGTCGAACATCACCATGTTGGGATGGTGCTGCTTCACCAGGAGAAGATATTTCCCAAGTCGCGTGGAATTGAAGTGACCGTCGTCGTCCAGGTTCAGTTGGCAGTGACCCAGCTCAACATGCGTACGCCATGGTGTATCGGCGGGCGCGTTCGTGAAACCTGGAACATACGATTCGGTGCCTTCAACCTCCAGCTTGTCGATATTCCCGGCTCCATCCGGCGGAAGCGTGTCTGAGCAATCTGGAAGCGTCTCGGGAAGTTTCACCAATGACTCGGACCGGTAGCTGACGAGCTCGGCCCCAGCCTGCCAGGCAGTTGGAATATCGCTGTGCTTTACCAGGACGTCATCCAGCGCATCCGCGAGCTTCACGATGTTTTCCGGCTTCGGTGGCTTCTTTTCCACGCGGTTCTTCTGGATCTCCCCGCTAAAGACGCTGAGGCTCGCTGCCAGGGCAGCATCCGACTTCGGCTTGGTTAGATCCTGGATTGTCGCGTTGAGTGGATTGCCCAGCTTTCCGTCGAGGTAGGAAATGCGCTCGTCGAGCTTATTGAGCCTCTCTTCGACGGTATCGATTTTATGGGACAACCATCCGAGACATCCAACCGCGGCGGTGACCAAACCTAGTGCGATGATGCGCGCATATTTCAGGCCGTGTTCAACCGACGCGAGGCGCTTTTCGATGTCGGCGAGTACGTCGGGCTTGGGTGCCAATGGTTGCTCCAGATCTGAATCGGCTAGGCATCCATTTTCGGCCTCCGCTTGTTCATCGTCCAGCGAATTCAACGGGTCAACGGCTAGAAAGTCCATTGTCCGAGATTGGATCTCGAACCGCAGTCCGCAAACGAGCGCGCCGAAGCCGGGATACATGTCCGCTCAGTTGTGGGTTTTGTTGTTCGCTACTTCTTTTTGGTTGTCATCCCCGCAGGGGATCTGCTGGTCGCTGTTAACTGTTCGCTGTTAACTGATCCCTGCCTTTTTGTCATCTCGACCGAAGTGGAGAGAGCTGCTTCTGTGCTCTTGCTTTTCTTGCTGTCATCCCCGCAGGGGATCTGCTGTGGGTCCCTAAGGAACGATCGTTACCGTCTTCTTTCGGAGTCCCGCATACTTGACAGCCTTGCCGAGTAATAAGAGCTCAGGCAGATCGAGATCTGCCGCAAAGGCATCCTGGTGAAAGATCAGGTTGTCTTCCTTCGAACGGCAGGCTTCAGCGAAAGCAGGAAGCTCCCGTTCTATATCCGCCGACAGTTTTTGTTCAAGCTCTTCATTTGCCATCGCTCTATCCCTCGTCCTTGCTCTTGCTTTTGCTTTTCTTTCTGTCATCCCCGCAGGGGATCTGCTGGTCGCTGTTAACTGTTCGCTGTTAACTGATCCCTGCCTTTTTGTCATCTCGACCGAAGCGGAGAGATCTGCTGTTCGCCCCCTGCCCATGTGGGGGCACCCCATTCATCGCGCTTGCGCTCGGCGCGATGGGTGGGCTACGGCTAGGGTCGCGGAGCCGGGGGTATATCTAGCGGGGCGGATGCAATCTCTGACTTTAGATTCTGGAGCCTCTCTACCGGGAAGCGCTCCTCGCATCTGCCAAGTGATGCTGGCGTCTTGTTCCTGAAAGCGATGTCGGCACAAGCCGAATACAGGGCCTGTGTCTTAGCCTCGGCATAAAGCGGGCCTTCGGTTTTGCTTATGGAAATCTCCATCATTTCCTTTTCTTTTGCTTCGGCCTTCGCCGTGGCGGCCTGGAATGCGGAATATCCCTTACGCGCGGAATCGTGTTCGAGCACCAGGAGGTCTACATATTCCGACATGCTGGTCTCGAACATAGGGCTGATCGCCCCACCTCGATAACTAGTCTCTGACGATGGCGCTTCCGAAGTCCTTGACAAGTCCTCCGCCATGTCCCAAAAGAATCGGACGACGACCAGGAGCAGGCCAAGCCCAATAACCATAAGGATGAACATAAACGCAGTCCATGCGCCTGTCTTCCGCGCCATCGCGTTCATTTGCCTATCGTCCATTGCTTCCACCAGGCTTAGGCAGCAGTTTGCCTGTCTCCCCCTCGCTCAATGCCTCAAGCCCAAAGATCAGATCGTGCATGAACCAACCTTCGCCCTCGTGTGTCATGAACGCCTGATTCCTGGCGCTCGCGTCATCCGTGCAGAAAACAAGCCCATTGTTGACGCAGTGCATATAGGAGAGTTCAGCAAAGCGGATGTGGGTGATCGAGTGCGGCCCCTGAAACCAGAAGGCGCGGTCCGTCACCACAAGATTCCCTTCAGCTACAGGGACAAGCGCTTCGAACGTTGACGCTGGAATGGTTGTTCCCGTGTGGGCATACATCCCGCTTGCAACACGGATCGAATAACCCGTATGGACAGTGGGCCTATCTATCATCACCTTGTCTTGCCATAGCTGCGCTCCGCCAAAGACCCAGACCATTGACTCTCCAGGCTCATAACGGAAGCCAATTCCGGGGTCATCCACGCGCTGCGGGAGCTTGCCTGCCGCCAGCTCCGCCAACGCCACAAGCATCACGAAATGGTGCCACCCTCGATCGGGGACGTTGGCACCCAGCCGAAACGCCGAAAGGTACTCAGCAATTGCACCGTAGGCGTCCATGCCGAGCAGTGACTTGTCTCTCACCATGCGATTGATCGCCCACGAGAAAGAGGATGCCGCAAGCGTCATCCCCTCGCCGGGCTCTAGCTGCCGCCTCGCCTTTGCCGCAAGCTCTGGAAGCTGGGAAACACGGCCGTCAGAAAACCACCCACGCAGCTCCGCCTCTAGCTCCCGCTTTGCCAGGTCGCGCTGCCTGGAAATCTCATCCTCATTGCGCTCGCATTCCTCATGGACAGATTTGAAAATCCCTGCCTGTTGATGACAGATTCGACAACGCCCCATAACCACTCATCTCCTAACGGCAGGCGGTTTTCCCATGATGTAAACAACTTCGCCAACAATGCTGAAATCACCCTCTGGCCGCATGATCCGGACGGGGTAGTCGATCGAAGTATGCTGTGGCACAAGCATGTAAATATCCCCGTCATTTCTAAGCCACTTGATCGTTACCCCGTCACCCTCACGCGCGGCAACCATATGTTTGAGCAATTTCTTTGGATCCCGCCTCGACGTATCCACTATGACGATGTAACCGTCCGGAACAATCGGAGCCATTGAATCCCCAGAAACCTTCAAGGCATAAAGCTCGCCACCGCCAGGGAAGAAATCCAACGCAAACGGCAACATCCGCTCAATCTGGCTTTCGTCGGTAGCGCGGGGTGTACCCGCTGCCACTGAATCGCGAAGCTGCTTCACCAGCCTCAGCGGCGGTAAGCTGGGCGCACCAGTCTCAGGAACCCGCTTGATCCCTGCGATCGCTAGAAGGTCTTCTTTCAGTCTTGCATCTGAAGTGTCCTCCGCCATTTGCAGCAGAATTTTGGTTGATGGCTGGTCTAGACCCTTCTCCCATCGCGACACGGCGACCTGGCTAACGCCATATTTCCTACCGAAATCAGCCTGATTTTGCCCCGCCGACTTCCGAATACCGGAAATGCGCACACCAAGGGTGAGCGGAGCCAGAGACATACCCTCACTTTTATCCTTGACATTCACAAAAGCACGCTTTTAGATTGTCCTTATCGAGGGACAAGTCTTGAAGCTCCAAAGTATCAGAGCGGCAGCGAAGTGTGAGCGGTCCATTGCACCTATCCATCCGCTGTTTGCACACCCGCCATACGGAATCTTTTCCAAGGTCGCCAGGCAAGTGGGTGTTTCGCCCAGTTTTGCTCGCAAGGTCGCGCTTGGGCTCCATACCTCGGCACGCGTGGCGAAGGTAGCCAACGCAGAGGCTGAACGCATAACGGACAGCCTGAAGCGCGCGGATCGGAAGCGTAAGGCGGTGGCGGCATGATCTCTTCACACGCCAATCATGCTGGCCGGGCATCTAGGACGTCTCCGGCAAAGGGTGCACGACGTTTTTCCGCGAACGGCCAAGCCCGGCTCTTTGATCGTCTGGAATCGACACTGCCGGGCTCGCAAAACGACGCTGCCATGGTCCGCGCCGTAGTCGTTGAAGCGATGCGCAACAGCACGCTAAGCCGCGTACAGATTGCGGAATCGATGAGCCGCCTCACCGGTCTCCAGGTCACGGAAAGAATGCTGAACGCTTTTGCCGCCGACTCGCGCGAAGACCACCGCTTCCCGGCAGAGCTGATGAGGGCATTCTGCACCGTGACACAGGACGACCGCTTATTGACATGCTGCGCTGAAGCGGCGGGCCTTCACGTCATCGATGACTCGGGATGGGAACTTTTAGAGCTGGGCCGTGAATACCTCAAACAAAAGCGCGCCGCCGCGGCCATCGCCTCCTATGAACGCAGACTTCAGGGGGTGGAGATTGAGTAGCTCCTATCAAAACCCATGGATCGCCGATATCCGCCATTTCTTCCCGCGTTCATTCGCTCGGCAAAGCGACTTCGGTTGGCGCGTCTACAGCGGCAACAGCAAGGGCGAAGTCATTGGCATGGGCGAACTCAAGTCCGCCGCATACATGAACGCTTGTGCCAACCTCGCCAAGTGGCGTGCGGAGGCGGAACTGTGATCGCACAGTGGCTGTCCCTCCAGGATTTTATGAATGCGTCCGGCTGGAGCCGGCCTACAGTTTTCCGTCACCAGGCGGCTGGAAAACTCCAAACCAAGAAACAAGACCGATCCACCCTTTACGCGAGCGCATCCCTACCCGCCGAAGCGCTCGCCAAGCTGGAACCCCTGATCGAGCCTCGCCCAAAGACGCTGCGACTCTCCGAGCCGGCCAGCGCTCCCGCGCCGCTCTTTGCCGCAGCTGAGGCACATCAGGGGCCAGGCCGCCGCATCGTGCTCTCGCCGGAGCAGGAACGTCAGGCCATGCAGCGGTTGAAGATCCTTCAGCCGCTGCTTGATTTCTGCAGCAACCGCGATGGCGCCCGCGCTCGCGCATCCATCCTCCCCCTCCGCGACGGCCGCCACGTCACCAACGCCGACCGCATGGCCGACTACCTCGCCGAGCTGCACTCCACAACAGAGCTTTCCGTCACACGCCCCACCCTGTGGCGCTGGAAGCGCGCCTATGAAGACCGCGGCCTTGACGGCCTGGTGCGCAAGGTCCGCGACGACAAAGGCCGCTCCAAGTGGGCCGCGCGATTCCCCCAGGCCGCCGAGCTGGTCGCCGCCACCTTCATGCGCCCCTACTCCACGCGCCAGCGCGCCTATGACGCCCTGGTGAAGGCGCGCGTGCAGCTCGGCATCTCCGACGCCGATCTCCCTGGCTACGACTCTGTGTGCGACTTCCTGGCCGCGCTGCCGGCCGCTCCTGTTGTCTGGGCACGTCAAGGGGAGCGCGCCCACCACGAGCTTATGGCCAGTTACCTGCAGCGCGAGTACACCGACATCGCGCCCAACCAGGTCTGGGTGGCCGACACCATGATTCACGACACGCTGGTGCGCAACGACTGCTTTGGAGCCTGCGGCAATGAGGCCGTCCGCCTGCAGCTCACCGCGCTCATGGACCTGCGTTCCCGCAAGATCGTCGGCTACACCTGGTGCCTGGATGGCAGCAGCCGGTCGATCACCACCGCGCTGATCGCCGCCGTCAAGCGCTACGGCCCCTGCGTAACCTTCTACTGCGACAACGGCAAAGACTTCAAAAAAGTCGGCCGCTTCGCCAGGCCGGCCAACAACGCCGGGCTCGTCGACGAGGACGTCCAGGCGATCGAGCGCACCGGCGCCCTCCGTCAGCTCGGCATCGCGGTTCAGTTCTGCATCAAGTACCACCCGCAGAGCAAGCCCATTGAGCGCTTCTTCCGCACGCTGCACCTCCAGCTGGACGCGACGTTCCCGCACTACACCACGGGCAACGCGTATACCAAACCCGACGCCACCATCGCCGCCGCCGCCAAGCACGGCAAGCTGCTGCAGATGTCTCTGAAGGCCGGGGCGCCACAAGACATCGAAGCCTCGCCGCTCATGCCTGCTTCCGTCTTCATCAAGATGGCCTCGCTGTGGATTGAAGGCGAATACAACGCCCAGCACAGCCACCGCGGCCGTGGCATGGATGGCCGCACGCCTGACGAAGTCTTCGCGCCCGCGCTGCAGACCCGCCGCCCCTTCGACCTCGGCATTCTCGACACATTGCTCTGGCGTCGCGAACGCCGCCTGGTGCGCAACTGTGCGGTCACCGTGGACGACAGCCGCTACATCGGCGTCAACCCCGCAGCCGTGGAACGCCTTTATCTGAGCAACAGGAGCGAGGTCATTGTCTGCTTCGATCCTAACGATCCGGACACTGGCGTCATCACCGACCTCGACGGCCGCAAGCTCTGCGACGTCCAGACCGAGATCCTCGTTGCACACTCCGCCGAAGCCGGTCCCATGATCGAAGCCAGCCTGCGAGGCAACCGCGGGCGCCGTAACAACATGGCCGCCAATGTGCGCGGCCTGCGCAAGCGTGTCGCCCTCAACGGTCACAAGACCGAATCCCAAGCGCTCTACGAACAGGCTCTCCCCATCGCTGTCGGGCAGAACTCGCCCCAGACCATGACCCAGCCCGCACCATCCTCACGGCGGCTCGCACAGACGAGCTCCGCGCCGATGTACGCCCATGAAGTAGCCGCAAGTATTTTCCGCTCAAAAAAGGAGAACGAGTAGATGGGACGCCTCACCGAACAGCGCAAAGCAGAGCTGACAAAATCGCTTCCTGCAGCCGAGACCACGAAGAAGACCGCCCGCGCCTACATGGCCGCCGCCAACCTGGGCATCGAGCAGTTCGCCAGGCTCCTTGGTTATTCGCTCTCCGCAGTGGAGAAGTTCACCCACGGCGACTATTCCAGGGCCGGCACAACCGATCTCTTCATCCGCGAGGCCATTGAAGGCTTCATGGCCAAGCACCCGGTCGGCGTGGCCCGCACTGAAAGCGAAGGCCGGCTTTATGAGACGGCCAACGTTCGCGAGATCCGCCAGTGGTTCACGCACTGTCAGCACAAGCAGGCCCTGGCCTTCGTCTACGGGCCTCCAGGCAGCCAGAAGACCTTTGCCCTGCAGCACGTCGTCGCGGAGTTCAACCGCCGCGAGCTCGCCCGCACCAGCTCCAGCAACCGCGCCTACATGGTTCGCGCCAGCATCAACATCTCGCCGCGTGACCTTATCCGCAAGATCTGCGCGGAGGTAGGCGCGCCGGCCACGGGCGGGATCCAGCGCAGCATGGACGCGATTCGCTTCGCTCTGCGCGGAACCCGCACCGTGATCGTGATCGACGAAGCGCAGCTCTGCGGCATCCCCGCGCTCGAAGCCGTACGCGAGCTCAATGACAAGCCGCTTTCGCTCGGCATCCTGCTTGCCGGCAGCCACGGCCTGAAGACCTTCTTCGACCAGAACGCTCACAAGCTGGAGCAATGGAATTCCCGCATGGACATGGGAGCCGAGCTCTCCGGCGTCAGCGACGAAGACGCCCGCAACATCATCAAGGCCGAACGCTCCGACCTGAAACAGGGCCAGATCACCGCGCTCATTGCAGGTTCGCGCGTGCGCGACATCTACAGCCGCGAGCGCGACCGCACCTACATCTCGATGCGCCGCCTCTTCAAGAACCTCGCCGCGCTCAACGCCCTCGAAGCCGAAGAGAAAGGAATCGCCGCATGATCCAGACGCCCCGTCCCATCGCCTACCTGTGCAACCTGCCGCGCCGCTTCGAAGCCTACGTGGATGCCTATGACGATAAGGCCTTCATCGCACGCGCCGACTTCGTCATGAAGATCCTCGCGGTCGGCACCGCAGCCGTCCTGATCGGCCTGATCACATCGGGCGCAATCGTGTACTCGCTATCGGCGCAATAGACGCCTCAGCCTCAACCCAAAGGAGCAACAAGCCCATGACGTCAACCACCGAAACGACGGCTGCTGAAATAACGATCAAGCCGCCCACACCGCAGCAAGTCGACACGCTCATCGACCTCTACCAGCAGCAGGACGTCATTGCAGACGAGTCCCGTGCAATCGCCGACCAACTTGAACGCGAGCTCATCGACCTCGTGCGGGCGTTCGGCTCGATACCTGAGAGCGCCAACCAATCCAAGCGTCTGCAGGGCATCCACAGTCTCGCAACAGTGATCCTTGGTGTCACTCGCAGCCTCAAAGAAGAGCGAATCATCGCCCTGCGCGATTACATGATCGAGCGCGATCTGCTGGACCTGTTCAACCTGATGTTCTCGGCGTCCACCAAATACACGCTGATAGACGGAGCGCACGACGTCCTCATTGGCGTCAAGCTCGCGGACCGCACCCGCGAGAAGATCCTTTCGCTCTTCGGCATGTGCATTGACGTGAAAGATAAAAAGCCCTCCCTCAAGGTCCAGGCCGTGAAGCCCGAAAAGCCGGCCCGCGCGAAGAAGGCCAAGGCCGGGAAAGCTGTGGCCTGATGCTTCCGCCCTCGGAGAAGTTCCAGGAAATCGCCCTTGACGCGCGGATCGCCGAGCTGGTCGACCACGCGAAGGAGATCCGCAAGGCTCTTCTGGTCGGCCATGTTTGGGCCGCTGACACCTGGACCCACGTCGCGCTGGACAAGGCCGAGGAGATCGCAAGTGATCTTCGCGACCTGCAGCGCTGCATTGAAAACCAAGCAGAACTAAAAGAGGAGAATCCCCATGCCTAAGACTGACGCCGAAATGCGAGTGCTGGAGCGCTCGCTCGCCTTTGAGCAAGCCCAGCAGTTTGCCGAGTCCGTTTCCAACCCGGTTGAACCCGAAGGCGCGGATGACGCGCGCGACTGGTTTGACCTCACCGACAGCAGCCGCGCGGAAGACGAGGCACACCTGCTCGACGAAGCGCTGGAGTACCTGACCTGGCGCGGCCTCCTGCTCCGCCATGACGCCAACCCCAACATCATCGCGATCCGCGACGAGCACGAAGCCGAGGTCAAGCAATGAGCACACGCGGCCTGATGGCTCTCAGCTTGACGCAGCCTTGGGCCTCTCTTGTAGCAACTGGAGCGAAGCGTCTGGAAACGCGCTCATGGCGTACGTCATACCGTGGGCCGCTCGTGATCTGCGCAGCCAAGGCATATCCGAAGGACGCCCGCGAGCTGGCGAAGATGCGCTCGTTTCGCGAGGGACTGGGCTGGCCCGAGAACACTGACTCGCTCCCAGTGGGCGTTGCTCTCTGCCTCGTGCATCTCGCGGGATGTGTGGAAACGGATCGCCTGGAGAAGCTCGAAGTCATAGGCGTCAAGCCTGCGGCGAAAGATCTTTTGTTCGGAAACTATGAACGGGGCCGTTGGGCCTGGGCGCTCAAGGATGTGCGCGCTTTCACCCCTTTTCCGGTTCGCGGAGCTCTCGGATTGTGGAAGTGGCCCGAACATCTGGAGGTACCCCATGTATAGCTACCAATCTCACCAGCCAGCCCATCCCGCTCCAGGCATCCAGTCCTACGCCTACAACGAAGAACGCATGATGGACGGCATCCGCAAGTTCCGCGCGGAGCAACGCGCGACGTGCGTTGCAAGAAGAACACCGCCCAGCAAGCCCCAGCCCGTCGCTGCCGTTCAACCCTCGGCGGTCTTGATCGCCCCCGCGCTTCCTGCCGCCCCCGCGCTTCCTGCCGCCACCGTGGTGCCTCAGCCCGTCGCCCAACTGATCTTCGAGCTTGTGTCCAGCGAATATGGTGTTTCCGTGGCGGAGCTCAAGCACAACAAGTCCCGCGCCGAATGGATCGTTACCCCTCGTCAGCTCGCCATGCTGCTTCTACGCAGGAATGCGTGCTTGAGCTTCGGACAGATCGCAGCCATCTTTCGCAAGCACCACACGACAGTGATCTACTCCGTCGAGATGGCTGGCGCCCGCGCCACCCGCGATGAGCGCATGCAGAACGTCATCGCACGTTGCCCATTTTCGCCAATGCTTGGCTCCCTGGAAGTCACCATCGCGGACAAGCCTGCACTCGGCTTTCCTATCAAAGGCGGCCTGACTGAACTCATCTTTGCGCTTGTTGCGCATACCTACTCCATCAGCATCTCCGAGATCCGGTTCACCCGCTCGCGCAAGGCGCGGTTCAAGATACCGCGCTGTCTGGCGATGCTGTTGCTCCACGAGAAGTGCGCCCTGAAGTTCGAGCACATCGCTCAGATCTTCCGCTGCAAGGCGTCCACCGTTCCCGAATGCATCGCGAAGGCCGAGCTGCTCGCCCAGAAATATCCAGCCATGAAAGAGCTGATCAACGCCTGCCCATCCCAGCAAGCGCCTGGATGTGGGGCTAGGAGGCTTAGTGGCGATTGATAACGACTTCGATCGCGCGAGCGACAAGCACACCGAAGCCCAACGCGCACGCGATGCCTTCGACCGCGCAGACGCCTGGGCCAAGGCCCCGGCCGGCACGAAGTACTCCGCACCCGAAAAGGAGACCGCATGATCGGAACTTTCTTCGAAACCGCCGAAGACCGCGCTGTCAACCACGCCTACGAAGTGCTCAAGGGGAACACGCCCGATGGGCTGCTGCCCACGACACGCCAGCAGGCGATCCTGCGCATCATCGCCGACAAGCGTGGTCTCAAGAACGCCATCCTGGTCGGGCGCCTGGCCGAGCTGCTGAAGGCCACGCCGCGCCAGATCAAGGACGACATTCGGGATCTCCGCTTGCTTTTCAAAGTGCGGATCGGCAGCTCGCGCGACGCCATCGATGGCGGCGTGTACCTCATCACCACGAAAGAGGAAGCGCTCGACACCGCGCGTCCTTTCCTGCGGCAGGCGTCGGCAGAGCTCGCTGTCGCCCGCGCCATCCTCGAACCCCACGAGCTCGCCGAGCTAGAAGGCCAGCTGCGCCTGGAGGCCGCACCCAATGCCTAGACCCCTTGTTTTTCTTCTCATCCTGGGCGGCGACCTCTTGATCTGGGTTGTGCTGATCGCCGCTATAAGGAGGTTCTTCTAATGCCTAAAGCCGTTCATCCTATTCAACCATTGGTTCGCGATAAGCACCGTGTTTTGCGCTTCAAGAAAAATGCCATCGTCGAGTTTCTTCTAGACAATGGGTCGTTCAACATGAACCACATTGCCGCCATGAGATTCAGCGTGGAGGACCGAGAGCAGTTCGCACAATTGATCGGCTATTCTTTGTCCGGGTTCGGTGACCTCGACTACGTGCGCAACTCGACGTATAAACGCGCCTCCGAAGCGGGGGTGCGCTGATGGCGGGCTACCCGAAAAACCGGCTTCAGATGAAGAAGGCTGGCTACACGTTCAAAAGCAAGAGCAAGTGCGATGTGTGCGGCGCTGCCATTGAGTTCTGGAAGACTCTGCACGACAAGTGGTTCTTGACTGATGCACCCACAAGTCAGAACAGCGAAAGCGAAGAGGTGATCGATCACCGCATAACCTGCGATCCCACCAAGAGGGGCATCGCACCCTCCGCAGCGAGGCCAGTATCCACGCCTCGCACTTTCCAGGCCGCCGATCGCGAGCGCTGCGCCCAGCGCTTGCTGCAGACCAGCCAGGCCCGCATTGTCGTCGCGCTCTACGACGACGGGTTCTTCGCCTTCACCTATCGCCAGGGCATTTCACCTGAAGATCTGCGCCATGAGCTCATCACGGCGGCCAACAAAATCCGCAACCAGCTTGGAGCGAAGCAGTGAACCGAAAGCCTCTACGGCCGTGGGAGGTTGCAGCTCTGGAGGAGCTCTACCCAAGCATCGCGACGAACAAACTCGCCGCGCTGCTTGGACGCAGCGAATCCTCGATCTACAACCAGGCGTTCATACTCGGTCTGCACAAAACGCCGGAATATCTCGCAGGTCCAGATGCCTGCCGGCTGCGCCGTGGCGGCAACATAGGTTCACAATCCCGCTTCAAGAAGGGACAGGTTCCTCACAACAAGGGCATACGGATGCCGGGCTGGGCTCCCGGTCGCATGGCCCAAACGCAGTTCAGGAAAGGTCACGTCTCGGCAAACTGGGCACCACTGGGGACAGAGCGCGTTTCTGATGACGGATATCTCAAGCGCAAAGTCGCCCTAAACGGCAAACAGATCGAACGCTGGCGGATGGTTCATGTCCTGCTGTGGGAAGAGCATCACGGTCCCATCCCTGCAGGGCACACCGTGATTTTCAAGGACAAAGACAAAACCAACATCGTCCTGCAGAACCTTGAGCTGGTCTCACGCCGGCAGCTCATGCAACGAAATTCGGTCCATCGCTGGGGACCTGAAGTGTTCCAGGTCATCCAGTTGCGTGGAGCATTGAACCGCAAGATAAGGAGCTGTAATGAAAAACAAAATGTCTGAC
Source organism: Acidobacteriaceae bacterium (assembly GCA_036498835.1). Classification (GTDB taxonomy): domain Bacteria; phylum Acidobacteriota; class Terriglobia; order Terriglobales; family Acidobacteriaceae; genus Granulicella. The sequence continues at coordinate 35,483 of DASYEV010000204.1, read as the reverse complement.
CTCCGTAACCATCTCTTTGAGGCCCTCGAAGCGCTGAAAGACGAAGACAAACCGATGGAACTCGCACGCGCGAAGGTGATTAGTGATGTCGCGCAGACGATCATCAACTCGGCCAAGGTCGAAGTGGAGTTTCTGGATGCACTTGGAGCTACCGGCAGCGCGGAGTTTTTCGACGGCCTCGATCTCGAAGTGCTGCCCGAACAGCACAAGCGCCGCCGTATCGAAGCCGGCCGCCGCGCATAACTGGAGGTAGCATGAGCACCCCATACCCAAAGATCGGCTCGATTGTTGTCTCCAAGGACGGAGAAGCGCTCATCCACGTTTGGCCTTGTGAGCAGAACATTGCCCATTGCTTCACGGGTGTGAGCCTGTTCAGCGGCGATTCATCGTGCATGTGGCTGCGCAGCCACTTCGAGGCCGACAACATATTCAAGCGTCCACTCCTGAGCAGATACCGGAAGACGCGCAGAAAGCTTCGGAAAGGAAAGGGGCGTGCATGATGAAGCAATTTCAAATCACTCGTTATGTATTCGGCGATAGGGCGATGTTTCTTTACCTCGGAACCGATGAGCAGAAAAAAGCGCTGATGCTGGACTTTTTGAAGTTTTGCCTGACTTCGAGATCCACCACTGAGGTTCAAGAACACATGCTTCGCGTCAGTGAGTGCCCTGGGCATCTCGTGCAGGCTCTCTGCCTAACCCTTTTCGCGGCTTGCTTCGGTTCGCGTGAGGGAAGACTTGTGGAAAGCAATCTACGTTCCACTCCCTACTCATACAGGACGACGCCTCTGGGCTTGGCGTTTGTCCTCCAGGATGTGCACCCATGAAGACCTTCCAACAAATCGGCACAGCAGCCGGCGCCCTCGTCGAAGAGAAGAACCGTGCCTATGGTTCATCCTTCGCCACCGCAGGCGCGGCTTTCCGCCTGCTCTACCCGGATGGCATCGCTCCAGAGCAGATAGATGACGCTCTGGTGCTCGTGAGGATCTGGGACAAGATGAAGCGCATCGCAACCGATCGCGACGCGCTGGGGGAAAGCCCGTACGCGGACATCATCGGATACGGCATCCTCGGCGTCCACATGCACCAGCACAGGAAGGAAGGCTCCGCACCATGCAACGGCTCTGCCAGCGATGTACCGCAAAAGTCAAAGGCACAGCAAGGCGCTTCTGCTCCGAGCGATGCCAGCGAGCCGACTACAACGACCGCAAACGGCATGACCGCAAAGTCTTCGACCAGGCTGTCGCCGCCGCCGTCCTCAGACACCTTGGCAAACTCAAGTGTCCCTGTCCTAAGTGTGATGGATCCTGCATCAAAAAGCGCGGGAGACCTCGAAAGCGAAGCCAACGCACGTAACCTCGGAAACCTTTGCGGAGTGTGTAAGAGCAGGCTTCATGACGTTTGTGTCGCCAGTGACAAAAAAGGTCTTTGCTTCTGCTCAGTACTCTGCCGGGATGTGTTTTACCAAGAACTCGGAGAGCTCCATGCCTAAGATCAGCTCAGCCGCACGGACGCGCCTGCAGATCCTCTATGGCCAGGAAGCCGCGCGCTCCCTGGACTTGGAGAACTCGCGCGCCAGCCGGCTGAGCTGGGCTTCACAGAACGTCGGCCGCAAGATCGCCAGCTTCTCCGATCTCACCTCTGCCGAAGGCAAGACCTTGATCGACACGCTGCAGCACGCGCTCGGCATTGCTCAGACGGTCGCGCCGCAGTTTCGTTCCTACACTAGTAAGCGGGATGCGCAGAAGGCGGGCACGGAAGGCCGGCGCGACCAGCTCCATCCCGATACCACCATGCTTGCAGGCAACGAAGACGTCCTGCAGCTCATCCGCGCCGAGCTCACCACGCTCGGCTGGGATGAAGCCAAACTCAAAATGTTCCTCCGTTCCAAACACGGCCCCAACCAGGGCCGCGACACCATGCGGACGCTCGGCGAGGCGAACCGCGTGCATTTTGCCCTGAAGCAGATCTCACGACGAGCGCGCGAAAACGCGTCCAGAAAAGAGCTCGCATCATGACCAGACTCGCCTGCCCGGAAGGACAACTCGATATCTTCGCGCCCGACATCATGGCCGAGATGTTCGACCACCCCAAGCCCGACGCTCCTCTGCCTCCGCTCCCTTTTGAGCGCAATCAGGAGGTGGACATGAAGCGCGCCGCCCGGATCCTCCACGTCGACGAACGAACCGTGCGCCGCATGATCGCCCGCGGCATGATCCGCGCCTACAAGCCTCGCAAGCGGTCCACCTTCCGCATTGAGTACGCCTCGCTGCTCGAACATTGCGATCGCCTGCGCGAGATCAACCACATCGCTCCACGCCGGCATGTTGGAAAGCGCATCCCCGATGACGCCATTCTTCCTTTCCCGTGGAAAGAAACCATCATGATCAGCGAGGTCGCCAGGCACCTCGACATCGACATCGAGGCGGCCGCCGATCTCATCGCCGATGGCGAGTTGGTTGCGTACCAGATGCACCCTTTCGCCCACGGTCCATGGCGCGTCCACCGCCCTTCGTTCGTCAAATATCTCCACAAACTTCGCCGCCAGGCCGCTCCACGGACAGCTTCCTGACTTTCGGCGTGCCCGGTGGAATGCACCCCACGAGCGCTGAAACTTGCAAGCATGTTTCGTGGATTCACCTCCTGCCTCATCGCTCTGCTTTCGTTCGCCGCTTTACCTGCACTCGCACAGGCTCCGTCCGGCTTCGTCACGTTCAACGCGTCCTACATGCAGGACGCCACGCACACCCTGATTCAGGACGCCACGATCTACTTCACGCCCGTCGTTATGAGCGGGCAGCCGGCATCGTTCAAGGCTGGCGGAACGTCGCAGGGCCAGGTCGCGGCCCGCACCATCCAGGCATCCATCACCAACGGTGTCGTCAACGTGCATGGCTCGGCAGGCGTCACGCTCGCCGATTCTTCGATCGCATCGCCAGTCAATATCTGCTACACCATCACCGCGACCGACAACGACACCGGTGAAGATCTGCTCGGCCCTGGTTATAGCTGTGTGCAGACGGCGGCCAACAACACCTGGTGCACATCCAGCGTCTGCAACTTCGATCTCTATAGCCCCAACCTCGCAGCGCTCGTGGTCTCGCAAAATGGCCCCACAGGCGCAACCGGACCAACAGGCTCGACCGGTCCGATCGGCGCAACAGGTGCAACCGGACCAACCGGAGTCACGGGCGCAACGGGAGTCACCGGACCTACTGGCCCAACAGGCTCGACCGGCTCAACTGGCGCGACAGGTGCAGTCGGCGGAACCGGCCTTCCCACTGTCGCGGATCCAGCGATCGCCACGCTCGAAGCCGCGTACACCTATCCATCACCGCCCACGGTGACAACGCAGGTCACCGGGCCGCCGTACGGTGCCTTCGCGAATCAAGGCTCACCGGGCTCGGTAGTCGTCTTCAACAGTGCATCCACAGCGACCACTTTCGCGGGGATACCCCTAAGCTTCAACGCCAACTTCTTTGCAGCCTCTGCCGGCCGGAACGTCGAGTTCTACATCTTCGATAACACCAACACAATCATCTACAACTCGGGGCTGCTGTCAGCTCCCAACGCTGGCAACTTCACATACGCGGTACCGCTGGCAACGGCGGAACGTACCCGCATGCCCATTGGTTCGTACGTGGGCATGTACAGCAGCACCGCGTTGATCGATCAAGCGTTTCAGTCGTACCCAAGCAGCTATAGCTATCTGTCCACGTCGGCGACCGGCAGGCTGTCTTACGGCACCACATCGGCGACAAGTTGGGGCTCCAGCGGATTTACGACACAGCATGCGCTGACGGACAACGTGATGTTGACCGTCAGGCACGAAGCGGTCTATGTGACCACGCCATGGGAAGGGCAAGCGAATGGGATTGCGGGACTCGACGCCTCCGCGCATTTGCTGCTTACGCAAGCTCCCGTGGCTCTATCCCAAAAAGACACGCTCACCACGGGTAATGGCGGTGTCGTAACAACTGCGTACGATCCAGCGATCCCAACGGTCGATCTTGCTGCTGTGTTCCCTCCGATCAAAGACACGATCGAGTACAGTGCCACGCCCTACATGTATTGGCAAAACTCCCTGGATACGTCGACTGGTGGAACCAGCCGCGGTTCAACGGGCGTCGGCACGAACACGGCGGGCTCCACTTGTATTTCCTTTACGACTGCCGGCAGTGTGAATGGCGGTTTCCTTCATGACGGGCTTCTAACCGCAGTCACCCTGTATCCATCGACCACTGCAGCGACAGCGGTTCAGGCATGGGTATTGCGTCCGAACGCCACTTTGACTTCGTCGAAGGTGACTGACGCAGGGTCGACGTTCTTCTCTTTGGTGGCGACCATCGGCCAACTCACGCGCACCAGCACGTCTTATTGGGAAGAGTTCAAAGGCCTGGCTATACCAGTCAAGACGGGCGATGTCATCGCGGTTCGAGCCCTCGGAGGCTATGTAGGCGGCGGCGTCAATTTCACCGGCGACTATGGGGCCTGCCAGGACATCGCAGACACGTCTCTCAATGCCCTGAACGGCGGCTTTTCAGTTGGAGATAGCACCAACGGGTTCGCTGGCAACTGGACATCGGGACTAAGAGTGGATGTCAAGGCGACGATCCAGCCTTGGTCATCGACCGCACTCTCCAACCAGCTTCAGGACGCAAACGGCAATATCCCGGCCAGCAAGTACCGCGCGGATGATATGCCCTTTGCCGGGAAGATCGGACTGGGGTTTGGGACATCGATTGAGTCTGGCACTGGGTCAAACGGTCCGGCCGGAAACGCACCGTATCCGAACGGATATTACAACATTGCTGCCCGCATGCTGCGCTTCGGAAAGTGGGTCAATAATGCCCTGGGTTCTTCCAAAGCAGAGTCTGGTGCGCAGCTGTCCTTGTCATCTACCCGCGCTGAAATCACTGCGCTTGGCGGTGATCCTACAAACTCCTATGAGTACAGGATGCTTGGTTTGCAGAGCACGGGTGGCTCTCTGCAAGCAGGCTGGATTGCGCCTGATGTCATCTGGTTTGGGCACTGTACAAATGACAATCTCAGCACAGCACTGGGCACCATGTATGCGAGTGGATCAAGTGGCCCACTCAATGTGGACCGTACAACGTTTTACGGTGCACTCAACTACCTACGTATTCAAGCACAGGCTGCCTACCCAAATACGATGTGGGTGTGGGTTGAGCCACCCAACACTGGCACAGGTACTACAGGTGGCGGATGCAAAGCCGTGTACGCAACGATGGCGGCATTCTATGGTGATCCACTCATTGATTTCTCTGACTCCATGCGCTTTCCGCGCGGCGGTGGAGAAAGCAGCACAAGCACTCACACATCGGCCGGCGTCTATCCCGTGTGGCCCGCCTTGGGCACATCTTCGCTTTACCTGAGCGGCCATACCTATAACCAATACGACGGCGTGGTTTCCATGACCGATGGTCAGAGCTACATTTCGTTGGTTGGTTCAAATCAAGGCAATGACCCAACAAGCTCCCCGACGTTCTGGAAGGTGCTCGGCAACACCACGGACGGCACACATCCCGACAAGTGGATTCACCTGCGCTCTGGGTATGCCTTGTATCGCGCGATGCTCAACATCGGCAACAACTGGATTCACTAACGCCCAAACGGCGCTAAAAGCTCAGGTCGCCAAAGGCCGCCTGATTGACGAAAACGGAGAGGAAAGGAGGTCGCGGAGAATCGGCAGAGCCAGCGGCCGGTGGCGCTGAGTTGGACCACCGGAACACTTCAACTACAAGGACGAAAGCCAATGCCGAAATTCACGTTAGGCGCACCAAAACCAATCGCAGATATCCCGGCCCTTCCGTCAGAGCGCCGCGCGGTCAGTTCGAACCGGTCTTTGAAAAGCTCGGTGACCTCAAGCGCGGGACCGCATTGCCGATCACGTTCGCAAGCAATAAGGACGCTCTCGTCGGACGCGCTGCATTGCGCAAGATCGCCAAGCGCAAAGACGAGTTTCTGAGCAGCAGCCTGGCCGACGACAAGGTCACCTTCTACTTCTGGATCGAGCCCAAGGAAGTCATCCAGGACATCACCGCCGCGAAGAAACGACAGGCAGCGTAGAGCCTGTCGACAACCCTCACTTCAACCCTTCAATTCAGACCATGAGAAGACAGTGCCTTTTGACGACGCAGCCATCGACAATCTCTTCAGTTACCACGCTCCCAAACCGGGCCAGCCGGAGCGCTATGAGGCCATCCGCAGCGCCGCCCGCGACTTCGCAAAAGTGCTCGTCGCCAACACTCCAGCCGGCGCCGACCAGGCTGCCGCAATCCGCGAGCTGAGGATCGCCGTCATGACCGCAAACGCCGCCATCGCCCTCGAATGACCCCTTCAAAGATCGGCCTTGGACGGGCTTGTGGACTCCCGTGAGACTCTTGAGACTCCCTGAGACCTTGAGACTCGGAGATGCACTCGGAATTCCCCCGAAACTCACGATTCTCAAAGTCTCACGGGGTTCGCCACTCTCAAATACCGCCCCAGGGCACCCCGACCGCTCTTTGACAACCAAACAGCCCGCGCGCCCGCTGTTTACGCGCCTTATCCCGCCATCTCCCGCCGCCGCCCGCCACTCTCATTTATCTTTCCAACTCACACCCTCGTTGAGGAGAAGATGCATTCATAAGAACCGGCCGACCGTTCAGGTACGAGCCGGCCTCGCATCTTGTTTCGACGAAGTTGGACTGCACAGGCGCGGAAACTGTGAGTACTCTTGGAACGTATTCCTAACCACCTCATCGTTCCCACGTACCCGCAAGGAGAACCCGCTACATGCGTCTGCCTGTTGCCTCTGCCCTTTTCCTCTCCCTGGCTGTTCCCTGTCTCGCCGCTGCTGCGCCACCCGCCGAGCAGTACCACATCCTGCAGCGTCCCGCGCTGACACAGGACACCATCGTCTTCGGCTATGCAGGTGATCTATGGAGCGTGCCCAGAACAGGAGGGCGAGCCAATCGCTTGACCATTGGCGTCGGCATCGAAACGTCGCCGGTGGTTTCTCCCGACGGACAGACGGTGGCCTTCTCCGGCGAATACGATGGCAACACCGATGTCTTCACCATCCCGATCGGCGGCGGCATCCCGAAACGCGTGACCTACAATCCCGCGGCCGACGTGCCCGTTGCGTGGACACCGGACGGCAAGATCGTCTTCCGCTCCAATCGTTCGTCGCACAGCCGCTATACCGAGCTGTTTGAAGTTGCGCCCACCGGCGGCTTCGCCACGCGCGTTCCGCTGCCGATGGCTTACCAGGGATCGATCTCGCCGGATGGCAAGACCATCGCATATTCGCCTATCGCACCCGCCTTCGGCTTCAACTACACCTCCTACGTGGCGTGGGGCAACTATCACGGCGGCGAGGCCGGCACCGTGAATGTGACCGACCTGAAAACGCTGGAGACAGTCACCGTTCCGCACGAAAAGGTTTCCGACTTTTCTCCGGTCTGGCTGAAGGGCAAGGTGTACTTCCTGTCTGCACGGAAAGGCCCGATCGGCCTGTTCAGCTATGATCCGGCGACCAAAGTTGTCACCGAGGTGTTTCACAACACCGGCCCGGACCTTCACTCGCTCGCTGCCGGACCCAACGGCCTGGTCTACGACCAGCTTGGCGAGATTTACCTTATGGAGCCGGGCGGCAAGCCGCACCTCGTCGACATCGATGTCACCTCGGATCTGCCTGAAGTGAGGCCGCGCATCGAAAGCGTCTCTTCGCAGGTTGAAGGCGCCAGCATCTCCCCGACAGGCGTGCGCGTGGCCTTCGAAGCTCATGGAGAGGTCCTGACCGTGCCTGCACGCCGCGGTCCCACGCGTGACCTGACCAATACTCCCGGCGTGATGGAACGGCATCCCGCATGGTCGCCGGATGGCCAGTCTGTGGCCTTCTTTTCCGATGAGCCCGGTGCGAACGGCCAGGCGGGCCTGTACTCGCTTCATGTGATGAGCCAGACCGGCGAAGGCGCCGCGAAGAAGTTCGCGCTGGCGCCCGAGCCCAGCTATTACTTTGATCCGAAGTGGTCGCCGGACTCGAAGAAGATTGCTTTCTACGACAATCGCCTGCGCCTCTGGAGCCTGGACGTCACCAACGGCAAGCTGACCGAAGTCGGCCCCACCAACCACTTCTCCGGCATCCAGCGCGAATATGCCTGGTCGCCCGACTCGAACTGGCTGGCGTTCACCCATGAAGAGGACAACCACCTTCATGTGCTGTATCTGTTCAACGCCGCCAATGGCCAGATCAGTCCGGTCACCGACAAGATGGCCGACGCGGAATCGCCTGCCTTCGACCGCAACGGCAAATACCTTTACTTCACCATCAGCACCAACGAAGGCGGCGTCTCCTTCGGCTTGGACATGAGCACGGACCTGCTGCGCGCGAACCGCACGGTCTACGCGGCAGTGCTTGCAGCCGACGGGCCCAGCCCATTAGCCCCCGAAAGCGATGACGAGAAGACCGTGGCACAGGCGCGGGAACGCGCACGCGACATGGGCGACGAGCCGCCGGCAGGCGCAGGTGCTCGCCGTGCGGGCGCAGCGCCAGCCGAAGGTAACTCCGAAGAAGGTGCACAGCGGCCTTCTCTGCCTGTACCTCCGGTGACGCGGCCCATCCATGTCGATGTCGCCGGCATTCAAGGACGCCTGGTGGCCTTGCCCCTTCGCGGCGGCAACTTCGTCGATCTGCAGACGGGCCGGGCGGGAGGCTTCTTCTTCCTGGAGCGCGGCGAAGGTGGCCGCGGAGAAGGTGGCGGTGGCGGCGCTACCTTGCGTCACTTCTCTCTGGAGTCGCATGAGGCATCCACGGTGATGGAACGCGTTTCCGGATACGAGGTCTCGGCCAACGGTGAAAAGATCCTGATCGTGCAAGCCCGTCCGATGGCCGGCAATGCGGAGGCAGAACCCGGACGCGGCGGTGCGCAAAACTACTCGATCATCAACGCCCCGGCCAATGCTCCCGCAGGTGGCGGAGGAGGAGCGGGACGCGGAGCAGCAGGCGCAGGAGCAGCCGCTGCTTCACCCGGCACGCCGCTGAACCTCTCCGATATGCAGGTGCGGGTCGATCCGAAGGCCGAGTGGAACCAGATCTTCCACGAGGTGTGGCGCGTGGAGCGTGCCTACTTCTACGATCCCAACCTCCATGGCGTGAATTCCGTGGCGGAAGAAAAGCGTTTCGAGCCGTATGTGGCTTCGATTGCCAGCCGCACCGACCTCAACTACATCCTGCAGGAAATGCTTTCCGGCTTCTCCGTCGGCCATCTGCGTGGCAACGGCGGCGACATTCCTGAAGCGCGGCGGGTTCCCGGCGGTTTGCTGGGCGCAGACTATGAGATCAAGAACAATCGCTACTGCATTGCGAAGCTTTACGATGGCGGCGAGTGGAACCCGGCAGCAACGGGACCGCTCACGCAGCCTGGGCTGAATGTGCATCCCGGCGACTGCATTCTGACCATTGGCGGCAAGGACATCACTGCGGCTATGGATATTCAGGAGCCCCTTGAAGGCACGGCCGGCCACGCGGTCACGTTGCACATCGGTGCAGCGGACGGATCCAAGGCTCGCGACATCGTCGTGATCCCGGTCCGCACCGAAGCGCAGCTTCGCAACTTCGAGTGGATCGACGAAAACATCAAGAAGGTCGATCAGCTTTCCGGCGGCAAGCTCGCGTATATCTATCTGCCGGACACGGGCCAGGGAGGTTTCACCAATTTCAACCGCTACTACTTCGCGCAGACCGAAAAGCAGGGCGCCATCATCGATGAGCGTTTCAACTCCGGCGGACAGGTAGCCGACTACATCATTGAAGCCATGGAGCGTCAGCTTCTGAGCTACTGGTCGCCACGCTATGGCGCCATCGACCGCACGCCCAACGCGGCGATCTATGGACCGAAGGTGATGATCATCAATGAATTCGCGGGTTCCGGCGGGGACGCCATGCCCTACCTATTCCGGCGTCAGAAGATCGGTCCGCTGGTCGGCAAACGCACCTGGGGCGGTCTGGTCGGCATCGGCTCCATCCCTGCGTTGATGGACGGAGGCACCGTCACCTCGCCCTCTTTCGGACAGTTTTCTCCCGAAGGCACGTGGGACGTGGAGAACAAGGGCATCGAACCGGATTACGTTGTGGAGCAAGACCCCAAGGCTGCGGCCGAAGGTCACGATCCACAATTGGAGAAGGCGGTCGCGCTGGCCATGGAACAGCTCAGCAAACAACCCGCACCGGAACCCCACCGTCCGGCGTACCCGAACTATCACAAGTAGATCCGTCCATTGCAGCGAAAGCCCCTGCCGGCAACACACGCGGCAGGGGCTTTTCTGCGGAAGAAGCAGACCGCGAGGGCGATGCGGCATCCATGAATAGGAGAGCGGGGGATTTCCTAAGGTTCAGATTTTTCCACAAATGACCGAATGGCTATCGAGGAGCGCCTCCGAGCCTCTATCCTTGTGGGCATGAACATCGAAGCAATTCTGCGTGAGTTAGACGCAGAGATCGAAAAGCTTGAACGGGTGCGTGCAATGTTTCTGAGTCTTTCCAGCTATAGCCCGTCAATAGAGACGCCGAAGAAGAGGCCGGAAAAGAAACGCGCCCTCCCTATGACTCCTGTGATCCCTGAGCCTCAACTGGTTGTGCTGCCGCCCAAAGTGAAGCGGGAATATCAACCCAGACCTAAGCCCGCTACCTCAGCTCCACGTGCGCTTGCGGCTCCCGTTTCCGACCGGCCGGTTTTCGTGCCTCGTGTGGCTCTAATCCCGCCCGCGGCAGAAGCGGCCCCGAAACCTGCTCTCACGGCGGAAGCGCTGGAGAAGGCAGTTCGACAGAACCTGTTTGGCAGTGCTGCCTAGAACCCCAAGGAACCGGCTCTTTCAAGGTTTCGAACTTCATCCGATGGAAGCTTGGGGGTGTCTGCGAGACCAGTCGTTTTGCTTAAGGTCACGGGTTCACCCGTGACGTTCAAGTCAAAACGACACGGGCTTCAGCCCCGGAGGAAACCGTTCCAGGGCCGCCACAGCGCCTCACTGCGACTCCAGCATCTTCACACGCTTGGATACCGGTACCTCAGCGGCTCAAGCCGCGATCTTGCGGCAACATATGACACGGGTGAACCCGTGTCCTTAAGCAAAACAAAGGCCTCGTGCGACGTTCCCACGCAGCGTTTTCACTATGAGGCAGACACCTTGAAAGGCTTGGCCCGGGTCTGGCCAGCATGTTTCGAGACTATAAGGTATACCAACGATATTCGATATAACTATACGTATCGTCTCATCTTCAAAGATGCTTTCGGTGCGGTGCAGAAGCGCCGCCCAAAGAATGGAGAAGATGATGTCCCGTATTGCTCCCGTAGTTTCGTCCAATGCCGATGCTAAAGTTTCCACCATGCTTTCCCAGGTGAAGGCCGGTCTGGGGATGGTCCCCAACCTCTATGCCACGATCGCTCATGCTCCCGCCGCTTTAGAAGGCATTTTAGGGCTGTCGAAGGCGCTTTCGCGTGGCCGCCTTTCAGCCGCTCAACGTGAGATCGTGGCCCTGGCGGTTGGCCAGGAGAACGAGTGCCAATACTGCCTTTCGGCGCATACGGCCCGTGCCAAGGCCGCAGGCATCAGCGAGGCGGATACCCTGAAGGTACGCCGGGGAGACCGCGAGGATTCCTTTGAGAGCGCGCTGGCATTGTTCGCGAAGAAGCTCGTCCGTCAGCGGGGCCATGTTGCGGATGAGGATATCGAAACCGCGCGTAAGGCCGGGATTGACGACGGCCTGATGATGGAAGTCGTCGCCCACGTCGCGATGAACACGCTGACGAACTATGCGAACGAACTCGCCGGTACGGAGATTGACTTCCCTGTGGTCGAAGTTAAGCTCTGATACCGAGCTCATTGGGGCCTGGAAAGAAAGATAGAAAGACAAGGACGAAGACAATGAACGCGCTTCTAGCCAAAGCAGAAAGTACGTTAATTCGATTGGCCGCCTGGATCAGCGATCGCAATATTCCGTTCCTGATCACCAGCGCCGGCATGATCGTGATGCTCCTTTGGGCCGGGTCCTTCAAGTTGACGGCTCCCGGCGCCGAAGGCATCATTCCCCTGGTTTCCAACAGTCCGCTGATCAGTTGGCACTTCAAGTTGTTCGGGCCTTATATCGGCTCCGACATGATCGGCGTTACCGAGATCACTGCCGCCCTCCTGATGATTGCCGGCTATTTTCGCCCCACGGCCGGCATCGTCGGGGGGCTTATTGCCACGGTGATGTTCTTTATCACCAGCACGATGGTCGCCACGACTCCGGGGGCGCTTATTTCCGTCCCCGGGATCCATGGGATGAGGTACATGAGCTTCTTAGGCTTGTTCCTCTTCAAGGACATCCTGGCGCTCGGAGTGGCTTTTTACCTGGTCAGCTATTTCGGCAAGAAGGCCATTCTTTCCGGGAACAAGAGCTGAGCCGTCAATTGGATTCCGAAACTACCGGCAGTTTCGCGGCGTCCCAGGCGGCCAGGCCACCCGCCATCTCGGCGAGGTTCGTGATTCCATCCTTGCGCAGGATGCCGGTTGCAATCGAAGACCGGTATCCGCCCGCGCAATGCACAACGATGCGGCGGCCGTGGGGAACTTCCGCAGCACGCTCCTGCAAATGGTTGAGGGGAATGTTCACACTTCCGGCAATGTGCCCGGTTGCCCACTCGCGCGGATTCCTGATATCCAACACCAAGGGCGGCTCGGTACTCGCCAACTCGTCCGCAGCCGTCTGGGCGCTCACGCGCTCCGTCAGTTGTATGAGGTCGGGCCTCGCGGTGAGCGCCTGCATGCCCCCTCGCAGGTAGCCACGTACGTGATCCAATCCGATACGGCCCAGACGTAACGCAGCTTCCAGTTCACGTCCCGGTTCAGCAATGATCACGATTGGCTTGTCGCGATCGAGCACCGTTCCGGCCCAGGTTGCGTATTGGCCGCCCAATCCGATATTGATGCTCCCGGCGAGGTGACCCTGTGCGTATTCGGCAGCGTCCCGCACGTCGAGAATCTGCACGCCTGCGTCCCCCAGCCGGATCACTTCGTCGAGTTCGATGGGCTGAAGAACCTCTTCCAGATTCTTGTCCAGCGTGGCATGCTCACGCGTATTCAGGATGGCGTCGTACGTGAAGTATGGCGGAGCGTCGGGCTGGTCAGCCGTGACCAGGCGAACGAATGCCTCTTCGGACATTGGTTGCAGCGCGTAGTTCAATCGCCGCTGATCTCCAAGCGAAGAGACAGTGTCGGAAGAAAGCTGCTTGCCGCACAGAGACCCGGCGCCATGCGCCGGGTACACCAGGGTCTCGTCGGGAAGCGTCAACAATTTATCGCGCAGCGAGTGATAAAGATGCGCGCCGAGATCATTGGCGGTCCAACCCAGCGAAGCCCGCAAGTCGGGGCGGCCAACGTCGCCAATGAACAAGGTATCGCCGGTAAGGACGGCGTAAGGTTTTGACGGATCTTTCTCCAGATCGAATACGAGGATGGAGATGGACTCGATGGTGTGTCCCGGTGTTTCGAGAACCTGCAGGCGCATCCCTGGGAACTCGAGCGTGTCTCCGTCCTTCGCTGGTACAAAGGCGTACTCCGCTTGTGCGCGTGCGCCGAGGTGGATGGTCGCGCCGCAACGGTCGCGCAGTTCCAGATGGCCGGCAACGAAGTCGGCATGAAAATGGCTCAGGAAGACGTGGCGGATTTTGAGGCCAAGCTTCTCAGCGTCGGCGAGGTACTGCTCGATATCGCGCTGTGGGTCGACAATGATCGCCGTCGAGCTTGCCTCATCACCGAGTAAATAGGAGGCATGGGCCAGGCAGCCCAGATAGTACTGTTTCAAGATCATGAGACTCTCTTTCCGTCACCACAAGGAATAGAGTACGCATCCCTGAGAAAGCAGGCGAGGAGGGCGGCCGCAACGCCGGCTCTTCCAGCCTGCTTCAGGGCCAGCGCGGCATTCTGGCTTGCACACGCCGGGCTGCAGGAGACGACGATTTCGCTGTGCTGCTTATCTGCCAATCCGAAGGCGCGGCGCGCGGCGCATCCGAGTGGAACTGCCGGCATCCCGACCGCTCGGGACCATCGCCCCTGCTTGAAATAGTGAGAGCCAAAGTTGCGAAGTCAGCTCCAAAGGGTGCAATCATCGTGTCATGAAATCGACATCGAGGATGAAGCGCTTCTTGTCAGCGAGCATGGCGGTGCTTGCGATCTCATGGGCGGGAGTCGGAGCGTTCTGCCAGGCGGCCGTCCCGGCAGCATCTGCTTCGCCGAGCTTTGAGGTGAGCACCGTTAAGGTGAACACGTCAGGCAATGGAGGCTCACAGTCCAGCATGACCAATGGCATGTATATCGCCAGCAATGTGACGCTGACGAACCTGATGCAGTATTCGGCCTATGGCATTCCTCAGCGAAGGATCGTCAACGGCCCGAAGTGGCTGTACGAGACGCGCTTCGACATCCAGGCGAAGATGGACAGCGCGACGCTTGAGCAGACGCAGAAGATGAGCAATACCGAGCGGCGGAGCGTAGTGCGAGGGATGTTTCAGCGGCTGCTGGCGGAGCGCTTCAAGATGGCTACGCACTGGGAGACGCGCGAACTACCGGTCTATGTACTCGTCACGGCGAAAGACGGGGCGAAGTTGCAGACGACAATGCTGACCGACAGTGGCACCCATATATCGTCGGAAAGAGGAACGCTGACGGCAAAGGGCGTGACGATGGCCGACCTTGCTCGAACCTTAACCCAGGAGAGTGGGAACGAACTGGGCCGGGATGTGGTGGACAAGACAGACCTTCCCGGAAGGTATGACGTGGAGTTGAAGTGGACGCCGACCGATAGCGATCCTTCGGCGGAGCCGGGACCTTCGATCTTTACGGCAGTGCAGGAGCAACTCGGGCTAAGGCTGGAGTCCACGAAGGGTCCGGTAGAGGTATTGGTGGTGGACCGGATTGAAATGCCTTCAGAGAATTAGGCACTCTAAATCCTTTCCCATGATGCTGCGCCCTCCCGAAGCGGCTGAAAAGCTCGTTTTCTTTGGGGAAACGGCTTCTACATCGTCGCCCCTGGGTACATCTTCATGGGAAATGCCATAAGCGTAATCGCAGGAAATATCGAATCCAGACAGAAAACCCGACCCGCGTAATCCATGGTCGAAAATTCTCCGAGTGCGCATGGTCATGGGAGAACCTTCAGCCGATCTCTTCCGAATCGAGAAATAGCGACGCCTGCCTGACGAATGACTTGTGAAACTGAAACAACGATCCGTGTCCGGCGTCAGGATAGGTCAACAGCATGGCATTGGGGAGATGTTCGCTCAGCATATAGGAATTGCGAACTGGAATCATGTTGTCGAGGATCCCGTTCACGACGAGACATGGCTGAGTTATGTTGGCGAGCGTGGCGAAGCGCTCGCCGTCGAACTGCTCCCAGACACGGAAGGCCGCGATCTGAGCCGTCGCAACGCCGGAGCCCGCAAGTGGCTCACGATCTTCCTTGCGTTCTGCGAGCCTTGCTACGAAGGCCTCTCCGGCCGCCTGGCTCGACTCGCTCGGCGCAAAAAAGAGCCTTACCAGCTTCTCCAGCCCTGGGATGTTCGAATCTTCTGTAATCTTTCTCAGTTCTGGCTTCTCCATGTGCATGATGTCCTCGCCACCAGCAGGAGCGGTGGCGACAAGAAGCATTTTGTGAACGAGCGAGGGGCGCTCCAGCGCTATCTGCTGTGCGACCATTCCGCCAAGCGAGTACCCGAGGATATCCACTCGTTCGAGGCCAAGCGCATCGACGAATGCGAGCGCGTGTGCGGCCATGCCGGGCATGCTTTCGGGAACCTCTCCCGTAGAACGGCCCAGGCCGGCGCTTTCAAAGAGAATCAATTCGCGTCCCAAAGCCAGCGGATCGGTTACGGCCGGATCCCAATTGTCCAGGGTTCCGGTGAAGTGCTGAAGACACAAGAGCGGCAGGCCGGCACCTTTTCCGAACCGCCGATAGGCATACTTTTCGAGCTTGCTTTGAATGAATTGCGTGGGTGCCGTAATGTTGCTTGCGTTAGCCATTGCGATCAATCTCCCTTCCGTACGGGTAGCCTGTTGAGGTTTCTTTCAACTTCCTTGGATCACATTCGACTAGGGGTGTTGGACTTCAACTGCGGTTTGCGGCGTCGTCAGCGTTGAACGGTATGTTTCACCGCTATGACAAATTCCCTGAAGGTGCGTTGGCGAAACCTATGGCCATCCGGTTACTCCTTCAGACCCCGAACTGCCTAAGGTGATAGTCGACATGAATCTGTAGAAGTTTGCCCCACTCTGTCGGCGTCATTTTGCCGAACATGGGGTGGGGCTTCCAGGCATCCGCAGTCCTTGCGTTCCAATCGGCCTCCAGGATTTTGAGCAACTGCGATTTCTCATATGCAAACTCAAATCTCTGCGAATGAGGTATTTTGAAGCCCGTCGGGAGCCGCAAGCCGACCGGCTGCTCCGGATACCAATCAACGAGAATCCATTTGAAGAGCGTTCGGGAAGCCAGATAGCTCTCGTCGGGAAGGTCGTAGAAACCCAGCGAGCCGCCACACGCCAGGTTGAGATGGTGAAGCATCTGGTCGACTTCCATAGTGCCCCAATGACGCTGCGAGTCAGGTATCACACTCCCTACGCGCCGGCGATACTCTTGTCGCTTCTCCTCGGTGAAAAATAGATTCCCATCAACCTGCTTCACACGGAATGCCTTAGGGATATAGCGGGCAATCGCGATTCCAGTGATCCAGAAGTCGCTGGCGAACGCGGCACGAAACACATTCATCGAGTGCGTCACTTTTCCCTTCTCTCGTTGACGGCCGCTGTAAGTGGTCCTCGCCAAGGTTCGTTTTAGTATTCAAACCACTGGCTAAGCGCTTTGACCTTTTCCTCCGTGTAGGGCGGGAACAGATGCTCGATGGCTACGTCGGGCGGTGAAATCAGGACCGATTTCGCATGTGTTAAAGCGTCAAAGCCATCCTTGCCGTAGTAGTGGCCGATGCCGGAGTTCCCAACTCCCCCGAACGGCATGGTTTCGATAAACAGGTGGACATTCACCTGATTGATCGCGCCGCCGCCGAAGGACAGGCTCGCGAGAAAGTGGTCGATTGCCTTCTGGTCGCGGCTGAAGAGGAAGCCGGAAAGGGGTTTCGGGTGCTTCTTCACCTCACGGATGGCCACGTCCATGTCCTTGTAGGTGAGGATTGGTAGGAGCGGTCCAAAGATTTCGTCTTCCATGATTGGATCGTCCCATGTCACGGGATAGATGATGGTGGGATCGATATAGCGAGCCGCAGGGTCGGACGCACCGCCTGAGACGACCTTCTTTTGATCGATGAGGCCTGCCAGGCGCTCGACAGCCTTCGCGCTGACGATGCGTGAGTAGTCGTCGGACCTGCTCTTCGGATCGGTCCCGTACAACTCAACTACGGCTTTCTTGCACTCCGCAACAAACTCCTCGGCAATTGATTCGTGCACATACGCATACCCGGGTGAGGTGCACCATTGACCGCCCCAGGCCGTCGCGCCCCAGACAATTTTCTTCGCCGCATCCGGAATATTCGCGGTGGCATCCACGAATGCCGGATTTTGTCCTCCGAGTTCGAGAAGGACGGGGGTCAGGTTCTTTGCGGCCGCCTCCATGACGATCTTGCCCACCTTGACGCTCCCGGTGAAGAAAATGAAGTCAAACGGAAGCTTGAGAAGTTCCGTAACTTCGTCTTTGCTTCCCGAGACAGCGGTAACGGACCGAGGATCGAAGTATTTCGGGATGAGATCCAGCAAGACCCTGCTGGTAGCGGGCAATCCCTCGGAGAGTTTGAGAATGCATGGATTACCTGCCGCAAGAACCTGGACCGCCGGGTCGAAAAGCAGCGTCAGCGGACCGTTGAAGGGGCCGATCACCAGAGTGACGCCATACGGCTCTCGATAGACCTTGGCAGTATGCCCGCTTTCCCGAAGGGCCTTGGGAACGACGACATCGACAGGCTCCATCCACTTCTTGAGTTCGGATTTCGCGAAGGCCACGGTTCCAACCGGAGCCATGATCTCGAAAACCTTTTCCTGGCTGGCGGTCTTGAAGTCGCTGCTCATCGCTTCCTCCAGAGCCTCGGAGTTTTCGTTGCACAGGTTCTCAAGGCGTGTCAGCTGGTCAATGCGCCACTCGTACGATTTGGTCGCGTCCGAATCGAAATATGCCTTCTGCTTTTCATAGACTTCCTGAAATAGATTCATCTAAGTTTCCTTCGCGCGTTCGGTTTGTGATCCCGCCCTTGCAACAAGCTTCTGAGTTTCTTCAGTCCATCGTCAGGACCATGCGGAACCGTGCGTCCCCAGACATCATTCGCCTATAGGCTTCTTCGGCCTGTGCCAGCGGAAGCGTTTCGATCATCGGGCGAACGTCGGTGAGTACGCTGAAATCAAGGGTGTCCTGGGTCTCGATGGCTCTTCCGGTCAGACTTCCGACAACTGATCGGCCACCGAAGATGAGAGGTACGCCGTTCAACGGGATTGGGTCGCCCGACACTCCAACCACCACGAGTTTTCCGCGAACCGCCAGCCCGGAAAGGAGGCTGGCGATTGCAGACCCACTGGGCGCTGTCGCCAGGATGACATCGGCGCCTCCCAGCTTTTGCAAAGCGGCGGCAGCATCCTCAGACTTGGCGTCGATGTACACGTGTGCTCCTAATTTCAAAGCGAGCTGTTCTTTGTCCTGCCCGTAGCCGATCGCAACCGTCCGAAAACCCATCTTTCGGGCATATTGCACACCCAGGTGACCGAGCCCTCCTACTCCCTGGATGGCAACGGTGTCGCCGGCGCGTCCAGCGTTACGGAGCGCGTTGAAGGTCGTGATCCCCGCGCATACCAGCGGGGCCGCGTCTTCTGATTTGAGTTCGCCAGGTATCAGGACCAGTGCACGTGCTTCTGCGATCATCATCTCCGCGTAGCCGCCGTCGCTCGTGACGCCGGTAATGATCGGGTTCTGGCAATACGCTGTGTCGCCACGGCGACAGGTCTCGCAGGTTCCGTCTTCGCCGCCGAAGAAACCGACCCCTACTCTCTGGCCTACCTTCCAGGTGGTGACGCCCTGGCCCACCTCTTCGATCCGGCCGATCACTTCGTGGCCTGGAACCCGCGGATACACGATGCCGGGGAGTTGTCCTTCAACGGTGCCCGCGTCCGAGTGACATACCCCACAAGCCTCTACACGGATACGCACCTGTCCCGTGCCCGGCGATACAACTTCCCTCTCCACAAGGCGAAAGGTTCCGGGTTTCGATATTTCGACCGCCCTATACGTTGTTCCCATTTTCCTCTCCTATTGATCGCCCGAAGCTTCCCTTTGCAGTTAAGAGTGGAGGTCTCGGGCAGTCCGAAATCGTTCGGGGTTCGTTCTTCTGGCTTCGTCGTGTGAGAACGCTGCTGCGCCTATTCGGGGAATTTCTCACCAAACATGGGGAGACCGCTCCTGGAGGATGCATGCGTGGCTTCATCCTGGATCACATCCCAGTGCTCCGCTAGAACGCCATCCTTCATACGGACAATGTCAGCCACAATCCAGTTGGCTGGCAGGCCGAGGCCGGAATATCGCCCATGCAGAATGACGAGATCGTTCTCGGCGACAATCTCTCCCGGTTCATACCTGGCAGTCGGAGGAATGCTCTTAACGAGATCGAAGAGGCCGTCGCGGCCGGGCGGGATATGAGCGCTGTGTTGAATGTAGTCAGGAGACCAAAACTTCTCGGCCGCAGCATAATCGCGCTTGTTGAACAGGGTGTCGAATGCTTCAAGGACACGTTCTTTGTTTTTCGATTCAATCGTCTGACTCATTTTGTTCTCCTCGAGAACGATGTCGATGGTCGCGGCCGACGCTCCGGCGGGTCACTCTAAGAACGCAGCGGTACCAACTCTGGCCTTCCATTGTTTTGGAAGATTCCGATGATTGTCTTGAATGAAACTGTCGCGATTTGCGTTTTCTGTCCGGCTCGCCCGCAATAGCCGCCGGGAAAATATTGACTTCACTACAGGGACGCCTCATGGTGCTCTGGAAACTGCCAGGTGTGTATGTCCGATTGCCGCTGAATCTCAATCCTCAGGGGGCATCCTGAACGCCTTGGGCATCGGCGCGTTCGCTCTTCGCCATTGTCCTGGCGAGCTCCCTACAATCTCACGGAAGCTTCGATTGAAGGCTGGCTGATCACTGAACCCTGCCTCCAGGGCAATCCTGAGCAAAGGTTTGTTGGAGTACAGCAACTCTGACTTCGCCGCTTGAATTCGTCTGTGAAGCAGGTAGCGACGGACAGGCACCCCAAAGGACTTTTTGAAGGCGCGCATAAAACGGCCTGGCGACAGTCCACATTCTGTAGCCAAATCCGCAAACGCAATGTCGCCGTCCAAATGTTCATTCAGCAGTTCCGTCGCTCGGTCCTGTTGCCATACCGCCAACCCCCCGGTGACAACCTTCGGGGGAGGGGTCCGGTCCTGATATGTCCGGGACAGATGAGCGCAGAACATCATGATCATCTCGTCGATGACCAGGCGTGGAAGATGAAGCGGGTGATTGGAGAATGGAAGCATCATTCGAGCCCAATGGAGAATCACGTCATCCCTGGTTCCCGGAGTGCAATGCAGGTTGCGAACCCACTTCTGTTCGCTCTCGTCACAGAATCGATTGAGAACGAATCGGGGTATGTAGACGTGAACCGAATCGAAACCTGAGGTCCGCAGGGCGACCGGTTCCGACTCCATATCGAATATCTGAATACCACCAGCGCCCCATTCGGTGATGCGATGAAAGCGTCCGTCGAGCCAGGTCCCCCAACCCTTAATGCTGTCGGGGCGACGTAAATGCACCGATATCGAAAACGCTTTTTCTGGTGGGATGGGCGGTGTGGGTCCGGGAAAGCCGTTTGGCATTCTCATGCGTGTCAACGCAGCCTGAGTCTTTCCCGTGGGACCAAGCACGATTGAGGAAGATTCCAGCAGAGAGAAATGCTCCGCCAATCTTTGCCCAAACATGCCCTGAAGCATACGTCTGCCTCGCACTGAACCAGCATTGCCCATGAAGGTGTGCCCAGGGGCGACGACGTTGAGGTCGTTTTCTCCCAAAGAAAACGACCCTTTCCGATGCTTCGCGAGGGCGAAGCATCATGGGAAACGCTCTAGAATTTACCGTTGCTGTTTTTCCATTGATCGCGAGGTGGGATGGCTTCGAGCGTATCCCAGTGCTCGGCGAGCTTCCCGTTTTCAATGCGGAACAGATCGTAGATGCCCGTGGGTACGCCACCAAACGTGGCCTCGGCGACGACGAGGACGAAGTTCCCTTCGCCAAGTATCTGGTGCACGCTCTTGTACACGACCGCCTTACCTTTGGCGGCAAGAGCCTGTAAGCCCGCAATCAAGCCCGGGATCGTATCGGCAACCCAGGGGTTGTGCTGAATGTATTGGATTCCGTTGAAGTAGCTCGGAAAGGTCTCGCGACGGCCTGCGAGAAGGTCCTCCATGTAACGCTGCATCAAAGCCTTATTGGCTTCGGTCTGGTCCAGATCAGACGCGACGGTGGGGCCGTCAATCATCGTGTGTCCGCTGGGGCTGGGTTGTGTTGCGGTCTCCTGCAGATTGTCCCAATGCTCGACGATCAGGCCATCTTCGAAGCGGAAGATGTCGAATCCGATGCGTGGTCCGAAGAAGTTGTATTCGGTGTGAGCGTAGACATAATCGCCATCTTCAAAGACGCGGATGGTGTTGACGGACGCATCGGGCGGCATGTTCTCGATAAGAGCCGCCACACCTGCAGGACCAGGTCCTACCTGGAGGTTGTGCTGAATGTACTTCTCCGGATTGACATAGGCGAACGGCGCTGGTTTTTTGGTCTCAAGCGACTTCAGGAGATCGACGACCTGTTGTTTACGAGTAGGGGGCATGGGTTCTCCGTGAATAGGCGCTTCGATAGGCGGTTCTTTTGCCATACTGGACCATTTGGTACTTTATCTGCAACCCCTCATTCGAGCTGTTCGATAATGTCTCCATGGGGCGGCGAAAACTGTTCACCCGGGAAGATGTCCTCGACAAGGCGATCCCCGTCTTCTGGAAGCATGGCCTTGCCGAGACGAGTGTTCAGGACCTCGAGCAGGCCACTGGCGTGCGCAAATCCGGCTTATATGCAGAGTTCAAAGACAAAGATGATCTGTTTGTCGCGAGCCTGCGCCAGTATTTCGATGTGCTGACCGCGCGCGGAGCCCTCACGAAGCAGCCTTTGGGTTGGGACAATGTTGAGGGCTTTCTGAAGGTCTGCTACGGGAGTTGGGGACAGAAGGGGTGTTTTTCGGTGAACTCCATGCGTGAGTTCGCGGATCTTCCCCCCAAGGCCCGCCAGATCATGATTGCGAACGTGATGAAAGCCCATCAGCTGCTGATCGACAACCTGGCCGCGGCACGTGGAGAGGGAGACGACAATGATTCCCTCGCCGGCCTCATCATCACGTTCTTTTGCGGAATTTGCCTGGAGCAGAATCTCGGCCCCGACCGGGCGCGAATTACGAAGAAGATCGAAGGCTTCATGGGGCTGATTCGCGGAACCTGATCATTGGATGCGCAGCACGGTCTTGATCAAAACTGCCGCGTCTTGTTCTTCCTGTGATTCCCAATTCGATCGCGCTTTTGAAGCGCAACCTGCTCGACACGAGCCAACCGCAGTTATTATGGATAGATCATCATGACCTCGGCGCGCACAACTCGTCAGTTGTTTTCATTGCACTCCGTGCTGCCTGCGTTCGTACAAGCCATCATTCGTGTCCTTATTACCACCATGACGGGGGCGAACCTGGCGGCTTAGCTATAAAGAGAGATTCTCGAAAAGCCACCATTCGCTCCAGGCGGATGGTGGCTTTTCTTTTTGGAGACAGCCATGCTTCATTGCTTTCTGACAGAGATGGAAGATCACCACCGTATGCCGGCACGGGTCCTGCAAGTCCTCGACCACGTGCAACTCTCCGCGGAGAGCCTGTCCTTCACGCGATGCAACGAACGTATCGTTTTGACCTTTGTGGTGAACGCAGACGACAAGCAGGGCTATCGTATTGAATCTCTGTTGTGGAGGATCTTCGGGATGCTTTCCGTCAAAGCTGAGAAGGTGGGATGTGCGGAGCCGCAGGAGCCCTGAACAGTCGGCGTTAACCGGAGCCGCCGGCAGCATCACTCCTATGTGCGCGCTACAAATGACACAGGTCATGAGAAGCGGATGTCCACTTCCTGCATCGCCTGATTTTTAAGAGTTGTTTGGTGGACCTGATCGGGATCGAACCGATGACCTCTTCCATGCCATGGTATGAGTGCTCACCTAAATTATAGACGGCACAGACGTTATGAGTCGGCACAGTCGGCAAAAACGGCCCAATGGGCGCTATTTGCGGGCAAAATGCGGGCAAAATTTCCAACCAAGTGGCCAAGGGGCTGGTCGTGTGGATCCAGCCCAACAACTCTCTTCATGTAGGTAAGGCCGCAGTTACCTAGGGCACTACCCGGATCGACATTTGCTACCTAGAGTTGAACTCACAGGATATCTAAATGTTGTCTATTATGGACAAAATTAGGAATTTTTGCCTATAATAGATGACATGCCACGGAAGCCTCCCATCATCTTTCCCCAAGAACAGCGCCTGCTGGCCGGGTTAGGAGAACGGTTGCGCCTTGCCCGTCGGCGGCGGAAGCTCAGTAATGCTGTTGTGGCGCAACGAGCTGGCATTTCGAGATCCACCTTATATAAGGTGGAGGCCGGAGATCCCGGGGTCACGATGGGTTCTTGTCTTCGGGTCCTGGCAGTGCTTGGACTCGAAAATGATCTTCAAGGACTGGCGGCTGATGACAAGGTGGGAAGAAAGCTGCAGGATTTAGAACTGGAGCCTTCGTCCCTGCGCGCGCCACGCAAGCGTGTCGACAAATTGATCCACCAACCGCCTGCCTTCCCGGCGAAAGAGGAATCGTGAGCGCGCGCGGCAACAGTCTCGAAGTGTGGCTCGATTGCGACCTGGGCCCCGCGTGCCCGGTTGGGACCCTGGCGCATGACCGCGGTCAGATCCGCTTCCATTACAACAGTGATTGGCTGCGAGATCCCCGAGCGTTTGCGCTGGACCCCGATCTCTCACTCGACGATGCGCCATTTTTCCCAAGGCCGGAACTCGGCAACTTCGGTATCTTCATGGACTCGTCCCCAGATCGATGGGGCCAGACTCTGATGAAACGCCGTGAGGCGCTCTTGGCAAAGGACGAGAAACGAACACCTCGCACGCTCTACGCCTGGGATTTCCTGATGGGGGTGCAAGACTTCACGCGCCAGGGTGCACTGCGTTTCCGCCTGGAAGGCACGGAAGAGTTTCTAGGCAATGAGAAGATGGCCGCACCGCCAGTGACAACATTGCGTGAACTCGAAGCAGTTGCATTTCAACTCAGCAGTCGTCGTATCGATGATCTTGATGCGTTGCGCAAGTGGCTTGCCGTGCTGGTGGCACCTGGTGCATCTTTAGGCGGTGCAAGGCCCAAAGCCAATTTCACCAACAGCGACGGTTCTCTTTGGATCGGCAAATTCCCCGCGCGCGACGATGAACGTGACGTTGGTGCATGGGAATATGTTGTGCATGCCTTAGCCATAAAGGCAGCTGTGGACGTTCCGCCGGCCAACCTGCTTCAGTTGAACAACGACTTTCACACGTTCTGTACTCAGCGCTTCGATCGCGTCGGTGGTACCCGCCGGTTTTATGCCTCCGCAATGACCTTGCTGCGCAAGGAACACAGCGAAGGCACAAGCTATCTCGAGCTGGCACAATTCATTCGCTCGCAAGGCGACGCTGAGCACGTTGAAGCCGATCTGGCGCAACTGTTCAGGAGAGTCGTTTTCAACGTCGCGGTGGGCAATCGGGATGATCATCTCCGTAATCACGGCTTCCTGCTCGGGAAGACAGGATGGCGTCTCGCGCCAGCCTTCGATGTGAATCCAAATATCGATAAGGCCGAGCACGTGTTGAACCTGGATGATGGAGACAATCGACCGAGCCTTGAGACGGTGCTCAACACGGCGGAGTTTTATGGCCTTACCCATGACTCCGCCAGAAAGATATTGGAAGAGGTCGTCTCCGCGGTAGGCCAGTGGGAGAGCATCGCACGGAAAGAGCATATTGCAGCTGCCGATATCGATCTGACAGCAGGTGCTTTTTCCGCTCACACAGAGTTTCGTTCTTGATATGGACCTGAATAGCGGGAGTTGTCTTGTTGCCAGAAGCCGAGGCTGATGACAAGGACGTTTCTCAGTACTAATCCCGTCCGCATCGCATAAGTAACTACTCAACGAGTGCATTGTCCTGTGGCTGTTGAAAAACTCGGAATCTCAGAAAAACGGCCCAAATTCGGGGATAGAAAATGCCTAGACGCCCCGTGCAAATCGTTTGTAGGGCTTCCTAGCGCGATCTAATTTCTCTGGATTTTTGAGAAGTGAGTTTTTCAACAGCCTCTCCTGTCATCACCTATTGAGAGCAGATTTAAAAAAGACCGATCCCTCGACCTCTGCCGGAGTTCGGCAGAGGTCGGCGTTGACGCGTCGGTACAAGATCTCAAGGATCAGGAACCTAGTACACTCCGTTATGAAAGCGAGGGTGCTTAGTGGGGTGCTGGAACGGCTCGAGAACCTGACCCTGGTTATCTGCCTACTTCGTTTCGGCGGTCTGGCCGCTCGATGCGTCGAGAGACGCAGTCGCGGGTTGCCGCGGTTGGGTTGGTGACTTTGAGGTATCCACCGATGGAGCTAGATAATAGACGTCCGGGGCTACGGCGAGGACGATATGGCAAGAAACTCTCAAAAGAAGCTGACTAAGAAGACCGCGAAGGCCAAGGGAACAGGCTCTGCTTCGTCTAAAGCATCGGCAAAGAAGGATCCAAAACCAGCGGCAAAGAAAGCGTCGAAGATTCCTGGCCAAAAAGCAAAGAAGCTCGCGAAGGTCAAATCGACGGGTGGGTATGGGTTTGCTTTTGAAGACAAGGTGGCGGGCCAACTCCTTATTCGGATGTTGGACGGTCTTGAGCCGTGGAACATAAAAGGCAGCCGGGTCGAGCGTCTTAGTTTTCAGGTAGCTGCGAGCGGCTGGAAATTGGACGACCTGCTCTTGGAAATGCGGAATGATGCAGGGCCACTGTTCTGCTCAGTTTCGGTAAAGAGCGCCGCCTATCTGACCAAGGATGGATTCAAGAGTGAATTCGTTTCTGACGCCTGGGCACAGTGGTCAGATGGAGCTCCGTTCGACCGGACGCGCGACTACATGGCTTTGGCAGTGGGGAGTCTATCAGCCACTGTTCAGACAGCGTGGGAAGACATCGAACGTCGGAGCATCACCGCAGATCCAAAGCATTTGGTGGATCAACTAACGAAGGCAGGGAGTTCCTCAGCTACTGAGCGAAAGATCTTCAAGAGCCTTCTTGGCGTTGCGTCGAAGCCGCAGTCAAATCTAGGAGCCGCACGTTTGATCAAGCGACTCCGAGTGCGGCACTTCGATAACACAGTTGACGTGGTTGCTGGCCGCGACTGCACTTTGCTACTCCGTTTCGAGTCACCCTCCATCGGGAACGAGCTCTGGATCGATCTCCAGACGATCGCCGCTAAGTATCGGATATCTGGCGGAACGCTTGACCTTCCAGAACTCTTGTCTGAGCTTCGCAACAAGTACAAACTTAAAGACCATCCGAATTTCAGAGCAACATGGCGGAGCATGAATCAGCGTTCGCTCTCGAACTGCAATGCCGTGCATTCCGTTTCGGGACAAGATACGCTGGTCGTTTTCGCAGATTCGGACATCGATGGGCTAAAAAATGCAAAATCGAGGCATGTGACTGCCGTCGTTGGCGATTCAGGTACGGGTAAGTCATCGATCGTCAAATCCGATATCAGTTCGCGAGTTGAAGAGATCAATATGATCTGGTTATCGCAAGATGAGCTAGACAAACCGAACCAGCATGTTCTTGCCTCGTCATTAGGGATTGCTGACGATCTGCCCATGCTAGTGGGAAATTCCATGAAACCGGTCTACCTCGTCCTGGACGCGGCGGAACAATTTTCTCCGCTCGCTCTGGAGCGCGTTTCAGAGATCGTCAGAGCAATGCAGTCCGTCCCCACTTTGGACTATAAGGTGTTTCTCACTACACAGCCTTCATACTGGTCGCGAATTCGTTTAGACGTAGGAGCCTGGAAGACCGAAGGCGTCCAGGAACTCCCATTCGCGGGAGCGCCATTCGAGAACGTCCTCTCTGCGATTTCGCAGAACAGCGTAGCGCTCTCACTGCTGGTGAGGCCCGAACTGAGGAGAGTCTTCACCAACCTGGCCACACTGGACCAGGTTTTGAAAGTGGCAACAGTTCAAGCGACAACACCTTCAAAAGGATGGATCGGTGAAACCGAAATCATCGACTGGATCTGGGTCTATTGGTGTGGCACAGATGCTGCCCAATATCAGAGAGCCGGCCTCATCGAACTGCTTGGTCATGAGGACGCGTCCCTCGGTCCTGTCGTCCCAATGGCAAAACTTCCCTTTGAAGTGAAGGGTATTCTAGGAGATTTCAGAATCGCGAGCCTCACACTCGTGAACTCTCAAGGCGTACGCTTCAGCCACGAAGTGGTGGGAGACTGGGCACGCTACCATTCGTTGAAAGGCCAGGGGCCTGAACGACATAGCCAAATTTTGGAGCACGTCAAGAACCCACGCTGGCAGCGAGCCATTCGGCTGTATTCTCAATCTCTGCTCGAACAGAACGAAGGTCTCCTCGAATGGGAAAATGAATTTGGTGCGTTTGGCCACGGAGACAGCGACAATCAGGTAGCAGCCGACATCTTCTCAGACAGCCTCTTGCTGGCAACAAATTCGCTTGAGCTTCTGACGCGAGTCTGGCCGTCGTTGATCTCAAACGCGGGCTCCCGTCTCAAGCGCCTCTTGAAGCGACTTTTAGTGGTTGGAACACTTGAACTCACACCGCATACAGATTTGGGCGAAGAGTTCAGTGATGCAGTTTCGCTGCTGTGGCGACTCCCCATAACGGCCTACTGGGACGGCCTACTGCAAGCTCTCTTGCTCAAAGTCGATGACGTAACCGAATTCTGCACCGAAGAGGCTGGACAGTTGTGCGCTTTCTACTTGCGAACTGTGCCGCCGGGTTACGGTCGCAGACGGCTAGCGGCCCAGCTGGCACTTGCGCTAGGCAATCGAGCCAAGAAGAACGCTTCGGAGAATAGGCGATTTTCTTACGGGCATGGTGTGTCTCAGGCAGTTTTTGAGGCTGTGCTTCGAGCGGGTAAGGAGTTCCCCGACGAAGTCGCGGAACTTGCCCTCTTTTTTGCCGAACGGAAACCCGTCATTGATCTACAGCCAGAAACTACGAAGATCGTCTACTCCACTGGCTTTTCATCGAGAATGTTTGGGCGAACGTTCGACCCATGGCCCGACGGTCCTAAGCGGCGGGTGGATGAAGCGTTTCGCGACGCAGTGTTGACGACAGATTCGCTGCTGGCGCTAATGTCTTCCCGTCCAGACACAGCACAAGAAGTAATCCTGGCCTGCTGTATCGAGGAGCCACAGAATGAATACGATCGTAGCCATTCTCTGCGACTGGACGAGAGCGGCTTTGCATTTTGGCACAATCATCTTCCAGCGATGTACTTCACAGGGCCCTGGCTTTTGTTCCTTCGCACATCACCCGCGCACGCCCTGAAAACGATTCTGCGCCTTATTGAGTTTGCCACGGACCGATGGGCAGATGGATACAAAGCATTCACGCGATCCGCAGAGCTCCCCGCGTTCAAGATTCTGTTCGACGGAACCGAAAAGAACTTTGTCGGAGACGGCAACGTCTATAACTGGCACAGCTACATGTCCGACCGCGCGGTTGTTGTCGAAAGCGCGCTCATGGCTCTTGAAAAGTGGTTCTATGAACGCATCGACAAGAAAGAGGAGATTGCGGACGATCTCCAGCAAATCTTGGCTGAGTCTCGCTCCGCATCTGTACTGGGGTTGCTAGTCTCGGTCGGTCTGTACCATCTGCCCCTATTCCAAGGGTCGCTGTTACCGCTCTTTTCAAATAGCGATCTGTTCATGACACAGCGGTCGGCTGTTATGAATACGAGCTGGTCGTTCCTGTTTGATGTTACCTGGGGTCGTTATGGAGCGAAAATCAGCGCCGAAGTTCGAGTATGGTTCGAGATGCCGCACCGGCGTTCTTCGCTACTTGAAGTCGCGCGGTGGTGCCTGATGTTTGATCCAGCGACAAGCGTTCGCATCGAAGCATTTCGAGCATCCTGGGAGGCGGAGGCACTGGCATCCTTGGATAAGGGCGCAGCGCTTCCTGCGACGACTGCATACTTCTTTGCCCAGTTCACGAAGAGCAACTATGTCATGCGCGATGCTGGCAATGGTCAAGTTTCGGTGGAGCTAGTCATCGACGAAGGGCTGCAGAACCGGCTTGACAGTGAACGCAAGCGCCCTGAACTCAGTCTGATGGCATTCGCCCTGATCGCTAAAGGAGGACGGGCGATTGACCAGGACAAGAAGTTGAGCCCCGCCGAGGCGCTGGAGACCTATAACCAGCTACAAGCAGTCGTCCAATCCGATATGGCAGACGGCACCTTTGAACTCTATAAACATGATGCTATTGCCGGCGGATTGTCGGCACTCCTGACTGCATCAGGTGATTTCCTCGAACAGCGGCCAGATGCAAGGCAGTTCTGTATGGTCAACCTTCTCAAACTTGCCAAGGAAGAGCTGCCTGCTAAAGAGTTCGATTCGGACAGGTCCGCGAGCGACGGCGCAGACCTGTTTTTAGGAAGTGCTGCGTTACACCTCATCAAGTCCGGGAACAGCACTCCGGAGTTGTGGAGAATCTTACTCAGGGCTGTCCTTGGGTACCACTATCAAACAACTCAGAAAATCATGCAGCTCGCGTACCGCGATCGTTCAAACGATGAGGTGCGGTTCTATGAGTTGGCCAACGCACTTTGTCTGTGGGCAGTGGTGCGCGGCCCCGCTTCTGCGATCGGGCATCGCAACGATCCGAATATCTTGCGACCATATCAAGAGCTATTGGCCCTTCGATTTCTTCGCAGCCATTTCAAGGCACGGCAGTATTCGGCTCCGTATTTGTTGAAGCTCAACCATCGCTTTGCACGGAAGACGCTTTCCGGCACTCCAAATTGGGAGTGGCATGAACAGCGGATGGAACTGCTCGAAACCAATCCTGGGATGCTTGGAGGTCGAGAACGTCTTCATCGGTATGAGACGTATCTGGATTTGGAACTTCTGAAATCTGGGTTCGGTTTCCTTGGCGTCTTCGCAGGTCTCCGTTCAGAGGATGCCCCGAGGCTTCGCAGTTTTTTCGAACTACTTTTCGCTCTTGAACTGAGCCTTCTGCCAAACTCATCACAAGTCGATTCTGCGGAGTTTGAAACTCAGTACGATTTTGACGACTGGATCATGTTGGTAGCGGGAATTTACTACGCCACCTTAGAGATCGAGGACGCGATGCAATCGGTTGCCGCACCGATTTTGTCATTAGGTGCTGGTGCACATCGATGGATTGGTGATTTCATCAATGGCTTCCTTTTGCACGCGCCGTCCCTATGCCTATCTCAAGAAGGCCTCGCAGATCGCTGGCGTGCTTTGATTGATTACACAGAAACTTCGCCCCGCTGGGACTACGACAAAGTTGGTCTTAGGTACTATCTGGAACACCTGAATAGGGATTTGCTCGGCTTTACAGGACACCCGCCACGCGCCGCCGCCGACAATCTCGCAGGGGCGCTCGTCATCCTTCGCCCGGAACTGGAAAAGTGGTGCGACAAGTGGCTCTCGGATACAGATTTCAGCGCTCCTTTCGCCCGGTTCATCAGCGCTGTAAAGTCGCCAGATATGGTGGCTTTTGGCCTAACCAGGCTTGCCCAAGTCCTGCCATCGCCCGATGCACGGAGCAGCCGTCAGAAAGATCTAAACGAGGCTCTTATGAGTGTGGTTCAGTATGTGTGGAAGTCGCACCGAAGCTTGACCCTCACACCGAGCGAAACGGGAGATTCATTCCGCAGCGTCCTTGCCTATCTCACGGCCCAATTAATTCCGGAAGCGATCGATCTCCAGGCAAAAATTGCTCACGGCTGAACGAGCCAAAGTTCTTACCCAACAATCCGACTTCGGACAGCGATGCACATCGTGTACAGGGCAATGGGACTTCAACCTCAATGTTTCCATTAACATGGATATACAAGAAGGATGATGGCAATGGGCGGCATCGAGGCACAATCCGGCTTTTACTACCAGAATGTCCTGGGCGCGCTCAGGGCGCTCGATCTGATTGAACTAGGCAGCCCTTTGGTGTCCGTCAGCTTCGATAATCCAGACAAGGCCGAATCGATCGACGATATTGTCGCCGAGGGCATCGGATTCGCAGAGTTCACACAAGTGAAGTGGGCTGAAGACGAAGACTCTACGTTCACGCTAGCGAATCTCACTTCTGCCGATAAATCGGATGCGAAATCCCTGCTTCGAAAGATTGCAGAAGGCTTCCGCAAAATCGAGCCTCTCGATGGGAAAAAGCAGGTCGTGCTGTACTCGACGCGGGGTGCCGGGACGAATGCACTTCCGAGCAAAGGATTTCCCAAAAGTCTGGATGCGTTTATCAGGGAGTTCCAGGCGCCCTTTCGTGAAGACCCATTGAATGGCGATCTTGAGCAGGCGCTCAACTATTCCACATACAAAGCCACGCTGGAAACTCTCTACGCGCACACCGGCTTCCAAGACTGGTCGAGTTTTGCGAACTTCCTCAAGAGCCTTCGCTTTGAGCTGGCACGACCGGATCGAGAAACCCAAGTCCTTCGGCTGAAGATGCGGCTGTCAAAACTCGGTATTCCAGACAGCAACTACAACCTGCTCACGAACAAGGTCGTCGAGTGGTCCATCGACCGCGTCAACGTTAGGGCGGACAATGTGCTCCGAGATCTGGGTCTCAAGGATCGATTCATTGACAGTTTGCGACAGAACTTTCCCGTCGACATCGAACGTCTCGTCCCCATTCCGTATTTAGCAGACGCGATCGACATCGCGTTAACGTCCCTGCCCTCGGGATACATCCTGCTCCAAGGCGAACCGGGAGTCGGCAAGTCAACTGCGCTCACGACGCTCGGAAGCTACAGGCGGGACATTACATTCGAGTATTTTTGTTTCATCCCCAACGAGCGTTCTCTCGGCAACCAACGCCTCGACGCGGCCTCGTTTGTGCGATCACTCTGCATCGGTCTTCGCAATGCCTTTCCGGACCTTGAGTTTCCTCAGACGTTCTCCGAGTTGACAAAAGCGACGCTGAATACTTGGTTGGGCTTTCTTTCGGACCAAGGCAAAAGGGTGGTCCTTGTCGTCGACGGTTTGGGTCATGTTGATATCAAACATCGCCAGGGGGTGCTGGAACATCCGCTGACGGGTGCTCTCGATGGTGTACTGCCATCAGGCATCTTCATGATCCTTGGCTCGCAATACATTGAGGCACTCCCCCCGCAAGTCCAGGACGAACTGAAGAGTGACGAGCGGCGGTTGATCGAGGTTCGCCGCTTCGATGAAGCCGAGACACAAGAGTTCTTTCGGCGAAGACACATCGAATTGTCCGCAGAAAACCTGTCCCGTGCGTTCGAAATCAGTGGCGGTGTTCCGATCTACCTCGAGTACCTGGCCTCCGCGCTATCAGATTTAAGTGGGTACGAACAAACCCGCTTTCTCGAAGGCGCACCGTCCCTTCGGGACAATAAGATCGACGCGTACCATGACCACCTTTGGCATGCTGTCGAGCAGGACCAAATCGCGGTCGCGATCCTTTCATTACTTGCAATTCGTCAAGATTTCACGACCACAGACGATCTCCTCTCACTCCTAAAAATCCTCGAGATCGAACCAACTCGGTCGCAGTTGGAGCAAAGTCTCCAGACCATCACGCATGTCTTACGCGTCTCCGATGCGCAAGGATATGCAATTCGTCATGAAAGCTTCCGGCTCTACGTCGAGGCAAAGACTTCGTCGCAAGTCGATCGTTTGAATCGCGCACTCCACCGCTGGTATGCGGACCATCCTGAAACCAACGAAGCGTGGCGCCACCGGTTCAGGCATCTTTATGAATTAGGGCTTCATAAAGAGCTGCTAGAAGCATGTACGGATGATTGGCTGCGGACGGGTTGGGCCCAATATCGCCCCTTCGCCGAGATCAACGACAATCTCGATTTCGCCTGGCGCGCCGCCGCAGATCTCCGTGACCTCACGCAATTCGTTCGCATCGCTCTGATGCGCCAAAGAGTGAGCTTGGTGAAGGAAAACCTGGGACGTGAGGAAGCAGAGATTGGTCTGGTTCTCCTCGAACTCAATAGACCACAGGAAGCTCTTCTTCGTGTGTGGGACGGAGAAAGAGCGCTATCGGGGCAGTTGTCCTTTGCCCGGTTTTGTCTGTACCACCAGACGCTGTTGAAACGACCTCCGTCTCTCGACGTCATGCGCCAAGGCCTCGGAGAGAAGCTACCGGGCGGGGTCTCTTCCGATGCCTATCAGACCTACTTTCGGGCATGTATATTCACCAGTGACCCGATCGCTCTTCTGGAGCGCGCGGCGGTTTTGTCATGGACGCGAAAGAACGAAGCCAAATCGGAGGTTGTGGCGCTCAGTCCTGAGCAACGTTCTGCAGTGAATTGGACGATTGCGGCCGCGATCATCGACGAACTCTACAAGAGCGACAAGACAACGGATCTACTTGAGATCGCGGATAGCCAAGCGGTCGACTTGGAAGTTCGGCGCTACGCAGCTCTTGCCGCAGCAACCCGGTTGAACGCTATCGGGGAGTGTAGTGAAGCAACGAAGCTCATCGCCGAGAGCAACCCTGCCTCACTTCCCAGAGAAGAGACAACTCCATACTTCATCGCACTGGCAGAGCGTGGCGTCAACATCGCTACGTTGCTTGGGGCTACGGTGAAGCCCGAACTGCCGAAGCACCTCATCAATCCGAGAAACTATGCGATCGACGATGATCTTCTGAACATCTACAACCAACTGCGACTCTTCTTCTTCGCAGATGCGGACGCAAGGCATTGGATGAACAGTCAAACTGCGAATCTGCCCAGCGACTTGCAGTCGTTGCTTTCAGCGCTAACGCCACTTGCAGAACTCTGGGTCAAGCGAGCGAAACAAGATGTCTACACGTGCACCGCGGAAACGTTCGCCGACATAGCGAAGGCTTTAATGGCAGTGCGCCGCCAGCTTGTGAACTCAGAGTCCCCGATGGGTCACTTTGACCGCGAACTGCCGGAATTGTTGCAGTTTGTTTGGGACGAGGCAGCGAAGGTGCTCGACAAAGGACAACTGGCGGAATTTGCCCAAACCTGGATCACGTCTCGTGCACAGCATTCTATCAAGCCGCCGGCTGAGACAACTCGCTCGTTGGCTCTGGCTCTTGCACCCCATCTTTCGATACACGAGCCGATACTGGCCGAACTTCTCAGCGCTGCCGAGGCTGACGCCAGACTGGAAGAGGAAACCTCGGTTCTCTCCAGTGAACTGCTCGCAACGGCCTCGACATGGGCTCGGGCCGGGTTTCCGCGGGAAGCAGACAGGCTATGGAACGAACTAATGGATGTTGCGTGCGGCATCTACTACCGCAAGGACTACCAGTTCAACGAAATCCTCCTGCCCATGAAACTGGCGCATAACCACGATCCGCAAGGTACGGTGGCGAGGATCTCCGAACAACTCATTCTTGCCCATCAACTGGAAGACGCGGCAAGGTCAAAGACGATCGCGGTAGCAATTGAGGATCTGATTGCTTTCAGCTCGAATGTATCTCCCGCTCTCAGCCTCGAAATGTTGTTTCGAGAAGATGGCAGTGTCTTTCGAGAGCGAGCCATTAAGGAGCTCATCAATGCACTTCTTGCGATCCAGTCTGTCGATCCCAGGCTTCTTTGGGTACTCGCTGCAACGATGAGCGTTTGGGAAGACTACCGTCACTTCAGCGATGAGACCGCTCCCGCGCTAACAGCGGTCTTTGAGGCATGCGTCGAGCGCCACTTGACCGCGACAGCGGCAGCCATCTATCGAAAGACTCGTCAATTGTTCCTGGTGCAAAAGGAAATGCCGAGACTTCTGGGCTCTTGGGCGCACATGTGGGTCGAGGCCGGTGACGCGCCGCCCGAAGTCCGCGCGGATTGCGATCAGTACTGGTCGCCGAAGACGAGGGCTGACGAGAACAGCCTCGCCGATTTGGAACTGGAACCAGACGATGTTCACAGACTCGACGAAGCGGTCAAGGCTGGCATTCCAGACCTGGAAAGAGAACTAGACCGCCTGGAGGTTTGGTCTCTCAGACGAGCAAGGCACAGTGAGATCGAACATCTGCGGAACGACTGGAGCCAACGTATCGAGGCGCTCGTCG
>DASYEV010000203.1:0-11273 GCA_036498835.1 Acidobacteriaceae bacterium | reverse complement strand
CGGATGGGGTGAGGTTTCATAACCTGCCGCTTCGCCTGTTTCTGCTAACGGCGTACCAACCCAAGGCAGGTTTTGGCGCCTATACGGATCAGTTACTTCTGAACGTTCCAGCCTGGCTTAACGAGCACTACGATATCGACGCGAAGGTAGCCCCCGAAGATATTCCACGATGGAAGAGTGAACTGATGGCCGGTGAGTTACACCACATGGCCCTTCAACATCTCCTGCAGGACCGCTGCAAGCTGCAGGTCCATTTCGTTCCGGTCGCCATCGATGGCTATGCACTCCGCGTGGCGAACCCTGGCAAACTGGTTCCTTATGAGGAGGGCGAGGTCCTACCGAAGAACACAGCATCTCTGATGGATGGAGGTATCACGACCGGGGTGACCAATCCAGATCGTCCAGAAATGAAGTTCTACAACACAACCATGGATGTACTTGCGGTCATGCTGTCGCGCTCAAGGGCGCTGGTTGTGGATGAGACCGGATTACCCGGGCACTACGACTTTTCAATTTGGAGAATCGCCGAAACGGAAAACAGAACGGTTCCTCCACCGGACATCCCTTGGGACTTACGTGCCGCCGGACTCAAAGTGGTACCTCGAAAAGTAGTGGTCCAAGCGGTTTACCTCGATCACATCGAGAGGCCGGATGCAAACTGACTTAGCGCCTGATCGGATTCCTCAATAGAGAGGGGAACGCCACCAGGACAATACGCAACAGCACCGGCCGAACTTCCGACAAGTGTCTGCGCTGTTCGCAGCCCTTACCGTAGTCGCCTCCTGATAAAGACGCTTTCATAGCCAAAACTCATCGCACCAAACGGAATGTCTTTGGTAGCTGACTTCCCCGTCAGCAGGATAAGGTGTCCTGACACCGAGAAGTTGTCCTGGCCCGTCTTCGCTCGTCGCACACGGATCCCCAGGCGCCACACCTCTTCGAGGCTCAAGGGACGCGCGCCATCGTTTGCCGTCATGTCCAACCTTCCCTTCCAGGGTGCTTCCCGATCGATCACGATCCGCCAACCCTCTGGGAATGCTTGGAGTCCCTCAAACTCTCCGCCGCTCAGGACGATGTGGAGCCCCACGAACTGCGTGCCTTTCGCCACCTGATCGGGCTTGAGCCGTATTTCCCCGACTTCGGTGTTTACCTGAGCCGGAATGCATCTCCAGCCAGCCTGAGCAACGAACAGAAGCAACATGAACATCGTGCGCCGCTTCAAGAGCATGTCGCACCCCCCGGCTCTTGGACTACGGTCGAAGGGCAGTCGTGAGATTCGGAAAAAGAAATCAGCAGATCTTCAGGAGAAGGTCCTCGCCCAACCTCCTGCTCATCGCACCACTTGGAACATGGCGCTCTCCGTCGCCTGCGAGCTGCCGCCAACCCACACCGTGTATTCCGTCGGCTCCATCACGGCGGCTCCTTCATTGGTGAAGAAGGACAGCTCCTCAAAACCAAGCGGAAACGTCACCTCACGCGACTCACCAGGCTGTAGCGTGACGCGCGCGAATCCTTGCAGACTCCGCACCGGCTGCTCGAGACTCGCGCCGCGATTGCGGACATAGCACTGCACAATCTCCGTCCCCATCTGCTTTCCCGTATTGGTCACAGTTGCCGTCGCAACCACCAGCGAGCGAGCGCCCGGCTTCGACTCGGATAAGGGCACCGCAGCACGCGAAAGCTTCACCGCGGAGTAGTTGAAGCTCGTATACGAAAGCCCCAACCCGAACGGAAAGAGCGCGGCGTTCGGCGCGTCGATATAACGCGAGATGAAGCGCGAGTTCCCTGTCGGCGGGATATTCAAATCGGCATGCACCGCCGGCCGGCCGGTCGGAAACTGGTTGTAATACAGCGGCTCCTGCCCTTCCGTATAGGGAAAACTCATGGGCAGCTTTCCACTTGGAGAAACTTCGCCAAAAAGCACACGTGCAAGTGCGTGTCCCGCCTCAGTGCCGGGAAACCAGGCTTCGAGGATCGCCGGGACATGTTGCGCCGCCCATGTCAGGACAAGAGGACGCCCGGAAAATACCACCAGCACCACAGGCTTTCCAATGCCGGCGATGCGTTCCAGCAGTTGCTGCTGATTGCCGGGAAGGGTGAGATGGGCACGCGAGCCGGCTTCGCCACTCATGGAACTCGATTCACCCATGGCAAGCACAACAACATCCGCAGACCGCGCCGCGGCCTCCGCTTCCGCAAAGCCTCCATCGGATGTGCCTGAGATCGTGGTACCGGCGGCATACGAGACCTGACCGCCGTTGGTCCGCGCATATTCTTCGAGCGCGCCCTTCAAGGTGACCACATCCGTTGCCCGGTGCCCGCCACCCCAGGCGCCCTGCATCTCGTTACTTTCATCGGCCAAAGGGCCTATCAGAGCCACTTTGATACCGCGTTTGAGTGGCAGCACAGGCGCGCCCGCCTCATCGTTGTTTTGCAGAAGCACAAACGACTCTTCCGCAGCCTGGCGCACCAGCGGTCTGTGTTCCGCGACGGCGGACTTGACCTCTGTCCCAGTCGGATAGGGGTGCTCAAACAGTCCGAGCGCAAACTTCACCCGCAGAACGCGGCGCACCGCCTCATCGACCACCGACATCGGCACGCGCCCGGAACGCACCAGCGCGGGCAGTTCCGAGTCATAGAAATGCGACATCATATCGACATCGACACCCGCCTTGATGGCCTTCTCTGTAGCCGTAGCAGGATCGAGAGCGATGCCGTGGTTCATCAACTCCATCACAGAGGTGTAGTCACTCACGACGAATCCATTGAACCCCCAGCTCCGGCGGAGAACCTTGTCCAGTAGATAAGGATTCGCCGTAGCTGGAACGCCATTCAGCGCATTGAAGGCGCTCATCATCGTCGCCGCGCCTTCATCCACCGCGGCCTTGTAAGGCGGCAGATAGTCCTGAAGAAGACGGCTGGTGCTCATATCCGTCGTGTTGTATTCGCGCCCTGCTTCTGCTGCGCCATACGCCGCAAAGTGTTTGACCGACGCAGCAACGCTGTCCGGCCTTCCCAGGCTGTCGCCCTGATATCCCCGAATGTAGGCCCGTGCCATCGCTGCTCCGAGGTAGGCGTCTTCGCCGGCTCCCTCTGTCGTTCTTCCCCAGCGGGCATCACGCGAAATATCCACCATAGGTGAATAGAACCAGCGAATGCCTGCGGTGGACGCCTCCTGTGCCGACATGTGCGAAAGCTGGCGCACCATCTCGGGATCGAAGCTTGCAGCCAGTCCCAGGGGCACCGGATAGATTGTTCGATAGCCGTGGATCACATCGGCCCCAAACAACAACGGAATGTGCAAGCGGCTTTTGTCCAGCGCGGCGTGTTGAAAGGCTGCGGTACGTTCCGCGCCGGTAACATTCAGCATCGAGCCGAGTTTGCCCTCGGCCGCCAGTTGCATAGAGTTGATCCGGTAATTCGCCTGCGGATTGGCCGCGAGCGCCGCCGTATCGGCTGCCGTGGGAGAGGTGTACCCATCGCCGTTGTATTGCACCAGTTGCCCTAGCTTCTCCTCAAGCGTCATCCGCGCCAGCAGCGCATTGACGCGCCGCTCGACCGCCGGCGAGGCAAGTTCGCGATTCGACAGCCTCGCCCTTGTCTGAGCGCGCAGCCCGGCCGGCGCGAGCCCGCAGACCATCACCAGCAACATCAGCCTGATTCGGATCCTGCGTCGGAAGTTCCGATCGCTTGTCCTCGTGGCCCCGGCCCGGTTACCGACCCCCATATCGCCTCCCTTGATCAGGCACATACAACACTGGTTGCCTGTTTTGCCCTTCCTGTGCGACGGGCGCCGTGGAATGACGTTCAACGAACGAGGGCAGCACACGGATCGGTTTGGCATGCGAAGCATCGGATGAGCTTTCGCGAAGCAACTGAAGAAGCGAGGTCGCGGCAACCCGGCCCATCTCCTGAAGCGGCTGGCGCACAGTGGTCAGCGGAGGATCATTCGTCGCCGCGCTGGCAATGTCGTCGAATCCCACCACGGAGACATCTCTGGGAACACTGAGATTGGCTTCTCGCAGCGCCTGGATGGCGCCGATCGCAGAGAGATCGTTGAAGGCAAAGATTGCGGTGAATGGCACGCGTCGTTCCAGCAGTTTGACCGTGGCCACCCTGCCCGGTTCGGAGCCGATGCCCGTAGCTTCCAGTTGCACGACAAGCTTGGGCGCGATCTTCAGCCCCAGACGTTGGGCAACGCTCTGAATGGCATGCCAGCGCGGCTGTGTATCCGAGCTGAATTCCTGACCCTTGATGACGGCAATATTCTGGTGACCCAATGCGCGCAGATGGTCCAGGGCATAATGTGCCGCAAGAAGATGGTCGAGTTCGATATTCAATACCGCTTTGCGCTTGATATGGCCCGACACCGAGACCACCGGAATCGGAAGCTCCATTTCCAGCGCCGTATCCACCGCAATGATGCCTTCCACCGAACGCGACAAAAGCAGTGGCGGGTACTTGCGCAGCAACTCCGGCCGGTGACGATGGCTCACCACAAAGTAGAAGTAATCCGCAAGCAACAGAGCATCTTCAATACCGCTGAGCACCGTGGTCGAATAACCATCGGAGATCTCAGGTACGATCACGCTCACCGTCTGGCTGCGCTTGTTGCGCAAACCCCGCGCCAGCACATTGGGCTGGTAGTTCAGCAACTGTGCAGCCGCCAGCACTCGCTCGCGGGTCTGGAGCGGAATCCGCAACGCCCCTGGAGAGTCGTTCACCACGCGCGATACCGTGGTTTCCGAAAGGCCCAGGTGGAAAGCCAATTCTTTCAACGACACCCTACCTGGTCTCGCTGAGTCTGCCGCGTCCGTCTTCTCTCGTGCCATCAATGCTCCATCACAGTCGTGCTCTGCTCCGCTGCATCGGGTTCAAGGCCGATAGCCTTCTGCATCGGCCGCATCTCCGGATTGCTCATAAAACTGCGCCAGACAAGCCCGGTACGCCCATTCTCTATCATCACGGCCTGCGGTCCCTGGTTCAATCCCAACTCATCGGGCGAGTACCAGTCCTCCGTCTCATTCCACGCATTGCGAAAGCCATAGACATCCCACGTCTGCCTGCCCAGGTCGCGATAGAAATGCCTGATCGCCAGCAGCGACTCCTTGGGCGTATACGCATACGCGCTTACCGAGGCCGTCGGTGCGATGGTGCCATCGTCCTCCGGACCGGCCTTGTACTCCCGGTAGCCTCGAGGTCCCGTCACCGCCGAATATCCCCAACTATCCGCGCCATAACCTTTGAAATGCTTCGGATTTTCAATGGCATACTTCTGCTGGATCAGCGACTCACCGCGATTGTTGAAGAAGTAGTTGGCATACTTGTCCCGCACGCCGCGAGGGTCATAACCCATAAAGGAATAGTGGGTGAAGAACAACGGTCCCGCAGTTCCCTGCGAGTAGGTCATCGGAACGTGAATGCCGAAAGCCGTCATCCCTTTGCCATAGGGATGCGACGGATTTCCCTCCGCCGTGTAGCCAGAGGAATAGATGGATGCCGGTGCAGGATGCGTCGGCGAAGCCACTGCCAGGAGGTAGGTAATCATCACCTCATTCCACCCTTGCAAGCGGTTCGCAATGTGGAATCCATAGTTCGGCGACCAGTGCCAGTAGAGCGCATCCTTATTCGGAGTCGCACGAAACCAATCCCACTCCATCGCCTCCCACAACGTGGTGATCTGAGCGCGGAGTTGCTTCTCCGCCGGATCGTCGCCTTGGAAGTATCCTCGCGCGGCCAGCAAACCTTCCATCAGGAACGATGACTCCACAAGATCGGCGCCATCGTCATAAATACCGAAGTTCGGAAGCACCCGCCCTGTCGACCCGCTGAGGAAGTGCGGCCACACACCATGGAAACGGTCGGCATGCTCGAGGAAGCTGGTAATGTGCAGCAGACGCTGAACGATCTTTGTCCGCGGCTCAAAGCCACGCTCCGCCCCCACGATCATGGACATGATGCCAAAGCCGCTGCCGCCAACCGCCACGATATCGTCGTTGCCCGGCCTGGATTCCAGTGCCATCCCTGAGTGCGGCTCGGCCCCATCCCAGTAGTAGCGGAAGGAAGCCTCCTGCACCATGTCCAGAAGCTGCTCATCGCTCATCGGATGCGTCGTCGCATTCACAGCCTTCGAAAGCGGCGACTCCGCATGCGCCGACGTTCGAGCCGAAACCTTGTACGCTCCACTCCAGTGTCCATCGCCCACGAAATCTTCATAGCGGTGCGTGTCAGGGCGCTGTGTCGCGACGGGAAGAAACGGCCCGCCATTGGTGGACCGGTAGATCACGTACTGAGCAATCGCCGAAGTGCCCGCCGCATCCCAGCGCAGATCGACATGCCGCTCATAGCCCGTGGCATGAAGATTGGTTGGCGTCGCCGGGGCGGGTGCATGCTGGGCAGCGGCATTCTCAATGCGAATGTCATCGAGCAGGAGCGTGTGCTCGGCATCGTCCGTCGTCCCCTGCGAAAGCACGATAAAGCTCAGCTTCCGGGACTGGAAAGGATGAACCGACTCCGAAGCCATGCGGGCAAACGGAATCTGCACGCGCACCCACTTGTTGGCCGGCAGATCCTGCGTCAATGCGCCCAGCGGTTTTCTGCTGGTAAAGCCGCCCGCATTG
This sequence comes from Acidobacteriaceae bacterium, assembly GCA_036498835.1. Lineage (GTDB taxonomy): Bacteria > Acidobacteriota > Terriglobia > Terriglobales > Acidobacteriaceae > Granulicella. Next base: position 4,653 of record DASYEV010000203.1, on the reverse strand, counting down.
TCGCGCAGAGCAATCTCGGGAAGGTTCTTTGCGGCAATGGCATTCGGCGAATACAGCCACATGTACAGCGTGTCACCGGCAAAATCGATGGTGCGGTTCGGCCACGTGGCCAGACGCAGCTCCGTATCCCACCCCCCACCGGGTGCCGAATGCCAATGCAGCTTCAGCGAGTTAGGTCCGCTGACGAAGTGCTCCGTCTCCAGAGGCAGCTTCTTATCGATAAGCTCCAACGTGCTCGGAGCCTGAGTCCTGCCCTCGCTGTAAAAGAACGAGCGGGCCGAGGTGCTGTTCTCAAAGAATGTCTTCTGCGAACCATCGCCTTGCGCGGTCGCCGGCAACGGACTCACCAGGACGCAAACACCGAGCAGCACCACGAAGGCGCCAACCCCGGAATCGAAGAACGAGCGACGAAGGCGGCACGGCATGCGGAATCCCTCCGTGAATCCTGCAAGAGCGAGCTGATTCGCGGACCGGGACGGCTCGCTGGACCACATTCGCGAATCGGCGGAGCCCGAAGAAGGAGAGGGGTCTCGGCGGGCCGTCTCCCTCCCCGGAGAACGGCCCCACCAAGTTCCGAAAGCAGGCGCAGCCGATTCAACTGCTCTAGAACGAGAATCGCGCCTGCAGATCGATTACCCTTCCGCCAAGAGCGGACGTTGACTGCCCAAAATAGTAGTTGGGATTCAGAACCTGCCCGGTGTTGCTCCCGCCGCTGCCAATGCTCGAGGACACACCGTTGAGTTCAATCTGGTTGAAGAGATTGAAGGCATCCGCACGAACTTCGAAGGAAGCATTCTCACCCAGCACCGGAAGTTTCGGAATATGGAAGCCCTTGGCAAGGCTGGCGTCCATGTTGCTGAAGTGCGGTCCGTCGAACGAGTTGCGCGCAACGCCCGGCGGCGTAGGCAGCGGAACCACCGTACCGTTGTAGCCGGTGCTCGCAACCGTCGAAACCGTGGGCAGCGTGAAGTAGGCGAAGGGTCCGTTCGGGAAGTTCTTCGTGTACTGGGTCTTGGTTGCATTCGCGGTCGTGTTGTTGTTTCCGCCCATGAAGGCAGCATTGCTGAGATCGTGCCCACCGGTGCCCAGGTACGCCGCCGGGCGCAACGTTCCCTGTCCGCTGTTGGTATAGAACTGGTGGAAGCTCGTGCTGTAGGTGGGTGTCCACGGGAACCCGGTGTGGTAGTTGTAAATGCCGGTCAGCGTCCAGCCATCGGCAAGGGAGTGCAGCCAGCCATTGTGGAAGAAACGTGGCTGGTACATGCCGAACACGCGGTACGCGTTCTTCACGTAGTAGTCCGAACGTCCGTAGGAGTAAGCCAGGTTGTAGGGATAAGTGTCCTGGTAATACGGCTGCGATCCGTTGTCCATGCTCTTCGCCCAGGTGTACTGCCCTTCCATCTGGAAGCCGTGTGCGAAGTTATGGCGAACGTCCAGCAGCATTGCGTTGTAGTTCGCATTACCCTTGTTGCCGTAGTAGCCCACGCGCGAGACCTTCGGATTCAAGGCATACCCTGAAGCCGCGGCGATCACGTTCATATCCTGCTGCACCAGCAGATGATGGTTGACGCTTGCCTGGTACCCCAGTTCCGCAACCCATCCATGACCGATCGAGTACTCGGTATCCAGCGAGTAATGGTAGGTCTGTGTGCTCTTGACGTTGGCATCGAACGCCGTCAGGCCCGTCGTTCCGGTTAGAGGAAGGCCGTTGGCGTCAAACGTGGTCTTGGCATTGGGGTTTCCCGGATAACCGAAATACGCGTGCGGGTCGCTGGACACGACATATTGGATAGACCCTCCCGTATTCGTTGTGCCTGCGGCGCCCTTGCAGCAGAATGTGAACCCAACCGTGTTGCCCGGGTTGCCGATGCTCTGCGCCGTGATGGCCATCTCATTCTGGTTGTAGTTCAGTCCGAAGCCGCCGCGAAGGACGAACTTATGCTCCAGCCACTCCGGATTCCAGGCGAAGCCGACCTGTGGCCCGAAGTTGCCCTTCTGTGCATTCCACTCATTGCCGCCAGTGCGCAGAGAAAGACCGGTCACCATCGCGGAGCCCGCGCCCAGGACCACCGTGCGCAGGTTGTTGCCCTTGTCGTAGTAAGGCCCGAGATAGTCGTAGCGAAGGCCAAGATTCACCGTCAGGGTACGCGCTATCTTCCAGTCGTCCTGGTAGAACGCACCCCAGAAGTTGTTGCGGTTGTCCTGACGATTGGACGTAAGCGCGCCAGTGCTGGGATTGAAGTTTCCGCTCTCCTGGTACGGCGCGTCGTTCAGGTAGTTCCAAAGGTTGCCGAAGTTGAACGTAGGCCGAGCCGCTCCGGTGTTCTGATTCAGGTAGTAGAGCCGGGTCAGCGTGCCGCCCATCTTCGAGTTATGCCGTCCATGTACCCACGTCAGAATGTCCTGGTATCCGTAGGTCCATTGGTCGAAAACACTGGGTGTCGGCGGGGCAAAGGAGTTCGGGTTCGACGGAAACATATTCCGCGTGTCCGAGAAACTCATGCTCGGAAAACCGAACGGAACGCCGGGGTTCGAAGTAATTTCGTTCCAGCGCCAGCCTGCCGCATTGACGCGAGCTTCGTTGAGAAGATTCGGAGCGAATGTGTGGTTGTAGAGGCCGGTAAACGCATTGTTGATGCGGTCGTTGAGATAGCTGTTATCCGTGCGGATCGGGCCGTTGATGCTGTAGCTCTTCACCGGCTGCCAATAGATCATGCCGCTCAGACGGTCGTTCTTGGTAATCTGCGCATCGGCGCGCCCATAGTACTGATCCGCCTGCTTGGAGTTCGGCGCCTGCAGAGCATACGCCGCCAGGTCCGCGACGCCATCCAGGCCGCCGCCGTAACCGGGCTTGGTGGAATCGCTGGGATCGCGTGAAGGATCATAGGTGCCAAGCGCCGTCGCCAGCGGCGAACCGACATCCAGTCCCTGTCCCGCGATGTAGTGGCAGAAAGGACCTTCCGGAATGCCCAGGGTTCCCTGGCAGCTCATGCTTGCCAGCCCGATCTGCTGCACGCCTTCTCCGGGGAATGTCAGCAGCTTGGACGCATTGCTGCCGGAGGGCGCCATCTTGAGGAACGCCGGAGTCTCATACAGGCCGGTGCTGTAGCTGATGCCGCCGGCGCGCAATGTCTCATAGGCGAAGAATCCGAACAGCTTGTCTTTCCAGATGGGAAAGCCCACGCTGCCGCCGTATTGATTGAAACGCTGCGTATCGCGCTGCAGGTTGCGCGCCTGGGGCGTAAGGCCGGCTGCCGCTGGGCCAACGGAGTTGGGTCCATTCCAACGCTGATAGGCATTCAGTCCCGGTCGCTGAGCCGTAAAGAACAGGCTTCCGTGAATCTGGTTGCTGCCGCCCTTGGACGTGATCTGGATGTTGGTTCCCGTAAAGCGGCCATACTCTGCGTCGTAGTTGTTCGAGCTCACCTTGACGCTCTGCACCGAATCCTCAGTGGGCGTGATGACCGTGCTGCCGCCCCACGTCACGCTCGATGCGCTGATGCCATCGATCAGGACGTTGTTGTTGCTGGGCTGTACACCCGCGCCGATAACCTGCGGTGCGTTCTCCGTCTTGGTGACGCCGTCGCCCGCCGTCGTCCCCGCCTGGTTCGAGCCCGGAAGGCTGCGCACACCGCCGCCCGCCGCCATGCCTCCGTCACCCAGCACGCCCGGGGCAAGCTGAGCCAGCGTCAGCACGTCACGGCCGAACGAGGGCAGATGCTGAATCTGGTTGTCCGTCACCGTGCCGCTGATCGTCGCTGTTTCCGTGTCCAGCGCAGGCACCGCGCCGCTTGTGACATCGATCGATTCGGCGGAACCCTGCAAACCCAGCTGCACATTGATCGCGTTGGGCTGCTCGGGAATGATGGCCAGGTTGTCGAGCACCTTATTCGAAAAACCGGATGCGGTGGCGGAAAGCTTGAACTTGCTCGGCGGCAAGGCGTTGAAGGTGTAGACGCCCTGGGCGTCGCTGGTCGCGTTCTGGGAGATATTGGTCGCGGTATCGGTCAGCGTCAGCTTCGCTCCCGGGATCGCCGCGCCTTGCGGATCCGTGACCACACCGTGGATCGACGCGCGGAACTGGGCATACGCGGGAAGCGCCGCAAAAGCGCCTGTCACGACCATCAATACGGCGATCACGGGGGACAGCAAAGCCTGGCAGGCGGACCTGTGCCGGCGGACAAGTTCAGAAACTCGCATTCGAATTCTCCTTGCGCAAACGATTGTGCAGTGAATGACGACACCTTGTAGCAGACGCGATTCCGCAATGTCAACATCAAATTTTTAAGGGAATTCCAACGCCGAGTGCGGCAGAGAACAGAGATTAGAGAACAGAGATCAGAAGCACAAAAGAGGCTCCGCATTCGGGGAGCCTCTTTGTTTGATCTCTCTTCTCTGTTCTCTGATCTCTCCTGATCGCCCGAAAGGCACACCAACCCGCCCCACGGCAGACATACAATGTCCCATAGGCTCAACCATCGCGAGAACCTGCGACAGCACGAATTGTTGAATTGGTGGCGGTGAGTGGAATCGAACCACTGACCTACGGGTTATGAGTCCGTCGCTCTAACCATCTGAGCTACACCGCCGGAGGAGAAGAAACTGCATCGAACGGCGAAGCCGCGACCACAGCGCTTCCTTATGATAAATTTC
>DASYEV010000202.1:0-58487 GCA_036498835.1 Acidobacteriaceae bacterium | reverse complement strand
TTCACCGGTCGTGCGGTGGACATTGAAACCCAGGTCCACCATGCGTTCGATCACGGTTTGAATTTGTTCGTCGGTAGCCTTGTCCTGCATGGCAACGATCATCACTGGAATCCTTCCTCCGCCGCCCCGCAGGCAGCGTTTACAACGTGAATGTTCCGCAGAGTTCGCGGCGAAACTTTACTGGGATGCCGCGTCCTTTGGCTTTCCCACGCCGTGATCGGGCCGCTGCAGGGAGCGCATAACGTCCATGACGCGCTCGTAAATGTCCTGGATCTGGATGTCCGCAAGTGGCCCGCTGTTGACGCTGCGGATGTGCTCATACACTTGCTGTTCGCGCTTTGGCTCGTAGATTGGCGCGGCTCCCTTGCGCTTGATTTCGCCAATAGCGACCGCTGCTGTGGCACGCTCGTTGAGCAGCCTGACAAGCTGCTCATCCAATTCATCGATCTTCTTCCGCCAGTCGGCGATTTCCATGCGGCCTCATGCTGCGGACGACGCCGAAGCGCGATCCGCGAAGTTGCGGCGGCGTTTGTACTCACGCTGCCTGTGTAAGGTAAGTGCCCCTTAAGATGATACGTCGTACCCCGTGCGCTCATGCGGCTGAGACTCCATCCCGCAGTGCCCGCACAAATTTTCCAACCGCCTCTGGCGCTTCTGCCGCCGGCGTCTTTTCAATCAGCGCTACCAGCGCACTGCCCACAACCGCCGCATCGGCAAACCCCCCGACCGTGCGAACATGCTCTGCGTTCGAAATTCCGAAACCAAGAGCAATCGGCAGCTTCGTGAACTTCCGAAGGCGGTCCACAAGCTCCTGTGCATCAGTCGCCAACTCCGTCTGCGTGCCGGTAATGCCCACCCGCGAAATGGCATACACAAAGCCCTGGGAGGCTTCGCCAATCGCCTTCAACCGCTCATCAGGTGAAGTAGGAGCTGCCAGAAACACCGGAGCCAGCCCATTTTCACGCATGACCGCCAGATATTCCCCGGCTTCCTCAACGATCATGTCGGTCAGCAGCACGCCATCCGCACCGGCGTCTTTCGCAGCTTTTGCAAACGCAGGCAAGCCAAGCCGCATGACCGGATTCAGATAGCTGAACAGGATGATGCCTGCATTCGGACGTTCGGCACGCAGTTTTTTGCATATGCCGAGCACATCGGTGAGCCTTGTGCCGCGAGCCACGGCCCGCTCACTGGCACGCTGAATCACCGGTCCGTCCGCCAGCGGATCGCTGAACGGCACACCCAGTTCAATCACGTCCGCACCGTTGTCGATGGCGGCTAGCGCCATGCGGTACGTGGTATCGAGGTCCGGATCACCCGCGGTGAGGTACATAACCAGCCCGGGTTTCTTTGGGAATGTTAGAGGCACGGCTTGCTCCCTTCGTTCGAATCTGCTTGCTCGGGAGACTCACCCAGCCACTTTGGAAGAACCCACAGGAGTACACCCACTTCCACCAACTCCAGGCAGACCCAGATCCAAACCGGAACCTGCGGCCAGGTTCTTTCCAGGCTATAAAACGCCAACATGGAGGTGGCAGCAACACTCAGGCCAACCAGAATCCTCCTGCGATCGCTCTTCCAGGTTGTCGTTGGATAGAAGGTGGGAACCATAGCGATGGGGCTGATGCACAAAAGCAAACCAATCCAGAATGGCCGGGTTGTGGCCGTCCAATGATGGTTCACCTCAATTGCAGATCCAACCAGAAACAGACAACTCGCAAGAAGAAAAATCTGCGTTTGTGGGCGTTTGAACTCGTTCGTGAATGAATGACCAATCCTGCCTGCCAGGGTCATGCGCTCACCGCCGCTGCTCCACCCAGGTCCATTTCGCGCGTCAAAATGCCAATGTCCTTATCACCGCGTCCGCTGACATTCACAATCATGATCTTGTCTTTGCCCATCTTCGGCGCCAGCTTGATTGCCTCGGCCACGGCATGTGCGCTTTCCAGCGCCGGGATGATGCCTTCCGTGCGCGACAGGATCTTCGTCGCTTCGAGAGCCTCGTTGTCCGTGGCGCTGGTGTACGTCGCGCGCCCGGAATCATGCAGCATGGCATGCTCAGGTCCAACGCTTGCGTAGTCCAGGCCGGCGCTGACCGAATGTGTGCTCGCTACCTGGCCGGCGTCGTTCTGCAGCACGTAACTGTATGTGCCTTGCAGGACGCCCGGCAGTCCGCCCTGGAAACGCGCTGCGTGTTCGCCCAGCGCCGATCCGCGGCCTCCTGCCTCCACGCCGATCAACTGGACATTGGCTTCGGGAATGTATTCGTAGAACGCGCCAATCGCGTTGGAGCCCCCGCCCACACACGCCACGATGACATCCGGCAAGCGGCCTTCATGCTCCATGATCTGCCGCTTCGATTCGCGGGAGATCACGCGATGGAAGTCGCGCACCATGGTGGGATAAGGATGCGAACCCAGCGCCGAGCCCAGAATGTAAAACGTGCTGCGTACGTTCGTCACCCAGTCGCGCATGGCCTCGTTGATAGCATCCTTCAACGTCGCCGAGCCGGAACTGACACCGCGCACTTCCGCACCCAGCAGGCGCATACGGAAAACGTTCAGCTCCTGGCGCCGCATGTCCTCTTCGCCCATGTACACCACGCACTCCAGCCCGAACAATGCGCATACGGTTGCGGTCGCTACGCCATGCTGTCCCGCGCCGGTTTCCGCAATGATCCGCTGCTTGCCCATGCGCCGCGCCAGCAGAGCCTGTCCCAGCGCGTTGTTGATCTTGTGCGCGCCGGTGTGCAGCAGGTCTTCACGCTTGAGATAAATCTTCGCTCCACCCAACGTTTCCGTCAGCCGCTTCGCAAAGTACAGCGGCGTGGGACGGCCGACATAGTCCTTGAGCAGCCCCGCAAGCTCGGCTTGGAAGGCTTCATCTTTTTGCGCTACCTCGTACGCGTGGTCGAGCTCCAGCAGCGCCGCCATCAGCGTTTCCGGTACGTAGCGCCCGCCATAAACGCCGAAGCGGCCGGGCGTTGAAGCCGCCGGCATTGGCGCGGGCGATGTTAAATGTGTACTGGCCCCCATCGTTTCCTCTTCCTGCTCTTTCAAACATCCATGAAAAACATCAAGCCAAACAAAAACCGCAACTCTTGAGAGTTGCGGCTCGGTGGGTTCTTTCGCTGCTTGCGTTTCGTTACTCTCGCAAGGCTCAGTCCGCCGTGGCCGCTACTTGACGCCAGTAGCGGAACGGAAAAGCAAACGGGCTGAAGATTGTGCGCATCGGCTTTGAGCCTATACCCGACCCCTGCTTTCTTGCAAGGGTTGCCCATGAGAAATGTTTAGTTTCATGCATCTAGCCGCGAAAACACTCGCATCTGAGCTTGATGTAACGGGACGCAGCCCACCGCATCCGGTTCGGAGGAAGCAATGAATTGGAACAAGATTGCAGGCCCCGCATTGGCAGCAGCCATCCTGATCACTCCCCTGGGAGCCTTTGCGCAGGAGTCTCACGCTGAAGCAAAAGCGCAGGTTGAGGCACGCGACGCGCACCACCACAACAAGGCCAAGATCGTTGGCGGTTCAGCCGCCGGCGGCGCTGCTATAGGCGCGATGGCAGGCGGACCGGTGGGTGCGGTTGTAGGAGCGGGTGTAGGCGCGGGTGGCGGCGTGGTTGCGAACAAGATTCGCAAACACCACTCCATTAAGAAACGCCAGCATGCTGAGCAGCCTTACTAGGCGTGCCGCCAAGGATCGGCACCAGGTGTGCCAAGGATCCGCGCCCAAAAGTTCTTCACCAAATTGCAACACTTACATTCCGAGGAAGCGCAACTAAGGAGGTTTCATCATGAAACTCAATCGAATGGCAGCAACTGCAGTCGTAAGCGCGATGCTCGCAACACCGTTATTCAGCTATGCGCAGATTTCGCACTATGACGCGAAGCGCGAACAGGAATACCACGATGCCCATCACCATACCAAAGCCAAGATCGTTGCCGGCTCCGCGGTAGGCGGCGCGGTCGTGGGTGGCCTGCTGGGAGGCCCCAAGGGCGCAGTGATCGGTGCAGGTGTCGGCGCGGGCGGTGGTGTGCTGGCCAACAAGGCTCGCAAACATCACGCGATCCGGAAGCGCGAGCACCGCGAGCATTACTAAAGCAAATTGCCTGATGCTGTGGAGTCGATAAGCGGCGGTGAAGGTCGTTTTCCTTGAAAACGACTTGAACAGCTCCGGCTTGCTATACACCGTCAGGGAATTTGCTTACATTTCTGTTTTCCTTTGTGGTTCACAGCGGCAAAAGATTTACAGAAACACAATTCACTGAAGCATAGGATTGGCGGCAACCAGCAAGTCTGGGCCGCCAATTTTCTTTGCAGCAGATTTTTGAATCTCCAGAGCCTCTGATTCATCCGATTAGGTATATCGGTTGGACTTCGCCGATTGGAGTTAACTATGAAAACTACATCGAGATTCCTCGCTGTTGCGCTGCTCGCAACCCTCGCTTCGCCTTTGCTGGCGATGCGTCCCGCAGCCGCCAAACAGCACTCGACCACGCCGCATGACCATACGCCGCGCGTGCATGATCGTTCCCTGACCGTTCGGGCCGGACGCTAAACGTTCGTCCATCCCTGACTGGTTCTTCCAATAGAAGAAGCCCGCTCAAACAGCGGGTTTCTGTGTTTATGGAACGATTTCTGCACTACATTGCTCCTGTCCGGATCCCGGTCTTCCATAGACGACCAATTTAAACGAGGGTCGTCCTGAGACGCAGCCGAGGGATCCCAGTACGGATGCTTCCCCCGGCAATATCTTTCCCAGGAACCCAAAGGCTGAACGCGTCGCATCCTCACCGCCACAGGCGAAATACTGAGATCCTTGTAAAGGGGAGTGGCGAGGTTGATCACATGCGCGCGCGGGCAACAAACTCCCTCACTCGATCCGGGTCTTTCACACCGGGCATCCGTTCGACACCGCTCACAACATCCACCCCATCGGGACGCAATGCGGCGATTGCTTCGCGAACATTCTCAGGACGCAGGCCGCCGGCAAGAATCAATTTCATCCCTGAGCCACTACCGCGATCTGGCCACACTTCGTCCAGAATCTTCGCGACATCGCTCCAGTTGAAGCTTTGCCCCGTGCCTCCCGAGATACCGCCTCGCGACGCATCCAGCAGGATTCCCCACAACTCGCGATCAGCCAGCGCCTGGCTAAGTTCCGCGCGCAGTTTGTCTTCATTCAGAGTCTCGACCGGACAGGTGATCACCTGAAGCAGCTTGTATTCCGGGCCCAATTCGCGGCGGAGGAGGCGTACCGTATCGGCGTTGTACGCGGAGTGAATCTGTATGGCGCTCAGCCCAGCTTCCCGCGCGCCGGCAATGATGCCATCGGCGATATCGCTATGGAAGACGCCGACTTTTTCAATGCCGTTGGCGAGTGCGGCTGTGATGGGTGCGACCTGATCAGGCGTGACTCTGCGTTTGCTTTCCGCAAAAACAAAACCTATCGCGTCAGCCCCGGCGTCTGCGGCAAGCTGCGCGTCTTCAAGAGTTGTGGTCCCGCAGATTTTTACCCACATCACCATTACTCCCCTGCGATCAGATGGCGCAGAGCGATGCCGGGATGCGGTTGGCGCATCAAGGATTCGCCAATCAGAAACGCAGCGTAGCCGGCCTCACGCAGCCGCGCCATATCCGCCGCAGTATGAATGCCGCTTTCAGCGACCCGTACCGCGCCGGGAGGCAGGGATGCCGCCAACTCCGCCGCGCGGTCCAGCGAAACGTGGAATGTGCGCAGGTCGCGGCTGTTCACGCCCACGCATTCGCAGTCCAGAGAAAACGCTCGCTCCACCTCTTCGGCGTCATGAACTTCGCACAGAACATCCAGCTCGCAGCGTCGAGCCTCGTCACGCAGCATCCGCAACTCCTCATCGGTCAGTGCAGCGACGATCAGCAGGATGGCATCCGCGCGGTTTGCGCGCGCTTCAACAATCTGGAACGGGTCGACCATAAAGTCTTTGCGCAGACAAGGCAGACTTACGGCCTCCGAGGCAAGCCGCAGATTCTCAAGCGAGCCTTGAAAAAATCGCTCTTCGGTCAACACTGAAAGCACCGCCGCACCGCCGGTTTCCAATTCCCGAGCCAGCCATGCGGGATCGAACTCTGCCCGAATGAGCCCTTTGGAAGGCGAAGCCTTCTTAAGCTCCGCAATCACCGCAGGGCCGTGTTCAGCCTTCACGCGCAGTGCACGTGCAAAGCCGCGCGGTGTATGGGCAGCAGCCTGCATCTCAAGCTCACGCATGTCGGCCGCAGCCTTGCGTTCAGCCACGACGGTACGCGTGTGCGCAATGATTTCAGGCAGGTACATGGTCGGTGCTGCGGCAGTGGAAGACATCTGGTTAGATTTTAGATCGTTCGATGTTGAACGCTGTGGGGTTCTAACATCTAGCGATCTAACATCTAAAATCTGCTTCTCAATGATCCAGTTCTGCTACGAAGACGCTCCATGGCGCCAGTGTGACCGACTCCGTCGTCTGGTCTGCCTGTGCATTGCTGCGCACTGAGGTCAGCAACACACGCAACTCCGCGAAACGAATGCCCAGCCGGTTCAGATCGGCGTGCAGCGGCAACACGACGCGCTGCCCACTGAGGTTGCAGGCTGCGATCACCGTCGAAGATGTACGGGCGTTTGCCGGCACACGCAGCACCCAGACCAGTGCGTCCTGCGCATCATGGTCGAGCGGATAGCTGGTGCCTGATCGCACAGCGGGATGATCATGATGCAATTGCGCCAGCTTGCGATAAAACGCCAACACCGAATCGGCGTCCGCATCTTCCGCAGCCACGTTCCGCGCGGCGGTATCCGGATTCGAAACTTGGGGCAGGGTGCTGGTAGTAAAACCCTGCAACATGTTCAATTTGTCGATTGCCGTCGGAACCACAGGCCTGGCGGGCGGCACATACGGGACGAAGGCACCATAGACGTCCTGGCGTGGAGCCGGTTTCGGCGCTTCGACAGGTGTGGCAGCGGCGGGGACAGCAACGCGCTGCGTGATGTTGGACGGCGTCCACTGCATGACGCGCGCCGTTGTTTCGATGGACGCCGCTGGTAAGCCGATCTCCTGCCCGTAATCCACCGCCACAGCGGTGCGTGATGCCAGTAGCGCCGCGGCGAGTACCTTGTCCTGATCCGCCGTGCGCGGGTGCGCCGAGTTCGTTGCCGTCAGCACCAGCAAAGGTGCGCTGCCCGCAGGCACACTCTGCGCCTGAGCCAGTGAAAGTCTCAGCGAAACCGCATCCCCGGCGCCCGCTGCAACCGCAGGCAGGGGTTTCGCAACCAGCTCCGCGCCGGCTGCAGGCCACATCGCGGGATCGGCCGTCGTATCTTCCACCAGTACACGCTGCCCCGGATAACTGTCGGCAAGGGTACGCAGGCTGTGGACCATGGCTACCGTGTGCTCGGCGGTTTCTCCGTGTGCGACCCGGAGCCATACCCCCGCGACTCCGCGTGTCAGCCATTGCCGGGCCATGGGAACCACGGACGCAGCGTCGCTACTGGAAACCGCAACCAGCAGGCGAATGTGGCGGCGGCTTGCCTCACTCATCAGATCGTCAAAGCCATTGTCTGAGAACGGGGTTTCCAGTACCAGAGCATCGGCTCCAACGGACTGCAGGTAGTCCATGCGCTGCGCGATTCCACGCAAATCGCCCAGGCCATCGCCATCGGAATCCTGAAAGCCTTCCGGCGCGATGCGGTAAAAAATTGCCGACCGCCACCACGGTTCGGCGCTAAGCCCTGATCCTTCCCAACCCGGCCGGGCCAGCGTCTGCGCATGCAGACCGCCGACAAGGGCAGGTAGTAGAAGAAGAAGCCGTAACCGCATCTGCAGAGAAAGACGCATACATGACCGACGTGCGAACACGTTAGTTCGATGCTACGTGAGGAGAGATTTATGTTGGCGAGGTGAGAAACCCTTCATGGGAGTGTTTCTGGGACAGAGGGACGTTTCTATCGCAACCCCTCAACTTAACGAGGGTCATCCTGACCCTGAGCGAAGCCGAAGGGGAAGGGGAAGGATGCCCCAATCCAAGATTGGTGGCGCAAAGGCCAGGCTCGCGCCTTACTTCGTGCCGAGGTACGTCCGGTAGCTCGACTCCACCACACCCGTGCGCTGAGCGAGTTGCAGCTTCGCGACGTTGTATTGATAAAGCGACTGAACAAGCTGCGCATTCGCGCCGGTCACCGACGCCTGCGCGTCCACCACGGCCAGGTTCGTATCGACACCCGCTGTGAAGCGGTCGCGCTCATCGTTCAATTCCTGCTGTGCGAGATCGACATTGCTCTGCGCGACTTTCACCAAGTCATGCGCGGCATTCACATCCAGCATGGCAGTGCGGATCTGCGACTCCACGGCAACGCGGAGATCGGCTTCACGCTGCCGCAGCGCGGTAAGCTGTCCGCTGACCTGCTGCTCTTCACCGCGCTGCGCGGCTTCACGGAAGATAGGGAACTTCAGCGAGCCCTGCGCGTTGAACACGCCGTGATACAGGCCCGTCGTTTCGCCCAGCACACCATAGAAACCATTGAACGCCAGGGTCGGAAGACGCTGATACTTCGCGGCCCGCAACTCGCGGTCGGTGACTTCAATCTGCGCCTGCAGGCTCAACAAATCCTTGCGATGCGCATAAGCGGTAGTCTTTGCACGGTCCAAATCCATATCCGCGAATTCAGCAAAGGGCGCCACATCCGTGAGTTCCAGTGCCTGATTGGCCGGGAGGCCCATGATGCGGTTGAGCTGTATGGTGTCTTTCGCCAACTGGTTGGCGGTTGAGACGGTTGCCTGTTGACGCTGCTGGTACTCCACTTTCGCGCGCAGAGCGTCGAGATTGGTACCCACACCTGCTTTGAGCTTGTCATCCGCCTGGCTGTACAAAACCTGCGCGGCACGCTCTTCCGCCTGCGCGTTGGTCAGGCTGGTCTGATCGGCAAGCACCTTCAAATAGGCCGTGCCCACGGCAAGAACCAGCTCACCGCGGCTGTTCAAGGTATTCAGGTCGACGACCGCGAACTCGCGTCTGGCTCCCTTGTAGAGCTCGTACGAGGGCAGATCAAACAGCACCTGATTGGCGCTGATCATCGCCTGGGTCGTATTGACCTTAACGATCGTGTGAACGGTGCCCGGAGGGAAGCCAAATGCCGCAAGAGACTGCGGTTTAAAACCCTGGGCGGCAAGGTTGATTTCCTGGGTGTTTGTCTGTGCAGAAACCTTGAGCGAAGGCAGCAACGCGTTGGCGATCTGCAACTCATAGCCCTTGACGACCTTGCTATTCGCGCGGTCATAGACCAGGCGCACATTGCGGTCCAGCCCCAGCGCAATGGCATCGTCCAAGGAAAGGCGCAGCGGCCCGTTCTGGGGAAGCTCGATCACTGTACCCTGCGGCCCCGGTTCCGTGGCTGCAGCTTTAAACTGGAAGCCTGAACCAGCGGGCACGCCAAGCGCCTTGGTTTCGCGGCGAAGAACCGAGCTGGGAGCAGTCGGAAGGCTGGATTCCTGGACTTCTTGCGCATGGAGCAGCGGCACAGCCACCAGGGCCAGCGAAAGCGCGGCAACGGGCTTCACGCGCAGAGATTTCTCAAACAAGATCACAGCCATTAGAGTGCCATGCGGCTTCCCGGGATGCGAAATCATCCACCAGAAAATGGCATGAAGCCAGAATTTCCAACGAACCACCCCAAAGAATCAATGAGATGGCATGATGGAGGGGCATGTACAGCAAGCACAGACTGGAAGCTCTGAGCGATGGGATCTTTGCCATCGCCATGACCCTGCTGGTGCTGGAGCTGAAAGTACCGGGCCACGTGGCCCAGGGCGAGCTGGGCCATGTCCTGAAACAGGACTCACACGCCTGGGTCAGCTTTGTCGTCACGTTTGCCATCGCAAGCGTGTTCTGGACCTTGCAACACCGCGTATTCGATGCAGTGGAAGGGTATGGCCCGCAGACCATGGTCCCGACATTTTTCTTTCTGGGCCTGGTAAGCGTGTTGCCATTTTCAACGTCACTCTGGGGTCAGCACCTGGGCGAACCCCTGGCGTTTTTCCTTTACTTTCTGAACCAATTCGCTATCGCAGCGGCGCTTACCATCAAACTGGAACTCGCTCGCTCCTACGGGCATTTGCACCCGGGAGCGGACATCAGGATTCTTCGCTTTCGACTTTGGACGATGGTGATATCCATGGGTGCCGCTGCGCTCGGAGCGTGGTTCCTGCCCTCGAGATACATGGGCATAGCGCCTGCCCTCTGCGGGGCCGTGCTCGGTCGCATACGAAGGCATCTCGCGCGGAAGTATGCTGCACAAGCCAAAACGCTCGCTGCTCCGCAAACCAGATAAACTGGTGATGTACGCATGATCAGCGAAGAACTCATCCTCCCCAATCGCACGTTTGGCGCTTACCTCTTCGACCTCGACGGCACCATTGCCGACTCTATGCCCTTGCACTTCCGCTCCTGGACGCAGGCCGTGGAAGAGGGCGGCGGCACGTTTCCCGAGGATGTCTTTTACTCCTGGGGCGGTATTCCGCTGCCACGCACCGTGGAAATGCTGAACGAGAAGTTCGGCTACCACCTCGACCCGGTAGCGACCGCGCACCGTAAAGAACAGCTTTACCTTGCGCTGATGGACGAGGTGCAACCCATCGCGTCAGTCGTCGCACAGATTGAAGCGCAGCACGGCAAGATTCCCCTGGCGGTCGTTTCCGGTTCGCCGCGCGAATCCATCGTGCGCACGCTCACCTCTCTACACCTGCTCGACCGCTTCGACGTCCTGGTGGGCGCGGAGGACTATACCCACGGCAAGCCCGATCCCGAGCCCTTCCTGGTGGCAGCCAGCCGCCTGCGCGTTGCACCCGCCGATTGCCTGGTCTTTGAAGATGCCGAAGCCGGCATCAGGTCTGCCGAAGCCGCCGGCATGGCCTGGGTGCGCGTTCCGGTCAAACGTCTCGCGCAAATCTCCTGAAGATGTAGAAGAGGGCGAAGCTGTTCAAGTCGTTTTCTTCGAAGGAAAACGACCTTCTTCATTGTCCTTCGGAGCCCACATCATCAGGAATTTGCGACTCGCGACCGTTACAGCCGTATAAAAGATTTTCCCGGTAAGCCCATCTCACTCGATACTCGTGTGTCGTGAGCGTCGTTGCGGCCATCTAAACCAGCATCCGATACCTTCGGCTCCAAGGAAAGATTCCCATGCAATACAAAACGCTCGGCGACACGGGTCTACTCGTTTCCACTCTTTGCTTTGGCACCATGACGTTTCATGGCGGCTCCGGCATGTTCCAGAAGATCGGCACGGTCGATCAGGCGGGCGCCGATGTACTGATCAAGAACAGCATCGACGCCGGCGTGAACTTCTTCGATACCGCCGACGTGTATTCGGAAGGCGAAAGCGAAAAAGCGCTCGGCCAGTCCCTTAAGAATCTCGGCATCGCGCGCAAGGATGTTGTGCTCGCCACCAAGGTCTTCGGCCGGGTAGGTCCGGGCCGCAACGACATTGGCGCGTCGCGCGGACACATCATGGACGCCGTGGACGCTAGTCTCAAGCGCCTTGGCACCGATCACATCGACCTCTATCAGATCCACGGCAACGACATCATCACGCCAATCGAAGAAACGTTGCGCGCACTGGATACGCTGGTGCACCAAGGCAAGGTTCGCTACATCGGCTGCTCGAACTGGGAAGCGTGGAAGCTTTCCCGCGCGATCACAATCTCCGAACTGAAAGGCCTGGCGAAATTCGATACGCTGCAGGCCTACTACTCCATCGCCGGCCGCGACCTCGAGCGCGAGTTTGTTCCCATGTTCCAGCACACGGGGACCGGCCTGCTGGTCTGGAGCCCGCTTGCGGGCGGCCTGCTTTCCGGTAAGTTCAGCCGCGAAAATCAGAAGCCTGAAGACTCGCGCCGTTCCGAGTTCGACTTCCCTCTCGTGGACAAGGAACGCGCGTGGCGCATCCTCGACGTCATGCGTCCCATCGCGGAAGCACACAACTGTTCGCCCGCGCGCATTGCGCTGGCGTGGTTGCTGCATCAACCCGTAACAACCTCGGTCATCATCGGAGCGAAGCGCCCCGATCAGCTTGCAGACAATCTAGCCGCAGTCGACTTAAAGCTTTCCAGTGAAGAACTCAAACAACTCGACGAGGTGAGTAAGCTACCGCCCGAATACCCCGGCTGGATGCTGCCGTTCCAAGGTGCGAGCAGGCTCGATCCGAAAGTTCCACGTCCTGGCAGTGAAGCAAAGTAGGTGGTGCAGATGTTAGATCGTTAGATTTCAGATGTTAGCTCGCAGTTCCGATGGCAGCGGTAAGTGCTGTGTGCAGAGTTAACATCTAGCGATCTAATCTACCGTCCAACACCTGCTTCAGTACTTCTTGAAACTGCTGACACTACCTCATGGCTTCGTGTGGTTTGGCCACGCCGCGAATGCGCCGGCCAAACCCTCGAAGGGTTGGACATCAATAGTTTCCGTGCATCCTGTAACTGAACACGCCGTTCGTTCTAACCAGGGCCTGCTCAATGGAACTCGGCTTCCAGGATGTGTCGTCGCTATAAATCGTGCGCACGAAATAGAGGCACCGCACTCCGGTCTTGGCGAGATCGCGTGCTTCGCGCTCCAGTTTGCGAAATTCTCCGATATTCACTTTACCCAGTTGCGGCACCAGATTGATATCGGTGCCGCCGCCAATAGAGTGGGCAATCAGATGTCCACGATGGTAGCCGGTTCCCTGTTTCGCACCCAGCGGCGCGCCCTTCATTCGTGACGCATCACGCTTGTGCTTGTAGTAAATCGGCATCCCATAGACACCAATCACTCGTTCCCGCGAGTAATCGAATATATAGGTGAACGATGAGCCGCTGGCATCGGTATTGATCGAGAGAATCTCTGCACGCTTGAACCGCCGGAGATAGTTCTCCTCCCACAGGTCCACGAGAATGGATGGAAAGACGTTGAACAGCTTATCGCCGGTATTGGCCTTGATGTATCGCGCGTAGGTCATCTCTGTAATCGCCATGGATCGCTTCCTCTGGAGCGAATTTCTCATACTGCGCAGTGCCAACCGCTAGAGCATTTCCGGTAATTGGTGTAGACCAAGCGGAAAGCGCTCGGGCCGTTTTCTCCCTATGAAAACGGCTTCAGCACCCTCTGCCCTCCAGACGGCCCGAGGGAATTCGCTCTGGCCGCAAGTCTATTCCCACACAATGAAAAAAGAGTGGCTCATCGCCACTCTTTTTTCTTGCACGCTTTGTATCGTTCTACGCCTTACCCGCAAGCTGCCGCAGCACATACTGCAGGATGCCGCCGTGCTGGTAGTAGAGGATTTCCTGCGGCGTGTCGATGCGCACAGTCACCGGGAACTCCGCAGTATGACCCTTGTCGTTCTCGGCAACGACAATGATGTTCTTGCCCTTGGCGAACTTGTTGTCCAGCATGGCGCGCAGTTCGCCCGGTTCGGAGCCGATGCGGAAGATCTCCTCACCTGTCAGACCAAGCGACTCCGCATTCTCACCCGGTTCAAACTGCAGCGGGAGAATGCCCATCCCAACCAGGTTCGAGCGGTGAATGCGCTCGTAGCTTTCGGCAATGACAAAGCGAATGCCAAGCAGACGCGGGCCCTTCGCCGCCCAATCGCGCGAGCTCCCCGAGCCATACTCCTTGCCTGCAAGAATGCCGAGCGGTGTACCGCGCTTGGCGTACTCCACGCTGGCATCGTAGATGCTCATGTCGTCGCCTTCGGGCAGCAGCCGCGTAACGCCGCCTTCCGTGCCTGGCGCGAGTTTGTTGCGCAGCCGCACATTCGCGAACGTACCGCGCACCATGACCTCATGATTGCCGCGGCGCGAACCGTAGGAATTGAACTCGAACGGCTTCACGCCATGCTCAGTGAGGTACTTGCCGGCGGGACCGTTCAGTTTGATGGAGCCCGCTGGTGAGATGTGGTCCGTAGTCACCGAATCACCCAGCACCGCAAGGATGCGCGCCGCGCCGATGTCTTCCACCTGCGACGGAGTGGCAGGCATGCCGTCGAAGTAGGGAGCCTTGCGGATGTAGGTGGAATCGCCTTCCCAGCCATAGGTATCGCCGGTCGGAAATTGGAGTTGCTGCCAGTTGGCATCGCCGTCGCTCACCGTTGCGTACTGCGTACGGAACATGGTCGAGTCGATGGAACTCGCCACCGCATCCGAAACTTCCTTCTGTGTGGGCCAGATGTCGCGGAGGAAGACTTCCGTGCCGTCTTTGCTCTTGCCAAGCGGGTCTTTCTCGAAGTCATGTTCGATATGCCCGGCGAGCGCGTAGGCCACCACAAGCGGAGGGCTCATCAGGTAATTCGCTCGAACTTCGGGCGAAATACGGCCTTCGAAGTTACGATTGCCGCTCAGCACACTGACAGCAACCAGGCTGTTTTCTTCAATCGACCTGGACACATCCTCAGGCAACGGACCGCTGTTCCCGATGCATGTGGTGCAACCGTAGCCGACCACCTGAAACCGCAGTTGATCCAGGTAGGGCAGCAGACCCGCGCGTGTGTAGTAATCCGTCACGACGCGCGAGCCCGGAGCAAGCGACGTCTTCACCCAGGGCGGCGTGCTCAGGCCGGCTTCCACAGCCTTCTTCGCCAGCAGACCGGCAGCCACCATCACGTACGGGTTCGACGTGTTCGTGCAACTGGTGATCGCGGCAATCACGATCGAACCGTCGCGAAGGTACTTATCGGGATCGACACCAAAACGTTCGCGCACCGTATGCTTGGGCTCCGCGATCACCGTCATGCCGATATCGGCGTTGGTGTGCGTCGTTGCCGTGAGCGTAACGGATACCGGCACGACTGGGACCGGAGCGCCTTCCGTACTGGTCAAATCGCCGCTCGCTGAAGCGTGCCCGCCTTCACCTTCCCAGCGCACCATCTGCCGGACCGCGCCGCGGTTCGCATTGGTACCCAGGAGGCTGGGCAGCACCTTCTGGAAGCTGGCCGGCGTTTCCTTCAGCAGCACACGGTCCTGAGGACGCTTGGGTCCGGCGACACTCGGTTCGACAGTGCTGAGGTCCAGCGACAGCAGTGCCGAGTATTCCGCTTCCGGAGAATCCGCCGTATGGAACATGCCCTGCGCCTTGTAATAGGCCTCGGTCAGGGCGATCTGTTCGTCGTTGCGGCCGGTCAGACGCAGATAGTTCAGGGTCTCGGCATCGACTGGGAAGATGCCGCAGGTCGCTCCATATTCGGGCGCCATGTTCGCGATGGTTGCGCGATCCGCGAGCGGAAGTTCGCTGATGCCCGGACCATAGAACTCCACGAACTTGCCCACGACGCCGAGTTTGCGCAGCATCTCGGTCACGGTCAGAACCAGATCGGTCGCGGTGGTTCCTTCGCGCAGCTTGCCGGTCAGCCGGAAACCGACAACCTGAGGAACCAGCATGCTGACCGGCTGGCCAAGCATCGCGGCCTCGGCTTCAATACCACCCACGCCCCAACCCAGCACGCCCAACCCGTTGATCATGGTGGTGTGTGAATCGGTGCCGACGACGGTGTCGGGGTACGCCGTCGTTCCTTCGTTTTCGGTTTTGGTAAACACCACGCGGGCCAGATACTCCAGATTGACCTGGTGGCAGATACCCATGCCGGGAGGCACGGCCGAGAAATTATCGAATGCCGTCTGGCCCCACTTCAGGAACGCGTAACGCTCGCGGTTGCGCTGGAATTCCAGCGCTGCATTCAGGTCGTACGCATTGCGCGAACCGTACTCGTCCACCTGAACCGAGTGGTCGATGACAAGCTCCGCGGGCACCAGCGGATTGATCTTCTCCGCATCGCCACCAAGCTGCTTCATGGCATCGCGCATCGCGGCCAGATCGACAATCGCAGGAACGCCCGTGAAGTCCTGCATCAGGACACGCGCGGGCATGTAGGCGATTTCGCGCGAGGGCTCTGCCTTGGGATCCCACGTTGCCAGGAACTTGATGTCGTCCCTGGTAACGGTGACACCGTCTTCGCGGCGCAGCAGATTTTCCAGCAGAATACGCAGCGAGTAAGGAAGGGCCGCCATCTTCAGCCCGGGGATCTCGTTGGCAACGGCGCCGATGCGGAAGTAGTGGACGGTTTGCTCGCCGGACTTCAAAGTATCGGCGGCCTGAAAGCTATTGAGGTGCTTGTCGGACATTTCGTTCAATCTCCTGGGAGCCTTCCGCAGAATACTCGCGTTCAAGCGAATTTCCCTCATGGTGTTATCGCGGAGAGAAGATGCTCAAGCCGTTTCCTCCCAATGAAAACGGCACTCTCCAACGTTCGATACGTTACGTATGAGGGAATTCGCGTTAAGAGGCGGATTCCGGGCGGCGCTGTTGCGCGGCTGGGTGCATAGGATGCGCCGCGGCAGGGGTGAAACACAAGATGGGAAAAGGAATGGGCGAAACTGCAGCGTCTAGCTGCGACCGCGGTCGTGACGTCCACGACGGAAACGCTTGCAAGGAGGGCGTCCCATACCGAAGATTCTAGAGCATTTTGAGAACCCTGGGATCATCGAGAGATCTGAGACGCGCCGTTTATACGAAGAGCCCATCCCCGAGCGCCTTCTTCTTGCCCCGTTACTCGGCAAAATGCGCCCTGCCGACCGCGTCCACGGAGCAATTTCGGTGTTGATAAGAAGAAGACGGTCGCGCGAGAGCCAGAATCGCACGCCGCCACCCGGGAAGCCGGCATCTCAGTGAGAGCAGGACTAGCCCCAACGATGTGGCAGGAGGTAAACGCCACGCGCACGGGCTGTTCGGGAGTGAGTGATGAACGTGAATTCATTGAAATCAAAGCAGCTACGGCCCTTGTTCGCCGTGGCATTGGCTGCCGGATTCGCTTTCGGCGTAGCCGGTTGCAAAAGCAATGCCAGCAGCCAGGCGCCGATTGTGAACGCCAGCCTGGGACCGGATCCTGCTGCGGCCAACCTGGCGCCCGTCGATGCGAATGGACAGCCGACCCAGGTCATGGGCGTCAGCCAAACCTACACGCCACAGCAACAGGGTGAGAGCTATCCCGCTGGCCAGCAGGCCCCGGCTCCTATCGTGCGCGGCAGCGCTCCCGACAACTCGCAGTATCCAGTCACCGATTACGGCACTCCCTCGGCCGACACCTACGATCAGGGCTACGACAATGGCGAAGCCGACGCCCAGACCGACCAGGCGCCTCCGCCCCTGCCTGAATACGATCAGCCTCCTGCCCCTGACGACAACGACATCTGGACGCCCGGCTACTGGGGTTATGCCGATACGGGCTATTACTGGGTGCCGGGCGTTTGGGTCGCCGCACCGTATTACGGCGCACTTTGGACCCCGGGCTACTGGGGCTGGTACGGCGGGCATTACCGCTGGCATCACGGCTACTGGGGACGCCATATCGGCTTCTACGGCGGCATTAACTATGGATGGGGCTATGTCGGCACCGGCTATTACGGTGGCTACTGGAATGGCAACCGCTTCTACTACAACCGCGAGTGCTCACACGTCAGTCCGCGCGTGACCACCGTGTATCAGCGCCCGGTTGTGGTCAACAACATGCGCTACAGCAATGTCAGCAACAATCGCGTCAGCTATAACGGCGGCCGCGGTGGTGTAGACGCTCGGCCCCATCCTTATGAAATTGCTGCCGCGCGTGAACGGCATGTCGCCCCCTTGCCGGAACAGCGCCAGTTCCACCAGCAGGCAGCCGCCAATCGCGCCAACGCCTTTGCGGAAAACCATGGCCGTCCGGCCCAGGCTGTCTTCGCTCAGCCCGTCGCGACCCACCACATGGAAGCGCCCGTGGAACGCGGCGGCTTTGGCGGACGTCCCGGCCAGCCTGCAAACGGCAACCCTCCTGCCGCAGTGCAGCAACGCAATACGCTGATGGAGCAGCAACACAACCAGCAACTCCAACAGCACAACAACCTTGCGGAACAGCAGCGCAATGGCCGGATGCAACAGCAGCACAACACGCAACTCGAGCAGCAGCACAACCTGCAGCTCCAGCAACAGCACAATGTCCAACTGCAGCAACAGCACAATGTGCAAGCAGAGCAACAGCACAACCTCCAACTGCAGCAGCAGCACAATGTCCAAGCGGAGCAACAACACAACCAGCAGCTTCAGCAGCAACATAACCAGCAATTGCAGCAGCAACACAACAACGTCTTCGATCAGCACCGGGTCGATGAAACCGCGCAGCGGAATGCGCTCCAACAGCAGCACCAGCAGCAGCAGGTTGAACACCAGCGCAATGTCCAGGTGCAGCAGCAGCGCCAGGCGGAAATGCAGCAACGCAATCAGCAGGAACAGCAGCGCAACTTCCAGATCCAGCAGCAACAGCACGTGCAACAACAGCAGCCGCAACACGTGGAACAGCCGCACTTTCAACCCCAACCGCAACATATTGAGCAGCCGCGAGTGGAGCAGCCGCAGCACATCGAACAGCCCCGCATGCAGCCGCAGCCCCAGCACATCGAACAGCCGCGTATGCAGCCCCAACCTCAACATGTAGAGCAGCCGCACATCGAGCAGCACGCCGCGCCGCCACCTCATGTGGAAGCACCCCGTCCGGCGCCCCAGGGTGGTGGAGGTCATCCGGGTGGAGGAGGCGGACACCCCGGTGGCGGTGGTCACCAGCGCTAGGCACAACGTCCGCTTTGAAGGGGCGGGGCTTCAGTCCCGCCGTAACCATGGCAAGAAACGTGCGGCTTTAGCCGCTGAGGGAATGTTGGAGGCTCCATAAAACCTTCCCTTCAAGAATCATTTGTAACGGCGAAGGCCCGCTATAGCGGGCCTTCTTCTTTGCCGCACATTGTTCCGCTACTTGGGCTCCGAACCGCCATCGAATGGGAGATACAGGAGACACTTCGATGACCGCACTTACCGCCAACGAATTGATGCGCTGGAATGATGCAACCGCCAAAGGCCTGCTGGCTGTGTTGCGAAAGCATCCGGAAGCGCTTGCCTTACCTTGCGATGTGCGGGAAGGATCCAGCGTAGCCGACCTCCTGCAACACATCGTCGCCGCTGAACTACGCTATGCGGAACGCCTGCACGGCGAGATGGTCACGGAGTACGAAGACATTGCCAAAGACTCGGCGGAGAGTCTCTATGCCACGCATGACCGTGCTCTTGAGACGCTGCGGGCGCTTCTGAGCGACGCCAACTATCCGTGGGAGGAAGAGCTCGAGTTTCCGACACGCTCCATAGCCGGCAAACTTGTCGCCACTCGCCGCGCCATCTTCTCTCACGCGTTGCTGCATTCAATCCGCCACTACGCCCAACTCGCCACACTGCTGCGCCAGCATGGCATCAGCGTAGGCTTCCCGATGGACTTCCTGTTTGTAACGGCTCGCGCCGCTTAAATCTGCCCGTATCTTGTCGGGGACAACGAAACCGGGGTGGCCGATCCTTCAAAGTTTCATCGTGAAGGGTGGGGTATCGTTTGCGGTAGCAAACGACCGTCTCTCGCTCGAGAGTGGACCAAGCTAGTTGAACATCCCGACCCCACCCTTTACACCCCAACCAACAAGTTGGCGGGATGCCCCGTCTTTGCAAAAACGCAAAGGATGGGCCACCCGGCTGCGAGGCAATGTTCTGTCCCCCGGGGTTCTTTCAAAACACAGAAAGCCCCGCCTCCTAGGGAGGCGGGGCTTTCGAGACTTCAATCTCTCGACGAACTTACGCTACGGTGGTCGGCTCGATCGAAACGAAGCGGCCAAGCTGGCCCTTGTTCACGAACTTCACCACACCGTCGACCTTCGCGAACAGGGTGTCATCGCTGCCGCAGCCGACGAACTTGCCGGCTTTCAGCGGTGTGCCACGCTGGCGAACCAGGATCGAACCGCCGGTGACAACTTCGCCGCCGAAGCGCTTCACGCCGAGGCGCTGCGCGTTGGAATCACGACCGTTTTTGCTGCTTCCAAGACCTTTTTTATGTGCCATCGCTTACCTTCTTTGCGCCGCCAAAGCGTGCGCCTGAATTCATGCGGCGCGCGGCCGCGAAACCTTATGCCTTGAAGCTCTTGCCGCCGACCTGAATCTCGTTGATCTTGACTTCAACGAAACCCTGGCGGTGTCCCTGCAGCTTCTTGTACTGCTTTTTGCGCTTGTAGTGGAACACAAGGATCTTTTCGCCGCGGCCTTCGCCCACGACTTCCGCCAGCACCTTGGCTCCGCCGAGCTCCTGCTCGAACTGACCCTCTTCGCCGCTGACAGCGAGAATGTCCGAAAACTCCAGCGTGCCGTTCTCGTGCTCGCTCTTTTCGATCTTCAGGGTCTGGCCGGGGGCCACGCGGTACTGCTTCCCACCCGTACGAATGACTGCGTACATAACTTCAACCTCGTCTGAATCGCTTTAGAGCGCAGTTGGCCGCGCTCGGCAATTCACAGATTCCAAATGTCTTTGCTTGAGGAGCGGCTCGCCCTGCCGGTTAGTTCGGTCCGCACTGAAGAGAACCGTAACCGGCCTGTAGCCATGCCTGCGCACACGCAGACGGGCTACATCGCCAAACTAGATGAGTTTACAGAGAAACGGGCCGAAGGTCAATCATCCCGGCGGTTTTGTACCTGCCGGAAGCTCCAGACGGTCTGAACCGCGACAACTGTCCGGCTTCAGGTGCTGGGGAATGATCCTCAAGCATGGGCCGGAGCAAAAGCAAATCTCCCCGCTACGCTTCGCTCCGGTCGAGATGACAGAGATGTGGGAGCACAAAGGAAAACAGATCTCGATAGAAGGGCTTACTCCACCGGCTTGAAGTCGAAGGTGGCCAGATTCATCTGCCCCTGGTCCACAATGTGTACCGTCAACACGCTCTTGCCCTTCGGCAACTTGACCTTGACCAAGTTTCGCGCGAGGTTCCAGTGATGCCATTGACGCCAGGCGATCGGGTCTTTCTCGTCGAAGGTGGACTGGACCGCAAGCGGACCGGTCGCGTCCTTTCCATTCACATCGAGTGAGATCGCGCCCCCGCGGTTCGAGGTGTACAGCAGGTCTGCCTGGTAGGTCCCTGCCTTTGCGACATCGACCGTGATGTTGAACCATTCGCCCGGCTCGGTCCAACCCACATAGAGCTGCTTTTCCGGCGGCGTCACACGGTCATACGGGCTGT
Organism: Acidobacteriaceae bacterium; assembly: GCA_036498835.1. Lineage (GTDB taxonomy): Bacteria > Acidobacteriota > Terriglobia > Terriglobales > Acidobacteriaceae > Granulicella. Next base: position 37,393 of record DASYEV010000202.1, on the reverse strand, counting down.
TGTCGATGACGGCCTTGTCCTTGAACTTGGTGTACGAGGTGTCGACGCCTTCGTCCATCCGGAACTCATTCAGGTAGGAACCGTCTTTGGGATTCAGGGTGCCGCTGCCGTTATTCTTCGCGTCCTTATCGTGATAGGCGACACCTTCGCCTCCGCGGTCGTAATAGGCGCACTCAATCTTTCCGGGAATGACCTGGGGCGCATGGGTGTGATGCACATCGCTGTACGGCGTGCCTTTGTATCCGGGGAATCCCGCGGCCACAGCCGTCACACGAAAGGAAGCCACACATGCAAGCAGCAGCAGCGTGCCTGCCAGGAACAACATCAAAACCGGGCGAACCGCCATCACAACTCCTCACTTTTCCATCGTACCGATGGACCTGCGGGTCACCGTGCCCACTGCCAGGGTCTTGCCGCTTTCGAGTGGAACAAACACTTCATCCGCAGGCAGGCCGCTAAGAAGACTGCGGTCGAGCAGAATCATGCGCGGCTCACCCGTTGCGGTGGCTTCGCCCAGGGTCTGGGAGTCGTTCGTGTACTTGTCGGGCTTGTCGGGGGGCTCTCCGCTGGAGTCCGGACACAAATTGATCTGGCGCACCGGACGCTGCGCATAGAAAACCGCAGGCGTAATGGGCACATCGTGAGCCGCATTCCAAAGAAGCAGTGGGCCGTCCGGAAGATCGCTTCGCCGCCGCACGTCCTTCAGCAACTGCGCCAGTTCGCGGTTGTCCGGTGGTGGAGCGCCGGGCGCGAATTTCGCGGAATGCAGCCGTTTGCGCGGAGCCGTTGTCACCAGCGCACCCACACCCCATAGAGCCAGCGCCGCAAGCACCCAGCCAGTACGCTGGATCGCTGCCTGTTGCGGCACCCGCCACGCGCGAAGCTTGTCTGCCGCGTACACCGCGGTAATCAGCGTCAGCGCCGGATACATAGGAGCGATGTAGTGCGGCAGGCGTGTCTGGACGGCAGAGAAAAATGTCAGCACCACCAGCGCAAAGATGGAGAACAGCCGCAGGTACCGGAGCTCCGGCTTGCGAAACGTCGCGGCCATCGCAAACGGATACAGCAGCACCCAGGGGATCGCGGAGATCAGCAGAACGCCGAGGTAATACCAGGGGTGCGTGACGTGGCCTTCAATCTGCGAGGTCGCACGATTCATCACGTGGAAGCCGAGATATTCGCTGACAAAGACCGAGCCATAACGCTGCAGCATGGCAATGTGCCACGGCAGCACGATGGCAAGAAACATGGCAAAGCCAAACAGGAACGGCCTGCCGTAATATCCTCTGCCCCAGCGTCCGAAAAGAATGATCAGCACCAGCGCGACGGGAAGCACAACACTGGCCGCGCCCTTGGTCATCAGCGCGATCGCAAAGCCAAGCCAGAAGCCATACCACCCCGCGGGATCCTTGTCCTGCACCTTCACAAGTCCGAACAGCGCGACCGCGCAGCCCAGCGAAAGCAGCACATCCATCTCGCCGAGGCCGCAGATATGCAGAAACCCGAAGCTGCTGAGCAGAAAGAGTGTGCTCAACCAGGCGCCGAGCTGATCGCACCTGGCCGCCAGCCAACGATGCAACAAAGCCACCAGGGCCACACCGGAGAGCGCCGACCCGAGGCGGGCGGTCCACTCGTGAACTCCGAACAGCTTGAAGAACACCGCGGTGATCCACAGCATGAGCGGCGGCTTTTCAAACCAGAGCACGGCGTTCCAGTGAGGAGCCAGCCAACTGTGCCCCAGCATCTCGCGCGAAACCTCCGCGTAAATGCCTTCATCCCAGGCGGTGAGAGGCTTGTACCCCAGCCGCACCAGTAACACCAGGCACGCTGCTGCAGCGGCCAGCGCAGTGGAACGCGCTGCTAACCGCTTGTATGCGGAATCCTGCTGCTGTCCGTTGGAATCGGCGCTTGCCATCGCCCCTAGGCTATCCGAACCCATCGACCCGCGACCAAATAAAGCTGTGCCGGCCGTGCTCGCCCCGTAGAATCGAAGTCGCTGTCATGACCGTTGAACAACCGAAAACCCGACTCAGCTTTCGCGCACCGCAAGTGATTTTCTGGACCGCTCTCGCGCTGCGGATTGCCTGCATCGTGATCGGGCATACCTACAAGATCAAATCCGACCAAGGCGACTTTTACTTCGGCTTCGAAGCCGGACGCATCGCACGCTCCCTGGTGCAGGGACACGGATACGCCAATCCCTTCAACGGCTTCTCCGGGCCGACCGCGTGGCTGCCGCCGCTGTATCCGCTGCTGATCGCGTTGTCGTTCAAGCTCTTCGGTGTGTACTCACGCGGCGCGGCCTTCTTTGTGCTGGCGTGCAACAGCATTTTTTCCGCGGCCATCGTTCCAGCGATCTACGAGATCGCCGCACGCTGCATGGATGCCGGCGGCATCGCTCGTCGCCGCTCCAAACACGCGGCGCCGGTCGCGCTATGGTCCGCATGGACGTGGGCGGTATATCCCGCCGCGTTGCAGTACGCGATCCATTGGTTTTGGGAGATGTCGTTGTCCACCTGCCTGTTTACGTGGGCGTTGGTGGTGGCGTTGCGGCTGCGCCGGATCGGAGAACTCGACGATCAAGACCCAGCGCCAGGAGACACTTGGGGATTGTGGCTGGTGCTGGGACTGCTGTGGGGCCTTGTCGCACTTTCCAATGCTTCGCTGCTGTTGATGTTCCCGGCTTCGATTGCCTGGGTACTGTGGCCCCATCTTCGCGACTCAAAATTCCGGGGCGGACTGAAGCAGGCTGTCATGGGCGGCGCGCTGGCATGTGTAATCTTCGCTGCTGCCCTCGCGCCCTGGATCGCCCGCAATGAACGCGACCTCCACGCCTTCATTCCCACACGCTCCAACTTTGGCGTCGAGTTATGGCAAAGCACCCATTTCTATTACATGGGTTTTCCCTGGGGCACGGCGATGTCCATGTGGCCGGGAGATCCTGAGTTTCGGGACTATGTCCGCCTGGGCGAGGTGGAGTTCGCTCATGAGAAGGGCGCGGAGGCACTGGAGAACCTGCGCGCACATCCCGGTCTCTTCTGGCGCAACACCGGCATCCGCCTGTATTTCTTCTGGTTTGGCGTGCCCCACCCAACGGAACCGCACCCCGAAAATGAGGTAGTGCGCATGCTGAACTACAGCGTGCTCAGCGTCGGCGGCGTCCTGGGCCTGCTGCTTGCCTTGCGGCGGCGCGTACCTGGAGCCTGGCTGATGGCGATGGCATTTCTGCTTGTACCGGCGGTCTACTATGCCGTCACGGTGCAGGCTCGCTTCCGGCATCCGCTGGAACCACTGATCGCGATTCTTGCTGTCTATCTCTTCCGTTCTACCGAACCGCGGTCTGCACCGGGTTCTGCGAAGACCTATGCGGGCTCGTAACGCGAGAATCGTTGATGTCCGTGTCTACGAGGCTGATCACCAGGCCATAGCTGACATAGGGAACGTGGAACGCGTGCAGCATGAGTTGTGAGGCACGACCCGGAAGGGCCTGGTTTCAACCAGGCCGAAAGAGACAGGCGCAACGCGTCCTCCACGCTGCCGCAGGCTCGAGTGAAGCCCGCAGGGCGTAACGACTGAATTGCCTTTCGCAGGTGCAGGACGCGCCATAAAATCCATGTGACGACGAGCCCGCTGCGAATAAAGGCACGGCTGGTAGAACGTCCGGAGGATTTCCCTTATTCACCCGTATTCCGCAAGACCACAGAGGACACGTAAGAATCTTTCGGTTACTTTAGGTCAACGTTGCGGCTATTCAGCATCCCAAACGCAATTCAGTCGTTACGCCCTGCGGGCTTCACTCCGGCCTGCGGCAGCATCGAATGGGTCTTCCCCCACCTTCTTACGGCCTGGTTGAAACCAGGCCCTTCCGGTTCTTGCCTCATGAATCGTGAGGCATGCGACCAGATCTTGGAGACGGTGCGAGCGGCTCGCCTTCCTTTGCACCTTCAAAGAAGGAAGGCGCCTTTAGTCTAGAAGTCGTAACGTACGGCGAACTGAATCTCGCGCGGGTCGTGCGCCGAGCGGATCAGGCCGAACTCCGGGTTGATGTGAACGCCGTCGGCGGAAATCTCGCTGATGGGGTTGTAGAAGTTCGCGCGATTGAAGAGGTTGAAGAACTCCGCCCGCAGCACCAGGTTGTTGCCTTCGTGAACGCGCAGGCTGTGCTGCAGCGCAAGGTCCTGGCTGAAGTATGCCGGACCGGTGAACGCATTCCGTCCACTATTACCAAGGCAGGCGCCCTGGTTGTTGTTTGGCTTGTACAGGCTGGGCTGCGCATACAGTACGGGGCAGCTCGTCGAGTTCAACGAGGGCAGGTTCGCCGGTGTTACACCCGTGATGTAGCCGGTCGGACTGCCGGTCGTCTTGATCGGCGTCGTCGAGGATAGGTTCACACGCTGCGTGATCTGGTTATAGGCCGGACCGGAGAAGATGGTGAAGGGCTGGCCGCTCTGCACCGTGGTGATGCCGGAGAGGGTGAACCCGCGCAGGAACGCGCCCTTGAGGAAGGGCGGGTGATACACGAAATCCGCTACGCCGCGATGCCGTACATCGAAATCGGAGGGACCGTAGTCTTCCGAAGGCGTTGCACCTGACGAACTGAAGGCCAGCGGATTCTGCGGCAGGTTATAGCGGCTGACGTTGATGCTGCGGCTGCCGGTTGTTGTCAGCGCGGACTGAACACTGGCAAAGGTAGGCACATTGGCGGAGCGCAACAACTGCGACCGCGTCACGTTCGAGCCGGCGCCGTTGAGCGCCGAAAGCTCAGCACCGCGCACGCCGCCATTGCTGCCGTAACCGGCGGAAGACGATTGCAGAGCGAAGGCCGCGGGGTTGCCGAGACCGTAGAGCTGACGGCCATACAACTGGACGAACAAGGAGTCGGTGGCGTTCGGGAAATCGCTGCTGGCGACGTCATCCAACGACTTCGCCCACGTGTAGGAGGCGTGCATCGAAAGGCCCTTCCACAAGCGCCCTTCCGTGCGTACCACCACCGAGTTGTAGTTGGAACGGCCGATGTCCGATTGCGTGAACACCGGGAAGTAGGTGTTGTTGCCGCAAATGCCGTTGGCCTGGCAATAGAACTCGTTGGTGAAGTTACCGTCGTACACCAGCGGGACACGCGTGCCATGGGAACCGACGTAGCCGAATTCCGCATTCCAGGATCCGCTGAAGCGGTACTGGAAGCTGCCGCTGTATTGCACAAGGATGGGTGTCTTGAGCGCGTCGGAATCGCGTGCGTACAACACCTCACCGGCGCTGGCGGCCTGGTAGTTCTGGAAGGTCGCGATTTGTCCGGTGATCGGATTTGTCGACGGCGCATTCACCAGGTTCAGGGTGCTCAAACCGAACGCGCACTGCGTGCCGAGCTGGCAGGTGGGCGAAGAGTACGTGGACTCGAAGTTCTGTCCGTAAACCGCGCTGGGGTTCAGCACGTTGTAGGGGCTGGGGCGGTTATACAGAAGCTTCTCGTTATAGCTCGCTGGAGCGTGGTCGAAATATCCTCCGGCGGCGGCGCGGAAAACAGCGCGCCCCGTCTTGCCCGGCGCCCACGAAAATCCAGCCATGCCCGTGACATCGTTGTGGTTGCTGGGCAGTTTGAGGACGCCCTGCTTGCAGTTGGCGCCACCGGCGGGGACGCTGGTGCGGAATGAACCATATACGGCGTCGAAGAAGGTGATGCCGCCGTTGCACTGGTAATCGAAAGCGTCGTAGGTGCCGAAGGTGTTCTGGCGGTTCAGACCGCCGTTGGCAAAGCTGTAGTTCCAGAGACGGCTCTGGGTATCCAACGGCTGGCCGAACAACTCATACCGTGCCCCTGCGATCAAGGTGGTGTGCGCTGTCGGGTGGAACTGGTTCTCCACAAACACACCGAAGCTCGAGCTGCGCAGGTCGCCCGTGTAGTTCATGGGCTGCCGCAGTTCATAGTCGAACGAGGGATGCGTAAACGCGGAGCGTGGCGTGCAGCTTACGCAGGTTTCGCTGTCGTGGGTAAACTCACCAATGTTGTTGGACACCACCAGCCCGCGCGTGAGCGCGCCATCGTCGACGAAGTTTTGCTGGTAGCGGAAGTCTCCACCGGCCATCAACGTGTACTTGTTGGTGAGGTGAAGTTCAATGGCGTCGGAAACGAATGCCTCCGTGTCGCGATGCCGGGAAGGCGCAACCAGCGGAGCGCCAAGGCGCGCCATCGGGAAGTTGCCGTCCTGCGACGGCGTGATCGGCGAGGGAGAACCCTGGCTGGCGGATGAACTCTGGCAAGAGCCCAGACCACTTGCGGCTGGGCAGTTGGTTTGCCAGAACGAGTCATACCATCCACCCATGTAACCCTGCGAGCTGCCCGCTGGTGCAGTCGTCGCCGGATCGATGCCGCTGATCGCGATGGTCGGCATGGAAGAAAGACCGAGGCCCGTCCCGGCCACGTTGAAGCGCCGGTCCTGAGCTACTTCATCTACGCGGTACTGCGTGAAGGCGACGTTCAGGATATTCCGGCTCTGCTTGAACTGAATCACGTGGGAAATCGCAACGCTCTGGTTCTGCGCGCGCCGGTCGGCGCCATTGCCCGGATAGGCAGAGTTCGCGGGCAGGGTATCGTCATGCAACTGGTCAAGAAGCTGACCGGTGTAACGCAGGCCAAGGCTGCCCAACTTGCCCAGCAGAATGTCGGGACGTACCTGCACTGTATGAACGTGGGTGTAATTCGGCGCCGTGCCGCGGTAGAAACCAAAGATACCGGTGCCCGTGTTCGTCGCGAGCGTGCTGCCGGTCTGGCCCACATTGGCCGCGGGGTATAGCCCGAGCAAAGCCTGGGCGATTCCCTGATCGCTGCCCGCAGCGGTCGTAAGACCGGGGATGGTGGTGCGGTCGAGGAAGGTCGGTACGCGTTCAAAGATCGGGGTTGGGTTATCGATCAGCGTGCCTTCGTAGCTGCCGAACAGGAACGCGTGCTTCCCGACCGCGCCGCCAAGGCTGCCGCCGAACTGCTTGGATGTGATGGGTTGCGAGTGGCTGTCATTCGCCGCAAGGACGCCGGCGCCATTGAACGCACCCGCCGTACAGAAGATAGTCGAGCAGGCGCCCGCACCGGCAATTGGGCTGCCTGAAGACAGCAGGCCGAACAGCGCGTTGTAGGACTGCGGGCTGTAACCGCAGAACAGCGCCGACGATGCAAGGCCATTGCAATTGGACGGTATCGTCGAGGTGGCAGTCGACGTCGGATCCAGGTAAATCACGCTGTTGTTCGTGTTGGGAGCGTTGGCGAACGCTGCCGCCTTGGCGAAGCCGGTATTCGAGTACACCGAAAGCGGCGTCGAGCCATTCAGCGAATCACTGTTGAAGTACCCGAACACGGACCCATGCCAGTGGTGCCCGGCAGTGCCGAAATCACCGCTCGACGTGATGACGTCGACAATGCCGCCGCTGCCCTGCCCATAGCGCAGGCTCGGGTTGGCATAAGTAACGCGGAATTCACGGACAGCTTCATTCACCTGGAACGGAATCGCCTGGTTGGTGCTCGCGGCGACGTTGTCCACACCGTCCAGCAGGAAGTACGTGGAGGTGCTTCGCGCGCCCGCAATACTGAACGCCGCCCCTTGCAGAGCGGAACCTTGTTCCACATCATGCACGCCCGGCTGAATCAAGCCGAGGTTGAGGAAGTTTCTGTTGTATAGCGGCAGGACACGGATCTGCTCGTTACTGATGTTTGCGCCCGGGGACACGCTGACGTCGTTCTGGATCAGACCGCCGGATTTGTTCGCTCGCTCCTGGGTCAGACCGCGGGAGATATCGATGTCGGGCACAGCGGTATGCAGCGGGTCAGCCGAAGAAACCGAGAACGATGGATCCGTGCCGACAACTTTACCGGTCGCGTCATACACGGCCACGGCGTAGCCTTCGCCCGGCACGACGTTGTCGAAGCTGTAGCTGCCATCGTCACCGGTCTTGGCAATCTGGTCGACGGTCGGGTGCATGTTCTTGTTGACCAGGTGGACCGTGACGTTTGGAACCGGCTTGGAGCTGTTGCCGTAAACTACGGCTCCATTCACAACGGCCTGGCTGAAGGCGGTGCCTGAAGCCAGTGCCAAGAAGATAGTCGCCAATCCTAGACGCAAGCGCATCGTACCCATCCCTTTTCCAGGAGACCGCCGGGTCCCCCATTGAGCCGTTCGTGCGTAGTGAGAAACTGGGGCCCTTAATAACCTGACGAGCAGCAGTTCGGAACCTGTCGATATCGCGGAGTCCCGTCAGTAATACCACATGCCGCGGCGGCATTGAAGCGAAAAAGCCGCCAATCACGCGCCTTTTCTAAGTCTTCCCTGCCGTACCGGAACGAACTCATTGCGCGTTCCGCCAAGCCCGCATCACCACCGGTGATACGAACCTTTCTACCGGCCGATAGCCCGCCGCGTGCGCGTCCTTGAAAGGACGTTGGACTTCCGAGCTGGCAACCGCCGCATCCGCTTTCTGGCCCGAACTGCTGAGAATCTTTTCGTACAGGCGCGTCGCGCCAAGATAGAAATATGCCGCGCCCTTGGATTTCGCCGTGGGTGCGTCGAGGTACGCTCGCAGACCGTCTTCCGCATCCGCGTATTTGGAGCCGTAAAAGTCACGAATGGCCTGGGCGAGCGCCTTTGCCTGTTCGGCTGGATCGCTGTTGATCCGGGCCAGAAGCGACGCCTTCCCCGCCTGCGCGGTTGTGTTGGTCGCCTGCAGGCGCAGGATGGCATCATACGCCCGGACGGCTGCGGCCAGATTGTTGGCGTTTTCCTGCTTGTGCTCCTCGTCCATCAGCTTCCCAACTTCAGCATTGATATCCACTGGTGGGGGTACATTCTTGGCGTTTTGAGCAGGTGGTGTCTGAGGCTTGGGAGTCTGCGCGACCTGCACCGGAGGAGGCTGCACCGGTGTCACCGGAGCCACGGGAGTGTGTGTCAGCGGTTCAAGCCGCGCGATGTTATTCGCCGGCGACTCCGGCCCATTGGCATTGATACCCTGCGCCGAGCGCCAGCTGTTGATGGCGCCCGCGTAGTCGTGGTTGTTTTCCGCCTGGTGCGCCGCAGCCACGGCCGACCGGTAAGAGTTGATGTGTCCGATGATGTCATCGGCGATGGGCTTCAGGTTCGGATCGGTAACCTGACGTGCGGGCCCAAGCGCCGCATCGAAGTCGCCTTTCTGATAAGCGCTGCGAGCTTCGGCAAGGAATGTCGAGCTCTGATCGGTCTTGACGGGCGTCTGCGGTACGGGAGTCGCCGGAGTTGAACCCTTCTGCGCATCGGCGATTTGGCTCAACAAAGACTGCTTGATGTCCGCACTGCACACAAAGCCGTTTGCCCATCGATTGGCGCCCGCAAAGTCGCCTTTGCTCAATGAGTCGACCGCCTTGACGCGGAACGTTTCGTCACTACGGTTGGTGGCCGTCTGGAAGCGCGCGCAGGTGTCGGAATAATCCTTCTTCTTGGGGTCGAGCTTGGCTGCCTGGCAGGCAAGCTGCATCTTCTTGCAGCTGTTGCCTTCCACCAGCGACTGCTCATACAGCGCCTTCGCATCCTGGGCGATGGCAGCGACCGGCAACATGGAGAGCGCAGCAAGCGCCAATCCATTTCGTACGAGTTTCAGAGAGGTCTTCATTATTTGCCTCCCGAAACGATGGTTTCAATGTCCGCATCGGTAAGCGGCACGATTTCCGCGGTACAAACGTTGCCTTCGGAATTGGCGACGACCTTGCAATCAGCTTTTTGCGTTGTACCGTCGGCTCCCTTGAATGTCACCGCATACTGCCCTTCCGGTACGTCGATCCGCATGGGCGTCTGATGGTCGCCCGCCGGGAGATGGACAGCCTTGCCATCCGCGGGGATGATGCTGACGATCTCCGCAAATGGCGTGGCATTCAATTGCAGCGCGCCCATATTCATTGCCGGCTTGGGGCGCAGGAAGAGCACCGCCGCGCCTATGACCGCAACCAGCACGACCGCAATGGAAATGATGAGCTTCGGACTGACCTTGCTGCCCTGCACCACGATGGGCATGTTGTCGGTCGAGCCGCGCTTCACTCCGGCAGCCTTGGTTGCCTCTTCCGCGATCCGCTTCCAGTCCGTCGAGATTGCAGTGTCCGCAAACTCGACCGACGACGTGGACTTGCGCAACGCTTCGAGCGCCTGCGGATATTGCTGCGCGACGATCAGCCGGCGAGCCTCGGTCATCGCCGTCGTCAGCGCTCTGTTGGCGACCGGTACGCGCCTCGCCTTGTAGTCGTTGATCGCGTTGGCGATCTGAGGCGAATCGCCGTACGCCTGCTTCACCGCCTCCAGCGTTTCCAGTCCGTCACGAAGCTGCCCGGCCTGGAGCTGCTGGTTGGACTTCGCGATAGCCTCACGGGTCGCGCGCTCCAGTTCACCCTTGGCGTCGAGCTTGGTGCGCAAGGTGCGCATCTGGGGGTGCTGCTGGATGGCCTGCGGCTGCTGCTGCAGTAACTGCAGCGCCTGCACAGGGTCGGTTTCGCTGAGTTGCTGAATACGGGTGATGACCTGTTCGACCCGGCGTCCGACTTCATCGAAGCGCTCCTGCGTCTGGCGCAGCAACTGATCGACGGCGCCGTCCCGGGTTTCCTGGGAAGCGCGTCTCAGGATCGCGATGGCGCCTTCGAGATCGCCTTCGCCGATGTGTTTCTGGGCCTGCTGGATGGCATCCGTGGCGATGCGGCGTTGCTCGGCGGCTTTCTTTTCCCCGCGCGCAAAGTCGACCATCGACTGGATTTCCGGGCTTTCACCCGTATCGAGCAGAGCGCTTTCCAGGACCCCGATGGCCGCGTCGAAGTCCTTCTTATCGAGCGCGACCTGGGCCTGCTTGAGATATTGCGACCGCAGCCCCTCGATGTTCGCTTTCTTGAGCTGTGTAACAACCTGTTCCTGCAGCAGCAACAGCCGTTCTTCGCCGGGCCTTGTGGCGAGGGCCTGTTGAACGACGTTCAACGCCTCCTGCGGGTCGGTCTGGAATAACTCCTGCGCACGCGCGGAGGTTTCTTCCACCAGCTTCTGCACTGTCTCGTCGTCGAACTTCTTCTGTGTTTCCGAGCGAAGCTTCAGAAGAACCGGTTCACCCGGCAGCCGCTCCAGCGCTCGATGGATCAGCTCCAGCGCGCGTTCCAACTGGTTGCGGAAGATCTGATCCTGAATTTCACTGACGATCTGTTCGATGATCTTGCGGCGGCGATCTTCCTCCTGCTTCGCCATCGCTTCCTGGAACATCGCCTGCGCTTCGGTGTCCGTAGGATCAATCGCCAGGGCTTCACGCAGGTTCTGGATGGCGGAGGTGAATTCACGGCCCGCCAATGCACCTTTTCCGGCCTCCTTCAACTGACGCCGGGTGCCTTCCTTGGCAATACGCTCCTGCTCCTGGAGAATGCGGGCCTGCTCGTTGCGGAGATCGGTATTGTTGGCATCCAGCGTGAGAGCCTGCCCGATCAACTGCGCGGCGGACGAGAAATCGTTTGCATGCCGAGCTTCACGGGCCTGGTGCTTGAGCGCTTCCACCTTGTCCGCGCGCTCCTTCAGTTCGCGGAGCTGGGTCACCTTGCTGGTCAGCCCATGGTTCGAGGGGTCGAGCTTTTGCGCCTGCTCATAGCCGCGCAACGCTTCCGTGAACTTTTTCTCAGAGACAGCCTGTTCCGCCTGCGCCACAATCTGGCGCACCTGCTCGGACTTCTGCTGTTTGGAAAGCCGGTCCTGCACTTCGCGCAGCAGGCGGCGAACCTCGGTGTTCTGCGGATCAAGGCGTTGCAGGTCGAGCAGCACCGGCCGGGCACTGGCCAACTGTTCCTGCTGCAACATGTCCTTGACCTTGATCAGCGCTTCGCCGACCTGGGAGCGCCGGAGCTGCTCACCCAGAGAGTCCAGGTCCGAAGCCATTTCCTCGGCTACGTAACGGTCTTCCGGATTCTTGGCCAGCGCCCGCTCCATGATGGTGTCCAACATGGGCGGATAGTTTTGCAGGTAGGTGCTGAGCGGAGGGAATGGCTCATTGACCACTTTGTGCAATGCGGAGATGTCTTCACCCGGGAAAGGCATCCGTCCGGTGAGCATCTGGTACAGCATGATGCCGCAGGCCCATACGTCGGCGCGGCCATCGGAGGGTTCGCCTTTGAGGCGCTCCGGGGAGATGTAGTGGAACGTGCCGATCACGGCGCCCGTTTGGGTATGTCCGGAGGTGCTTTCCAGGCGGGCGATACCGAAGTCGACGATCTTGATGTGGCCGTCGGTCAGGACCATCACGTTGGCGGGCTTGATGTCGCGGTGGACCACGCCTTTGGAATGCGCGTAGGCCAGGCCTTCGCACACTTCACGCACGATCTGCAGCTTCTGCACCAGCGCGACAGGATCGCCTTTGAGCCGGCTCTCCAGCGATTCGCCGCGGAGAAACTCCATCACGATGTACGGATTGCCCTCGTGTTCGCCGAAGTCATACACCGTCACGATGTTCTGGTGATTCAGGACACCCGACTTCGCTTCGACCAGGAAGCGCTGACGCAACTCTGGAGTCGCATCCAGCAATTGCTTGATGGCGACCTCGCGTCCAATGAACTTGTCTTCCGCGCGGTAAACAACTCCCATACCGCCGCGGCCGAGTTCAGAGATGACCTCGTATTTTCCTATCTGGGTAGCGGGCTTCGAAGAATCCATAAAACGGGTTACATCCCCAGTGGCGTCGGTCGGGGCGGGCACCGTGATGCTCACCGGTTGAAACATGCAGCGCCGGCGCTTTGCGCGTCGGACGCCGCGGCCTTAGTTTGCGTTCTGAACTACGACTTCAAATACGGCCGTTGTAATCGTAGCCTTACCCGCAGTTTGAGGTGTTGCGGTCGCGCGGAACAGGTAGTTACCCGAAGGCGTGACAGGACCGGACGACCCACCGCCCGTCCCACTACCCGAACCGCAGCCTGAAAGTAGCGGAGCCGCAGCCAGCGTCAGCAGCAATAAGGCCAGCGTTGCGCCCTTGCCCAAACGTTTGCGGAGGAAGAACACCGGCAGCAACATCGCCAGTGCAAGACCTTCTGCGCCACGCTTCCAGCCCAACCCCGGCTCCTTGAGATTAGCAAACTGGTTGCCGGTGGTGCTGACGTAGATGGTTGGCGGCGTGGAGCTGCCGAAGGTGTAGACGGTGGGGGACGCTGTGCTCGAAGTTGGCGTGGTCGTGCTGATGGAGCACGTCATGCCTTGCGGCAGGGAAACCTTGGTCTGCTGCGTAGCCGAATCGACCATGAAGCAGGCGAGGTCGTACTTGTCTCCATTGGCTGCGCCGCCGGAAACACCGCCCGCTGCGGTCTGACTCTGCAGCCATGACCAGATGAAGCCCACGCTCTGGCTCGGTGTTACCGTTCCAATCGCCGCGGATGTCTTACCGGTCCCATCGTTGCCCAACGGACTGTTCGAGGCTCCGCCAGGATTCTGTGGGTTGGGTCCATTCGGAGGCGTGCTTGGGTCAGGGTACGGAAGCGGAATGAGACCGCTGCCACCGACACCCGTACCGACAACCGCCAGGGCGCCCACATTGCCAAGATAGAAGTAGTTGCCGTTGAGGTCAGGGTTGGCGGTGTAGTTCAGAGTCTTCGTAGCATCCTTGAGACCGCCGCGAACATAGCGAACTGTTGGTGTCGGAGAAATCGCGCCGGCGCAGGGGTTCGGTCCGGCGATGTAGGTGAAGCTTGCCGAAGTGCCCGGATCGCAAATTACGAGCGAACCGTTCGTACCGCTGCCCGCCAGGTAATCTGCCGCGAGGAAGTTGCCCTGGCGGAAGAACGGATTGCTGGTGTACCCGGCCGCCGAAGCGATGGCGAGGTTATGTCCGTCCGCGCCGGTCGCCTGATCGGCCACCACGACGAATGCGGCTGTCGAAGTACCAAGGTTCAGGTTGGTGAACAGCTTGTAGCCGGTCGTCGGAGTGGTTTCCTGGTTGGCAGCAGTGAACTGCGTTCCGTGCGCGACCGGAGTCAGGAACGGACCGATGTGGACCGGTGAGTTGCTGCTGTCGTCGGCAAACGAAAATACCGCAAGATAAGGATTGTCGTCGCACGCAACGCGCGCTCCACCCACATAGCATGGGTCGCGATCGTTGTAATCGTAGGTGAAGCCGGCGGTCGGCTTGCCCGTGCTATCGAAGGTGAACTGCACGTACACATCGGACAGCGCCTGGGTGCTGCCCTTGCTGGTCGAAGCGGAAGTCTGCACCGTACCGGCCACCACGTAGGGCGGGAAGTTGACCGGCTCCAGGACACCGAACGTTTGAGCCGAAGCCGCTGCCCCGTTGTTCACCAGGCCGTTCACCGTACCGCAAACCGTGCCGGGCTGCGCCTGGGGAACCTGCGGGAAGGTGATGGTCGTGGGCACTGCCGTGTAGGACGGCGAGGTCACACCCGGCAGGTAAGGCGTCGAAGCAACCGTGATGTCACCGGTAAGAGGCGAAGTGAACGCCGGGTAGCCGGTGGGGAACGTGTTGTAGGTCGTTCCCGTGGATGGATTGGCCATCACCCATAGCAGAGCGCGCTCCGGCTTCACGAAGATGTCGGGAAGCGACGAGCTCGCGGCGGCCGTGACGCAGACACTGGTCGGGTTGCTGCCGCTGGTGCTGATCGTCGCGGTAGTGGGCACCTGGTAGTAGGTAGGCGTCTTACCCGGCTGATACAGGTTGCGCACGCCAGCCGAATCCGGCGGATACGGCGATTTTCCGTAAGGCATGCAGGCGCTCGCGTTCAGGCTGCCCGACACCGTCGTGCAATTGGATAGCGCGTTCACGATGTTGGTGCTCGTGATGCCCGGGGCCGCAACCGTGGTGAAGATCAGGTTGACTGTCGGCGCGCCTACCGTGCTGTAGGCCGCGACGCCGAAGCCGGTGGTCGTTGAATCGTTGAACGGCGTATTGACCAGGGTCACTGGACGGGTTGCGAGGAAGTCCTGCGTGGGTGCGCCAGCCGCAGTCAGGTTGCTGTCGTTGTAGTCGTTCTGCGTGAACGGCACCGTGCTGATGGCGACTGAACCGGAGTTCGTAGCCCCCAGCGTACCGGCATCGTAGAAGCCATCGAGGTAAACCGTTCTCGCGGTTGTACCACCGTAGATCAGGGAACCGATCGCTGCGGGTAGAGCCGTTCCCGCACCAACCGCTGCAATGCTGGGGGAAGCGCCGGCGCAGTCGAGCGGCGCCGGGCTGGTTGCCGGCGTTCCCGCGCTTTGCTGAACAGGCACGAAGCCGGTGCGGTTGAACGCGTAGTTCAGCACCGAATTGTTCGCGTAATTAGGACCGTCATTTACCACGCTGACCGCGTAGCGAATGCAGTTGTAGACCTTGCCGGAAGTCACAAGCCTGGTCGAGGGGCTCATGCGGAGTGCGGCCTGCGAGATCTCAGGCAGTGAGGAACCAGAGTCGGTGGGAAGCGCCGTTCCGTCGGTGTAGGTAGGTGTCGGGATCGCTGTGCCGGCAATCACGCGGACGTGCGCCGCGCGCTGTACGACCGAAACCGCCGGCGTTGCCGTTACGGTTGAGCCGGGAGCCGCGTCAACATCGTTCTCTGCCAGCGTTCCTTGGATGTAGACCGGGATCCCGGTCGGCAGCGAGCCAGTTACGGTCGCCGTCGTCGGCGCATCGACGAACTTCGCCAGGAACGACACAGCCATGCACTTGCCGTCAAACCCGGTGTTTGAATAGGTTGTCGTATTTGCCGGCGCGGTAGCTGCGCAGGCGGCTGTCGAAGCTGCAAGCTGTCCTGCCGCCGTGCCCGCCGCCGTGGTCGAGGACGGAGGCGTGCAGGTCATGGTCGCGCCGGTCGCGCCGGTCAGATAGAGGGTGCCAGGCGCCGTCACACCTGCGCCGCTGAGGGTACAGAACGAAGGCACCGCGACTTCCATCAACGCGGGCAGCGGGATGGTGATGGAGACTCCGGCAGCATCATCCGAGCCGCCGTTCGATACGGTTGCCGTCACCAGCAGTGTGTCGTTCTTGCCTTCCGCATTTGCCGCGACATGTTCATCGAGGTTGATGTGCACCTTGTCCGCGTAGACGACGGGCGCCACCTGGCCGGGGGCAGCCGCAAAGGTGAGCGTCTGGGTAAGGCTGGCGAGACGCTGCAGGTTGATGGTGATGTTCGCCGTTCCGCCGTTGACCGTTCCGGCAGTTCCACCCGCAACCGCATACGTATCGGCGGCCGAGTAGAACGTTCCGTCAGTCTGCGTCAGGGTCGTCTTGCCGGTTGTGGTGGCCACCGGAATCGCCGTCTCGTTGTAGGTAACGCTGTAGCCCACGACATAGGTCTGGGGCGACAACGGACTTGTCGAGGAGGTCGCGACCAGATCACTGGTGAAGCAGATGACTGCCGCAGCGACCGAACTGTAGGAGCAGTTGAGCACCGACGTGCCGGGCGATGGAGTCACCGAGATCGCGCTGACCGCCGTCGCTCCCGCGACCGTGGACTGCGGCACGGGGATGGAGAAGTAGAGACCGCGCACCGCCGAAATGCCGGTATTCCTCACCGTTGTGCTGTAGGTCACGGTGTCGTTCGGCGAGGGCAGCGACGCATGGATGGGGCTCAGCTCGTTGACCGTGTTGCTGGCCAGTGGCGTGCTAAGCGTCGTCGCCTGAGAGAGTGCATTGACGCGGCTGACCTTGATGTTGAGTGAGGTTGAGGCCGCTGCCGTGCCGACATACGTTCCGCTGGAGACGCCAGCCGAAGCGGCCTGCAGGAACGTCGTCACCGTCCCCGTTGTTGCGGAACCAGTCACGGTTGCCGCGGTAGGAGTAGCGGAAGTGTTGGGGGGCGCAACCGCGTCGGAAACCGTGCCCGTATCGTTGAACTTGCCCGTCACGGTGAAGGTCGCGGTGCCGCTGCTGCCGGAAATATTGGTGAATGTGCAACTGGTGAACGACGGTGTGCAGGTCCCTCCGGCGCTGGGCGCCACGGCCGTGGCGGTGAAGCCCTGCGGCAGCGTGATGTTCGCCGTGTAGGAGCCAGCCTGGTTGGGACCGGAGTTGGTGATGGTCGCCGTAAGCTGCACGTTGGTATCGCCCAACTGGAAGCCGCCTTTATAGGTAGGCGTGTTGGTCGTGATCGCGCTCTGGGTGATGGTCGCGTTGCCGTTGATGGCGACCGAGAGCGGCGTTCCGGTCGCCGAACTGTTGTTCGTGATAGGCGTGAAGCTCATCGTCGGCGCCGGCGTGCTGACCGTGAAGGGTCCGGTAGCCGTGGAACCAAACTGGCTGGCGATGTACTTGCCGGTAACCGTGTAGGTCAGCGTACCGCCGGCGGGAATATCGCATCCGGTGGCTGCCGTGGTGGGATCACAGGCCGTAGACGAATTCGTGCCGGTTACAGTGAGCTTCGTCGTATCGATGTTGGTGACCAGCTTGGTGTTGGGCGAATCGAAGGCACTGGTGTTCTGAATGGTATAGGTGTAGGTCACCTGGGTGTTGGGCGTGGTGGCATCCGCAGCACTCAGCGCTCCGTTCACCGTTCCCGGGCTCACCGAATCCGTAAAGCTGAACGTCGGCACACCGACAGCCGTCACGCTCTGCGTCAGATCAACGCTGTCGCCTTCGGCATCGAACGCCCGCGCGGGAATGCTCAACACACCGCCCGTCGTGGGCACACTCGAAGAAAGCGCGATGGTCAGCGTGAAGGTTGCCGTGGTGTTCGCGGCAAGCTGCGGAATCAGGCAGGTGAATCCAGGATTCAGGTTCGCCGGATTGGACGACGGTCCAAGCTGGCAGGTCCCGGTTGCCCCAGAAAGTGTGAGCGCCCCGCTCGTATAGGCGGCCAGGAACGTGCTCTGCGGCAGATTGAAGACCACACGATTCGCACCGGAGGCGCCTGCGGTGACCGGCCACGTCAATGTCACGGTCGAGAATGCCGAGGCGGAATAGCCGACAGGATTTGGCGTGTAAGGCGGTGTCGCCGGAGTATAGGAAATCGAGGCAGTGCTTCCCGGCGTGCTGAAAGCCACCTGCGCCAGATAGGCTGCCTGCGTCGCGCTGGAGTGCGGCAATTGCTGCGCCGCGGCGGCGGTGGTGAAGGAGGACGAACTCGACGGCTGTTCGCTCAACAACACGTACGCGAACGGCGAGTAGGTGGTATCCGGAAGTGTCGCTCCGTCCAGCGCAACGCCGACAGCCGAAGCAGTGCCTGTCGTTGGCCCGAAGTAGGCGCGATACGTGACGGAGTCAAGGCTGCCCGGCATTTCCAGCAGGAAGCCGCGATTGATCAGGGTAGCGCCCGAGCTATCCGTGCTGAGGTCTTCCTGCGCGGGCAGGTCGGGGATGCCGGTCGGATTCGCCGTAGCGCCCGGGGGCGGACTCGCCGGAACCTGCGGGAAGGTGGCCTTGACGTCATTCATCTGGCCGGTCAGGTAAATATTGCTGGGAGTCGAAGCGTCCACGACCGCCGCGTTCACCGACGAGATGTTGCCCGCCGAGGAGCCGATCAGGTAGGTCAGTGAAGTAAGGTCGCCCGTACTGTTGATCCGAGCCGCGAAGCCGGCACTTGAGGTGGCGGGTGCGCCAAAGTTGGGGTTCAACGAAGTAACGGTAGGCGCGGGCGAAGTCGGCGTGGTGCTGGAAGTCGCGGCAGAAGTCGGCAGATTGCTGGACGACGTTCCGCCGAAGACGTACACGTTGCTCGCGGCGTCGCGCACCAGGCCGTGCGCAACGTCCACACCGTTGCCGCCGGAATAAAAGCTGTAGTTGACGGTCAGCGTAGCCGGCGCCAGGGAAAGGGCAAACGCGCTGCTGTTGGTGCCCGTCGGAGTCCAGAATGACGCTGGAGTGATCGTCGCGGGAAGGGTGAGGGTCGGAAGGTTGTAGACACCGCTCTTCGAGACATCAAGGTTCGAAGTTCCGGACAGGTAATACGTCGTGGGTGTGGCCGCGGCGGATGCACCCGGCACGACCGAGACACCATTCAGGAGGTAGTAACCGTCGCTGCCGCCGGTCGTTCCATTTGTGTCGCCGCAGACATAGGTTCCGTACACCTGGGTCGTCAGCGAAGCATTCAAGGTGACGACCAGGCCCTTGGCATATGTGCCGGTCGACCCCGTAAGGCTGCAGAACGACGTTTCCGGGGTAATCAGGCCGAACAAGCCGCCCAGAATGCCGGCGTTATTAATGTCCACCGGTGTCGGCGTGAATGCGTTTCCTGTTGAATTACCGGCTACGGTGACATTGCCGGTGGAGTCCACGGTCAATGCCGAGAGAACAGTGACGTCCGCAGGGACGCTATCGCCGCTGACATACGTGGCATACTGCGTGCTGCCCGCCGTACCATCCGCGGTCTTGATGTTCGCAACATAACCGAACGTATTTCCCGTGCCCGGCGCCGCCTGGAAAGCACCGGTAGTTCCCGGCAAGTCGGTAGCCTGGGTTTGACCGGCAAAGTACAACAGCGAACCGCCGCTCGGCATGGCGATTGCGTTCGCCAGGGTGTCCCCGGAATTGCTGCCGTAGTACGTCAGCCACGCGATCCTGGAACCCTGGTCGCCCACCGCGAACTTCGCGACAAAGGCGGTGAGGTGGGTGGGAGGATCCGAAAGGGCCGCCGGCAGCGGCGTCACGGAAGTTGCGCCAAAGCTGGTGCTGGTCGAAATCGTGTAGCCGGACGCATAGGTACCGGTGGCGTCCGTTACTAGGCTGGTCGGCGTGGTTGCCGCATCGCCTGAAACATAGGTCGCATAGGTGATGACCGGGTCGATCACCAGCTTGCGGCTGTGGTCATACTTGCCCAGCTTGAAATGAAGGTCGGCGGTGTTGCCGTTCGCGGCAAGCACGAACTGCGCATCCACCCGCTGGTGCGTACCGTCCGCCGCAATCTGGTAAGCCACGGGTTTGTGCAGGCTCAGTGCGCCGTCTTCGGCGGAAAGCACAATATCACCGGCCGGAGAAAGTGCCGCCTTCTGCGCGCCTGCGATGTGCATCCCCAATTGGGCGGCATCCGCATTCGGCGCCAGCAGGAAGTCGTGCTCGATCTCATTGCCGTGGGCGTAGAACTCCGCATCGATTCCCGGATAAAGCTGGCGCAGCGCGATCCGGTCATAGTTGCGAATACCCGCATGCCAATTGGACGGATTGCTGCCTTCATAAATATTCGTGCGGAAGCCGGCATCCGAAACGCCTTCCGGTTTGGCGCCCGCGCTGCCTGTGAACGACAACGTAATGTTGCGCGTGGCGCGCCGGCTCAACAGGTCAAAGCGCAGCTCGGACGGACGCACCTGTACGGTGTAATGCTGCGTTCGTCCCGCGAAGGCGCTTCCCACAGGCATTTGCCCGGCGTTTTCTTCAAACACCAGGGGCAACGCACGGTCGGCCTGCCTCACTTTAACGGCATCGGCTGCTGGGGCTGAGTGCTTCGGAGATTCACCGAAGGCTGCTCCCGCCACAAAAGAACATCCTGTTAACAGCAGGGCCGCACAACGAAGAGATGAGATCTGACCGGAACGCAGGTAAGGCATAGGAAACCTTCACGTTGAAAGAGGTTTGCGGGATGGAGACCCGCCCTGAACGTACTCAGGGAAGACATCGTCGATTGTGCATCGAAAGCACCGTGATGATACCGGAGGGCTTAGGGGGAGTCAACGAAATCCCGGTTCGCGAAATCCGGCGATTCCCGACATTTCGAAGAAAATTTACTTAAGAGAGAGGTACTACCGACTTGCTGAGCCCGGCGGGCGTGTTGTGCGCCCTCCATAGTGAGGTGGAAGGATCGGCTTCGAGAATCCATTCCCTGACCGGACCGCAGAACATGGTCAGCTCCCCAGGGTTTGCCGCTTCAAAGAAATTCCGCAGAACCGGAGGCTCCCAAAAGCGGAAGTAGGGCTCGGCCCCACTCTGCAGCTGCACCGCCACAAACTTTTTGAAATGCGTCCGCAATTCCTCATAGGAGACCGGCGAAGTCAGGAATGCGGCCCAACCCGCTCCCCAGCCTTTTTCGACGATCTGCCGCAAAACCTCGCCATCGCCGGCCAAAGGCAGAAGGTACGGAGCCCATGCCGGGGTGGGCGCAAACGGGTCTCCGGAGCTCGCGAGGCAATACCCGGCGAGATCGGCATTCGCGTCGCGCAGAAGCTCACCGACCGCGGGATCGGCCAACGGGTTCAGCAGACCAAAGATGGGCCCCGGAATTTCACGTATTGTTCGCAGAGCAATCAGCGGCAGCGGTTCAGGCGGAGGTGGCGCCGGAGCCGGCGGCTCTGGAAAGGGTGGGAGCAGCGGAGACGGCTCGATATCCGCAAACGCGGAGCTGCCCACTTGAAACGAGCCCAGGGTATCGGGCGGGGCGGGTGCGGGAGTGCCGGAGGCGCCAGGAAAGGGTGGAAACGGCGGGGACGCAGCCGGTGCTTCCGGGAAAGGAGGGGCGGAGCCTGCGAAGGAAGGAGTGGAACCGGGGTATTGCGGGGGCGGCGCTGCCTGCGGGTCGAAGGGTGGATAGGGCGGGGGCGGCGCTGCCTGCGGGTCGAAGGGTGGATAGGGCGCGGGCGGCGCTGCCTGCGGGTCGAAGGGTGGATAGGGCGCGGGCGGCGCTGGGATATCCATCGCCGGCGGGAGAGGCACATCCATCCGCGGCAAGGGCGGAGGAGGCTGGCGCGCAAATGTCGGCATCACCGTAGTCGCCTGCGCAACAACGGGTACCGGAGGGAAATATTGCTGGGGCACCGGAGCGGGATCCTGGGTGAAGACCACCTGCAGTGTCATCGACCCGATCTTGATCGTGTCCCCGATATTGGCGATTGCCTGCCCGATCCGCTGGCCGTTCAGGAACGTTCCGTTGGTGCTGCGAAGGTCGGTCAGCAGCACGCTGCGCCCGTCACTTTGCACGGTCAGGTGATTCCCGGAGATGAAGTTGTCCTGCGGGAAGGAGAGTTGCGCGGCTGGCGACCGGCCGAATGTCATGGGCACATTGCCGACAGGAAACCGCCTGCCGATCTGTGGACCCTCGATGATGACAAGTTCGAAACTCACCGTGCCTCACTTGCAAAACGTGCTGCTGTGGCATCTCGCACCCCGGACAATCCTCCCCGAGGCGCGGCACCCTTCGCGCAATTCCGACCTGAACAACCACATCCACCGAGGGCTATTGCCCGGCTAATTCTTGATGTAGTCGTCCCACTTCTTGTAAGCCTTGTCCTGCGTCTGGGCCTTGTTCGCCGTCACATCCTGCTCGGTTTCGAAGATCTTCGTCTGCTCGTCCTGTTGAATCTTCCAGCGCTCCATCTGTGCCTTCTGCTGATCCTGGGCAAGCTGATCCTGGATCGATTGCGCTTGAGGATCGTTCGGGTCGCCCGCGCCTGCAGGCATCATGCCGCCCAAAAGATCGCCTTGCGAGCTTGCCGCAGGCGCACCTCCGGCTGCGGAACCGGCGCCACCACCACCGCCAGCCCCGGCTGCACCACCGGCTCCGGCGCTACCGCCCGACCCTGAACCACTACCGCCTCCGGCTCCACCACCACCGCCTCCGGCTCCACCTCCAGCGGCGCCGCCGCCATCATCTCCCGAATCGCCTCCGGCTCCGGCGCCGCCCGCAGCGCCACCTGCGTCACCACCAGCTCCTGGACCGCCTCCGGCAGCTCCAGCATCGCCGCCAGCTCCGGCACCTGCGCCACCGCCTGCTCCCGCAGCTCCGGCATCACCGCCGGCACCAGCGCCTGCGCCGCCACCGGCTCCTGCAGCACCAGCACTGCTCCCGGCACCCGCACCACCGCCTGCTCCCGCAGCTCCTGCGTCACCGCCGGCACCGGCACCAGCGCCTGCACTGCCTCCAGCTCCTGCCGCACCGGCACTACCCTCAGCACCCGCACCACCGCCGCCACCCTGGCTATACACCGATGCGTTGCCGGAGCCTGAGCTGCCTGCGTCATCCGCGCTGGGTCCACCGGCACCACTAGCGGCCACGCCGGCCCCGATACCCCCGGCGCCTGCACCGCCTCCACCACCGCCACCGGTTTCCCCGATCATGACGGTTGGCTCTCCCAAAACGATTACGCCGCCGTGCGCGGTCATGTCTCCCATGCGAGCGGCAGGAAGGAACCCTATCATCACGCCCATGGAACCCAGGACGATGATGTCAGGAGGTCCCACGCACGTGGCCATATCGGTAACCCGTGCTGCAGGCAGAAAGCCGATCAGCACGGTGGGCGCCCCGGGAGGAAGGATCGGACCACCCACGTGGGGCACGATACCCGTGACCATGGGACAGGTGTGCATGTCTGTAACTCGTGCTGCTGGCGGCATCTCGATCCTCCTTTCCTAAATTCCCTGCCCCTGAGCCATCGCTGGAGCAGGCTCAGCGGGCGATGGCGGCAAAATGCGAAGCCCTTTTACAAACGCATCATGGTCCGGACGAACGGCACGCAACTGCTCTTCCGGAGAGGTCAGCGTCACGATACCGATCCACGGCCCAACCCGCACGTAATTCTGCACATGCAGCATGTTGATGACTTCCTTCACCTTGTGCCGCACCAGCAGCATCAAGGCTTCTTCCGAGCCCGGAAACGCACCCGGCTGAGGACCCGCGAGCTTCACTTCTTTGTGACGTTCGTTGATCATTTTGCACTGTGCCTCGATGTACTCGGTCAACGTCTTGCCTTCCGGCAGGGAGTCTTCCATCAGCGAGATGTTGCACACTACAAAACGCGGATCCAGCACAACCTGGCGGATGCCAAAGCCCGCTACAAACATCCATCCGGAAGGCAACGCAGTTACGCCGAACCTTCCCACGCTGGGGAAGTTCCATGCCATACCAGGTTGCGCCATCGGTTGCGTCAATCGTCACCGCCGTCTTCACGTTTTTGCCTCAACTACCTGCATCCACCATCGCGAGGGAATTCCGGATGGTTACATCATGCCGCCCTTGGTACCGTCGTCAGCCTTATCCGGATCCTTAGGATCGGTGGGAGCTGTCGGCGAACCTGGCGCCGTTGGATCGGGAGCCGATCCGGAGCCTGCCGCGCCGCCGCTGTTAATCAGCACCATGGTTCCCGAGATCGCCACTCCGGCTGGCCCGATGTCGATGAAGCTGCCGGCGGCCTTCAGGGAAAGCTGCATACCGGCCTCGATCACCACCGTCATGCCGCCCTTGATATACACCGCCATGTCGGAAGCCATCGCGTAGTTGGTGTTCTTTTCCGCATGGTCGCCGCTGATCTTGAGCGAGTACTTGCCACCATACTCATGGCTGACCGCATCCCCGGTTTTCAGATCGTGCTTGCCGCCGATCTTGTTAATCGAATCGCTGCCGACGCTAAGGCTATGGGCCGAGTCATACTGGTGACTCACCGCACCCATGATGTGCAGGTCCTGCTTACCGGTGATTTTCTCAACCGAGTCGCCGTCGATCTGACGGTTGTAGCTGCCGCCGATCTTTTCCAGCTGATCCTTATCGACGATCAGGGAATCCTGATTCATGACATAGGTCCGCATGTCGTTTTCCACGCGGTGGTCCATGTCTTTCTGGGCATTCAGGAATATCTGCTCCTGGCCGGTCTTGTCTTCGAAACGCAGCTCGTTGAAATCATCGGAACTTCCTCCCAGGGAGGAGCGAGTGATAATTCCGGTGCGCGTTGCCATGTCCGGCATCGCATACTTCGGCATGTTGGTGCCGTTGTATACGGAACCCACGCAAATGGGCTCATCCGGATCGCCATGGAGGAAATGAATGATGACTTCATCGTCGATGCGCGGCCAGATATACGTTCCCCAGCCGCTGCCTGCCCACGGTTGGGCAACACGCACCCAGGTGTTGTCCGGGGTATGGTTCTGGCGATCGCGGTCCCAGAAAAACTGCACGCAGACCCGGCCGTACTTATCGAGGTACAGATCTTCGCCACCCGGAACCACCACTTTGGCGGTTTGCGGTCCATGTGCGAGCGGTTTCGGAGTGGTGACCTCGGGACGGTAGATCTGGGTGCTGACCAAACCCGTGAATCGATTGGTGTACGGCACGCGGACCTGCTGCGAGTCACCGCGGTAGGGAGGCGCCTGCACGGCATGATGAGCCACCTCCGTGAGGAAATAGCTCTGGTTCCAATCGTCGCGCGCATGTTGAGTTAAAGTGAATGTGAAACCGGGAAGGAAGGTGCGCGCTGTGCCCGTTCCGGAATACACCACCGAGTCGGCATCGCTCGCTTCCATCTGCGATTCAATGAATCCGTTGCCGAAAGCTTTGCTTTCAACCTCCGTATCGGCCTTCTTGACGTACGCGGATTCGCCGCTGACAAATTCATACCATTCGAACGCATTGCTTCCAGCCAGCGCAGCGCTGTTATTGGGGCCGTTCTGTGTCGCCGAATACCCGCGGAAATCATAATCGCGGGCGGAATGCTTCCCCGTCACCATGGTGGCCGTGACACGGAAATCCGAAACTACAGAATGATAAAGAACCTCATCGTCTTCTTCCTGCGGTGAGTACTGCACCGAGGACACACTTGGGCATTCGCTGTACGCATCCAGCGAGTCGCCGAAGACGACCTTGTTGTCGCCATCCGTATGCTCAAACCAGTAGAAGATGCCGTACTGCTCCGCGAGACGGCTGATGAAGTTGAAATCGGTCTCGTTGTACTGCGTGCAGTACTCCATCGGTTTGTAGGTCCGGGAAGTCACGTCCCCCACGCTGAGGGCATAGGGGCTGATGACCTCCTTGATCACATCCATCACCGCCTTATCCTGGAAGACCCGGCAATTGGTGGCCAGCGTTAACTGCCACAACGAGGGCTTCAGGTACACGCGATAGACATCAAAGTCGGTATCACCCTGCGTCTGCTCGAAGTGCGCAACGATCCCGTTAAAATGACGGGTTCCCTGCACATCGAGCAGATTCAGCGTGACGGTCGCCGTGTTTCCAACAAGAGTCGTCGGATCGACGTCCGAGCCCGCATCGGCGAGCAGGTCAACCTGGTACTCGAAGAGGCGCGAAACCCCTTCGATTCCCTGGAAAGATTCAATCAGCAATACATCCTGCCCCGCTGGACTGTCGAACTGCATCAGTCTATTTGCCTGAGTATTTCCCGGCATGGGTAGACCTCCTGTTTACCTTCGTGCTCAGTCAGCGGCAACGGCTTCCGGGCCGCTCCACTGGTAATCGATTTTGCCGTCCTTGACCGTGACCGTCACACCTTCGACTACCGTGCCTTCGGCCATCATGCCCAGCATCTGGCGGCTGATTTCCGGAAGCATTGTGTTGGAAAGAATGTTGTCCACGTTACGCGCGCCACTCTCGACTTCCGTGCAGCGGTTGGCGATCTCCGTCAGCAACACATCGTCGTAGTTCATCACGACCTTATGCGTTTCCAACAGCCGCTTCACGATCTTGTTCAGCTTCAGACGTACGATCTTCTTCAAGTTCTCATCGCGGATGGGATAGAACGGAACGATCATCATGCGGCCCAGGAATGCAGGCTTGAAGATCTTGTCCAGCTCCGGCTTCATCGCTCCAAGCAGACCCTTGTCATCCGGCATCGTTTCCGGGTCAGCCGTCAGCTTCATCAGCGTCTCGGTTGCCGCGTTGCTGGTCAGGATGATGATGCAGTTGCGGAAGTCGATTTCGCGGCCTTCCGCGTCGTCCATGCGTCCTTTGTCGAACACCTGGAAGAACAGTTCCAGTACGTCCGGATGCGCCTTTTCGACTTCATCCAGCAACACCACCGAGTAAGGCCGGCGCCGCACAGCTTCCGTCAACACACCGCCTTCGCCGTATCCGACATAGCCTGCGGGCGAACCCTTCAGGGTCGACACCGTATGAGCTTCCTGGAACTCCGACATGTTGATGGTGATCATGTTCTTCTCGCCGCCAAACAGCAGGTCGGCCAGCGCGATCGCGGTTTCGGTCTTGCCCACGCCCGAAGGTCCAACCAGCATGAACACACCCACCGGCTTGACGGGATCGTCCATGTTCGCGCGCGAGGTGATGATGCGCTGAGCGATCGCCGCCTGCGCATGATCCTGGCCGATGACACGCTTCTTGAGGTGCTCGTCCAGCGTGAGCACAGTGGCGATCTCGTCCTTCACCATCTTGCCCAGCGGAATACCGGTCCACGCGGAGATCACCTCGCCGACGATCTGCGCATCCACAGCAACGCGCATCATGCCGGTTTCTCCCTGCATGTCGATCAGTTCCTTTTCGAGCGCCGCGAGCTTTTCGCGTGTCTCGGCCGGAACCTCCGTCTTGTTTGCGCCGGCTTCCTCAAGCTGCTTCTGAATCTCGCGAATTTCCGCGACGATGCCCTTTTCCTTTTCCCATTGGGCGTTCAGGATCTCGAGCTCTTCGTTCGAAGACGCGATGTCGCGCTCGATTCCGGCAATGCGTTCCGAGTGGTTCGCGCCGATCGCAGCTTCACGTTCGAGAATGCGCTTCTGTACATGGAGGCTATCGATGCGGCGCTGCACTTCTTCGAGCGTCGGCGGCGCGGAGTTCTGGCCAAGGGCCAGGCGCGCGCAAGCTGTATCGAGCACGCTGACAGCCTTGTCCGGAAGCTGGCGTCCGGCAAGATAGCGGTGCGAAAGCCGCACGGTCGACGTGATGGCTTCATCCAGGATGCGCAGGTTGTGGTGTTTTTCCAGCGCGCCCACAATGCCGCGCATCATGGTGCAACAAACTTCTTCCGTCGGCTCTTCTACCTTGACGACCTGGAAGCGGCGGGACAGTGCGGGATCCTTTTCGAAGTACTTCTTGAACTCCGCCCAGGTTGTCGCCGCGATGGTGCGCAGCTCGCCGCGAGCCAGTGCCGGCTTGAGGATGTTGGCGGCGTCGTTCTGGCCCGCCTGTCCGCCCGCACCGATCATGGTGTGTGCTTCGTCGATGAACAGGATGATCTTTTCGGTCGAGCTCTTGACCTCATTGATCAGGCCCTTGAGGCGATTTTCAAACTCACCCTTCACGCTCGCGCCCGCCTGCAGCAAAGCCATATCGAGGGAGTAAATCTGCGCACCCTGCAGAGCAGGAGGAACGTCGCCCACAGCCACACGGTTGGCGAAACCTTCCACCACCGCTGTTTTACCCACACCCGCCTCACCGGTCAGGATGGGATTGTTCTGCCGGCGGCGCATCAGAATGTCGATCATCTGACGGATTTCCGCATCGCGGCCAAGGACAGGATCGATCTTGCCCGCAGCCGCAGTCGCGGTCAGGTTAACGGCGTACTGATCCAGATGCGGCGTCTTGCCGCCCGAACCACCTTTACCTTCCGCGGCACCGGCGGAGGAACCGCCGCCAGGTGCGCTCATGCCACCCGAAGCGCCACCCGCACCCAGCGGAGTCTGGCGCTCGCGAGAGTTCGAAACAATGTCATAGAACTTCGAGCGCAGCTCTTCGGCATCGAACTTGCGCAGTTCGTTGGTCATATCCTTCACGATGCGCGTGAGCTCTTCATTCGACATCAACGCCAGGAAGGTAAGACCGGTGCGGACAGAGCCTGCATCGAATTCGATCGACGCCAGGGTCCAAGCTTCCGCAAGCATCTTGACGATGGTGGGCGAAAAGCTCGGCGACCGTGCATTGCCGGCCTTCAATTTGTCCATTGACCGCTGCAAGTCGGCCGTAAAACGCGACTTATCGACGCCGAAGTGGCGGAGGATCGCCGATATGTCGTTGTCGCTGGATTCCAGCGTTTTCAGCAGGTAGTGCTCAATCTCGATGTCATAGTGGGCGCGCGAAACGCAAAGACCGGCGGCGCCCTCCAGGGCGCTACGCGTGGTGTCATTCAACTTCGCAATGAGTGATTTCAGGTTCAGGCTCACGTTAGTTCATTCCTTCCATGGAGGTCTTGAAGATCTTCTGTACTGCTTGAACTGCAAACTTGCTCGAATTCTGGTTGCCGCACTCAAAAACTTCTTCTTGCTTGCTGGCGAGAGCCTACTACGTCAACAGGAAAATCGCATCGCCGGGGTCTTTCTTAAGTGGTTTGGTCTTCAGCCAACTCGCCAGCCCCAACCGCGGCTCCTGCTTGCCACGCGTGCCTAATTCACAGGCTGGGGCCTCTTCCTTCTTCAAAATCAATTGCACTTCCGCTTCGTATTGGCCGTTGGAATAAAACTTGACCCAGGATTCCAAGGCCCGGTGGGCGTCATACCCCGGCAGAAAACCGACATAGTCGTCAAACGACATGGGTCCAATGGCGATGCGGATGCGTCCGTGATGATCCCACACCTCGTTGCCTACGACCGTGCCCACACCCAGGCGCTCGCTCGCGCGATCCATCCCGCTCAGCTCAGAAAGATTACCTGGAGGCAATGTTCGCCACGTTCCAGCGAACTGGTGAATTGTAATCGACACACCAAAATAATCTTCGAGAATCTGTTTGAGCGAACTCGCCGGACGCACATGCCGGCCTAGCAGACCGGCGTAGTACAGAAAACCCTGATCGGGAATCATGCTGCGGCTCTGAAGCCCGAGCGTTCCCATCCCAATGATGTCCTGCATGCGCGGGGTCAGGGTGTCATGTTCGCCATTTTCGAAACCGATATAGAAGCGGTACTTCTGCCAGCCGCGGTAAAACAACGAAATCAGGCGGTGATTGAAGATGTCGAAGAACTCAGCCATTGCCGTGTCCTTGTTCTTCAGCCGCGTCAGCAGGTATTCCGTGTACACATGCGGCATGGCGGAAACGCCCGCGCATAGCCCCATAAACTGCACGACGAGATGCAGTTGACCCTTTTCATCGCGGCGCAGATCGTAAAGCTGGCTGGGTGGAAATGCCAGGGTAGGCAGGGATGAAAATTGAATCGCCTCGCGGTCCGGCGCAATGAAGTAGCCTACCGGTCCCCGGCCTTTTTCAATACGCTGCAGCAGGCGCACCGCCTGGAAGAACTCGACCTTGAAGACGGCGTCGTCGAAAAGCTTGCGAATCTTTTCGAAGCGATCGTCGATGAATTCTCCTTCGGTCATCGCACCGAAAGGAGGTTCATGATCTACAACAGAACCTGATTCCCTGCTCGTGGCTGCCATGTGAACATTGGCTCCTTTCTTAGATTGGTGCGCACCGTAAGCTGCGAAAAACTGTTCATGGAGGCATAGCCGGCCAGGAATCGGTCCAGCACCGCGCCAAAAAGAAATGCCCCGGCGCCGGTGAACTGTTGTTCGTCCAATTCAATTTCGACCGCGGTGCCGCGGGCCGGAGCAAGTCCGTAGTCCGAAGCCACCATCGCAAAGTGAGGCTGCGTCTGCAGCTTGGTGATCGCGCCGATCTGATTCTCCAGGTAGTTCGAATCCGTAAAGTTATGCAACCGGAGAATTTCCTGCATCGCGCCGCGCCCCTCTTCGCTGAGCGAGAGGTAGTTCAGGGAGAGCTGCGAGACCAGCCGCCAGAGGTGTCCCTTGGCGTCAGGGGGATCGAACGACTTGGTCGGACGCCGAAGCGAGGTGACATATTTCAGCCCCGAAAAACCGGTGGCGTCAAAATCGCCTTCGCTCGCCCCGAGGTTCAGGCGCGACGGCAAATCAAAATTCGTACACGTGCAGCGCACCGTCAGCACATCCGCTTCGGGATCCTTGAGGCGGCCATTCAAATCCACGACTGAAATGTTCACCGTGGAAGGCAAACGCTCGCCCAGTTCGTTGAGCTTGCGAGTTGCGCTCCAGAAAGTCGTCTCTTTCGAATCGCGAGTCTGATGCCGGAAGGAGTAGATCGTTCCCAGCGTCGTGGTTTCGCGCATCTTGGGGTTGGTGGCGAGCACTTCATCGATGGAGTAAATCTCCATCACTTCCGCCTGGCGCATATCCGGCATTACCCGGTAGGAGGTGCGCGCCTGCGACAGCAGGATCGGCTCAGCCGTCTGGTGGAAGAGATTGATCGCCGCGGTGCAGCCGAGCCGAAACGTTCGCTCGTTGATTCCGAGTTCCAGAACCTGCTGCCGCTCCGGCCGCTCGAAACGCGAGAACAGGATGACCACATCCACTTCCGTACCGAAGTTTTCATCCACCAGGGCGTCCAGCCCATCGAGATCGAAAAACAGGAATTTTTCCGGCAGCGTGAAGTATTCGGTCAGCAACCGGTGTCCATCCATGGACCGCCGGTCATAAGGCAGCACAGCCTCATTCGGTTCAAAGCCCGGCATGGTGAGGTTCTCAGGCCCCAGCGTGACGATGCGTTTGTTGCCGCCAATCTCCTGTAACTGGATCTCAATGGTGTTGGCCGACAGCATTTCGTAGAGCGAATACACTACGTTCGTATCGCCCGAAAGATAGAACCGCATCTTGCGCAGCGGCATGCCGGCGAAAGCTGTATCCGGCAAACAGGTCAGGCGCATCCGAGCCGCGGCCACAGCCTGCACGCCCGTCATGGAACGGGCCGGCCGCTGTAATCGCTCCGGTTGACGCCATTCCGCCTCAGACACCTTGACGGGCCACAGGGTCACCTCGGAGGTTGTACGAAAGCGCACCGGCATGTTGTTCACGGTGTTTTTGCTGACCAGCGGCGTGCCGCGCGGGATCGTCAACCCGGCGATCTTCTTGCCCAACTGCGGATCAGGCAGGCACTCCACAATCGTCATGGGCGGAATTGGCCGCAGATAGGTGGGATACAGCAGATTGAGCAGAGCTTCGCTCATCTGCGGGAAGTCATCGTCCAAACGGAGATGAACGCGCGCCGCGACAAACGCGAAGCCTTCCAGAAGGCGTTCTACATGCGGATCATGGGTACTTTCTCCGTCCAGCAGCAACCGGCCCGCAACGCGGGGATACTTACGCGCGAAATCGCCAGTCTTCTGGCGAAGATAGGTCAACTCGCGTTCGTAGTACTCCAATAGCTCTTCGCGCATGGTCCCCTGATGTCTCCTGTCCCGGTCCTTCTACTTCACGTCGTACTGTCCGCTCACGACCTCAAGTACGGTGTCGAAAGCGATGTCTTCTTCCGCATTATCAAAGATCAAACGTCCATCCACGTGAAAGCGCAGGCTGCGTGCCAGTATGTCGGCACGTGAAAATGCCACCCGTGGATCTTTGATACGCGGCTCAAAGGTTCGTACCACTGCCAGAATGCTCACCAGCAGATTCTCCGGGTTCGCCGCGACGCCATGAAACCGCGAAAGATCCGGCAACCCGTAATTGAAAACAGAATCTGCCGCCAGCTTGTAACTGTCCACATAGCTCAGGTGTGGACGCCGCGAATTCAGCAGCCACTCCACATCCCGCTTAATACCTTCGCGGTACATGATCAGCGACTGGTTGCGCGTCTGGGGCCAGTCTTCGTAATC
This sequence comes from Acidobacteriaceae bacterium, assembly GCA_036498835.1. Lineage (GTDB taxonomy): Bacteria > Acidobacteriota > Terriglobia > Terriglobales > Acidobacteriaceae > Granulicella. The sequence continues at coordinate 5,194 of DASYEV010000202.1, read as the reverse complement.
CGTCAGCCGGTCCAGCAGCGACTGTACGATCGGATTTTCAGCTTTGACGCGCGCCATAGGTTGCCTTCAGTTCCGCCCGTTTACCTCATCACCTGCGCGTCAAGCCACTGTTGTGTCTCGGAGTTTGCCGCGGAGGTGTCATCGTCGAGTGTAAGTGTGCGGATCGCCGGAAAATCCATCAGCAGAGAGCGGACCGTGCTGGTCACAGCGTTGGCCAAAGCTTCGTTGCCTGATCCCTGGGCAGCCTGCCAGACATAGCGATGCAGATCGAGCCATGCTCTGCCGCAGGGCTCCGACAGCGTTTGTATGCAAACCGACGCCAGTTCGTTCCAGTTGCTCTGATTGGCCAGCTTGCGTATCTGCCGGCGTGTTTCCGTTTCGGGCGCCACCGCAAATGTGGCATCGGCAAGGTTCGCCGTTCTGGTCTCGCCAAGACGCAGCGCGGCACACAACAGATACGGCACCGCCGAGGCGGGGCTTTCACTGCGGATCAAATCCGCACAGGCTGCGACCTGCAGGTAAGCGTCTTCGGAGTTATCGGGAGCGCCAACCGGAGCATCGCGGCGCGGCGCCTTCTTCCGGGCCGGTGCACTTTCGCCCGAACCCGTTCCCTCTTCGCCTTCGGCCCCTTCGACGCCTTCTTCTTCGGGCGTCTCTTCTACGACAATAGGGTCGGGATCGGTCTTGCGCTTTTCGTTCAGCGCATAGGTAATGACCAGCTTGACTTCTTCAATCGTCTTCTTGAGCTTGGTGACACTGGGATAGTCGCTGCCGTACTTTTCTTCATTGACACGGTCGAACTCATCCAACATCTCAAGGCTACGGATGAGCTCCTTTTCGGTGTCCGCGTAGAAGGCTTTTGTCGTGCCTTCAATGCCCTTCAGGTTATCTTCGGCGACCAGCTTTCCGCGAGCCACCGCGTCTGCGCGTATCGCAGCCTTTTCTGAGCTGCGTGGATCTTTTTCAAAGCCGAGCGATTGCGCATCCTGGTACTCGGTGTAGGAGATTCCGCTCTTGGTCAGCGGGATCTGCTTAAGCTGCGCCGACAAATTGGCGCCGGCAGCTTCGATTGCCGCGATGCGCAGGTCAAGGCTGCCGTCGTCAGGGTCCTTTTCGGGATAGATGCTGTCCCAGAACTCTTCCTGCAGCTTCTGCAGCAATTCGATGCCGGCCGACAGAATCCCATACCCCTCTTTGCGGAGGAGCGATTCGAGATACCAGCCAGCCAGGCGAAGATCCTTGCTGCGGGTGGCCAGAGCATCTCCGGCCACCTTGATGACGAGGTTGCGGTCGGCCTTTTTCGCCGTCCGTCCCCAATTGCCGGTGGGGATAGACTCGTCATCTTCAATCCGGGCTTCCTTGATGACGTCAAAGACCTTGACGTCATACTGCAGGTTTACGCCGGAAGGGTTGTCCCCAGGGATGGGGGTAAGCAGATCATCACGTAGCGGCATCGACAGGCTCCGAGGCGGGCTCCGCATCGGATGCCCAAATAATGCTGCGAGACTCCAGCAGCGGAACTTCTTCTCCGTCCATGAATAGCAGCTTCTGGCCGAACAGCATTTCTTCGCCGTCGGGCTGCTGTTCCCAGACACTGGTACGGCCCAGACGCACGGCGTTATCCGGGTGCGTCGAAGTCAACGGCGCCAGCACGGGCAGCAGCACTTCGCCGAGCTCCTGCAGCCGGAACTTCGGGCTGGCCTGGATACGGGCGCGCGCCCACAACAGGTCACGCAGATCCGTGGGCGGCTCGACTTCGAGGCGCTCGATATATTTGGTGGGCACCCAGACATAGTCGCCCGCAATAAACACTTCGATACTGTCGCCAAAGGTGGAGTCCGCGTCGGCCAGACGTGTAAACGGCTCATCATTCCACGTACCGCTTGGCGGTGTATCTCCCGCTTCCTTTTTAGGAAAGCTCTTGGTCCGGAACATCTCCTGCCGGATGCGCTCCGCGTAGAGAGCGCTACGGTACACCAGAATCCCCGGCGCATTTTTTGCGTCGCGGTCGGCCAGCACGTCGAGTTGCTTCTCGGCGCGGTCCCATTCTCCGGCAAAGCACAGAAGTTCGAACAGGAACGTGCGGCGCTTGGCGTCGAGCGGGTTTGACCGCAGCTCTTCGCCAAGCGCCTTGATTGCCTGATCCAACTCCCCAGCACGATACAGCTCCTGTGGAGTCATTCTTCCTCTTAGCTAACCAGGTTTGTCTTCACGTTGTAGGTGACCGCACCGGTGCTGGTGAGGGCGCCCTGCTCGTTCTGCTTGCTGTAGTCAACCTTGATCTGGTTGTAGGAGAAGGAAACCGACTCGCTCGGGATTTCCGAAGAGCCGCTGACCTGCTGGCTGGTGACGAACACTTCGTTGAACGTGATCGTGAGGAACGGCTTGCCGCTGGTGTCGCCGACTGCCTTCTGTGCGGTCAGCACAGCGCTGGCAATGTGCTTGCCGGTGAGCAACATCTTGAAGAGCTCAGGGCTGGCCTGATCGTAGTCCTTCATGATGGTGATTTCCGACAGGGTCGCCTTGCCTGCGCCCGAACCACCGGAACCGGAAACCGAGGTGACCTGCGAGGCGCCCCAGCTCCACGAGTGGATCTTGATTTCGTTGGTGTGACCAGTGTCCGTCGCTTCGCCGTTCGCGCCATCAACCTTCAAGAAAAAATCTACTGACATGGTGGATCTCCTTATTGAAAAAATTGCATAGTTGGGCGACCGCGCGGTGCGGGCCGCGTGCTGATGTTGGACGTGTGGCCCTCTGGGCCACACGCCTTGATGCTCTAGAGCTGATTACTTGGCTGGTGCTGGGAGATCCGCCACGAGACGCAGCGAAACCGTCAGTTCATCCAGCTGGAAGTGAGGCTTCAGGAATGCAACCGCGCGCAGCGCGCCCGCATTGCCAGGAACCTCCATCACCTCGATACGGGCCTCACGCAACGGCTTCTCAGCTTTGGCAGCCGGGGAAGCATTGTCGTTAGCAACCACGTAATTGGATACCCACTGATTCAGATACTGCTCCGCCTGTGAGCGGCTCATGGTGCTGCCCAGTTTGTCGCGCATCATCGCCTTCAGATAGTGCGCAAAACGGGACATCGCCATGATGTACGGCAATTGGGCCGACAACTTGGCATTGGCGTTAGCCTCGGCCTTGTCGTAGGTCTTGGGCTTGTTGACCGTCTGCACACTGAAGAATGCAGCATAGTCCGTGCCCTTACAGTGAACCAGCGGAACAAAACCCTGGTCGGCGAGCTCTTTTTCACGCCGGTCAGTGATGGAAACTTCGGTCGGGCACTTCAGAGCGACGTCGCCTTCGTCAGTCATGAAGTTGTGAGCCGTAAGACCTTCCACCAGGCCACCGTTCTCCACGCCACGGATGGAGGCGCACCAGCCGTACTTGGCGAACGAGTTTGTCATGCGGGCGCCCAGCGCATAGGCTGCGTTGCCCCACAAATATTTGGAGTGGTCGCGGCCATCGACACCCTCTTCGTAATCGAAGGCTTCGATGCTCTTCTGATCCCGGCCGTACGGCTGACGCATCAGCACGTGAGGCAGGGTGAGCGCCACATAACGCGAGTCGTCCGACTGACGGAAGCTCTTCCACTTCGCGTACTCGGTCGAATCGAAAATCTTCGACATATCGCGCGGAGCGCCGAGCTGGGTGTAGTCACCCAGGTTCAGCAGTTCCGACGAAGCCGAGGACAGGAACGGAGCGTGAGCCGCCGAAGCTACCTGGCCAACGCGTTCCAGAAGCTCGATGTCTTCCGGACCACGGCCGAATTCGTAGTCGCCGATCAGCGCGCCGAACGGAGCGCCGCCGAATACGCCGAACTCTTCTTCGTAAGCCTTCTTGAACAGGGCGCTCTGATCGAACTCGGGAGCACGCTGCAGGTCGCGCAGCAGTTCCTTCTTCGAAACGTTCAGCACCTTGATCTTGAGGTTGTCGCTGGTTTCGCTCTGATCCATCAGGTACTTGATGCCGCGCCACGTGCCTTCCAGCTTCTGGAATGCCGGGTGATGCATCACTTCGTTGAGCTGGATCGAGATCAGGCGGTCAATCTGCGCGAGGCGGGCGGTGATGGTCGCTTCCGCATCCTTGCTCAGCGTCATGTGCCCTTCGAGCACCTGACTGACGAATTCCTTGACCATGTCGCGGCCGCGCTCGAGGCTCGAGGCGTCACGGTCGAATCGGCCGGCGCCTACAAGTTGATCAAGGAGAGAGCCGCCTTCCTGCTGTGTTTCTTCCGTCGTGGTTTGCGCTGCTGCCTCGAGCGGATTTGCCGAGCTACTCATTGCTATCCCCCTTGCCCTTGCCCAGTTCCGACTTCAGCTTTTCGCGGGCTTCCGTGGTGGAAACCGCATCGAACAGCATTTCGTCGAGTGCGTCGTTGCCCTGCAGCGAACCGCGCAGGTCCGAAAGACGGGTGCGAAGGTCGAGCAGCTCCTTGAGCGGCTTAACCTGCTTGGCCACGTTCTCCGGCGAAAAGTCATCCATGCTGTCGAAGTGAAGATCGACCTTCACCTGGCCGGCATTTGGATCGTCGCTCAGCTTGTTCGCGACCGAATATGCCAGATGAGGCTGCATGCCCTTGAGAACCGTGTCGAAGTTGTCGGGATTGATCTCGACGAACTTGCGGTCCTTCAGTGCCGCCAGCGGCTTTTCGGGTTGACCCGTCAGGTCGCCCAGAACGCCCATCACGAACGGCAGTTCCTTCAGCTCGATCGCATTACCGACCTCAACGTCGTACGTGATTTGGACACGCGGTGAACGAACGCGGTCCAGCTTGTGCTGCGTACTTTCCCTTCCCATAAACAAAACCCCTTCGGATGTCGATGATTTAACCCGGAAAAATCTGAAACCAACAATCACACAGCTCTTCCGAACGTGTAAAGAGAAAAAGGTTGCCTCAAATCATTTGCACCGTTTTGCGTGCAAACCGCCGGACGATTATGTCGCCCCCATGACGATTCCGCGACGAAACTGTTGCAGTTATGTTTCCCGCCTTGCAACTTCCAATCCTTTAGCCGACAATCCGAAGTCATTGCAGCCTGCAGTTTTGTCCCCGTGCCCGAGCATGGGACACTGTGTTCTGTCTGGCGCCCGGCAAAAGGTCTTTTCGGGCATTTTCGGGGAGTTTCGAGTCTATGCGACAGCTTCAACCGGTGATCTGGTCGAAGGGGACGTTTCTTTCTCCGCAGCA
>DASYEV010000201.1:0-2673 GCA_036498835.1 Acidobacteriaceae bacterium | reverse complement strand
CGGCGGGCTACGCGTCCTTGCGCGCGGCTGCCCATGCCGCGGGCGTGAGTTCGGCGACTCTTTTGGCTGGCCAGTCGAGCAGCCGCGGCAGGACATCGAGCAGATAGTCGCGCACGTTGATCCCGAGGCGCCGGCAAGTTTCCACGACCGACATGATCGCGGCGATGCGCGGCCCGGCTTCTTCACTTCCAATATGCAGCCAGTTCTTGCGTCCCAGCACCGCAGGGCGCATCGCGTTTTCGCACCAGTTGTTGTGTACGCCTTGCCAAGGCGTCTTTGGAATCCGGGTTCAAGTCCCGGCGGGCGACCTCGCTCCAGCCCGAAGCCCTGGGAGCGGTTCAGGAGGTGACAAATGAACTGAAGTACATCCAGAAAAGGCCCGTTTTAGCGGGTCAGCGACACCATGCGGGCTGTAACGCGCAGTGAACACCGAGCAGGCCCCGAAAGGCCGTCGTGGAAGCCGACCCGCCATAATAACGGGGAAGGCCGCCGTCGGCGCGGGCAGAGCGAAACGCCCGCGCCGGTTCCACCGGGGTAGTGGTGACAGCACGCATGGCTTTGTCCAAAGACGCAACAAGGGAAGTCTGCGGAGGTGTTCTCCCGGCTGGCTGCCGGAAAGAGCAACGGTCAACCCGTGAGGGGAAGGACCGGCCTTCGCAGATGACGGATGGGGTTGTAGTACCGATGAAGCCCGGTAATGCGGGTGGAGGGAAGGATCCCTGATCTCAGAAGAGTGAATGCCAAGTGGCAAGAGCCATGAAGATTGATGCCAAACATCTAAAAACTTCAGATGCGGTTCGGAAGCTGCAGAGTTCGCTGCACGCCAAAGCCAAGACTGAACCGAGCTATCGATTCTACAGCCTGTGGGACAAGGTTTGCCGCCGGGATTTTCTCGCGGAAGCTTTCCGGCGCTGCCGCCGCAATGGTGGCGCTCCGGGAGTGGATGCAGGGGATTTCGCGCAGATCGAAACCGCAGGCCTGGAATCGTGGCTTGGAAAGCTGCAGGAGGAGCTGTGCTCGAAGCAATATCGAGCAAAGCCCCTGCTTCGGGTGTGGATTCCGAAAAGCAACGGAGGAGAACGCCCGCTCGGGATTCCGACGGTGCGCGATCGTGTGGTCCAGATGGCGATGGTTCTGGCCCTCGGGCCGATTTTCGAAGCCGACCTCTGCGAGGAGCAGATGGGGTTTCGTCCGGGTCGAGATGCCAAGACGGCGGTCCGACTGGTGTACTACCAAGTGCGCCAGAAGGGTCGCCAGGAAGTGGTCGATGCCGATTTGCGCGACTACTTCAATACCATCCCACATGGAGCGTTGATGAAGAGTCTCAGCCGCCGGGTCGCCGATGGGCAGGTGCTCTCGGTGATCACGCAGTGGCTGGAGGCCCCCGTCGAAGAACGGCTACCCAACGGCAGCACCGTGAGGACGACGCAGGCCAGGGACACGGGACGAGGGACGCCGCAAGGCGGAGTCGTCTCACCGCTCCTGGCTAATGTTTACTTCCGGCGCTTCATCCTCGGCTGGAAACAGCAGGGATATGAAAAAGCCTGCGCAGCCGTGATCGTGAACTACGCCGACGACTTCGTGATTTGCTGTCCACCCGGCAAAGGGGCGCTGGCCCGCCGGGCCATGACGCAGATCATGGAGAAGATCGGTCTCAAAGTAAACGAGGAAAAGACCAGAGTGGTGCTTGTGCCCAGGGAATCCTTCGATTTTCTGGGTTATACCATCGGTCGCTTCTACGGGCAGGGAGGCAAGCCATACATCGGCACTCATCCATCCAAGAAGGCCATCCTCCGATTGATGAGGGAAATCCACGAGCAGACAAGCAGTCAGTGGAACGCTTCGGAACCCGAAACCCGGGTGACGATGCTCAACCAGATGCTCCGGGGCTGGGCCGGGTACTTTAATCAAGGACCCGTGCTCGGCATTTACCGGCGCATCCAAAATTACGCTGACCGGCGGCTGCGCAGATGGTTAATGAGACGACGCCAGCAGCGAGGCACTGGGTACCGCCAATACCCGGACGAGTATCTCTATGAGACGCTCGGCCTCTTTCGGCTGCCGCGCAGTCCCGAAGACCTGTCGAAAGCGAAAGCGGGAAATTCTGAGATGAGAGCCGGATGCGGTAAAGCTGCACGTCCGGTTCGAGGAGCGGGAACAGGAAACGGAGCTACGGGAGAGAATGAGGCACCGGCACTGTGGTGAAAACCGCCGGCCACAGCGACTCCCTCTTACCCTACGGCCACCGCGCCTGTTCTCGACTCTACCGATCTCCACTTCGCCGTCGCGCGCAAAGACGCTCACCCGCTCCCATTGCTCAAGGGCGTAGAAGCACGCTTTGCCCAAGGCGCTTTTGGGCAGGGCGCGCTCTTTGGCGGAAACGATCTTCTGCTTTAAGTCCGCGAGCAGGGGCACGCTCTGTTCCTGCCGCATCTTCAGGCGCTGTGCCGCGCTCGAGCCGCCGGTGCGCGCTTGCTCCTCGACGTGGTAGAGTTGACCGATTTGGCTCACGATTTCCCGGGCAGGCAACTCTTTTGGGTCCATTTTGAGCGCCTCCACGAAGCCGCGCCGCAGATGGGCCATGCAACCGGCGAAGATCATGCCTTCGCCGCCGATCTTGTCGTAGGCGCTGTAGCCATCGCATTGCAGCACGCCATCGAACTTTTCCAGGAA
>DASYEV010000200.1:0-2103 GCA_036498835.1 Acidobacteriaceae bacterium | reverse complement strand
CTGACCCTGGCGCGGAAGCTGCCCATCATCGCCGGGATGCTGCTTTCCGTGACCATGATCGCTTGCAACTACACCCGGGACCAGACCCTGATGATGGTCCTGATGTCGGTGGCATTCTTCGGCAAAGGCTTCGGCGCGCTGGGGTGGACGGTCATCGCGGACACTTCGCCGAAACAGCTCATCGGAATCAATGGTGGCCTGTTCAACCTTTTTGGAAATACGGCCGGCATCACTACGCCGATCATCATCGGTTTCATCGTGCAGAAGACCGGCTCTTTTCAAGGAGCGTTGATTTTCGTGGGCGCCACTGCGCTGATGGCGATCTTCAGCTATGTTGTGATTGTCGGCGACATCCGTAGACTCGAACTTGCTCCAATCTCATCCCCATCATGAACCCAGCCTCCCATCTTCTGCCGCACGAAACACCGAAGGTCGCGTCCATGCGCGTGATCCCGGTCGCCGGGCATGATGCGATGCTGCTGAACCTGAGCGGAGCCCACGCACCCTACTTCACGCGCAATCTCCTTGTGCTCAGCGATACCGCCGGCAACACAGGCGTTGGTGAAGTTCCGGGTGGAGAGAAGATCCGGCAGGTTCTTGAAGAGAGCCGTGTGCTGGTGGAAGCCACGTCACTCGCTGGGTACAAGGAGACGTTGCAAGCCGTACACACGCGCTTTGCGGGCTTTGATGCTGGAGGCCGCGGGCAGCAAACGTTCGACCTGCGCACCACCGTCCACGTGGTCACGGCGATTGAGTCCGCCTTGCTCGATTTGCTGGGGCAGTTCCTGAGCCTGCCGGTCGCGGCTTTGCTCGGCGAAGGTCAGCAGAGAACGGCTGTGCCCGTGCTGGGTTACCTGTTCTTCGTTGGCGATCGCCGGAAAACCGACCTGGACTATCGGGGTGAAGAACAAGCTTCGGACGACTGGCTCCGGCTGCGGCATGACGAGGCTCTTTCCACAGAGACTGTTCTTCGCCTGGCTGAAGCCGCGGAACAACGTTACGGCTTCAAGGACTTCAAGTTGAAGGGTGGCGTTCTCCCCGGCGAGCAAGAGATGGAAACGGTCACTGCGCTGGCACAGCGCTTTCCAGAGGCGCGGATTACGCTCGATCCCAATGGCGCGTGGTCGCTCGGGGAAGCCATTCGTCTTTGTCGCGACAAGCAGGGTGTGCTGGCGTATGCCGAAGACCCATGCGGAGCCGAGGACGGATTCTCAGGACGAGAGATCATGGCGGAGTTTCGTCAAGCAACGTCCATTCCCACGGCAACCAACATGGTGGCAACAGACTGGCGTCAACTCCGTCATGCCACGGCGCTTCGCGCGGTGGACATTCCGCTGGCCGATCCGCACTTCTGGACCATGCGGGGTTCGGTAGAGGTCGCACAGTTTTGCCGCGAGCACGGCATGACGTGGGGATCGCATTCCAACAATCACTTCGATGTCTCGCTGGCGATGTTTACGCACGTCGCGGCGGCGGCTCCGGGGAGAATCACGGCGATCGATACGCATTGGATCTGGCAGGACGGCCAGAGGCTCACTAAGGAGCCGCTGCAGATTGTGGGAGGCAGGCTTACGGTGCCGCAAAAGCCAGGCCTGGGTGTCGAACTCGACATGCAACAGGTGGAAGCTGCGCATCAGCTTTATCTGAAAGCCGGCCTGGGGGCTCGCGACGACGCGATGGCCATGCAATATCTGCGGCCGGGCTGGAAGTTCGACCCCAAGCGGCCATGTCTCGCCTAGCTGTTGCTTTTCTGGTTGCTGTTGTTGCTTCTGGAGTCGGGTGTTGTTGCTCTTCTGGTTGTCATCCCCGAAGGGGATCTGCTGTTTCTTCGCATAACCCAAAAGCTGTCATCTCGACCGGAGTGTCACAGCTTCATCGTGACGCGTAGCGGAGAGACCTGCTTCTGTGCCCCTGCCCATGCTTCAGGCCCATCATCGCCTGTGGTTGAACAGATGCATGGGCGGGGCAACAGCAGGTCTCTTGTATCTGTATAGGTACCGGCATTTCTGACATGGATGCCGTAGCCGTGAGCCGGATGGCCATCCGGCCCACGGCGCGGCGTAGGCGCCCGTTTGTCTCTCGGTTGTCCACCGCAGTGGAGTT
>DASYEV010000199.1:0-2041 GCA_036498835.1 Acidobacteriaceae bacterium | reverse complement strand
ACCGGGAATCCGTTTTCGGCGTAGGCGATCGCGGATTGGAACAGATCTTTCCAGGGCAATTTGCCGTAGCGCTGATGCATCTTGACCCAGCCGTCCACCGCGCCAGGGACCGTCACGCTGTGAATGCCCTGCTGCGGCATCGTCTTGAGGCCTTGTTTCGCCAGAAACTGGGGCGAAAGCGCGCGCGGCGCCGGACCGGATGCGTTCAAGCCTTGCAACTTTCCGGACTTGGCGTCGTAGTAAATCGCAAAAAGATCGCCACCCAGACCGTTCTTCATCGGCTCGACGACAGATAGCACGGCGTTGGCCGCGATGGCCGCGTCGACCGCTGTGCCTCCGCGTGCCAGAATTTGCACCGCCGCCTGTGACGCCAACGTCTGACTGGTGGCCGCGATCCCTTGTTGCGTGATCACCTGCGAACGCCCGTAGTTACGCCCCTGGCCGAGAAGCGGTAGCAATGTCACTAAGCTGCAACCGGCTATGCGCAATACTGAAGGCATGATGGAGGCCAGTTTATCATCCGGCTCACCAGGGATGGGTTAGAATGGAGGTAATTCATCCACGCCGATCATGAGACGGCCCTTGTCGCCCGTTTGTACAAGGAGAATTTTTCCATGGCACGATCGCAGACAGTAGCGGCTCCCGCCGCGACTAAACCTCATCGACCGACCCGCAGGGTCAACCAAAAAGCGCCCGTTGCGGTTGCTGAATTCAATCCGGACGACCACCAGGACGAAATCGCCGAGGCCGCGTACCATCTCTGGCTCGAACGAAACACACCGGTTACCCCGGAACAGGACTGGATCCGGGCCGTGGCCATCGTTCGCGGCCGTTATGCGCAAGAAAAGTAGTCGGTATTTTCCTACTTAGGCCCTAACCAGTCCGGCGGGTTGCGACGATAGACGATTGACATCGCTATGAGTTCGGCAACCCTTTTGCCCGAGTACGGCGTCGCGGCGGCGCAACGCGCACCGGTGCGTTGGATCATATCGCAGCGCGAAGATTTGACGTGGTTTATCGGCTCCTCCCTGGTCGCTTATCTGGCCTTGGCGTTGCTGGTATCCGGTTTCCCGATCTTGCCGGTGCAGCTGGTGTGGTTCTTCCTGGTCGACGGGCCGCACGTCTCGTCAACGGTCACCCGCACCTACTTCGACAAGGCCGAACGGCAGCGATTGGGCTGGTATTTGTGGCTGCCTGTGCCGCTGCTGCTGATCGGTCCGGCGATGGCGATCGCGGGGCAGGCTTCGCTCTTCTTTCTCCTTGCCGCCATTTGGCAGCAATTTCACGTCGTCAAGCAGCACTTCGGATTCGTCATGTTGTACAAAGCCAAGAACAAGGAACGTGACCGCAAGGACTTTCTGCTCGACCGCTGGTTCCTGCTGACGTCTCTCTTTGTTCCTCTGGGCATGTTTGTGATGCGCACGCAGCCAGTGTTGGACAGATTCGCTCCGCTGCATGGGTTGCTGGCGGCGGTTCTGTGCGCCTACGGTGCGCTCGCGGCCGCCTGGTTGTTCCGGCAAATACAAAAGCTGCGCCATGGGGGCTTGATGAATTGGCCCAAGCTCGGATTGCTTGCCGCCGTTGTGCCCTTGCAGTGGATCGCGCTGCTCAACGCGTCGCATCATGGGCCGAAAGGCATCATGCTGGCGGCGATACCGCTTGGGCTGTTCCACGGCTTGCAGTATCACCGCTTGATCTGGTTTCACAACCGGAACCGCTACCTGCAGCCGGGAGCGGAGGAGCGCAACGGGATGGCGGTCCAACTGGCGCGCAGCGTGGGCGCGTATTTGGTAGTCGCGATCGGATTCAACTTCCTGCTGGCATTTCTTCCCATCGTCCTGTTCCCCTCCGAAGCCATCCAGGCGGCCGTGTGGGGCTTTGCGTTTACTCACTATCTGATGGACGCCAAGATTTGGCACGTGCGCTCGGACAAAGGCTTGGCTGCGGCACTGCAGATGGGCTAGGCCCCAAAACGCGCGGAAAATCGGGGTTTGAGTGTACTGTCCCGGGTTTTTGGGACAATGGTTACTTGCTCAAGAAG
>DASYEV010000198.1:0-9383 GCA_036498835.1 Acidobacteriaceae bacterium | reverse complement strand
TCGTATATTCTAGGTGCGCGCCACCACTCTGGCCATTTGAATCGGGCGGTAACGTCACGTCTGTCAGACGCAGCATGTTGTCGTACGCATAGGTCGTCGTATTCCCATTGGCGTCGGCGTGCAAGTGCAGCTCACCGGTTGCGGGAAAGTACGTGTACGTCTCGCTCTGACTTTTCGCATTGGTAACTGAGGTCGGAAACAGGAAATTCGAATCATACCCGTAGGTCGTCGCATTCAAACGTCCGTCGAGAGCCACAGAGAGCGACCCTGTGTCGTAGTACTGATCGTACGTGGTGATCCAATCCGTACCGGAGACCCACCTTGATATGGCCGTGCGATTCCCACGCTTGATACTGCCCGAAACCGCGTCATGGTTGATGGCCCCCGAGGCTCCAAGAGCCGCATGGTTCGTCCCGCTGTACACGTCATACTCGTACGTTGTTTGTGCAGCAAGATCGTTGATTCCGCCGTACACAGACTCCGTGAGCGGCAGAGAATACAGGTTCGCCTGCGCATATTGCGCGGTGCTGGCACTATAGGTCGCCGTGTCCTGACGGAGCAGAGTTCCGTATGAATCGGCCGCTGGCGCCCCAGTCCCGCAGTTACTGCGAGAGACAAAATCATAGGAATTCCTGGTCAAAATGTTCGGCGTCAGCACAACGCTGTCGGTCTGCGGAGTGCGCGCGCTGTAAGCCAGCCCCAGAGGACGCATAACGTTCAATGTGGTGGTTTGATATGCGAGTGTTGTCGTGGAACTCAAAGCAGAAGATGCTGAAGTGCAGGTGAAATTGGTCACAGCCTGAGGAACGGCGAAGCCATCGTTATAGAAGAAGTATGAAGTCGTCGTTGCACTCACCGGTGTGGTTCCGTCAACATCGTAGGAGACCCGGCTGGCCTCCAGGGGGCGCTCATACTGCCCGGCATCAGGCTGGGGCAGGATGTACGTGTAGAACGTCTTCGCCAGCATCGCCGAGTTCTGCTGCACGGTGACGGTGGCTTGCGTGTTGGACGTGGCGCCATTGGGATCGGGATCCATTCCAGGAGTAACCTGGCCGTCGTACGTTGTCTCGATCAGCTCCGACGAAGCGCAGGGACTCGCGGCTTTCGGACACAAATACTCGTGATACACCTCGCGAAAATCCGTTCCCAGCAATTCGCCATCGTAAAAATACGTCTCACCGTGTGCGAGTGCGCGGTAGTCATAGGTGGCATAGCCGCCGCCTGGATAGGAGACCTTGGTGATCTCGCCGAAGCCGTTATAGTCGAATTGATAGGTATTCCCGTTTGGAAATACCAGAGACGTGAGCATCGTATAGGCGGCGTTGAGGTTAGGCTCATTCCTCCAGATGTGTCCATAGCAGCTTGTATAACAGACATTGCTCGCAGGAATGGGATACGTAAAGGGCACCGAACCCGTGTACTGCGGGGAGCTTGTATTGGTGCTATTGAAGAGCGTATACAGAGCCGTGTTGAGCATGATCTGTTGCGGCTGCGCATCCGTGTTGTCGTAATAATCGATCTCGTTATAGAACGAATTGAACCCAGGAGAGGTCTGGGTGTGCAGCGTCACCTGGTGTCCGGCAGAGTCTGTGACTACATTATTGTTAATGGTGAGATAGTTCCCGTTGCGGTCCGTAATTTTGTCCGCAACGCTGCCGAAACTTGGGAAGTGAAACTTCAATCCGTTTCCTACAGTAATGGTAATGTCGCTTGGTCCCGGATTGTAGAAGGGGGACGAAGCCGTATAGGTCATCAACGCGGCTGAGCCATCTTCCGAGTCCATACCACTTGTGTAGGCAGGAATCGAAATCGAACTGCCGTCTGGCAGGGTGAGTACCTCCTCGCCAAATCCCCAGAGCGCCCCCGAACTGTCAGTCAAGGCTTGGCCAGGGCTTAGGTAAGGCAGATTGAGATGCCATCCCAGGTTTCCGACGGGCGCGCCCCACTGCTGGTATCGCCAGCTTACAGTCGCATCGGTATTCCCCACCCCACTAATGTCGACATGCGGTTGCCAGACTTTGCTGTCGTACTGGAGCGCAAGAGTGAAAGCAGTGTCACCTCTGCCAGGCAAGGTCAGCAAAGGGATGGAAAGACTGAGATTTCCATTGGTGAGATTCACCACACCGTCCTTGACGGAGAGGGCGCTAACCCGGGCCACACCCGTGTCATTCGACGATGTCACCTGCACTACGGGTGCCTGCGCCAGCATGATTGGCGTGAACAGAGCCGCAGTGAGGGCTGGAACTTTTTTCATCGATCGCCGCCGCCCTGCACCCACTTTCGCCCCGGAAAGAGTTCGCGGTGAAAGGCTAGACAAGCCAAAACGGTAGAGAACCTGACTGTGGAGGAGGACAAATCGAAAAATAGCTGTCACACCGGACGCAGATGTCCGCACAGCAGCGGGGGAATTTGACATCGTAGACAGCACCTATTGTTGAAGTGGCTTGATTCTGTCGTGTTCCACGTTCTATGTCAAGCACGATCATTTCCACACAGGGGAGTACTTCGGGACATGACCCGTACAGCATGCTGAAAAAATGTGCGACATGATGGGAGCAGCATAAATCGTGATTTCTGGCTTGACGCAGCATGAGAACCGGCGTGAAGCCATCTTCTTCAAAGACGGAGACCACGAGATATATAAGGACCTGTTGGCAGAGCAAGCGTATAAGCACGGACCAGGAACGTTGGTCTAGGCTAGCGTCTTCAACCGCGACACCGCCACCTCGAATTCTCGAAAGCGATCAAGCGTATTACAGGCAAATTCCCCGTAACGCGGATCGGCCAGGAGAGCCGGCGCCGCAAGTTCCGCTTCGGGCATGGCTACATACTCTGTCTTGTTGAGCGTGGCTTCGGCCATGCGGTCCATGCCGTCGGCCATTTTGGCGCGCATGGCGATCAGGCTGGGTTGCTGGAGATAGTCGAAATCTTCTTCGCGATGCAGGATGGCAAACTGGTTCCAGAAAAGTGCCACCAGAGTCAGTGATGCCCTGAGAAGCGTTTCGCTGGTCAGCATGTGTTGCTTTACGTCAACGCCGAATTCGTATTCGACCGTCTCGCCCATACTGCGCATATTCCCAACCGTCTTCCCTATCTGGTCGCGGATGCCGTCGGCGTGGCGACGTAACTCGGGCAGGTTGTCCGTAGCATTCGCGCTGCGGAGATATTCCGCCGCGTAACCCATCATCGTGGCAAGAGAGCCGCGCATGGCAGTTACCGTACGCACAGGCCAGACCAGGTCGAAGACAAAGGCCATGATAACCAACGCCAGCAGGATGCCAACCGTACGGTCGCGGGCAGGAGCCAACTCCGTAGGCGCCCGCAAACCTTCAAACGCTACCAGATAGAACGCGAACGCTATCTGCAGGCCCACATAGTTGAACTGGCGTCCTGCAGCCCACCATGCGGAAAGCATCGCTACCGCGGCCACCAGCACCACCAGAGAAGTAATGGAGTCCATGTGCGGGAAGAGATAGATGGTGGCGCCCATGCCCAGGACGAGCCCACCTATCGCCGCACCGATGAGGCGGAAGATAAGCTTCTGTTTAATCGCCGCACTGGTGCTAAGGCCCGCAATAACCACCGTAAGAACCGCCGTCGAGATACCGGGCCAGTCCACGGCGCGGACGATGAGATAGCAGAGGGTGGCGCACAAGCTGAGCTTCAACCCGAAGGCGAGCGTCTCCTTCCGTGCCACGGCTCCAGGAATAAAGAACGGCACTTTGTGCGACGGTAGCGCGATGAGTTCCTTGTTCTGATTGCCGGCTATCTCGTTCGGCATGGAAAGAATGCTGTGCAGGCTTTCATCCACACGGTCCAGCAGGTTGGCGGAGTTTGTGGTGTTGGGCTCCAGTCCATGGGCCTCTATCTCCTCAGGCCGCGGCCGAATGTCGTGGATCAGGTCGAGGCAGAGCTTGGCGAGGTGACCGCAACGTTCCTGCAGGGTCATGTCCGTGACGTCAAGATTCTGTGTACCGAAAGCCGCGGAGACATCCATTAACTGCGCCAGCATCGTGATGCGCACGCGCGTACCAATGGGAAGCGAGCCTGGGTCGAGACTGCGGTCGACGATGGTGTTGTAGAGATGCATCATCCCGATCTGGCCGGCGGCAGCCAGTTTGGAAACGCCGATTACAGCGGGCACCAGCTCTTCTCTCGGCGCTCCCTGCGCAAACAGCGAAAACATCTTGCTCAGAGCTTCATAGCGAATTTTGCGCTGGTTCTGCAGTTCGGCAACAGGGTCTTTAACCGCGAACACATATTCCACGGCAACCGAGCATGCGATGGCGAGTGAGACCGTTCCCACGACATACAACGTCTGCTTGACCAGATAGTCTGAAGGCGCGTGAGCTTCCCAGAACGCAATCAGCGTGCAATAAATGAATCCCCATATCTGGGGCAGCGTCGGCAGCGTGGTGGAAAGCATGAGCACGCCTGCGAGGAAAACCACGACGGCAACACTCAGCACGCGCGCCATCGGGTTGTTATCCGAAAGGATCACCACCCCCAGCACCGTTGCCACCGTAAACGCCAGTGTTAGCAGCGAGAAGAACCCGGAACGCAGCGAGACCGAAGGCGAATCACGCCCTACGAGAAAAATGAAATACAGGCCTACGGAAGCTGCCGGCATTTGTAGCGCCATCATCAGAACCAGCGCAATGACGGTAGAAAGAACGATGCGCAGCGAACTGTTCAGCCTTCCCGGGGTGGGCTGCAGATCCTGCCAGAGCCTTTCGGTCCAGGTCGCGAGGCTTGCTGACATTTCGTTACCTCACGACCGTGACGGCAGTCGCTCCAATGCGGAACAGGTCGGGGTCTGGGTCGTTGATACGGACACGGACCGGGAAGCGCGTGGAAAGATGCACCCAGTTCAACGTGCGGTCGATCTTGGGCAGACCTCCGGCAACTGCGCCGTCTTCAGGAAACACACCAAAGCCGATACTTTCCACACTGCCTTCGAAGCGGCGGTCAGGATGGCCCATGATGTAGACGTCCACAGGCGAGCCGATATGAATGTTCTTCAGCTTGGATTCGCGGTAGTTGGCGATCGCATACCACTTGCGCGTGTCGATGAGCGTGAAGATCGCTCCGCCCGGACGGGCATAGGCTCCCACCGAAATGTTCATGTTGGTCACATACGCGTCAAAGGGTGCGAGCACGCGTGTGCGCTCCAGGTCGAGCCGCGCGCTATCGACTTTGGCAGCCTTCGCGGGCCGTTGCGCCATCAGTGTTTCGACGCGGTCCACGGTATGTTCCGCCTGGCCCAGACGAGCCTGCGATTCTACCGCGGTGTTCCCTGCCTGCTCATGCCGGAATGCAGCTTCGTCCAGCGAGGCGCGCGCCTGGGTGAGCGCTGCTTTGGACTCGTCGTAATTCCCTTGCGCAACGTGGACTGCCGTGGTGGCCTGGTCTACCTGGTCCACCGTCACATACTGCTTCTGCAGCAGCGGCTGGATGCGGTTAAGGTCGTTGGTCGCGTATTTGAGACGGGCTTCCGCGGCAGCCTGAGCTGCTTCCGCGCGCGTTACCGCTGCCTTGGCAAGATCGATGCTGCTGCCGGCGGTCTGAATGCCGGTCCTGGATATGTGAACGGCGGCAGCGGCTGCGGCGACCGCGCTGTTCTGGGCGGCGATTTTCCGGTTCTCATCGATGATCTGCTGTTCGAGCAATGCCTGGTCGGCAAGGGCCTGCTGCAGCGCATATTCGTAGGGGCGTGGGTCGATGACGAAGAGCAGGTCACCCTTTTTGACGTAGGCGTTGTCGCTGACCGGCAACTGGATCAGCCGCCCACTGACTTCAGGGGCGATCTCAATGTAGTTGGCCCATACGCTGGCGTCGTCTGTTCGCGGGTGGCGGTCGACCTGGTATACGGTCAGCAGAAGAAGCAGCGCCGCGACAGCGATGACACTGAAAAAGATCACGCGGCCGAGCCGTTTGTGAGGTGTGCTTTGCGTCACTTGTGCCATGCGGTCTCCTGCGGTTACGCGCCTGAACTCGACATTCCCTCAGCGGCTAAAGCCGCATTGCCATCTACTGCATTCCCGGCGGGACTAAAGCCCCGCCCCTTCAAAGCCAAAGACTTATGACGAAAACCCTGTCCCTTCAACGCCAAGACTTACTCAACCTTGTTTACCGAAAGAAGATCAGCCACAGCAAACAACTGAAAAGGATGACCAGCGCGGGATAGAACAATGCAACGGGCCCGACTTCCTGCTCAAACTTGAAGCGCAGCAACACCACGCGGACGATGCTTGCGAAGATGATGGCAAGGATCAGGCAGACCATCCACACGGGAAAGAACGAACCGAGCACATCGACGGACGGAGCGCGCCCGCAGCCGGTGCAAAGCAGAAGAATCGCTGGAGTGAAGATCGGCACTCTTCGAATCATTTGGGCTGACCCTCCTGGGATTGTGGGCCCTGCGGTTGTGGAATCGAGGGCTTCGTTGCCGGCTCCTGCGGCCGCAGCAGATTGCCGGTACTGAACTCGAGCGCGACCGCCTCGAGAAAAAGCTGGGACCGCGCTGCGACGCTGGAATAGCGGGCTTGTGCGAGTTGCTTTTCCGCTGTCACGACGTCGATCAGGTTCTTGACGCCGTACTTGTACGCTTCCAGGGAGGCTGAGTAGGAAGAATTCGCAGAATTAAGCAGGGCCACGGCCGCCTGCTGTTTGCGCAGGGCGGTGCGAAAACCGATGTAGGCCGACCACACTTCGCGCGTGGTCTGGTCTTTCTTCTCGCGCAGTTCGTCCTGGGCTTCCCTCTTCTTCGAGCGTGCCGCGGCAAGCTCACTCTTGCGCGCACCGCCATCGAACAGCCGCCATTCAATGGCAAGCTGCGCAGCCCAGGTCGTCTGACTCGCGGGGCCGAGTTCGCCGTAGTCCACGGTGGGCCAGATGGAAGTCTGCGCGGCGTTAGCGGAAAGCACGACCTTGGGGAGATACTCGGACCTCGCCGAGCGAATGGTATCGTTCGCGGCGCGGATCTCCGCGGCCTGCGCCATCAGTTCCGGGCGGTCGGCCATGGCGCGGGTGATCAGCGCGTCGATCGGCAGAGTCAGCTCTTCAGGCATCGGCGCATCCTTCTGGGCATCGACGGTGATGTCGGGAGAAGGCTCCACGCCCAACTGTTCGGTCAGCGTGACGCGCGCAATCTTCTCGTCGCCTTCGGCCGATTCCAGGTCGAAGACGGCCTGCGCGGTTTCGGCCTGAGCGTTCAAGACATCGGGCCGGGTTGATCGGCCGTTGTTGAGCTGGGCCTCGGCCGCGTCTTGTGTGGCCTGGGCTGTCTTCAGTGTTTGCCGGGCGGCTTCCAGCTTCTCCTGCTGTGTGAGCAGCTTGTAATACGAGCTTGCGACGGCGAAGGCGACCTGTTGATTGGCCTGGATGAAGTGCGCTCCGGCTGCAAGCTTCTCCGCTGTGGCGGCGTCTACCTTCGCGGAACGCTTGCCGAAATCGAAGATCAGGTAGTCGAGCGTGACCTCCGGCACCACCGCCGGTATTTCGGCCATGGTGTAACCACGCGGCGCCAGCGGCTTAGGAAAGGGGTTGATGATGCGCTCATCGGCGAAGGCCGCAACACCTGCCAGCACGGGAAAGTAAGCGCTTCTGGCGACGCCAAGCTCTTCGGCCCGCTGCTTGGCACGCTCCCACGCGATGCGTGTTGCGGGATTGTTGTGCTCGGCGAGATCGATGAGCTCAGCAAGAGTGTAGGGATGTTTCGGATCGAGCTGGGCGACTGTGTCAGGGGCAATGTTGTGTGCGGCGCACGCGGCAACCGCTGCGGGTGTGGAGACTACGCCGGCACATTGGGCATGAAGCCATACCGGCGCCGGCAGAAGGCTGATCGCCAGAGTGACATACCGGCCCCAACGCAGAGACATATGAACGGGATGCGTGATGCGGAGGCGCGTCAACACTTCACTGCTCCTTTCACTGTCCCGGTCCGGATGAAAGCGATGATAGCAATAACCCGGGCGGGACATACCGCTCGAAAGAATGGATTGACCGGAAAAATGAAGGCTTTGGGTCATGAGAAGTTCAACCAGACTACGCACCTTGAATACCACCTGCGCTGCCATAAGAGCCTCTGGTATGGCTTCAACTGGCGCTATCACTCAGGCCTGGTCGCGGGCGCAACGCGCTGCTACAACCCGAATGGAGCGAACACGGACTGCGATCCGGGCACAGCCATCACCGTCAATGGACAACCTGGACTTGATCTCACCGGCCACAGCGCGGATCAGCAGTTCCAAGCCGGCTTAGTCTGCCACGATGCCGGCGCCGAGGCGGCAACGCCCACGTACCAGATTCAGCAGTGCACGGCCGCCGGTCTTACCTTCCAAACTGCTCAGCCTTCCGGCGATCAACAGCGAAGACGCGGACTACAGCCCCTCACGCATTGCTCCGCGGAATGTCTTCGGCATGGCGCTGGGCGATGACAACATCGTCCACTTCGGACAGAACGAACGCTTCCGGCTGAGGCAACAGTGACCGCAATCAACGTGGCCAACAAGTATGCGTTGTACAACTTCCTTTCCACGTTTTCGGGAACGCACTATCTGACACCGAGAACGGTGACGGGGCAGATTGCATTTCATTTCTAGAGAGGCAGTTAACAGAGAACAGTTAACAGCGAACAGTCTTGAAGAACGGTTTCTTGGCGCATGCGTCTGAGTTGTTGCGTGCCTAAGGAAGTCGAAACGGGCATGTTTGCAAGCGCCAACGGCGCGCCCTATACCAGCCCAGGGCGAAGCCCTGGGTACGATTCGTCTTTAGAAATCAAGGGCTGAAGGCCCGTCCTTTCAAGGTCACGAGCTTCATCCGATGGAAGCTTGGGGTTGTCTGCGACACCAGATCGTTTTGCTTAAGGTCACGGGTTCACCCGTGACGTTCAAAGTCAAAACGACGCGGGCTTCAGCCCCGGAGGAAACCGTTCCAAGGCAGCCACAGCACCTCACTGCGACTCCGGCGTCTTCTCACGCTTGATACGGGTACCTCAGCGGCTCAAGCCGCGATCCTGCCGCAACCTACGACACGGGTGAACCCGTGTCCTTAAGCAAAACAAATACCTCGCGCGGCGCTCACACGTGGCGTCTTCACTATGAGGCAGACACCTTGAAAGGCCTGGGGCTGAAGGCCCGTCCTATAAACTCGCGATGGTCTATAGGGCGGACTTTCAGCCCTTTCCTCTCTCTCCTGCACGCTACCTGGGGCTTCTCCACCCCAGCGAGCAAAAGCGCTCGCCGGGGACCCCGGTTCGCCCCAGGCTGGTATAGAACGCGCCTTCAGCGCTGCATCGTTCCAGGCCCAACAATACAGAAGGCCGCTTTCATCATGAAAGCGGCCCTCTCCTTGGATCGAATCACTCGACGGCCTAGTCCATG
>DASYEV010000197.1:0-6637 GCA_036498835.1 Acidobacteriaceae bacterium | reverse complement strand
GCATAAAACATCGTCGTGCGTTGGCTGAAGCTGAGGAACTGTAAGCGTCGCGCTTCGCTGTAAACCATGTCTCCGGTCTGTTTCGTAACGCAAGTGCTAAGTACGCTCAGGGGCTCTGCCCCGATCGCGCGGCGCAAGGGGTTTCCCCAATCTTCCGCGCTGCGCTTGTGCAGACCTCCGCTACGCTCCGCCCTTTCCGTTCCGCTTCGCTCCCCTCCAAGGGTGGGGATACCCCTCCCCTTGCGCCTTGCTACCCCCGCCTTCGCCAGGAGGCGTTCGGCATGTACATGCCGCGTTCAACGCGGAAGTGCAAATGCAAAAGCGGAGGCCCGATGCGACCCACTCAGACCAAACGATTCGAGACACCAAACCCTTTCACCTGGAAGCGGTTCGGCAATGTGTGCCTGGGGGACAAGCTCTTGGGCGAGGACACCGTAGACCTCGCGGACCTGGGCTTTTGCGGCGACATGGTCACCCTCTCCTGTCCCGTCTGCGGCGAATTTCTGGGGAACATTCCCGTGGAACTTCTCGGCGTGGAGTTTCGCGACCTCACCACCACCCACATAACCCCCGTACTCGATTGGCACGACGCAAAGCATCACGCGCGTCCTGCATGACCCGTGGCCACAACACCCAAGGAGAAGACATCGTGAACACCACCGCAGCATTCGACAGCAAGAAGCCCACCACCAAGCAGGAACTCATCGCCGCCAACATCAAGCTGCTGATCGAGCAGTTGGAGGCTGGGGAATCCGAAGCCCTGACCAACTACCTCACCGCCATGAGCCGCTTCCACAGCTACAGCTTCGGCAATGTGCTGGAAATTGCCCGGCAAATGCCGGACGCGACCCGCGTCGCTGGTTTCTGGACATGGAAGAATCTGGGCCGCAGCGTGAACGCCGGAGCCAAGGGTATTCGCATCCTTGCGCCCATTGTTGGCATTCGCCGCAAGAAGGATGGGGAAGCGGAGAAGGACATCACCACCCAGAACACTCGCGCTCTCCTCGGTTTCCGCAATGCCTACGTGTTCGATATCAGCCAGACCAGTGGTGTCGATCTTCCCGAGGTGAATCAGGTTTCGGGCGATCCCGGTGAGAACGTCGAGCGGCTGGCCGCGTTTCTCAAGAGCCAGGGCATTCAGCTCGTCTACAACCCGAAGATCGCTCCCGCGTTGGGTATGAGCTACGGCGGACGGATCGCCATCCTTCCCGGCCAGACCAAAGCCGAGGAGTTCAGCACGCTTGTGCATGAAACAGCGCACGAACTGCTGCATAAGGCGGAGCGCCGCACGGCAACCACCAGGACCGTACGCGAGACCGAAGCCGAGGCCGTTGCGTTCGTGGTGGGTAAAGCCGTTGGGCTTGTGACCGGAACCGCTTCCGCCGATTACATCCAGCTCTACCATGGCAATGCTTCGCTTCTGGCCGAGAGCCTGGAAGTCATCCAGCAGACCGCCGGCGTCATCCTTGCCGCCTTGGAACCGCCTCAGCAGAACGAGGTGGAGGGTGGGGCAGAGGAAACAGACGAGAAACAAATGCTGGAGGCAGCCTGATGGAAACCGTCCTCCGCATCCTCAAAGCTGCTGGAGGCTGGAATCACGGCTTCCACCTGCGCATCGAGAACTCGCCCTATATGGCGCTGGTGATCGAGGCGACCGATGAGTCCGGCCCCTGCGGCCTTCCTGTTGTCTCCGTCGCTCACTATCGCGAGCAGAACGGCGACGCCATGCGTGACCCCGAGATGTGTTTCGAACTCGGGCTCGCCATGGGAGCCCACCTCGATCCTTTCTATTACCGCAATGACTACGTGGGTGTAGAGCAGTGGTCCAGATTCGTCAACGACAGTCAGTACGCCTGCCGGTTGCAACTTCACGCCGAACATCAGCGCTTCGCCAGGTTCTGGGATAAGAACCTGCAAGAGCAGGGCTTTGCCGAAGCCTTCGAGAGACAGCGGCACCAACTCACGTAATCCGCCTTCTTTCCCGGAAGCGGATACAGGCAACAGTGTCCGCTTCGCCACCGGAACCATCAGCCACGCCCAAGGAGGGCAGCATGCAGAACAGCAGCGCATTCCAGTTCATCGCCATCGACCAGATTCACGAATCGACCACCAATCCACGCGAGACGTTCGATCCGTCCAAGCTGCAAGAGCTTGCCGAATCGATCCGCCAGCATGGTCTCATTCAGCCCATCACGGTTCGCCCCAAGGAAGGAGCCTTCGAGATCGTCGCGGGCGCCAGGCGGTTTCGCGCCGCACAACTTGCTGAACTGTTCTCCGTACCCTCCCGCATCGAGGAACTCACCGATGCCCAGGCCCTGGAATGGCAGCTTGTGGAGAACTCGCAACGCGTGGATGTCCATCCGTATGAAGAAGCCAAAGGCTTTCAGAGGCTCTTGGACTTGCCTGGCTATGAGGTGAACGCACTGGTCGAGAAGTCCGGCAAGAGCGCCAGTCATGTCTATGCCCGGCTCTCCCTATTGCAGCTGGTTCCCGAAGTTGCCGAAGCATTTCTGCAGGAGCGCATCACCGCGAGTCACGCCAATCTGATCGCCCGTCTGCCTCAGGAGCACCAGGCGGCGGCTTTCGCTGCTTGTTGGCGCAAAGACTGGCAGGACAAAGAAGCCCATCTGCTTCCGGCCAAACATCTGACCGCATGGATTCAAAACAATCTCTACCTGAATCTCTCCGAAGCTCCGTTCGATAGGGAAGACGCCACCCTCAAGCCTGAAGCAGGAGCCTGTCTCACTTGTCCGCGCCGCAGCGGACACAACACCAGTCTGTTTGCGGATGTCCAGGGAGACCAGTGCCTGGATGGCGCGTGCTTCCAGTCGAAGGTGAACGTCCACATCGACCGCGCGATCGCCACGAGGCCTGAGCTCATCGTCATCGAACCGGCGTGGCGGGCGCCCAAAGACCAGCGTCCGGGCGCGCTTTCGAGGCACCAGTACCGCGAGCTCAATATCCCCGACAACCCCGATGCGGAACCGCCGTGCCCCCACACCAGGTCGGCCGTCGTCGCATTTGGTGAGTTGGCCGGACATACAAGGAGCATTTGCGTGGAGCCCAACTGTTCCGTCCACAACGAGCGCGAAGCAGCTCGCATTGCGGCCGATCCACCGCCCGTCATGGTCCATGCTCCCGAGCAGGAAACCGAAGAACAAGCGGCACAGCGCATCGCAGAACATGAGCAGCGAATGGCCGAGTACCAGGCCGAGCAACTCCGCAAGGAAGAGCAGCGCAACGCCGAGTTCGAACGCGAACAGCAGGAACATGAGGCTGAACAGGCCCGCCGCAGTGAACTGCGTAAAGTGCGGGTAGCGACGTTCGAGCGAATCGTCGAAAACGCTCCCGCAGCCTTCAGTGCAGCGCAAATGCGCATGTTCCTGCGTTGGCTGCTGCACGTCGAACCCCACAGCTTTCTCGAGGAAGTTGCTTGCTACTTCGCCAACGGGGATGAGGATACGCAGCAGACGGATGATGAAATTGTGCTGGCTGCGTTGGATGGAGCCTCGGACGATAAGCTGACCGGCCTCGCTCTGCGCATCGTCCTCTCCGACCACGTTGGCATTCCGCGCGAGAACCAGCCGGATTTCTTGAGCGAAGCGGAACGTGTATTTCCTCTGAATGAGCCGAAAGCCGTCAAATCGAAAAGCAAACCCGCAACCAAGTCGAAACCCACGGTTGTGAAGTCCACTCACAAGAAAGGCGCGGCGCAGAAGAAGGCCGCCTAGCTAGACGTTCAGTCGAGGCCCCGGATTCGTCCGGGGCCTCTCTGTATGCGGCCGGCAAAAATCGCGCCGGGAGAAACCTCTTCGGTTTCTCCCGGACCCTCTTCCCGCACCGTGATCGACCTTCTTGCTTGCGCAAAGGAGTCAGGTTCGTCATCGCACTCAACGGCACGGATAGCTTGTCCAGTGGGTGAAGGCACTCCTTCGCAAATAGGCCAAGATTCGGAGCCGTTCAATTGTGTGGGAGATTGGGGCAGCGTTCGCTCTGGGGCGCCACAGAGCCAGAAACCGATGTATACATCGCTTTCATCGCTACTCTCCGCCAAAATCGATATATACATCGATCATGACAACCCTCCAGGAACTTGGGGAAACCATTGCAGCTACGAGACGAGCCCGTAAGCTCAAACAAAAAGATGTCGCCGCCCAAGCCGGCATCACACCCGAATGGCTGTTGCGTTTCGAGCGGGGACAGGTGTCGGAATTCGGCGCCAGGAAGCTCCTCGCCATATTGGCGGTTTTAGGAATGGAAATGACCTTCGAGGAAAAGGGAAGGTCAGGATTTCTCGATGAACTGCGCCGTGAACGCGGTGGTGTGTGAAGTTCATCCAGGTGTTTTTAGGCTGGTTCTGCCAAGCCGCGTGTATTCGGCGCCCACGAGACTACTCTTTAGTGCTTCCGGAGCGCAGGGGAAACGCGACGAAAGTCAACGGGCGCCGGTTCTTTACGCTTTTGAGAAGAGCCCAGGGTCCTTGGGGCGGAGCCCAGTGAAAGTTCTGGCCATCACTCAAGGTTTCAGCCCGCACGAGAGGCATGATGAAGTCTTCGATAGCTTTGCATACGGATTCCAGTGGTAGCGGCAGTATGTAGAGCTCGTTCTTCGACACGAATGCGTCCCATTGGGACTTCTTCAACTCATCTGCGTAAAACTCCGCGGTGAGCGCGAAGGGTGGAGCGGTTGCAGGGAGTGAAGTCTTGCGTCGCTCGAATGTTTTTTGATTGCGGCTGCCAGGTCTGCACTTTGAAAGGGAAAGAGTTGGGAAAGGCTCTTCAGATCGTGGAAGTCCTTCATACGCGTGTTTGCGATTCCGAGCTTCACCAAGGCTTCAAACTTCTCTGCAATCACGGTCTCTCGGGGATAAGAGAGAAGCTCCGGAGCGGGGCTGTTGAGCAACGTAGGGAAGTGGCTTCTGATTGGACCGGGCGTGATCGCATCGCCGAAGCCTATATCGATTTGGATGGGGGAGACGAGCGGCTTCCATATAACCCACAAAGGTGACCCGAATCCCTTCGTAGTCCTGGCCTTCCTTAATCCTTTCCACCTTCACGGTGCTTCGGTCGAAGCGAACTCCATCGTCCTCAACTTCAAGGTCGCAGATCTCTTCAAAGATCTGTTGATAATGCTCTGGATTGTTCTCGTCGCGGGAAAGGAAGTCGGCATCCCGAGTGGGGCGGTATCGCTGTTGTGTCCATAACTCGAAGAGCAACGCACCTTTGAGGATGAAGGTGTCTTTGTGTTTTGACTGGCTGACGCGGTACAGCATCCGCTCAAGCCCCTACTTGGTGAGGAGATGATTGAAATCTTCTTTGCGTTCGCGAGCCCGGTTCAAAAGGCGCTGTTTCGCGGACACCGCCACATTGGTGGGAACAGCCGGGCTCAAGTCAGAGACTCCATGTAAGGGCGGATGACATTGTTCACCCTGCACACCTTTGCGGCCTTCCAGAGTTCGTCCATCGTAGCCTTCTTTTCGCGATATGCGGCTCGAAGCGCCTCAATGGCGGTCTCCATTCCTACCTTAGAACGGAACTTGAAACAGTCAGCGACCGTCTTGGCTGGGCTATAGACGTGGACTGGGACGCCGTCCAGCGGGTGCGTCTCAATCCCGAACTCAAACGCCCGTTTGGAGAAATGGTTGAAGCGGACTGGAGGGAAGTCGATTTTCGGTGTCCATGTGCCCCGCTCGATGGCGAGCCAAACCTCGGATGGATTTTCGGTCGACAGTTCGTGATACCGCAGTGCGGATGCAAGGCATAGAACACCGTGTGGCACGCGCACGGCAAGCTCAACGTAAATCTCACCGTCGGAGATGGGAGATTCTTTGTCCCGATACAGCCCGCGACCGACGCGGCTGATGCGGCCGGACTTGGCCAGGTTCCAAAGATGGGAGCGCGAACCGGCAAAGGCCGCCAGATCCTTGGGCCGTACGAGCTTCTTCACGCGAACCTGTTCAACGATTTCGGCGCTCTTCGCCATACTCAATTTTCTGACGAATCCTTTACACTTGTCAATAACTGTAGAGGAATAGACAACATCGAGTTGTCTGATCGATCTGGCGGCATCGAAGGCCAGATGCTCAGGCAACCTCTTTAGAGCGCAAACGTCTGGTCGTCCCCGGCCGGCAGTGTACCGGAGGCCAGAAGCATGGCCTCCAAAGCCCTTGTCGGAGGATACTGCGACAAATGAACCGCAAGCTTCCATCGCAAAGCCCCCGGTTGGAAAATCGCGGACCTTTGCAGCCCTCCCTAAAGAATCAGAGGTCGTTCCTGGGCGCTAATATCCCGGACAAAGAAGGCGGCAGGTGGCGACGGACTAACGGAGTATTGGGACGAAGCGCTATAGGTGTGACCGGAAATTGAATGCGTATATGTGACAGTAATTCGAACTCCAGGAACGCCTTCCGGAACAGCGTTGCTGTTTCGCTCGCAAAAGGTTGTCGCTTGAGCAAGATCTTCCCATATGTTCCACAGACCACTATTCAACTGAGCGGGAACGTCTCCGATGTATATCCGTCGTCCTTGACCGCGCACCGCGATCTGCATCTCCCCATCCAGGGAGATGAATATACATGGATCTATCGATGCCACCGTGCCAGCGACATCCACGACACCTACCGCCCTCAAGCCGAAAT
>DASYEV010000196.1:0-36567 GCA_036498835.1 Acidobacteriaceae bacterium | reverse complement strand
GGGCTGTTCTCCATGTGCGCAGCCCATACCACCGTACGTCAATCCCTGCGAAGGGCAAACCACTAACTGGAGAGCCGGATGCGGGAGATCCGCCTGTCCGGTTCGGAGGGAGGGGGAACAACAGTTCTCCCTACCCCTATTGCTCTCGCCTATTTGACCGAAACGCATGATGCGTCGGGCAGGGCGTGGATGGCCACAGGCCGTGCTTTTCGTGGCTGTTTATATGTCGCGCCTTCAGCGCTCTGTCCTTATTGCGCGATTTCCATGGGGTTTCACCCCATGCTGGTATATGCCGCGCCGTTGGCGCTTGGAGGCTTGCTCGTATGCGCGCCCGTGACATCTCGAGCGCAAGGGTGCTATTTGACCATGGAGACCGCCGCTACAGCGTGACCGTCAGCACCTTGGGATAGGTCTTTTGAATGTGGATGACGAATTCGCCGAAGAGGGTATTGGCCCAGCCAAACCAAGGGCGTGTGAAGTTCTTCGGGTCATCCTTGTGGAAAGCCTCGTGCATGAAGCCGGTGTTGGCTGTGGTATCGCGTAATGTCTTCAGGCAGTAGCGAACCTCATTCTCATCGGTCGAAGTGAGGCCGCGAATCAGCAGTGACATCGGCCAGATGAAGTCCAGGCCGATGTGCGGGCCGCCGATCCCTTCAGCAGCCTTTCCCTGGAAGAAGTAGGGGTTGGACGCACTGAGCACCATGCGGCGCGTATTGCGGTAGATGGGATCCGTGGGCTTGCAGTAGCCGAGATACGGCAGCGCCAGCAGGCTGGGCACATTGGCGTCGTCCATGAGCAGCGTGTTGCCAAAGCCGTCGATCTCATACGCGTAGACGGCGCCGAAGTGCGGATCATGCACCACGGCGTGCGTCTTGATGGCGGCGTCTACCTCGTTGGCCAGCGAAGTCGCATCGGCAGCGAGTTCGTTGTCGTGCAGAACCTCGCGCGCCATCTCGGCGAGGTTGCGAAGCTGCACGACCGCGAACATGTTCGCGGGGATAAACAGCGGATAAATGCAGGAGTCGTCCGACGGACGGAACATCGAGTAGATGAGGCCGTTGGGCTTCGCCGGATTCCCGTATCCGCTGAGAGGAACCGTGTCGGAAGGGTTGGGCGAGGATCGCTGGAAGTGGTAAGGCCCTCTGCTATTTTTGCGCTGCTGTTCGCGGAAGGTCTTCACGATGGTGCGAGCGGATGCGCGCCATGTGTCGTCAAAGGGGGCGGTGTCGCCGGTTGCCTTCCAGTAGCCGTGGCTGAGGCGCAGCACATAGCAAAGGGAATCGATCTCCCACTTGCGCTCGCCCACGCCGGGCTTCATGTCGGTGTGATCGTGGACCGCCCAGCTCAGGGGCTTGGCGTCCGTGTCGCGCATGAAGCTGTTGGCATAGGGATCAAGCAGAACCATGCGTGCGTGGCGGCGGATCAGGCCATGCAGCATGCGCTGGAGTTCGGCGTCGTCTTTGGCGAATGGAAGATACGGCCACACCTGTGCGGATGAGTCACGCAGCCAGAGTGCGTCGATGTCTCCGGTGATGACGTAGGAGTCGGGCTTGCCCTCGTAGTCTCCGGTAAAGACGGTCGTGTCGAGCGTGTTCGGGAAGCACTGCTCGAACATCTTCGCCACCAGGGGATCGGCGATCAGTGGAGCAACCCTGGCAATCTCCTGCTCCACACCCTTGCTGGTGAAGTTGCGCTGCGCCGGGCGTCCTTTGGAGGGATCGAAGGTGTTCTCCCGGGTGAAGGCGCGCAGTGAGCGAGGGAATACAGACGATGCGGCAACAGCGGCAGAACCAGTGAGCACGCGGCGGCGGCTCCACAGATCGTTCATTTCGGTCTTCTCCCTACCCATGCGGAAATGCCTTCGGAGGCATGGATACTGTATCGCTTTGAAGCCGAACGTGCATTCGCAGTGGATCGGAGTCAGGCAATCATGGGCGGTCGTTCGCTCGATACGCAATGCCCGTTTTCGCGGTCACGAAGTTATTGTGACCAGTTGCCTTGACCGGTACCTGGAGCCATGAAACCATCGCCCGAAAAACATTCTGGAGCGTGAGATGGATCGAAGGCAGTTTCTGGCGAGCGCTGCTTCTCTGGGAATCATGGGCGTGTGGGCGACGCGATCGGCTGCTGCGCCTTCGCGAGTCGTATGGCGCGAGGATCGTGCGTCCTTTCCCCAGGGCGTCGCATCGGGCGATCCGGATGATCACAGTGTGGTCCTGTGGACCCGGCGGCCATTCGACAAGGGCGAGCGGCATGCACTCACGGTGGAAGTGGCGCGGGATGCGGATTTTCGGCAGGTTGTCGCCAAGGCACACGCGCCGGTGCTGGCTGCGGCCGACTGGACGTGCCGCGCGATGGTCGGCGGCTTATCGCCCGCCACCGTCTATTGGTACCGCTTCACCGACGACAGTGGCGCCGGCAGCAGGGTAGGGCGCACGATCACAGCCCCGCGCGAAAGCGACCTGCGCCCGGTCCGCTTCGCTTTCGTGTCGTGCAACAGCGTCAATGAAGGCGCGCAGAACGCCTATCGCCGGATGATCTGGGAGGACCAACGCGCAACGGCCGATCGCAAGCTCGGCTTCGTCCTCCATCTGGGCGACTTCATCTACGAAGTCGTCGAATATCCCGACGAGGTGTCGCACCGCTACTCACGTACCGTGTACGACCTTGGCCGCATTCCCGATGGCCGCAAGGTGGGCAATTTCCATGTGCCGACCAACCTCGCCGGCTATCGCCATGTCTATCGCGCGCATATCAACGATCCCGACATCCAGGACGCCCGCGCCTGGTTCCCGTTCGTCTGCATCGGCGACAACCACGAATTCTCGTGGCAAGGCTGGCAGAGCTTCATCCAATACCCCGGAAGCAAGATCGAGCCTGCACAGCCGCTGCGCGTCGCGGCCAATCAGGCGTGGTGGGAATATGTCCCGTCGCGCGTTCGCAAGGCCTCGGGGCCCGGGCTCGACCAATTCGGCCCGCCGGCGGTGACGAGTGCGCCGATCGACACGTTCGACGATCATGGGTTCGGCACCGAGGTTAACAACCGCACCGCCGTCGGCAGCATGACCGCCTATCGCGTGTTGCGCTACGGCAAGCATGTCGATCTGATCCTCACCGATTTCCATAGCTACCCGATGGAGAATCCCGGGGAACGTCCCGAAACGGACGTGTTCGACTCGAGCTTTCCGGTGTATCCACAGGAGTTGATGGAGATCATCGACGGCGGCAAGGACTATGACGGCGGCCATCCCCCCGCGACGATCGTCATAGGCGACAAGAGCGCGCCCAATTTCCGTAAGGACGAGCCCGCCTATACCGTACTCGGCCGCGAGCAGAAAGCGTGGCTCAAGGAGCGGCTGACGCGGTCGACCGCGACCTGGAAGATATGGGGCGCGACCAACGGCACGCTCGACATGCGGACCGATCCGCAGAACCTCCCTGCCGGGCTGGTGAAGGGCAAATGGCCGGGCAAGGATTTCGGCACCTTTGGCGGCGGCGATTTCAGCGGGGCGTTCAGCGAGCGTGCCGAAATCTATGACACCGTCCGCGACCACAAAGTGTCGGGGTTCTCCATCATTTCGGGCGACCGCCACAGCTTCTGGGCCGGCTATGCCGCCTCCAAATTGCCGCCGGCCGGGTTCAACCCAGTCGGGCTGGCCTTCATCACCGGTTCCATCTCCGCCCCCGGTCTCGGCGAAGCAGCCGAATACATGAAGGAGTCTCCGTTGCTTCCGCTGTATGTGCGCAAGGCGCCAGGCGCCGCGCCCGAAGCGACGATCAACCTGACGATCAAGCACGGTGTGCGCTCGGCACTCGAATATGCGGCGAGTGGCGACATCGAGAAAGCGCGTGCGGCGACCAATCCCGACGTCTCGCCGCACGTGGAATTCGTCGATATGGCCGGGCACGGCTATGCAGTAGTTACTGCCGGTCCTGACGCGCTCGACACCGAATTCGTCTGCGTTGTCCGCCCGATCGCGCGCGCGACGACCCCCGACGGCGGTCCACTGCGTTACCGTGTATCGCATCGGGCGAAGATGTGGCAGCCGGGCACGCGGCCCAAGCTGGAGCAGCGGGTGCTCGAAGGGAGCGCAAAGCTGTCCGTTTGACGACTTGTCAGACGATGGCGATAAGGCGCCTCCATTTTCGGTCATTGGACGACAGCAGAGAGCGCAACAACAGCCATCGGACCCAACGAGTCACCGGCATCGGCGCCGCTTGAGGCGTGCAACGCGCGTATTTTTTGTAGATAGATGGTGGACGCGGAAGGAATCGAACCTTCAACCTGTCGATTAAGAGTCGAATGCTCTGCCAGTTGAGCTACGCGTCCATGCCCTGGGCCGCATCCGGGGAGGATGCGTGCGAACTGTTTGGGTTCGCGGGGGAAGTTGCGGGAGAACATCACCGCACGAAGTTGATTGTATCACGCAGAGACGGATTGGCTCCCGCCTGCTGGGTGTGGAGAAGAGGGCCTCGCTGCCAACCGCCGCCTCAGGTGGGGAGCGTGAGCGGCAGGTTTCTGAAAGGAAAAGCAACGTGTTAACCAACCGCCGGCTCGCTTCGTTGTACATGCATACGACATTTCATGGGCGGTATGCCCTACAGGATGGACAGGATGCGAACGATCAAACGGTTGGCGGTGATAACGAGCCTTGCGGTGGCAGGATTGGTGGGCTGCAGGCCGCAGGCGATTCTCGCTCAGAAGACGGCGGCGGCGCCGGTGAGTACGGCTGCGGCGGAGCCCGTAAGTCAGGAAGAATTGGGCAACACGCAGGAAAAGCTGATGCGGCTGCTGGAAGTCAGCCCGACACTGGCCGACGTGCTGTCCGCGGATCCCTCGCTGCTGGCGAATCAGGAGTACATCAGCCGCACCAATCCGGAGCTGGCGCAGTTTCTTACGGTTCACCCCGAGGTCACACGTAATCCCTCCTTCTGGCTGTTTTCAGAACTGAAGGGGCCGAATCAGCGCGGCTATCGGGTGTTGCGTGTGAAGGAAGGCTTCGAGCGTCAATACGAAGATCGCCGCGGCTCCAGTGAGCGCATCCTCAATGAGGTCATGCCGGTAATTGCCATGATCGTCTTTTGCGGAGCGTTTATCTGGCTGTTGAGGCTGATTCTCGAAAACCGGCGCTGGAAGCGGGTTTTCACCCTGCAGAACGAAATCCACACCAAACTGATCGACCGCTTTGCCTCCAACCAGGAGCTTCTGGGGTACATGGAGAGCGAGTCTGGGCGGCGATTCCTGGAAGCGACGCCGATTGCAATCGATTCCGACCAGCAGAGACTGCCGAACCTGGTGTCGCGTGTGGTTTCCACCCTGCAGTTCGGTACCGTGCTGACGCTGCTGGGCGCCGGTTGCCTGGCACTGCGTAACAGCGTGCGCGATGGACGTGAAGCGATGTTGGTGCTGGGAATGTTGGGACTGATGCCCGGCATAGGGCTTATCCTTTCCGCAGGCTTTACGTGGGTGTTGGGCAAGCGTTTGGGCTTGATCGACAAACCCGTGGCAGCAACGGCAGTGCAGAGCTATGAGCGGTAGTGGGAGCGGTACGTGGCCCGCAGATGGCATGCACGCGAAAGGACGCAGAACGCCATGACAGCGCAACAGGTTGTCCAGGCATTGCAGCGCGAAGACCTCACTATCGCCGGTTCGCCGATGGATAGCGAGGAATTCGCTGCGTTCTATGAGCGCTCGGCGCGGCCATTGTGGGCATATCTGGCGAGAACGTCAGGCGACCCCGCGCTGGCCGACGACCTGATGCAGGAAAGCTTTGTGCGCTTCCTGTGTGCGGCGAGCCCGGCGGATGGCGAAGTCGACGCGCGGCGATACCTGTTTCGCATTGGCACGAACCTGCTGCGCGACCACTGGCGGCGTCCGAAGGCCAGCTCAATTGAAGATGTCGGCGAAGCGGTGTTCGCGGTGACGAGCTGTGTGGAGGTGCTCGATTCGCAGGCGCTGCTGATGCCGGCGCTTGGCAAGTTGAAGCCTCGCGAGCGGCAGTTGGTGTGGCTGGCGCATGCGGAAGAGTATTCACACAAAGAGATTGCGGAGATCACGGGTCTGGGTTCGGCGAGTATTCGGCTGCTGCTGTTTCGCGCGCGCAGAAAGCTGGCAACCCTGCTTCGGGATGGAGGTGCGGCATGAGCCTGATGGAATGCAAGAGGTCAACCGACGTTCGCGAGGTGCTGGCGAGCGGCCATTGGCCGGAAGCGTGTCCCACCGAGCTGCGCGAACATGTGAACTCGTGCCGGCGGTGTGGCGACGCCGTTTTGGTTGCGACCACGCTGCGCAAGGCGCGCGCGAGTGCGTTGCCGGAACGTCCGGTGGTTTCACCCAGTCTGATCTGGTGGCGTGCGCAACTGCGCCAGCGCCAGGTGGTCATTCAGAAAGTCAGCCGGCCGTTGATAGGGGCCCAGTTGATCGCTCTGATGATCGTGGTGTGCGTTGCCTGCGGCCTGGCGGCGGAAGCAGTGCATACTTCGGGTGGATGGCAGGGGTTGGTGCATGACGCCGCAGGTGTGGGCTCGGCGGTCAACTCGTTTGTAAGCGGGGTAGGAACCGCGACCCTGACAGCCGGAGCCGTGATGGTGGCGCTGCTGGGTGCGGTGCTGGTGTATGCCGCGTTCGGAAGGGAATAGGAAGTAGGAAGTAGTTGAGCCCGTCGGTGCAAACGCACGATCTGGGTGCCCCATTCATCGCGCATGCACTTGGCGCGATGGGTGGGCCTCACGGGTGCATCTCGGGGAGATTGGCGAAGAGCCCAGCGCTAAAGCGCGGCTTTGGGTTGTGACAGTCAGCAAGCTGAAACTTGCTTCTACGCCTCAAAGGCAAAAGCAAAGGCAACAACAACAGCAGATCCCCTGCGGGGATGACAAAAAGAACGGCAACGGCAACAAGAAAAGCAACGGCAACAAGAAAAGCAATGGCAACAAGAAAAGCAACGGCAATTGCAACTGCAAAGGCAAAGGATTCTATCCACGCCAAAGTTAATGCGCGTCATGTTCGAGCTGAATGCTTAAACGTGACGCGCCTTCGCATTTCAAAACTGGATGCCGGTTGATAACCTTGCGGTACTCTCCGTGGCTTACAGACCCTTCTTTTCCAGGAAGAGAATCAGGTCCTTGACGCGGCTGGAGTAGCCCCACTCGTTGTCGTACCAGCTGATGACCTTGCCGGTGTTGCCGATGACCTTGGTCAGCTTGGAGTCGACGATGGACGACAGGGGGTTTCCCTTGAAATCGGACGAGACGAGCTCTTCGGTGGTGAAGCCGAGGATGCCTTTGAGCGGGCCGTCCGATGCGGCCTTGAGCGCGGCGTTCACGCTCTTGGTGTCGATCGGCTTTTCGGTCACGAAGGTGAGGTCGACCACCGAAACGTTGGGTGTCGGGACGCGGATCGCGAAGCCGTCGAGCTTGCCATCCATCTCCGGGATCACCAGCTTCAGAGCCTTGGCGGCGCCGGTGGAGCTGGGGATCATGCTGAGCGCGGCAGCGCGGGCGCGGCGGAGGTCCTTGTGGGGGGCGTCCAGGACGACCTGATCGTTGGTGTAGCTGTGGATCGTGGTCATGATGCCCGACTGGATGGTGAAGATCTCATGCAGCACCTTCACAACCGGCGCTAGGCAGTTGGTGGTGCAGCTCGCGTTGGAGATGACGTTGTGTTTGGCGGGGTCGTACTTGTTGTCGTTTACGCCGAGCACCACGGTGAGGTCTTCATTGGTAGCCGGCGCCGAGATGATGACCTTCTTCACGGTTGATCCGCCTGTACCCAGGTGGGCCTTGGCCTTCTCGCCATCGGTGAAGAAGCCGGTGGATTCGACCACGATCTGCGCGCCGACGGAGGCCCAGTCGAGCTTAGCGGGGTCGCGCTCGGCGAAGACCTTGATCGCCTTGCCGTCCACGATGACCGAGTCGTCGGTGGCGGAGATGTCGTTCTTCAGGTTGCCGAGAATGGAGTCGTACTTCAGCAGGTGGGCCAGGGTGGCGGGCGTGGTCAGGTCGTTGACGGCAACGAACTCGATGTCCGGGTTGCCGAGGGCGGTGCGAAACACGTTGCGTCCGATACGGCCGAAGCCGTTAATGCCAACCTTGACTGCCATGGGCTTTCCTGTGACCTCTTTATGCGAAATCTCGGCGGGTGCGGGCGCTTCCTGACAATGCGAAACGGTTCGCTCCCAATCTCCGAGGCTACCAAAGCCCGGAGGGCGGGGCAAACGATCTTAGGCTGGAGAGCAAAAAAGGCGCTACGATAATCGCAAGACGTATCACAAGGAATGCACAGCTTTTGCGACACCTTGGAGCCGTGTGTTACAAACCTGATTATGCGCGACTGGATGCGCGAGAAACTCATGAGAAGACGTTCCAAGCGTGGCCCCAACGAATCGGAGTCCACGGGAAAGATCGGGCAGGAGCTGCCCGCGGATCAGCCGGCCCCTTTGCGGCCGTCCTACCCGGAACCCACAACCGCTGCGGAAAGCGCTCCGCAGACCGACGTAGCCGCGGAGATGCACGGGCTTGAGCCCGGCGAACCTGCTGCTCCGCCGGAGGCGCCTGCGCCCATAGCGTCTGTCGCGGAACCCGCCCAGACGATGGTCGTGGAGACGCAGCCGGAGTCGCTGGCGACGCCGCCTGCCGAGCCGCAGGCCGTGCCTGCGCGTTCGCCGCGAGGGTATGTGGTGCTGACGATTGGTCTGCCTGGATCAGGCAAAACGACGTGGTACAAGCGTCGAGGCGTTACGCCGCTTTCCAGCGACCTCCTGCGCAACATTTTGTTCGACGACATCACCGAGCAGCGCTACCAGGGGCTGGTGTTCAGCACGCTGCGCAGCCTGCTGCGGGCCCGGCTGATCGCGAAGATGCCATGGAACTACGTGGACGCAACCAACCTGAGCCCGCACGAGCGCCGCCAGTGGATCAAGATGGCCAAGAGTTTTGGCTACCAGGTCCAGGCCGTGTTCTTCGATGTGCCGCTTGAGGTCTGCATGGAGCGCAACTCCAAGCGCGACCGCCAGGTGACCGACGAAGTCATGAAGAAGATGGCGGAACGGCTGCGGCCACCGGCTTTCAAAGAAGGCTTCGACAAGATCACCGTGGTGCGCGTGAAGGGTGCGGCGCCTACGGCTCCCGCTGCCGGAGCGCCGGGTGATGGCGAACCGGCGGAAGGCTCGCCTGAGGCTGTCGAGGGATAAAAAGACAGCCAGGCACAAGGTTGCGAATTAAAGGCAGGACATTGGATGGCCGCCCAGGGAGTGGAGTTCGCGCAGGTGAGCTTCACGGTCGAAGGTGGCCGTTCCCTTTTAAACGACGTCTCGTTGACCATCGCTCCAGGATCGACGACCGCTTTGCTGGGGCGCAGTGGTTCCGGCAAGACAACGCTGCTGCGTACGGTGAACGCGCTGGTCCGGCCTACGGGCGGCCGAGTGCTGGTGGGTGGGCAGGATGTGAGCCAGGCTGATGTGATCGCGCTGCGGCGGGGCATTGGCTACGTGATCCAGGAGACGGGGCTGTTTCCGCACATGAGCATCGAGCGGAATGTGGGC
This sequence comes from Acidobacteriaceae bacterium, assembly GCA_036498835.1. Taxonomy (GTDB): domain Bacteria; phylum Acidobacteriota; class Terriglobia; order Terriglobales; family Acidobacteriaceae; genus Granulicella. Next base: position 27,028 of record DASYEV010000196.1, on the reverse strand, counting down.
ATGTCGCTGGAGCTTGCGGCTAAAGGGAAGAGTGAGATCGCCGCGCGTGCGGCGGAGATGCTGCAGCTTGCCGGTCTGCCCGCGGAGATGGCCAGGCGCTATCCGTGGCAGTTGAGTGGAGGGCAGCGGCAGCGCGTGGGTCTGGCGCGCGCGCTGGCCAGTGAGCCTGCGGTGCTGTTGATGGATGAGCCTTTCGGAGCGCTCGACCCACTGACACGCGCGGAGATGCAGACCATGCTGCGCGAACTGTTGCATCGCGTGGGCAAGACCACGCTGATCGTGACGCACGACCTGGAAGAGGCGCTGTACCTGGCTGATCGCGTTGTGCTGCTGGATGCGGGGCGCATCGTTGCGGAGCTGCCGGCAGGGGAAGTGCGTGCGTCTGAAATTCCTCAGGTCAAGGCATATGTGGCGGCCACGCAGCGCGGCGGTGCGGCATGAACGAGTTCCTGCGCCATCACGGCTCGGAGATCGCACGCCTGACGTTTGAGCACGTGTGGCTGACGGCCAGCGCGATGCTGCTGGCCGCTGCGATCGGTTTGCCGCTGGGCATCGTGTTGACGCGGCAGCGTCGGCTCGCGAAGCCGGTGCTCGCGGTGGCGAACATCCTCCAGACCATTCCCAGTCTGGCCCTGTTCGGCTTGCTGCTTCCCGTGCCATGGCTGGGTGAGCGCGCGGCGCGGCTGGCCGTGGTCGCTCTCACGGGATACGCGCTGCTGCCGATCCTGCGCAATACCTATGCGGGCATTCTCAGCGTGGATGCGGCGTTGATCGATGTGGCCAATGCCTTGGGGATGACCGGCATGCAGCGCCTGCGCAAGGTGGAGTTGCCGCTTGCAGCCAGCGTGATTCTTGCCGGACTGCGCACGGCGACGGTGACGTGCGTGGGCGTCGCGACGATTGCGGCTGCGATTGGTGCGGGCGGTCTGGGTGAATTGATCTTTCGCGGTGTGGCCAGTGTCGATAACGGCTTGGTGCTCGCCGGGGCAGTGCCTGCGGCGCTGCTGGCGCTGGGGGCGGATGGCTTGCTGGGGCTGCTGGAGAAGCGGATGGCGGTGCGGCGATGAAGCCGCGAACCGGTCTTCGCATATTGCTTGCCGTCTTCGTATGCGTGACTCTGGGTTTTTGTGTGGCGTGTGCTCCGCCACGTTCCTCGCACATCGTGATTGGCGCTAAGAATTTCACGGAGCAGGTCGTATTGGGCGAGCTTGTGTCGCAGGAGATTGAGGCCGCGGGCGCGGGGCCGGTGGAGCGCAGGTTTTGGTTGGCGGGCAGTTATCTGTGCCAACAGGCGCTGGTGTCAGGCCGTATCGATGGCTATGTGGAATACACAGGCACAGCGTTGACCGCGGTTCTGAAACAGCCGTTAGACCGCGATGCGGATCGTGTGAACGCGACGGTGGCTCGCCTGTATGAGCAGAGGTACCAGGTACGCGCCGAGCCGGGGCTTGGGTTTGAAGACACCTTCGCGATGGTGGTGCGTGGCGAAGACGCGCGCAGGTTGGGGCTGAAAACGATCTCCGATGTGGTGAAGCTGCAGGGAAGCGGTGGGGGAGAGATTTCGCGACTCGGCGTAGGGTATGAGTTCGCGGAGCGGCCTGATGGGTTGCAGGGGTTGTCGACGGCGTATGGTTTGCGGTTTGCCGGATCGCCACGCACCATGGAGCTTGGTCTGCTGTATCGGGCGCTGGCGGCGCACCAGGTGGATATCGTGGCAGGGAACTCGACCGATGGCGCGATTCGGGCGCTGGACTTTGTGGCGCTCGAAGACGACCGTCACTACTTCCCTCCGTACGAAGCGGTGCCGCTGATTCGCGAGGATGCGCTGCAACGCTGGCCGCAGATCGATGTCGCGATGAAGCGCCTGGCGGGCAAGGTGAACGCGGATGAAATGCGTGCGATGAATCTGGCGGTGGAGTCGCAGCACAGGGATCCGGGCGATGTGGTTCGCGAGTTCCGCGCGAGAAAGGGCTTGTGATGAGTGAGGCGGTCAAAGGTTTGCAAACGGAACCGTGGATGCGGGGCACGCACGAGGAACTCGATCCGCTGCGGCGAGCGGTGGTGCACGCGTTGGAGCTGGCTGAGGAAGATGTAGCTCGCTGGTGCGATGCACTGAACGATGCGGAGATGTTTGCGCGTCCGGCGGCGCTGCCTCCAGTGGCGTTTCACCTGCGGCATATTGCACGATCGCTGGACCGGCTGATGACCTATGCGGAAGACCGCTGGCTGGACGATGAACAACTCGCGGCGCTGAAGACGGAACTGGACCCGGGCTCGGCGGAGGATGTGTTGCGCGAATTTCGCGAAGGCGTGGAACTGGCGAAAGGACGAGTGCGCGCAATCCAGCCCAAGCGCTATGAGGATGTGCGAGGGATCGGGAGGAAGCGTTTGCCAACGACCGTGGGAGGGCTGCTGATTCACTGTGCCGAACATACGGCTCGGCATGTTGGGCAGGCCGTGACGACGGTGAAGGTGGTGCGTGCGCTGGCCGCGCCGGTGAGTATTCCGCTTGGGGAGCTGGTGGATTAGAGGTTTCTGGGCCGACAAAAGTGGGTGCTCCATTCATCGCGCCCGCGTTTGGCGCGATGGGTCGGTCTGTAGGATGTTGGGCGTGTGAGCGACCGCACCCGCCCATGTCACCGGCCAACCACCACACGGTAGGTCTGGCCTTCAGGCCAGACATTTAAGGCATTTATGAATGCGCCTTTAGGCGCTGGGGGCGTGCTTTTGGTGATTGCGGCACTGACATCGTCGTGAAGGAACCCAGCTCTAAAGGGCTGTCTTACATGGCTGCGTGTTCCGTGAGCTAAAGCTCACGTCTACTCCTCAAAAGCAGAGGCAAAGACAAGGGCAACGGCAACACCAAGAGCAAAGGCAACAGCAAAGGCAGAAGCAGGTCTCTCCGCTTCGGTCGAGACGACAGGATCGGTGGTGTCACGTGCAAACAGAAGATCCCCTACGGGAACGACAATAAGAAAAGCAAAGATGGGCGTGTCGAAGATTTAGCCCTGTTCTAGTTCTCCGTGGGCTGCTCGATCGTGTCGATCACGAGAACCTCGGTGGGCTGCTTCGTTGGGACAAGGCGCAGGCCCAGTTGCTCCGGAAGAATCGTGAAGAGTGATAAGGATCCCTCTTCCGCGCCCGGTCCGGGACTGGAAGAGGCACGCGGTTCGGCGACGCCATTCAGAACGAAATCATATTTGCCGTTCAGGCCTGTTTTGTCGATCACAGGGCGATTGCCAATCTCGGCTTGGCGACCCAGCCATTCGGCGAGCATGCCAATGCCGATATCATTCGCCGTGAGCTGGTTCTTGCCGGTGTAGCCGATCATGAGGGGTTTCGGTGCGGGTGCCGCCGGGGTTGGCGAAGATGTTGTCACCGGTGGGGGAGAGATTTCGGTGAGTTTCGAGCCACCCTTGGCAACCACAAGTTCATAGACGGGAAGACTTTCCGTGATGCTGTGTAGCTGGAGTTTCAGCCGCTCTGCCAGCAGCGATTGCGTCATCAGACGCAAAGCCACGACACGGCGCTCTACCGGGAGCTTGGCGAGTTCATCGACAGTTGCCTGGTCCGCTTTGGCGGTGACATCAAAATAGGAGGTCTTGATCCAGGCGGGGCCATTGGTGAGCTGGTCGTCGGAACGTATGTTGTATGCAAACTTCATCAATTCCCGAATGGTAATGTGGCTGATTTTGAAGCGTGCCGGCGCAAGCATCATGTTCGTGCCGGTGGTGTCGGATGGCGAAGGTTTGATAGTTGCCACCTCGAACGATGGCCGTGGACCGTCGGCATGAAGAACCTGTGTGTGCGCAGTCAACGCGGAGAGGGCCAGGAGGATAGGGGTGACGATCCGGGAAAGGTTTCGCTTCAAGCATGGACTCCAGCAGGTTGACCTCAATTATCGGACGGTTTCTCGACGCGATCGATCACGAAGTAATCGATGGGTCCTTTTTGAGCGGTGAGCTTGAGGCCGAGTTGGTCGTGCACCGCGGTGAAGATGTTGGGGAGATCGCGAAACTCGGGCGGGAGGGCATCGGGCGGCGCGCCGGGTGGAAGCTGCGGCTGAAACGCCATAACGAAGTCGTAGTTGCCGGTGAGGCCGGTCATGTCGACCACCGGCCGCTCGTCATTCTGAAGATTCTGGCCCAGGAACCAGGTGAGGTAGGTCATGGGCACGCGGATGCCCGCGATGCGAGTGGGCGGCCCCTGCACCGGGATCGCGTAATCCTGGGGCGAGGTGTTGAGCTTCATCTTCATGCCGGCGGGATCGACGGTCAGCGCGTAGATGTTGCCTTCCTTCACTTCCTTATGGAAGGTGAGGCCGAAGCGGTCGGCCAGCAGGTTCTGGTACATGGTGTGGAGGTCGTCGATGTTGTAGGTGCCGTCGGCGCGTGCTTCCACGTCCCAGCGCGCGGAATCGAGCCACTCGGGGCCGCCCTTGATCTGTCGCGCCGGAATCTTGTACATCAAGCTGATCATGAGCTTCACGGGGATATTGCGCGCGGTGTAGCCATGGCCGCCGGCGATGGGCTTGATGCCTCCACCTTGCTGGCTGGGGTCGGAAGGATGGATGGAGATGACATCGAAGGTCAGGCGCGTGGGTTTGTCCTGAGTACCTGTCGCTTGGTTCTGGGCGCCTGCGGTGACTGTCAGCAGAGAAAGAACCGCGCAGACGGCGAGGCGGAGCATGCGGGTCGCGAGAGAAGGCATCACAGTTCATCATCGTATGCTCGTGGGGGAGCCGGGAGGCAAGGAATGTGGCCTGCCGTGAAGGCCGCCGGGCGCATCGAAGCTAGGAAGACATACGGAGGTCAGGGTGGGACGTGTAGCGAGTTTGTGTGCGGTCGTAGCGATGGCGGTGTCGGGCGCGATGGCGGCGAGCGCGCAGAAGCCTACGCCTGGGAAGGCTTTCGACCTGAACCACATGCGTGGGACCTGGTATGAGATCGCCCGCTACCCGGGCAAGGCGCAGAGGGACTGCGCCCGCAATGACTTCCAACTGATCGCGTTTGGCGATGGCAGGAACACGGTGACGTTTGTCGACTCTTGCACAGGCAAGCACGGAGACATGGACATGAAGAGCAGCCGCGCTACTCAGGTCAAGAGCGGCGAAGCCAAGTTGAAGACGCGGCGCTGGCTGATCTTTTCCAAGAGCTACCTCGTGCTGGGAGCAGGACAGGACGATGCCTGGATGGTGCTGGCCAACGCCAACCACAAGGAGCTGTGGGTGCTGTCCAAGACCCGGGAACTCGCCCCGGATGCGCTGGCCGAGGCGGAAGCGAAAGCTACGGCAGCAGGGTATTCGACAGCAAAGCTGATCATGGTGCCGCAGGATCCTCCGCCGACTGCGTGAGGTGTTGTCTGGCGATAGTGACGTGGCCTTTTGCTTTTTTTGTTGTCATCCCCGCAGGGGATCTGCTGTTTTTCTATTTGCCACCAAGGTGGCTGATCACAACGAATGCTGGTGGCAGAAAGTCAAGCCCTCAGCGGCTAAAGCCGAATCTCAATAGGCGTTCTAATGTCCAGCCTGAAGGCTGGACCTACCGTGCGGTGGTCTGCCGGTGACATGGGCTGGAGCGGAGAAGCAGGTCTCTCCGCTGCGCGGACGATAAGACCGTCCGCTTCGGTCGAGATGACAGTGTCGTGGTGGCGTCAACAAACAGCAGATCCCCTACGGGTCGGGGTCCCCGTCAGGCGGTCTATTGCCTGAACGGGGTGAGGCGATGACAGAAAGAAAGGCGACGGCAAGGATGGAATCGATTCGCCGTGCTTTGCCTTAGTTCAGCAGGTGCCCCATCTTCTCGCGCTTGGTTTCCAGATAGCGCTCAAAGGTGGGTTCGGTGGGAATGGCGGCGCTCAGGCGTTCGACAACTTTGATGCCCGAGGCTTCCAGGGCGGAGACCTTTTCCGGGTTGTTGGTGATCAGGCGGACTTCAGGGACGTTGAGGGCCTTTAGGATTTCGGCAGGCAGCTCGAAGTGACGGCAGTCGGCTTCAAAGCCTAGCTGCTCGTTGGCCTGGATGGTGTCGAGACCCTGGTCCTGCAGTTCGTAGGCGCGCAGTTTGGCCATCAGGCCGATGCCGCGGCCTTCCTGCTGTTCGTAGAGCAGAATGCCCGAACCTGCTTCCGCGATGGTGCGCAGGGCGAGGTGGAGCTGGTCATGGCAATCGCAGCGCAGGGAGTGGAAGACGTCGCCGGTCAGGCATTGGGAGTGGATGCGCACGACAGGCGGTGCGCTGTGAATGTCTCCCATGACCAGGGCGACGGCGCTTTCCACGGGCTTGCGGGTGGGGTCGCCGGGCTCCGTGAGGCCTTCGAAGCCGAGAATTCGGAAGTGCCCCCAGCGGGTGGGGAAATCGGCGTCGGCGACCTTCTTTACGGCGGAAAACGGCATAGCACCATTATAGATTCCGGCGCGGGCCCGAAGATTCATGCCTGCCGTCATTGGAATGTCAAAGCAATGTCACGTCTCCGGTTGACGGGAGGCCCGGAGGCTCGTCAGACGAGCAGAGACAGGAGACAAGCAGATGAGGATGCAGCGGATGCGCGTGCAAGTGGGGAGGATCGTACGCTCTCGGGTGATGACTTGGTCCGCAGGCCTTCTAATGGCGGCACTCATTGGCTCATCCATGCCGACGCAGATCGCTGCCCAAGCGACCTCGCAGGCCGCGGAAAAGACAGACGGCACGAGTCAGATCCCGGAGTGGCAGGTGAAGGCGGGCGGCAAGGCATCTTTCGAAGTTGCGTCCATTCATCTCAGTAAGCCCGGAACGTCAATCCCGGCGAGTTTTGCAATCAATGCGGACGATTCGTTTCGCGACATTGGAACCGTATTCCATGCGAATACTTCGGTCATGACGTATTTCACGTTCGCCTACAAACGATGGCTGACCCCGGAACAGGAACGGGCGATTCTGGCGCCTCTACCCAAATGGGTGGAAACTGACAGGTTTTCCATTGAAGCGCGCGTGCCTCAGGGAGTAACCAAGGACCAGATCCGGCTGATGATGCAGTCGCTACTGGCGGAGCGTTTCCAAATGACGATGCATATGGATCAACGCGACTCTGCGGTAGTTATCATGACGCTGAGCAAGCCGGACGTGCTTGGTCCTGGACTTCGCCTGCATGCCGATGGTCGGCCTTGTACTGCGGAGGTCATGCCACCGGGCCCAAAGGAAATGCCTCAATGGCAGTGCGGTACGTACGGGCTGATGCCCCGAGGCGCCATGCTCATCGCCGGCTCCCGCGATACGAGGATGGAGCTTGTGGCCAGCTTCATTAGCCACTTTGGCAGTTCATTCGGTTTCTTGAGCCATCCGGTTGTGGATGAAACCGGGCTGACCGGGCGGTATGACTTCACGGTCGAATTCGTTACTCCTCGGAAGCCCAACGCCGGAGTGGATGCGGGTACTCCCGCAGAGCCGCAAGGCGCGGACTTCCTGGAAGCCGTGCAGGAACAGCTTGGAGTCAAGCTCAAGCCTGGAAGAGCTGTCCTGACGCTGCCGGTCATTGACCACATCGAACGGCCCACCGAGAACTAGGGCCGGAAGCCGCCATGAACGCGTAGAGTAAAAACGTGCATGCGGCTGATTCGAAGCTGATCCTCATCTCGCTCCTGGTGGAGCTTGGCGTAGCCGCGGCAGTGGCCAGCTCGCTGGCGCGATCCCTTCGCTTCAAGCGGCTGTTGCTGCTCCGCGATCGTACCGGCACGGAAACGCTGCAGTTTCTGGCATGGATTTGCATCCCGCTGATGTTGGGTGTGCTGGTGCGCGTGCGTGTGCCGAACTTCCTGGCTGCCGATCTTTCCTTTGAGGCCACGGCTTTGATGGGCCTTCTGCTGGGGCCTGCGGCGGGCATGTTGGGCGGCGCGATTCTGGCGCTGCCGGCCATGGGGCATCACGAGTTTTCTGCGCTGCCGGTCAACTTGGCAATTGCTCTGATCTTTGGCGCGTTTCGCCGGTTTGCAGAAGAAGAAGATATCTGGTCGTTCTCTCCGCTGATCGACCTCAGTATCTACCGCTGGGTGCGGCGAACGGTGAAGTATCCGCATCTCGACCGCCAGATCACGCTGCTGGTGCTGTTGTTTACCGTGCAACTCGGCACCAGCCTGCTGTCGCACTTTTATCCTCGCCGCTATTTCGAGCTGTATTCGAACAACCTGTGGGTGGAACTCGCGATCTGCGCGTGCGCGCCTGTAGTGGTGGGCATTCCGCTGAAGCTCTGGAACGCGGTGCGCATTGAAGACAAGCTGAAGGAGCAGGGAAGGCTGCTGCTGGAAGCGCGACTGGAAGCACTGCAGCGGCAGATCAATCCACACTTCCTGTTCAACACGTTGAACTCCATCGCATCGCTGGTGCGGTCGAAACCGGAGCTGGCCCGCGAAATGATCGTGAAGCTGGCCAACATCCTGCGCGTGCTGTTGCGTGAGCGCGAGGCGTTCGTGCCGCTTGAAGAAGAACTGACGTTTACCGACGACTATCTCGACATTGAAGTGGTCCGCTTTGGTGAGAAGCTGCGAGTGGTGAAGGACATCGCCCCCAACACCCTGGATGCGGTGGTGCCGAGCATGCTATTGCAGCCGCTGATCGAAAACAGCATCAAGCATGGCCTCGAACCCCGCATTAGTGGAGGCACGGTCACTCTGCGCAGCCGCATCGAAGGCGATCAACTGGTGATTGAAGTGGAAGACGACGGTGTAGGTGTCGAACCGGGTGGAAGCGTGGCCGCGCCCGTGAGTGGTCTGGTGCGCGAAGGTTCAGGCATTGGCATGAAGAATGTGCGCGAGCGTATGGAAGTGCTGTTCGGCGGCGACGCGCAGGTGGAGATGGTCAGCAGGCCGGGGCGTGGAACGCGGGTGCGGCTGGTGATGCCGGCGAGCGGAGTGGAGAGGGATGCGAGTGGGCAGTTAACAGGGAACAGTTAACAGCGAACAGCCGGCGCTGCTGCCTCTGTAGCGGTGTGGCTGTGATATCCGCTTCATGCGGGCATGAAATCGCTTTGTTAGAATGGGCGACGGTGGGTGCCTGCGTATGGCCGGATTTGTAGAGACGATCGGCGGAGCGGCGGGGCAAACGATTGCGGTGGACCGCAGGCCGAGCCTGAAGGACCGGCTCGAGCATCGTATTTCACGCGCGCGGACGCGCACTCACGAAACAAGACCGAGGAACATCATGACCGAGATTGTGTCGATCCATGCACGCGAGATTCTGGACAGCCGCGGCAATCCAACTGTAGAAGCCGATGTGGTTCTGGAAGGTAATGTGCGCGGACGTGCGGCAGTGCCGAGCGGAGCTTCAACCGGCGAACACGAAGCCGTGGAACTGCGCGACGGCGACAAGGACCACTATCTCGGCAAAGGCGTGCTGCAGGCCGTCGAGAACGTCGAAAGCGCGATCGCGCCTGAGCTGGTGGGTATGGATGCCAGCAACCAGCGCATGATCGACGCTACCATGATCGCGCTCGACGGCACGGACAACAAGGGACGCCTGGGCGCCAATGCAATTCTCGCGGTGTCGATGGCCTGCGCGCGGGCCAGCGCCGATGCCCTGGGCCTGCCGCTCTACCGCTACCTGGGTGGCGTGAATGCCTGCACGCTGCCGACGCCGATGATGAACATCCTCAACGGTGGCGCGCATGCCGACAACAACGTGGACTTTCAGGAGTTCATGGTGATGCCGGTGGGCGCGGAAACATTCAGCGACGCACTGCGCTGGGGCACGGAAGTGTTCCACACGCTGAAGGGCGTGCTGAAGAAGAAGGGCTACAACACGGCGGTGGGCGATGAAGGCGGTTTCGCGCCGTCGCTCAAGTCCAACGTGGAAGCCATTGAAGTGATCCTGGAAGCGATCGAACTTGCCGGCTACAAGGTGGGTGAAGAGATTGCGATTGCATTGGATCCGGCCGCCAGCGAGTTCTATGTGAAGGAAAGCGGCAAGTACATCTTCAAGAAGTCGGACAAGAGTGAGAAGTCCAGCGAGCAGATGGCCGCGTATTGGGAAAGCTGGGCGCGTCAGTATCCCATCATCAGCATCGAAGACGGGCTTGCGGAAGACGACTGGACCGGCTGGAAGATCCTCACCGAAAAGATTGGCCGTAGCGTGCAGCTTGTGGGCGACGATCTGTTCGTCACCAACACCAAGCGTCTGCAGCGCGGCATTGAAGAAGGCGTGGCAAATTCGATCCTGGTGAAGGTCAACCAGATCGGATCCATCTCTGAGACCCTGGAAGCGATCGAGCTGGCTCGCCGCAACGGCTATACGTCGATCATTTCGCACCGTTCGGGTGAGACCGAAGACACCTTCATCGCGGACCTCGCGGTGGGTACCGGCGCCGGCCAGATCAAGACCGGTTCGGCAAGCCGCACGGATCGCATCGCGAAATACAACCAGCTGCTGCGCATTGAAGAAGAGCTCGGCCAGACGGCGGAGTTCCTGGGCCGCGAAAGCGTGAACTGCGCGTAACGCAAATTCCCTGAAGGTGTTTGGGAAGGCGAAACGGCACAAGCCGTTTTCTCGCAAGAAAAACGGCCTCCACAATCGCTTATCGACGCGACAGTATCAGGGAATTTCGCTTTAAGGGGAAGCATGAGATCTGGCGGTCCGGTCATCCTGACCATTCTTGACGGCTGGGGTTACCGGGCCGAGTCGCATGGCAACGCTATCGCGCTGGCGCGAAAGCCGAACTACGACAAGCTGCTGCGCGAGTATCCGAATACGCTGATCCGCGCCAGCGAACACTTTGTCGGCCTGCCCGACGGACAGATGGGTAACAGTGAAGTCGGCCACCTGAACCTGGGTGCGGGACGCGTAGTGCGCATGGACATCACGCGTATCGACTCTGCGATTGCCAGCGGCGAATTCTTCGAAGACCCGACACTGCTCAGAGCGATGGAGGTTGCCGCGCAGGAAGGCCACGCGCTGCACCTGATCGGCCTGGTCAGCGATGGTGGTGTGCACTCGCACCAGCGGCACCTGCATGCGCTTTTGAAGATGGCTGCGCAGCAAAAGCTGCAGCGCGTCTTCATACATGCGTTCATGGATGGGCGCGATACGCTGCCGACCAGCGGAGCGGGCTACCTGGGCGAGTTGTTCCAGGCATTCGCCGAATATGGCGTGGGCAAGCTGGCCAGCGTGAGCGGCCGCTACTTCGCGATGGATCGCGACCTGCGCTGGGAGCGCGAACACAAGGCATTTCGCGCGATGGTTACGGGCAATCCCGAAGGCGGGTTGTATGCCGACGCGATCGCTCGCGTGCGCGAAAGCTACAACAACGGAATTACGGACGAGTTCATTGAACCGTTCTGCTGCATCGATGAGCATGGCCATCCGCTGGGATTGATCCGCGATGGCGATGCGGTACTGTGTTTCAACTATCGCGCCGACCGCGTGCGTCAGATTTCGCGAGTGCTGGCGCGGCGCAGTGGGATCACTCCCACAGCGGGGTTGGAGTTGCCGAAGGCCGCGGAGCTGGATGCGGAGATCCCGCTGGAAAGCGTCCCCCTGGGCCTGCACTACGTGACCATGACGCAGTATGACCCGAAGTACAAACTGCCGATGGTGATTCCTCCGGAGAGCATGGACAACCTGCTCGCCAACGTGATGGCCAAACATGAGCTGCGCAACCTGCGTGTGGCGGAGACGGAGAAGTATGCCCACGTTACGTACTTCTTCAACGGTGGCATCGAGAAGCCGTTCCCCGGTGAAGACCGCGAACTGGTGCAGTCGCAGAGAGTTGCCACCTACGACCTTGCGCCCGAGATGAGTGCGAACGGCATTGCGGATGTTGTGGTGCGCTCCATCACGGACACCGCTTTCGACGTCATCATTGTGAATTTTGCCAACGCTGACATGGTGGGCCACTCGGGCAAGATCGAACCTACGGTGAAAGCGGTGGAGACGGTGGACGCCTGTCTGGGACGCATCTATGACGCGGTGCGCGCGCATGGAGCGAAGTGGATCATCACGGCCGACCACGGCAATGCGGAGCTGCTGATCGATCCCGGAACTGGTGGCCCACACACGGCGCACACCACCAATCCTGTACCGTTCATCCTGGTGACGGAAGACGCGCGCAATGTGGGTGCGCGGGAGAATGGCTCGCTGCGGGATATCTCGCCGACGATCCTTGGGCTGCTGGATTTTGAGCTGCCGAAGGAAATGACGGGTGGGGATATGAGGGTTCTAGGTTCTAGGTTCTAGGTTCTAGGTTCTAGGTTCTAGGTTCTAGGTTCTAGGTTCTAGGTTCTAGGTTCGCTCGGATGCGATGGCGTTTGCGGTTTTGGTTGGCTCTTGTTGTTGCCTTTCTTTCATCGCCTCACCCCATTCAGGCAAAGACCGCCTGACCGGGACCCCGACCCACAGGGGATCTGCTTCTTTCATCCATCACCACAACTCTGTCATCTCGATCGAAGCGGCGTAGCCGCGCAGCGGAGAGATATTGCTCCTGCCCGCGCGTCTGGCAGGGGCAAGCCCCTCAGCGGCTAAAGCCGAATTTGTGGTGAGCCAGGGCGGCTGGCTGAAGCCCAGCCCTTTCAAAGCGGGATCGTGGTCAACGGTGACATGGGCGGGAGCGGTGAAGCAGATCTCTCCGCTGCGTGGACGGTGAAACTGTCCACTCCGGTCGAGATGACAGGGTTGTGGGGTGCAAGCGGGAACAGCAGATCCCCTGCGGGGATGACAGAAAGAAAAGCAAAGACAAGAACAACAGCGAAGGATTTCGCGCGCGTCACTACCTAGAACCTAGAACCTAGAACCTAGAACCTAGAACCTAGAACCTAGAACCTAGAACCTAGAACCTGATTTCGACCACCCCTGGCGCTACGGTTGGGAAGCGGTTGAACTCTTCGGGGTCGTGGCCGGGGATGATCAGGCGCGGGTCGGTGGCCAGGGTGCGCATGCGGTCCTGGGCGCGGAGGTTGGATGCGGCGTCGAGTGTTTGTGCGATGGGCACATGCTTGGCGAGGTTTTCGTACAGGTACATGTTGTCGGAGGCGAGCACGACCGTGCCGGCAACCGTGGGTACGGTGACAAACTGTGAGGCCCAGGTGTGCTTGCCTCCGGTGTAGCAGCGAATGCCCGGGAAAATGGTCTGGTCGTCGCCGTCGACGAAGGAAACGCGTCCTGCGAGATTGAGCTTGACCAGAGCCATGACGTCATCGGGCTCGATGCCTCCGTGGGTCTTGCTGGAGTGCCAGGCGGCTCCGGTGTAGTAGGTGTACTCCTCTTTCTGCAGCCAGATGCGCGCGTTAGGGAATTGGTCCATGCCGTCGGCGTGGTCCCAGTGCATGTGCGTGATCACGATATCGGTGATGTCCGCCGGCTTGAGGTTGAGCTTGGCGAGCGTGACCTCCGGCGTCTGGAAGTCGACGATCTTCATGGACTTGAAAAACTGCGGACGATAGAAACCGGAGTCAACCAGAATGGTGTGCCCGTTGCCGCGGACCAGCCAATAGATCATCGCGATGTCGATCGTGCGGGCGGGGTCCGCTCCGCTGATCAAGCCGGAAACCGGGAAGCCCGGGACGGTGGCGTAGTGGATGGCGTCGACGGTGTAGACGGGCTCTTGCGGCTTTTGAGCGCAGAGAGTGGCTGTGAGGAACAGAAGGCTGAGGATCCGGAAAGATCGCATGTGATGAGGATAGAGAGTTAACAGGGAACAGTTAACAGCGGACTGTAGGGAAAGACAGAGAACAGAGATTAGAGAACAGAGATCAGATTGGGTGGTGGTTCCTGGTCTTCATTCCCGGACCAACCCAAACTCTGTCATCTTTCCGCTACGTGGACGATGAAACTGTCCACCTCGGTCGAGAAGACAGAGTTGGGGTGGAAAGGCCGGGACAGCAGATCCCCTACGGGGATGACAACCAGAAAGGCAAGAACGCGGAACACAAATCGTCCCGCAAGAACAAAGCCCACACCGTTGGGTGTGGGCTTGGGGGGGTGGTGAATGGGTTCGCGGTTATGCGGGGGTTCCTTCTTCGACCAGGGCGAAGTAGAGCAGCTCTTGCAGCGACATGCGTTCGATGTCGCCTGCCTGGAGCGGCTTCACTGCTGGGTCCTTCGCGACGCGCTGAAACACCTGCTTTGCGTGTTTGCTGGCGCTGCTTGCGGCGGCCCATGGCGCGTTGGGGAACTCAAGCGTCATTCTGCTGACTATCATGCGTCTTCCTTTCAAATTCCGTACGCCTCTATCGAGGGGTTTGTTCCACACTCGTTTGGTCGAAGCCGGGGAAGTGGCAGCCGCGGCGGCCGCGCATTCCCGCGCGAAACCGGTCGCGCTCTTCGGGGGTCATCTTGGCCCAGCGGGCTTCCATCTTGCGTTTCCACGCCTTGCGCTTCCAGGCGCCAGGTCCACCGCCGTGGCGATGGAAGCCGCCCAGCAGAATCTTGCTGAGCAGCAGCAGGCCGAATGCCTGTGCCCAAGTGATGACATGCAGGCCAAAGATCTCCGGCATCAGCCAGTTCCATAGCCGCATGACCAGGTACGACATCACCACGCAGGCGACCAAGACCATCAATACGATTTTCAAAACACGAAGTACTCTCATCCTCTACTCCAATCGAAACTGCTTATCCATCTGCTGCAATCTCTTGCGCAGGTGCAGCACTGCATAGCGTTTACGCGCCAGCAGCGTATTCATGCCCACTCCTGTTTCTTCCGCCATCTCCTTGAAGCTGCGGCCTTCGAACTCATGCGCTACAAACACCTCGCGCTGTTCCCGGGGCAGCTCTTCCAGCGCTTCGTCCAGTGCGTCCAGCACCACGTTGCGCGCATAGATGGCATCCGGCCCGGCATCGGGCGCAGGAAGCAGGTCTTCGAGCACCAGGGAATCTTCTTCCGCGCCAACCGGCTCGCTGAGCGAGGAGGCTTTGCGGCGGCGGAAAAGATCGGTGATGCGGTTTTTGGCAACCCGGTAGAGCCAGGCGGTGACCTGTTCGGCGGGCTTCATCATGCGGTAGGCCTGGATCAGCTCGTAGAAGACATCCTGCAGAACGTCTTCGGTGTCGCTGGTGCTCAGGACGCGGCGCCGGATGAAGCTGCGCAGGCGAGGTTCGTCGCGTGCAAACGCTTCAGCGATGAACCGGTCCTGCTCCGAGATGGTCAAGTCTTTGCCAGGCATGGGTTTCCCTCAAACGCTGTGCTTGCTACACACTGCCGAGGTCTACAGTCTTAACGTACGAGGCTGCCAGATATTGTCAGGAGAGTGGCAGGGTAGGGAAGAAATTTGTGGAAAGGGATGAGTGGTGGGGAATGAGGGCTTAGGGGAACGCCAGGGATTAGGGGTTAGGGTCTAGGGTTTAGAAAGCGGAAGCATGGCGGGGGGCAGAAGCAGGCCTCTCCGCCGCGATCGAGATGACAGGGTTGGGGGGCCACCGGCGAACAGCAGATCCCCGGCGGGGATGACAGAAAGAAGGGCAAATGCAAAAACTGAGCCCTGCAACCGCCCGTGCCCTTGCTTCTACCTAAACCCTAGCCCCTAAACCCTAATCCCTAGACCTGTCGTCTGTTCTCAAGCGCACGGGTCATCGTGACTTCGTCGGCGTATTCGATGTCACTGCCGGCGGGGACTCCGGTGGCTATGCGGGTGATGCGGAAGTTGGGGATGCGGTGGTGGACTTCGTCGGCGATGTAGCGGGCCGTGGCTTCGCCTTCGACGGTGGGTGAGGTGGCCAGAATCAGCTCGCCAAATTCGGTCTGCTCACCCATTTCGACGGGTTCACCGGTTTCGGCGGGTTGATTGAGACCGGCTGCCGCGGCCAGTCGCGGCCAGAGATTGCCCAGACGGAGCTGTTCAGGGCCGACTCCGTTGACCGGCGACAGCGTGCCATGGAGAACGTGATACACGCCATTCCAGGTGCGGGTTCTTTCGATCGAGGCGATGTTGGTCGGCTCCTCCACGACGCAGATCAGACGCTGATTGCGGGCAGGGTTGGCGCAGTAGCCGCAGGGGTCGACGTCCGTAACGTTGTTGCAGATCGAACACAAACGCAGCGCTTCCTTGAGCGCGCGGATGCTGCTGGCCAGCGCCTCGGCGTCCCCCGCGGACGAGCGCAGGATGTGGAACGCGAAACGCTGCGCGGTCTTGGTGCCCACACCGGGCAGCTTGCGGAGTTCGTCGATGAGCCGGGCCATGGGCTCGGCGAAACGGGAAGACATAGAGAGAGGCAGGAAGTAGCGAGTAGGAAGTAGGAAACAGTAAAAGCCAGGGGTTAGGGTTTAGGGGTTAGGATTCAGAAAACAAAGGCGAGGGTGCGTGCGGTTCGGTGGTGTGGGTTAGAGGCCGGGAAGGCCCATGCCTCCTAGGAGGTTGTCGGCGTAGGCGGAGGCGGCTTCGTCGGCTTTGCGACCGGCTTCGTTGACGGCGGCGACGATCAGGTCTTCGAGCATGGTGATGTCGTTGGCGGAGGCTGAGGCGGCGGATGGGTCGATGGTGAGCTTGAGGAGTTGGCGTTTGCCGTTTACCTTGGCCGTCACTGCGCCCCCACCCGAGGTGGATTCGAAGGTCTGCGACGCCAGCCGCTCGTCCATCTGAGCTTTGACCTCCTGCGCCTGTTCGAGCATTTTGCCTAGCTGGGAGAAATCCACGATAAACCTCTTTTAGTGTTTGCGATTCAAGTTGTTACATGAAATAGATGAAGTTATAGCTGATGGTAAAATGCGATCTGATATTGAATCGGCGTGCAGATTGGTCCGTATTTATCCACAATTTTAGGGGCTTTTTCCTCGCTTCTGGGCGCAGGGACCGTGTCCCCGACTATTTGTCGCGCAGATCGATCACGTTGCTGATGTCGGCTCCGAAGAGTTGTTGGGCCTGTTGGACCAGTGGATGTTTGGCGGCCAGGTCGGCGGCGCTGCCGGCGGCTGCGGCTCGCGAAGTTCTCTTCGAGGCTGCCTGGGCGGGGACGCCGGGCAGGAGTTTGAGCTTGAGGCCGGGTCTGTGGGTGCGGATCGTCGCGTTCAGAATGCGCTCGGCTTCGGCATTAATCAGCGAGGGTAGCATGGCCTTCGAGACGGTGGTCTGAATCTGCAGCGTGTCGCCTTCGAGGGTGAATGTCGCCTCGTCCATGGCGTGCGCGGCGGAACCCTGGCCCTTCGTGGCTTCCAGGGCTGTCGAGCAGGCGTTCTGGAGCGCGGTGAGATCTGCATCGGTGCCAGCAGGGGCAGGGGCAGCGACTGCTGGTTCCGTAGGATTGCTGGCTTCAGCGGAGATGCTGGCTTCTGCGACAGAGGCGGCATCTGCGGACCCCACCCTTTGCGATGAAGCCGCAAAGGATGGGCCACCCGGTTCTGTGAGGTCAGCCAGTTCCGTTAATGCACCCGCTTTGGCCGCGATGAGCGTGGCCTGATTGGTTTCAGCGGGATCGGCAGCGGCTGGCTGGAATGCCTGTGGAGTGGTGGAAAAGGGCCCGGCTTCAATTGTTGATTGTGCGCCGGAGAAGCCAAAGTCCCACATTACGTTTTCCGTGGAGACGGCTGTATTTAATGGGTTTAGTGGTTCAGCCCCGACCAGATGTGGACGCTCGTTAGTCTGTGGAAAACTCTCTGTTTCGATCGGTGGCGCCAAGGCGGGTTGGCTCGCCAATGCCAGAGCACCTTCGGTGATGGCGACAGGTGTTTCCTGAACGATGGAGCCTGTTGGCGTTTTGCGGGTGCGGTCGGCGTCGAAAGGCGAAGGCCGTGAGGTGGTGGCGGTAGCTGCGGAGGCGCTGGCTGGCCTGGCTGCCGAGGTGGGTGCGGCGGATGGGCGTGGGGCGGCAGCGGAGCCGGAGGGACCTGAGCTACCGGCGGGTCTTGGTGTCGATGTCGACCCGGGCGCGGCGCCGAGCTGGCTGAGCAGGTCTTCGACCGGAAGCAGGCGCTGGACGTGGACCAGCTTCAGCAGGCCGAGCTCCAGGTGGAAGCGTGGTTCCTGGCGGTAGCCGAGTTCATCGAAGGTGCGCAGCATGATGGAGAGAAAGCGCGACAGCTCTTCTTCGGTGAATAGAGCAGCGGAGCGAGCCGCGCGGCGGCGTTCTTCGGTGGAGATCTGCAGCAGGTCGGCGGCGATGCCGGTGGCTTCGGCGTCCGGGGCAAGCTGCGTGATTTTGGCCACGGTGACGTTGCGCAGGTAGCGGACGAACTGTCGCGCGAGCTGCGAAGGGCCGTTGCCGGCGTCGAGCAGGCGGGCGATGGTCGCCAGCACATCGGCGCTGGAGTTGTTGTGGACTGCTTCCAGGATTTGCTCGTAGACCACGTTGGAGACCGTGCCCATCAGCTCGCGAATCTGTTCGAGCGTCAGCACGGCGCGGCCATCGACGACCGGGGCCGAGGCGATGGCCTGGTCCATGATGGAGAGCGCATCGCGCATGGAGCCGTCGCCGGCCTCGGCGAGGAGCGCCAGCGTGGCGTCGTCGGCGCCGATGCTTTCCTGGTTGGAGATGGTGCGAAGCTGGCCGACGATGTCATCGAGCTTGACCGCGTGAAAGCTGAAGTGCTGGCAGCGCGAGCGGATAGTCTGTGGGATGTCTTCGGGCTGGGTAGTCGCCATCATGAAGACGATGTGGTCGGGCGGCTCTTCCAGGGTCTTCAGCAGGGCATTGAACGCGGCATCGGTGATCTGGTGCGCCTCGTCCAGGATGTAGATCTTGAAGCGGTCGCGCGAGGGCCGGTAGCGGGCTGCGTCGCGGAGTTCACGGATCTCATCGATGCCGCGGTTGGTGGCGGCGTCGATTTCAATGACGTCCACGGCGTTGCCGTTACGGATCTCCAGGCAGCTCTCGCACTGGTTGCAGGGCTCGGGCGCAGGCCGTTCGGGCGATCCGATGACGTTGCGGCAGTTCAGCGCCGAAGCCAGAATGCGCGCGATGGTGGTTTTCCCGATACCGCGGTGGCCGGAGAAGATGTAACCGTGAGCAATGCGGTTCTGCGCCAGCGCGTTGAGCAGCGTGCGGGTGACGTGGTCTTGCCCGACAACGTCGGAGAAGCGGAGCGGACGGTATTTGCGGGCGAGGACCTGATAAGCCATTGGGCAAGGTTGATTGTATCGCCCAGGGTTGCGGAAGAAACGGGGGTGGGTGGGGCAGGGGACAGTTCGGTGAGGCCGGAAACAGTTAACAGCGAACAGTTAACAGGGCTTCTTCCTGGTGTTGGAGTGGAAAGGCCGGGACAGCAGATCTCTCCACTACGCTTCGCTTCGGTCGAGAGGACAAATTTGTGGTGGAAAGGCCGGGACAGCAGATCCCCTGCGGGGATGACAACCAGAAGGGCAACGGCAACGGCAATAGCAAGGGCAACAGCAACAGCAACGGCAACGGCAAAGACCGTGCCGGGCTTCGAACCGCTCCTTTAGAAGCGGCGGAGCTTGTTGACGGGGCCTATGTGTTCGGTCAGCAGGCTGCGCAGTTCGACTTGTTCGGGTTCGGAAAGTGCGCGCTTGGGGATGGGGCGGACGGTGTAGCCCATCATCATCACGATGACGTTTTTGCCTTCCAGCCAGCCGGTGTACTCACGCCAGCTGGTGCGGCGGCTGGTGAGGCCGCGGGACTCGATCACGACGCCATCCTCGTCAATGACGGTGTGGGTATCGGTCATGGCCATGGCTTCCTGACGGTAGCGAATGCCCAACACCAGCTTTTCCGTGAGTGGCTTGCTGACAAAGTAGATTGCAGCCAACACAACACTGAGTACGGCGCATCCGGCGAAAGCGGACATCAGGCCGCTGGTCATGTAGAACAGCATTCCGCAGCCGGCCAGCATCAGCACGATGGTGGCAACGCCGATCAACGTGGCGTTCTTCTGCCGCTGGCTGATGAAGAGCTTCTGAGCCTGCACGTATTCGGGTTTGTCGACGGTGTAGGAGAAATCGATCATGGAGGCGGCTGACATGGCCATGTCCTATCGACCATTCCAACAGGGAAGTTCGTTCCTTGCACTGCAACGTTAGGACCAGTCAGTACTCGGATTGCGATATCTCAGGTGCCTGCGTGAGGCCGGTCAAGCCTTCTTCTTGCTTCCCGCCCGGCGTTTGAGCAGGCGTGCGCGGCGTTCGACCTCTTCTTCGGAGTACATAGTGCCTCGGCATTGCGGTTTGCCACAATGGCAATCCGCGGCGTCGTCCAGGTCTGAGTCGTAGAGGTGGTACTCGTAGACCAGCTCTTCGCCGGCGGCGATATCGCGGATGGCGCGAATGAACACCCTGCCGTTGATCTCTTTGGTCTGGCAGTTGGGGTCGCAGGAGTGATTGAGGAACATCTCGGTGCCGAAGCCGTCGATGACGTCACCGTCTTCTCCAAAGCCGAAAAGGTAGGTGACCACGCGGTTTTCGTAGCGCAGGTCGGCGACTTCCTTGGAAATGCGGAGGCCGTCGTATTCCATGATGCGCTGGCCGCGCTGGATGGGATCGAGGGTGTAGCATCCGGCGGCGTGGATGTCGGACGACCGGATCAGAAGCCGGGGCGTGGAAGGGGAGGATGAACGCGGCATTGGCCGGAGTATAGCAAGGCTTTTCCTTGCGGGTTGTGGATGAAGGCGCATCGAGCAAGGTTCTGTACAGCGTAGCGTGCGCGGAAGATGGGAAGAAGAGTGGGCAGGCAAGCGCACAAATTGGGCAGAAGCTGGGCCTATCCTCCCGGGCGTGAATGTCGTCTAATTGAGGTATGCGTTTTGGCGGAAACAGGCCGGTGATGGTGGCGGGCGTGGTGCTCGCGGGATCGATGTTTGTGGGTGGGGCTGCCTGGGCGCAGGAGCCGCAGACGCCCGCTCCAACACCGCTGCATCCGATTGTCACCAAGCCTGAGGGAACGGGGCAGAACTGCACATATTCGGGCTCGCGCGGATCGAATGGGGCGACCAGCAGCTCAACCTGCCCGCAGCCTGCGGCGCAGCTTCCGGCCGCGCAAAGGTTTCCCTATCCCGGCGATCCCGCGCCTGCGACGAACCCGGCATTGACCAGTCCGGCGCCTGCCGGTACTCCGAATGCGCCGAATGCCGCGCAGAAGTTTCCTTTTCCCGGTGACGACAGCAAGGCGGATGTGCCCAAGAGCCCTCTGCAGGATGCGGGCAGTTCGGGTTCAAGCTCCAGGCCGGATGACGAAGGCAGCAGCTCAAGTTCCAGCAGTAGCGGCGGCGTGGGAGCGGATGCGGTCCCGGATGCTCCCGCAGGCGATACCTCCGACAATCTGCCCGCGCCGAAGCGCGCACGAAAAAAGCTCACACCGCCTCGTGAGCCGAGCAACGATGAGCGCGAAGAAGAAGATGTGAAGGTAGCCGAGTTCTACCAGAACGATGGCAACTTCGCGGCGGCCTACCTGCGCGCAAAGGATGCGATCGCCCTGGACGATACCGACCCGGTCGCGCATTTCCTCCTGGCGGAGTCCGCACGCAGGCTGGGCAAGCTGGATGAAGCGAAGAAGCAGTATCAGCGCTGCCTGGAGCTCGATCCGCTTCCCAAGGAACGGAAGGGGTCGCAGAAGGCGTTGAAGGAGATGACGGGGGGATAGGGCGAAGGAACAGGTTCTAGGTACTAGGTTCTAGGTACTAGATTTGTTTTCGCCTTTCCGAACGCAGCCTGTCGCCTTTTCTAGAACCTAGAACCTAGAACCTAGAACCTAGAACCTTCCTGTCCTCACATCACCCGCGGCCCATGATGCGCCTCCGGCTGTTCCTGTGGCGCTTCGTCGAGTTCGTCTTCGACGGCGAGATATTTGCGGATGTAGCGTAGGGGTTCTTCGGCTACGGCCATTTCTTTGAGGTGATATTTCCAGACGTCGCGGCGGGCGCTGCGGCGGGTGAAGCCTTTGCGGGTGACGGTGGCGATCTCGCCGTTAGGCATGGAGCGCTGGAAAGTCTGTGCGGGAACCTGGAAGGTGATTTCGGAGCCGGTCTTCCAAAAGGCGCTGGCGAAGTCGTGGGAAAAGAGCAGAGCGTAGTAGCGTCGCTGCGTTAGCAGTAACGTGAGCGCGGCTTCTCCGCTTATCCAGGGAAGTTTCATGTTCTCCCGGTACCAACGACGGAAGTCGAAGCCGTTCTGATGAGCCTGACCGACGAGAATCTTCAGAAGTTCAAGGCGGGTCATTCGTGGCGTGCCTGGCTGGGCCGCTACTCAACTCCGGTTTCGCGCCGAATTCGGTCGCGGATCGGATCAGGTAGCTCCAATGCAGTTGAGTCTAACCCGGCCGACGGCAACGCGAGATATCGCCGCTTCCAATAACGGATAAGAAATGCGACGCCAACCGTCGCCAGAACAAGCACGGCGAAGGGCACGACCCATGCCATGGTGTCGAATCCTCCGCGGATTGGGGCGGCGAGGACGATGGGACCATATTTGTTGACGAACCAGTTGAGCACCTGTGTCTCGGAGCCGCCGGCGGCGAATTGCGCCTTGAGCTCGTCGATCATCGGGCCGGAAACGGGGCAGCCGACGTGGTTGCACTCCAGCAAGATCTGCCCGCAGCCGCATTGGCACATGAGCTGGTGACCGACGGTGTTGAAGCTGTCATGTTTCGGCGCACTCGCGCCAAGCATGGTGATCGCGAAGACGCAGACCATCAGCGTCTGCAGGATGCGTCTGCGCCGCTTCTGCTGAAGCTCGATCTGGAGCTTCAAGGGGCCGCGCTGGCTCAGGACGAAAACGGACTTTACCGCTGCCGAGGAGCGGCGCAGCAGTCCGGAAAATGCTCTATGCACGTCCTGCCTCCGGCGTACTGGTTGCGGAGGCTCCCGAAGGCGAAAGTGTCCGGCTGAAGCTGGGAACGGTGCCGGATGGAATCGATGGACCTCGGGTGGGTTCGGCTTCCGGAACCTCCACGCGGCGTGTGGCCGTTTGGAGGGGAGGCACCAGGGCGATGAGGGTTCCAAACGCCATGAGGGCCACGCCAATCCAGATCCAGTTCACCAGCGGCTTCAGCATGATCTTGAGGATGGGACGATCCGTTTCAGGATTGCGGCCCATGAAGACGACGTACAGGTCACGCGCCAGGTTGGAATGGATCGCGACCACCGTGTCGGTCTGTTGGCTGGCGGTGTAGAAACGGCGCTCGGGTGCAAGCTGGACGATCTTCTTGCCACCCTTGTAGACATCGAGCAAAGCGTAGTCGGTGTCGTAATTAGCGTTGGAGTCCTGCGAGTAGCTTTGGCAGACAAGTTTGAGTGAGCCCATCTGCAGGCTGTCGCCAAAGCCCATCTCGATTTCTTTTGACTGATCGAACGCCGCGCCGGCCAGGCCGATGAAGAGCACGACCACGCCGAAGTGGATCAGGTACCCGCCATAGCGGCGCGTGTTGCGGCGGGTGAGCAGCACGGCGGACGACAGGAGGTTCTTGCCGGTCTGCGTCCTGACAACGGATGCTCCGCGCAGGAACTCGGCCACGATCGCCGTCAGCACGCCCGTGCCGAGCGAAAAGCAGAGCAGCGCGTAGATGTCGGAGGTGGCGTCGTCGGAGGTCCAGGGACGGATGCCGCAGGCGATCAGCGTAACCGCGGTGATCAGGATAGCGGCGCAGGGCAGTATGAAGTTGCGGCGGATGGCGCGCATCGAGGTGGAGCGCCAGGGCAGCATGGGCCCGGCACCGGTGAGCAGGATCAACAGCAGGCCCACGGGCACAGCCACGCGGTTGAAGAAGGGGGGCCCCATCGTGACCTTCGAGCCTTGCACGTATTCCGAAAGAACAGGGAACAGCGTGCCCCACAGCACGGTGAAGCACGCGATCAGAAGGATGAGGTTGTTGAACAGGAAGCTGGATTCGCGGGAGACCAGTGACTCCAGTCTGTTTTCCGCCCGCAGGTGGTCGCGCTGCAGGAAGTAGGTGAACAGGCAGACCGCAAAGATGATGACCAGGAAGGTGGTGAACCAGCCTCCGATGGAGCTTTGCGCGAAGGCATGGACCGAGCCGACGATGCCGGAGCGTGTGAGGTCCGTTCCCAGGATGGAGAGCATGAACGTGCAGAAGATCAGCCATACGTTCCAGTTCTTCATCATGCCGCGCTTTTCCTGCATCATCACGGAGTGCAGGAAGGCTGTGCCGGTGAACCATGGCAGGATGCTGGCGTTCTCCACCGGGTCCCATCCCCAGTAGCCACCCCAGCCCAGCACTGCATAGGCCCAGTGCATGCCCAGGCAGACGCCGCAGGTCAGGAAGAGCCATGTGACCATGGTCCAGCGGCGGGTGATGTGAATCCATTTTTCGCCGGGGTAGCGCATCATCAGCGCGCCTAGAGCGAAGGCGAAAGGTACGGAGAAGCCGACATAGCCGAGATACAGCATCGGTGGATGGATCACCATCTCCGGGTACTGCAGCAGCGGGTTCAAGCCGAAGCCGTCGAGGGCCGGAGGTCCGGGCGCCAGCGCGAAGGGCGAAGCGGCGAAGACAAGCAGCAGAAGAAAGAACACCTGGATCACGGACAGAATGGTCGAGGCGTAGGCGCTAAGGGTGACGTCCGTCTTGTGGCGCAGACGCAGCACGAAGCCATACGCCGAGAGCAGCCATGCCCACAGCAGCAGCGAGCCTTCCTGGCCGGACCAAAGTGCGGAGAATTTGTACGCCGGGTTGAGGGCCTTGTTGGTGTGGTGGAGGATGTAGTCGACCGAGTAGTCGTTGGTAAACGCGGCCCACACCAGCGCGATGGCCGCGCAGGTGATGACGATGAAGCTGGCCATGCCGGCGCGGCGCGAAGTTTCCTGCAAGGCATCAGGCGGAATGGACAGCGGAATATGCGCAGCTTTGGCGCGCAGGGCAAGCGCACCGGCGAAGAAGGTGTAGACGCACAGGATCAGCGCGAGCAGCAGCGAAAAGTTGCCGAAGGTCGGCATGGGATGTGGCATGGGCGCGAGTCGTCCTCGGCTTCTATTTTCGCAGAAATGGAGCAGGATGGAGTGCGGTCACCGGCCAGGAAGGCGAGCGGGTTAGGGTTTAGGGCAGCCGATGACGTGGGTGCCCCATTCATCGCGCAGCACTTGGCGCGATGGGTGGGCCTGCACGAACCTTCGGCTACCGTCAAATCCCATGCCGTCTCGTCTCAAACGCGATCAGAAAGATACCCGGAATCTGCACTTCCTGACCTGGAGCTGCGGAGATCGGCAGCCGTTTCTGCTCGAACCGGGGGCGATGGAGTTTGTTGAAGCGACACTGGAGCAGGTTCGTCGAGACTATGACTTCTACATCACTGGCTACGTCCTGATGCCGGAGCATGTTCATTTGCTGATGAGTGAGCCAAAGAACGGGACTGTAGCAGAAGCCATGTCCGCCCTGAAGGGATCAACCTCGAAGAAACTGATTTGCGGTCGGTCACGCTTCTGGCTGCCGCGCTATTACGATTTCAACGTCTTTACGGAAAAGAAACGACTAGAAAAGCTCGACTACATTCACCAGAATCCCATTAAACGCGGGTTGGTAGCGACAGCCGAAGAGTACAGGTGGAGTAGCTGCCGTCACCATATGTTGGGGGAATTTGGAGTGGTTGAGATTGAATCCCAATGGACGGCCCGGCAACGCGAGCGCAGGTCGGGCGGTATTGCCGGCCCACCCATCGCGCCAAAGGCTGCGCGATGAATGGGGCACCCAAATTTGCGGTGATTCGAGCTTAGGAGCTCTGCCTGCCCGACACAAAAAGAATGCCGGGACAGATAGCGACTGTCCCGGCGACAACAAGGAGATCGTTGAGTTTGAACTAGGTCGGTGTTCCGGCCAGGCGGTGGACGGTCGCCAGAAGATTGTCTGGCAGCAGAGGTTTGAGACGGAAGTTGATGTTCAGGTCGGAGTATTCTTCCTCGGCTTCGACCATGCCGCTGATGACCAGCACGGGTGTGTTGGGTTCGAACTCGCGCAGCTTGCGGACGAACTCGGCGCCGTTCATGCCGGGCATGATGTGGTCCGTGATGATCAGGTCGATCTGGCTGGGGTACTCGTTGTTGCGGAACTGCTCCAGCGCACGTTCGGGACTCAGCACGGCAATCACAAAATAGCCCGCCCGCTTGAGAATGGTCTGGCGTGTTGCGGCCTGGACAGCATTGTCGTCGATAAGCAGAATCGTTGGCGGCATGCGTTCCTAATCAAAAGTTAGAACTGCGTAAACAAGAAGGCCTGGCTGCGTCATGCGCAGTGAGTCCATGAAGGATCAAGCGGTTGGATGCATGGGATGGCCTAGGGGCTGCCCGGCCCATCCTTTGTATCGCAAAAGTTGTATGGCGGCACGTTACTTATGGAAGTCTCGCTCATGCCTTGGCTGCCAATAGCAGGAGAGAGTGGCGTTTTTCCGGGGGAAAACAGCGGCTATTTGTCACTTGATAGAGCCCGCCGGCGGACGTCTTCCACACGAAGCGCAGAGTCAAGCTGCGATAATGGCATCTATGAAGCGCCGCGTGATCAAGCACTATGAAGTTGTGCGCAAGATCGGCGCGGGCGGCAGTGGGGTGGTGTTCCTGGCCAACGACACACTGCTGCAGCGGCCGGTGGTGCTCAAGCTGCTCAAGCGCGGCACGCAGACGCAGGAGCAGATGCGGACCACGCAGCTCCGTGAAGCTCGACTCGCGTCCGCGATCGACCACCCTAATGTATGCGCAATCTATGACGTTGGGGAAGCCGACGACGAAGCCTATATTGTCATGCAGTACATCCCGGGCAAGTCCCTGGACAAGGTGATCGGGGAAGGGCCCGCGAATGCCCAGTTGGTGCTTTCGAGCGGTATGCAGATCGCCGACGGTCTGGCCGCGGCACACAGCCTTGGCATCTTTCATCGCGACCTGAAGCCGGCCAACGTCATGTTGACCGATGGCGGCCTGATCAAGATCCTGGACTTCGGCCTGGCCCGGCAGTTGAAGCGCGAGAATGTAGACTTCGACCCCTCCAGCCCTACGCAGCATGTCGAGCCCGCGCTGGCAGGCGCGACCTATACGGCGCGCGGTGGGACCATCGCCTATATGGCGCCTGAGCAGTTCGTGACCGGGCAGAGCAGTGTGCAGAGCGACATCTTCGCGCTGGGGCTGATTCTGTACGAGATGGTCAGCGGGCGGCACCCGTTCCACCGGCCCGATGCGGGCGAGATTCAGAGCATTCGT
>DASYEV010000195.1:0-4676 GCA_036498835.1 Acidobacteriaceae bacterium | reverse complement strand
ACCAAATTGCATGCGCCGAGGATCCCCATAGCCGTTTACCTGGCCAAAAGCGGTGTCACCCAATACCGTATCCACCGAAGTAGGGTTCGGATGGTTGAACGTATTGAATGACTCTGCACGAACCTGCAACCGGTATTTCCCCTCGAGGGTAACGTTCTTATAGAAGCTCAAGTTGTAGACCTCATACCCTGGGCCGCGAACACTGCCGATGGGAGCATTTCCGACCCGGTAATTTCCCGCGGGCACCCCACTGAAGGACGCAGGGTTGAACCATTTCCCCTGTGCGGCATACCGGTTGTGGAATGTGCCGTCGTTCGGGTTGGAAACCTCATCCGGACGTGCCGTCGAAGGACCGACCAGCAACCCGAGACCAGCCGGATCGACGCCGCTCTGCGTCACGGTGAAGAACTGACCGGAACCCAACGTGACGATGCCGCTAAGCTGCCATCCCGCCACCGCATAGTCGTACCAGTGATGGTCGTTCAACAGGAACGGCAGCGGATACACGATCGCCGCATTGAAGATATCGTTGCGGTCATAGGCGGTTGGTCCATACCCCGCACGCAGATTACCGTTATATTGCGGAGTGTTTGCATCCGAAAGGGCACGTGAGAAGGTGTAGTTCGCCAACACGGATGCGCCATGGCGCCCAGACCAGCGCACACTGCTTTGCAAGCTGTTGTAGTTCGAAGTGAAGATGTTGAGTTGCTCGTTGATGAAGCTCCATCCCTGGTAAGGACGGACCAGGTTCAGGAATGCTGTATTGCCTGCAGTGATGGTCGCCGGAGCGCCTGTCACTGAGCGAAACGCCGCGATTCCAGGCTGGTTAATGTCCTCGCCGGCGGTGAGATGACGTCCAAGGCTGCCGTAATAGCCGATGTCCACGCTCAGGCTACTGAGTATCTTCTGCTGCAGGTCCAGGCTGAATTGCTGCGTGTAGCCCTGTTTCGCCAGTGCGTCATAAGCCTGAAGGCTCTGCGGCGAAGCCGAACTCCCGGTTCCTGGAGTCGCGAAGTTAGGATTCTGGACCGTCGCGGTCACGACTGTCGGTGGATCCTGAATCGTTGGATTCTTTGCTGTGTTGCCAATGATGGACAGGAAATATGTTCCGAAACCTCCGCGCAGCGACGTATGACCGTCGCCGAAAACGTCCAGGGTGAAGCCAAAGCGAGGAGCAATATTCGTTGTCCGGCCTTGACCGGCTGAGTTGCCGAAGAGGCTATTTTTGGCCCCGACGATGATGCCATTCGTGGCGTTGTAGTTGGGATTCGGCAGGCGTCCGCTGGTTCCGCAAGGCGCCGTTAGACAGAGATTTCCATTCTGATCGAGTGTCGGCGCCTGGGCGGGATTGAAGCTTGACGCGTAAAAATTCTGTGCGGGGTTGAACAGGTTACCCTGATAGATCGCGTTGCTATAAGGAGAGTAAAAGGTGTACCGCACGCCAGCCAGAATCGTGAACCGCGGCGTTAAGTGGACATCGTCTTCCACGTAGCCTTCGTAGATGTTCGACTGCAATGCCGCGGTCGGGTCAATGCTGCCCTGCGTAAACTGCGAGGAGCGTCCTTGCAGAAAGTTCGCAAAGGCCTGCGAGAACGCAGTGGTACCCGAACCCGTTACCACCGGCGTTGAGGCGAATGTGAAGTTGCCCGCGTTCGAACCCGCGGTATTGGAGTAGCTGACCTGCAACTCGACATTCGCGCCGGCCTTGATGGTCTGCCTGCCCCAGGTGTTCGTGTTGTTCAGAAAGATCTGTTGCACGGGGCTGCGTTCGTCATATCGGCCGGAGCCCTTGTAACTCGAACCGTTAATCGCAAGATTGGGGACATGGTCAAGAGTGTTCACATAAGGAAGCTGGATGCTGACATCCGGCGCATTAGCAATGGCCATCCTGCCGGTATCGACGGCAGTAACCCAGTTCGCGCGCTGCGAATATCCCCCCTCGAAAACATGGTTGCTGCCCAATACGTACGTGACGTGCCCCAGCCAGCTTGTCGACCCGTTCGTCATGGCCGCAGTGGCAACCCCGGGAACCATCGAAACCTGCTGAAAGCCGAACGGCACGGTCAGATGAAATGGATCATCCAGGTACCGGAAAAATGCACTCAGCTTCGAAGAGAACTGGTGATCGATACGAATGAGTGTTTGCGTCTCGTTGTTCGTTCCGGGCGAGTTGTAAACCAGCCCCTGCACATCGGCAGGATTGTTTGGAAGCGGAACGTAGTTGACAATGTCCTGCAGGTATTGAGCGGCAATTGCATTGATGTTGGTGATCGTAGTGGTGCTGGTCAGGCATGTAGTTGCAGCGGCGTTGTACGAAGTGCACACCGGCGTCGTAAACGTTCCTTGCCTCTGCGCCAGCGTGGGAATGTTCGTGATGTTGCTGAGGTTGTTGTCGAGCTGCCTCAGAAATTCCTGACCGAAAAAGAAAAACGTTTTCGTCGTCGCGCGCCGCGACAGTCCCGGAATCCAGACAGGTCCACCGATAAAGTACCCGAAGTCCGCAGCGCGAGTCGCAGGTCTAGGCAGTTTCGCAAGCTTTAGCGTAGGACTGTTCGCGTTGAATATCTGGCTGCGGAAAAATCCGAAGGCGCCGCCATGAAATGCCGTAG
The DNA here is from genome assembly GCA_036498835.1 of Acidobacteriaceae bacterium. GTDB lineage: Bacteria > Acidobacteriota > Terriglobia > Terriglobales > Acidobacteriaceae > Granulicella. Next base: position 2,067 of record DASYEV010000195.1, on the reverse strand, counting down.
CGCCCGATTTGGTCTGCACATTGACCGCCGCTGCGCCGGGCCCGCCGATCTCCGCGCCATAACTGCCGCGCTGCAGATTGATCTCTCCGATGAAGTCGACGCTGGGGAAGCTGACCGGTTGTTGACCGGCGCGCTTCAGCGTGTCCGCGCCGTCGAGATAATAACCGTTCGCTGAGGTTGGATTGCCGTTCACGGAATACGTTTGCACGTTCACAGCGCCGCTGGAACGAATGTTGCCGCGAGGGTTTTCGCCGGGGATCGGGCCGCTGACACCAGGCTGCAGCGCCATAAGCTGCAGATAATTTCGGTTCGCCAACGGAAGCTCGGTGGTCTCCGTGCTGCTGATGATTGTTCCGGCGGCGGCCGTATCGAGCTGAATGCCCGTCTGCGCCGTGCTTACCGTAACCGTCTCTACAGCTTTGCCGACGGGCAGCGTAACCGGAACCGCGGTCGGCTGTCCCACATGAACCTGCAACCCGGTGACATCCACCTGCTCGAAGCCTGGGGCGGCAACCTTGACGGTGTAGTTTCCGGTCGCTAACAAAGGCGCCGTGAACTGTCCCTGTCGATCCGTCTTCACGGTGCGCACGACCAGACCTTGATCGGCATTCCGGATTGTTACTACCGCTTCCGGGACCAGTGCGCCGCTTGTGTCGCGCACAGTGCCATCGAGCTCGCCGGTAAGTACCTGTGCTTCCACTCTTCTCTCGAGAGTTCCCAGAAGAAAAACCAGTACCGCAATGCAAGCGGCTACTCGATACGTGCGAGCATCCTTTCGGCCTGTTCTGCAAGACTCCATCCTTGTACACCTCCCAAAATGACGCGCAAACCGCGAGCATGTTCTATCTTCGGGAGGAGCATATGTTCCCTCCAGCCCATTGACAATGAGAGGCTTCTACCACCTTCTGCTAGTAGCATTGGACTAATTTCACAAGCTGTTTCACCGCGTCCCGGGCGCTCTGCGACGCAATCGTCTGCAATACGGGACTCGCCGCCTGATGACTATCTTTCACGAAGCGTTTCGGGGGTAAAGTTGTGTCATGGAATTAATCCGAGTCTTCGTTGTGGACGATCACCCCGTTGTGCGCCGCGGCATCGCAAGCATCTTCGATTGCGAAGAAGACATGACGATTGTCGGTTCGGCGGGGTCGGGCCGTGAAGCAATCGACATGCTGCGAAACATCCAGGTCGATGTGGTGATCACCGACATGCGGATGAAAGGCATGGACGGCGATCAATTCGTGACGGTACTTCTGAAGGAGTTCCCAGCCATACGCACGGCGGTGCTGACCAACTTCCACTCCGACGAAGAAATATTCCGCGCCATCAAAGCGGGCGTGAAGGCGTTCCTCCTCAAGACAGCGCCGATGGAAGAGATCACCGCGGCCGTTCGCATCATCCACGGCGGTGACAAATACATCCCCGAGCATGTCGCTGCGCAGCTAGCCAGCCGTGTCTATCGAGATGAGCTCAGCGGGAGAGAGATGCAGATTCTGCAATTGCTCACGCAGGGGTTCACCAATCGAGAGATCGGCATGGAACTTGGGATCACCGAAAACACTGTTCGCAATCATATGAACCATCTGCTGGATAAACTGGATTCCCGCGATCGCACAGGCGCGGTCACCGTCGCACTTCGTCAGGGCCTCGTCCGCCTGGAAGACTAGAGCATTTCCCATGAAGGTGTACCCCAGGGGCAAAGATGTTGAAGTCGTTTCCCCTAAAGAAAACGACCTTTTCAGCCGCTTCGGGAAGGGCACAGCATCATGGGAAATGCTCTAGGTGTGAAGTTTCAATAGGTTGTCCATTCGGTCAAGAACTGAAAAGCTGAGTTTGCGAAGACAAAGCGCATCAGGAGACCGAATGAACTATCACCAGAATGCCCGATTGACGATTCACAGTCGAGAACAGCTTGCCCGGAACGTATTAGAGCGTGGTGTGACGTTGAAGGTGGCCGCGGCCAGCTTCAACGTCAGCGCGAAGACGGCGGCCAAGTGGGTGCGGCGCTTCCAGCAGGGCGGTACGAAGGAGCTGGCCGACCGCAGCTCCCGGCCCCACCTCTGCCGT
>DASYEV010000194.1:0-5926 GCA_036498835.1 Acidobacteriaceae bacterium | reverse complement strand
CCCTGCGTGTACAGCACGTGGGCGCCCGGGAAAGCCGCCCGCAGGGCATCGACCGGCATCTGCGGATTTTTAGGCACAGCGTTGTAGTTGCCTTCCAGCGCGGAAAGGGCAGCGGCGTTCGGGCCGATGACGGCAATCGTCTTGTACTTCGCGGCCGTAAGTGGAAGGATGCCGTCATTCTTCAATAGCGTCATCGCTTCGCGCGAAGCCTGCAGAGACAGCGCGAGGTGCGCGGGAGCGCGATCCTCGCTGTAGGGCAGGCTGGCATACCGGACCTGAGCCGGGGGATCGAAGAGGCCGAGCTTGATACGGGCTACAAACAAACGCTCGACCGTGCGGTTGAGATCGTCTTCGGTCAGCAGGCCAGCCTTCACCGCCTCGGGCAATGCCTTGTAGGTGCGGCCGCAGTTGGTGTCGGTTCCGGTCAGCACGGCGGTCGCGGCGGCATGTTCTTTGTCCGGAGAATACTTGTGCGCATTCGCTTCAAAGAAGTCATCCACCGCGCCGCAGTCCGATGTCACGAAGCCCTGGAAGTGCCAGTCATCGCGCAGGATGGTCTTCAGCAACAGGTCGCTGGCGCAGGCGGGCTTACCGTCGATGGCGTTGTACGCGCACATGATGGAATCAGCCTTGGCTTCCACGATGGTCTGCCGGAAGGCCGGCAGGTAGGTATCCCACAGATCGTGCGGGCTGGGATCGACGTTGAAGCGGTGCCGGTCAGACTCCGGGCCGCTATGAACGGCAAAGTGCTTGGGTGTCGCAATTGTCCGGTAGTACTTGGGGTCTGTGCCCTGCAGGCCGCGCACGAAGCGGTCGCCCAGCGATGCAGTAAGGAAAGGATCCTCACCATAAGTCTCCTGACCGCGGCCCCAGCGCGGGTCGCGGAAGATGTTGATGTTGGGCGACCAAATTGTGAGCCCAAAATAAATGCTGTGGACGTTGTTGCGAACGGCCTCATTGAATTTGGCACGAGCCTCGATCGAAACCACATCGCCAATCTTTCCCAGCAGCGGCGCATCCCAGGTCGCGGCCATACCGACGGCCTGGGGGAACAGCGTGGAGTAGCCGGAGCGCGCAATACCGTGCAGACCTTCGCTCCAGTAGTCGTACGCGGGGACATCAAGGCGCGGAATGCCGGGAGTCGTGTTCATGCTCTGCGCGGCCTTTTCCTCAACCGTCATGCGGGCAACCAGCGCGTGGGCGCGCTCTTCAGGGCTGAGCTTGGGGTTCAGCCAGGGCTTGTCCGTACTTTGGGCAAAGCCAGCGGTGGACAGCGAGGAAAACAGCAGGAGAGAGGCGGCAATCAGGCGCATGCGGATAACTCCAGAAAGTTCGGCAACGTTGTCAAAACTGCATGGTCCTGTCTGCGGACCTGGGAATGGATGCTGAAGTGAACGGATAAATTTCTACCACGCGAAACATATCTCGCGCCAGAAGGTGTTTTTTCAGAAGCGTATAAGTCCACGTGGCGATGGTCGATGTGCGACATGGACAAGTCGCGCGAATCGCGATTGCACCTGCCCATGTCACCGGTCAACCACCGTCCGGTAGGTCAGGGCTTCAGCCCTGACATTTTGAGCCGTCAAGGAACCGGGCTTTAGCCCCTGAGGGCCTGCTCCTGCCGGACGCATGGGCGGGGCGGTGAAACAGGTTTCTCCGCTACGCTGGCGGTTCGTCTCATACTTCGCATTATTCGAGTTCAGTGGAGGCCGTTTTCTTTGGAGGAAAACGGCTTGGGCACCCACATTCCGTCTAGCACCTTGAGAGAAACCGCCACACGCTCCGGCCGAGATGACAGGGCATGGGGAGCACAGGCGAACAGCAGATCCCCTGCGGGGATGACAACAAGAAAGGCAACGACAGTGCAAAGCTAAACCGTGGCGGTCAGCGCCCTCAGCCCTTCGCCTTTGCTCCTGCATTCTTCTTGCGTTTATTGTGCCCAGCCCGGTAATACCCCGAATGCCGTTGCAGCACCACAGCTGCAGCGCCACGCAGGCGTGCGGTTTCGCCGTCACCCAGCGACACAAAGCGCGGGCCCGTCCCGGCAAGCAATCCCGCCACGCATTCGCGCTGGATGGTGTCTTTCGACATCTCCCAGAAGATGGTGATGTCGCCGGCCAGCAGAATGATCTCCGGCGACAGCGAGGCGTTGATCATGCGCAGGCCGCGGCCAATCGCAACCGCCTGTTTGTTGAGCGCGTCGGAAGCCGAGGACTTGCCATCCACCGCCAGACCCACCAGCTCCCCTATGGAGATCTTGCCTGCCTGCGGATCGAGCTCTGCGTAGTAGCGCAGCGCTGCACGCGACGAGGCGAACACTTCCCAGCACCCGAACTGCCCGCAACCGCACTGCGGTCCTGCGGGGTCCATGCAGATGTGCCCAAATTCGCCGGCAAGACCGCTGCGTCCGGAGATCAAGCGTCCGTCGGCGAGAATCGCCGCGCCCACGCCTTCCGAGATCGTCACCAGCACCGCATTGCGGATGCCATCCACATGACCGAACCACAGTTCGGAAAGCAGGCAGGCATTCGCGGCGTTCTCCAATTCCGCACGCAGACCGAGCTGCCTGGAGATCTCGCTCCGAATGTCGTAATCCCGCCAGCGCAGATTCGGCGCCAGCACCAGGCGATTGGTCTCGGGATCCACGCGGCCGGGCATGCTCATGCCGACACCTTCGAACGTCTTGTTCGGGTGGGAGTCCCGCAGTTGCTTCATGCCATTGGCGATGGCATTCACGCTCTGCTCGACATCCGAGGCCAGAGCTACGATCTGCCGCGAAAGAAAGCGGCCATTCAGATCGGTGACAGCCAGGATTGCCTGGGTGGGACGTACGTCGGCAACCAGCATCACCAGATCGTCGTTTAAGGACAGCAGCGTCGGATGGCGTCCACGCGCGGTGCGGCGCACCGCGCCTTCACGCACCCAGCGTTCTTTCAAGAGTTGTTCGACGATGGAGGACACTGTGCTGGGCTGCAGCCCGGAAGCACGCGCCAGATCGACACGGGCCACAGGTTGAAGCGCGCGGATACGTTCCAGGATGACATCGCGGTTGATGTCGCGGGTCAGCTCGCTGGAAGCAACTTCGACATAGGCGAGATCGCGCAGGGCGCGGACCGAAGCAGGGTGTGCGGAGCTTGTTTTTGTCGTCTTGGCGGCGTTTGCCGTGCTCTTTTTCATGTCGTCTCTATTGATTGACTCCGCTGGCCAGGAAACCGCCATCGACTGCAATGATCTGGCCCGTGGTGAAGGTGGTGCTGTCGGAAGCTAGATAAAGCGCGGTTGAAACCAGTTCATCCGCCTCACCAAACCGGCCGAGAGGGGTGCGCATGGTGAGCTCACGGCCACGCGGCGAATCCAGCATCGCACTGTTGAGTGCGGTGGGAAAAATGCCTGGAGCGATCGCGTTCACCAAAACATTGTGCGGGGCCCATTCTACCGCCAGCGACCGTGTCAGTGCTCCCACAGCCGCTTTACTGGCTCCATACGGAGCGACTTCATGAAACGCGACGTAGGTGGAAAGCGAAGCGATGTTGATGATGTGCCCCGAGCGGCGCTCGATCATGGACTTGCCGAAGACCTGGCAGGCGCGCAAGGTGCCGGTCAGGTTGATGTCGAAGATGGAGTTCCACAGGTCTTCATCGCAGTCCATGGTCGGCACTCGCTGCGTGATACCGGCGCAATTCACCAATACATCGACCGGCCCGATCTTTGCGAGCACGGCATCATGCAGGGAAGTCAACGTCTCGCGCGAGGTGACATCCGAGACCTGGGCAAAGGTGCGCCGGCCCATGCCGCAGATCTCCGCGGCCATCGCGTCGGTAGCTTGCTGCGTGCGCGAGGAGGCCACCACGTCGGCGCCGGCACGTGCAAAGCCCAGCGCGAGGGCTCGTCCAATTCCGGAGGTCCCACCCAGCACCACCACGCATTTATCAGACATCCCGAAAAAAATCATCGAATCGACCGCATATCATCCCCGTGCGAATAGCGAATGCTTTCACACAGCCTTGAAAATCAATGGAAGCTGCATTACTTATGTATCACGAAATAATTGTCCCGCAGAAGGCCCCCATGGTCCTTTTCTGGTACGTGTTGCAAGGAAAGCGCTTGAATACGCAAAAAGCCGCCGCTGCTAAAAAGCAGCGGCGGCTTAACGTGTGTGGTGGAACGGTGAGGCTACACCTTGTTTACGTCGTTGGGGCGGGGACGGAACTTGAAGGTATAGAAGCCGCCAAAGGCCACCAGCAGCAGCCCCCACCAGAATGTCGGGTGCAGATCATTGAGCACGGTGGGCGCTTCGTGGTGACCGAAGAACTCCCACGCGCCATAGGGCAGCAGCACCAGCCCATAGGCCAGCGTCATGATGCCGACGAAAAACCAGATAGAGAGAGCTTCACCACGCCCTGTTCCTTCAGCCATCGGAAACCTCCTGTCGCGATCGGCGCGACCGCATCAGTTAGAAGAAAATAACATTCAGTACGATGAAGACGAGCGATACGACACCGGCCCAAAAAATGGGCTTCTGCCAGATCGTGCGCGCTCCGTCGTGAGGAATCACGGTTGCGCCATAGACCAGGCCGGAAAGTTCGGCGTCGGTCTTGGGCGTGGTCATATAGCTCACAATCACGGTCACAACCACGCAGATCAGCCAACTCCACAACGCGCGGAACATGTTTTCTGCCATGGGCTGTGCGTCAGGGGAAAGCGCGATCTTCGCCAGTGCGGCGGCTTTGTGCTGCGCGCTGCCGGTGCTGGTGAAGATGAACATGCCGATGGAGGAAGCGGTGCCCGCCAGCAAGCCCCAGAAGCCGCCCGCCGCGGTTGCACGCTTCCACAGCATGCCCAGGATCACCGTGCCAAACAGCGGTGCGATAAAGAAGCTGAACAGCGCCTGCACGTAATCCATGATGGAGGCCGCGTTCATGACCAGGTACGCCGTGCCGATCGAAACCAGCATGCCGACCACCGTGGATATGCGGCCCATGGTGACGTAATGCTTGTCTGAAGCGCGCTTGTTTAGGTAGGCGCCGTAGATGTCGTAGGTCCACACCGTGGAGAAGGCTGAAACGTTGCCGGCCATGCCGCTCATGAAGCCGGCGACCAGCGCGGTAATGCCCAGACCCAGCAGACCCGGACCGCAGTATCGGATCAGCATCAGCGGCAGCACTTGATCATATGTATGCTCGCCGGTGATCTTGCCCACATCGGCCGGAACCAGGTGGTAGACCTGCATGTGCGTATGGGGATCGATGATGCCCAGCGCAATCAAGCCGGGCAGGATCACGATCAACGGCACGGCCATCTTGAACGCCGAGCCGATGATTGGAGCCATCTTGGCGGCGCGGAGGTTGTTGGCGGAAAGCACGCGCTGCACCACCAGGAAGTCCGTGGTCCAGTAGCCAAAGCTGATGATCGCGCCCAGGCCAAAGACAATGCCGATCCAGTTGATGCCCATCGGATTGTCTTTGAAGTGGCCCAGCGTGGACCACAGGTGGGTGTAGTTCGTGTTGCCCACATTGCTGGCGATGTTGGCCTTCAGATTCGACCAGCTTCCGGCTTCAATCAGACCCAGGATCGGGATCAGCGCCGCGCCGGCCCAGATCAGCACGAACTGCAGCACTTCATTGATGATGGCCGAACGCAAACCGCCGAGCATGACGTAGAGGGCGACCGTGGCCGCGCCGATCCAGATGGATACGGTCATGTTCCAGCCCAGAACTGTTTGCATCACGACGGCCATGGCGTACATGTTCACGCCGCTCATCAGGATGGTCATGAAGGCGAAGCTGGCCGCAGCCAGGCCGCGCGCACCTTCACCGTAACGCAGTTGCAGGTAGCCGGGGACCGAATGCGTTTTAGAGATGTAGTAGAAGGGCATCATCACGATACCCAGGAACAGCATCGCGGGAATGGCGCCGATCCAGTACCA
>DASYEV010000193.1:0-24713 GCA_036498835.1 Acidobacteriaceae bacterium | reverse complement strand
CAGATCACGCGGTGGCCAATCTCCGCAAAGCACATCGCCGCCACCAAACCCACGTACCCACTGCCTACTACTGCGATTACCGTTCCATTGCTCATAACGCGTCAGCCGCAAAGCTCCCTTTGAAGTTTCGTTGTTGTTTTTGTTTGGGAAGGATTGAAAATATGCTGCGACGGCAAAACGGCCGCGCGAAGAAGTTCGCGCCGCCGTTCTGTGAACTTTGCGGGCTCGGAAAAAAACGCGTCAGCCGGACAGTCGTCAGGCACGCAGCTTGGCCAGCAGGTCGGTCGGATGAACAGGCTTGGCGAGGATCTCGAACTCGTGGCCCTGGGAGCGGGCGCGCTCCAGCAGGTCGGCGGTTGCGGCCTGGCCGGAAAACAGCAGGATCTTGCAATTGGGCAGCTTGGCGCGGGTCTGGATCGCCGCCTCGATACCCGTCATGCCGGTCATGATCACGTCGCTGATCAGCATGTCGGGCATAAATGTGTCCAGCGATTCAATCGCCTTCTCGCCGCTGTATACAGCGCGCGCTTCAAAGCCGGCCTGGTTCAAGATGATGGCGAGAGTGTTGGCGATGACTTGCTCGTCGTCGGCGACCAGTACTCTGGGCTTCGAAGGAGTCGTGGTGTTATCTGACATGAATGGTCCCTGGAAATCTGTTTGTTGGCTTTCCGCTGCACAGACGTTCCCCGCAGGCCGGATCAAACACACTCAATGATACGACGCGGAGACTCCTATGCAAACATGAGTTGTCTCGGCTTGAGATGCACGTAGCGTGTGGGACGCTGTCTGGCCAAAGAATGTTTCCTCAACCTGTGCAGCGGCTTACGACGGACCTGGACGAAACCCCTCCGGAATGTCGACGGTGTTGAAGCGCCCGCCCGGAGGTGGTTCCCCAACCCACGCGACATATCTTTCCAACGCACTCTCTTATACCCCGGAATCGCGGAAGAGTTGCCCCTTGGTGATACCCTGTTTTCCGCATGGTTGACATCCATCACCACCTTCTTCCGGGACTCGATGACGGCTCTCCGGACCTGGCAACATCGGTGGCAATGGCGCGCATGGCGGCAGAAGATGGGATCACACACGTCGTTTGCACCCCCCACGCCAGCAATCAGTACACGTTTCAACCCGACCTCATCGCCAGCCGGCTCCAGGAACTTCGCGAAGCTGTCCGCGCGGAAAACATCGCGATCACCATCGGCCAGGGCTGCGACTTCCATCTCTATTACGAGAACATCGAAGACGCGCTGGCCAATCCGCGGAAATACACCATCAACGGCCACCAGTACCTGATGGTCGAACTGCCGGACCTGATGCTGCCGCCATCACTCGACGAAACGTTTTACCGCCTGAAACTCGCCGGCATGACGCCGGTGCTCACCCACCCGGAGCGGAATCCTGTACTGCAGAAGGACACCTCAAAACTCAAAGACTGGATGCGCCACGGCCTGCTGCTGCAGGTGACGACCAGCTCCGTCCTGGGCCAGATGGGAAAAACCGCGCAGCGCGTGGCTCACGAGCTGCTCGACAACCAGTGGGTACACTTCCTGGCCACAGACGCCCACAACCTGAAATCCCGTCCACCCAAAATGCGCGAGGCCTGCGACGCCGTCGCCAACAAGTACGGCCGCGAATACGCTGACCTGCTGTGCACGGAAAACCCAATGGCTGTTTTTGAAGGCCAGCCGCTCGGCGACCAGTTTGTCCCGCTGAACCTCGATGACGACGAACACACAGGCAACAAAGCGCCGTGGTGGAAACGTCTGTTCGGCGGATAGACGACATTATTCGGCGCGTAGACGCCGTCTGTTCGAAGGCCAGACGGCCTTGCTTTTTTTTGCTGTCATTCCCGCAGGGAATCTGCTGTTTGTCTGTACCCCCACAACTCTGTCATCTCGACCGAAGTCGCGCAGCGACGTAGCGGGGAGATCTGCTTCTGTCGTTGCTGTTGTCGTTGCCCTTGCCCTTGCCTTGCCCTTGCCCTTGCCTTTGCGTTTGCCTTTGCCTTTGCCTTTGCCTTTGAGGCGTAGAGGCAAGCTTTAGCTTGCCGTTTGAGCATAGGTAAAACGAGGCTTTAGCCTCGGGCTCTTCGGCAAGGACTGTGACGGGCGGGTCTTGGCATTCTCGCCAAAGAGCCCAGCCCTGAAGGGCTGCCTTGAGGCGTGCGGTATTCCGCAAGCTAAAGCTTGCGGCTACGCCTCAAGAGCGACAACCGATCCGGCTTCAGCCACGAGGGACACATTCCCACTCACGCAGGGGCAGAAGCAGTCTTCGCTTCGGTCGAGATGACAGGGTTGCGGAAAGGCCTTGCTGTTCCCTGTTAACTATTCGCTGTTAACTGCCCTTCAAACTACAGCCCCAGCCCGCCATCCACGGCCAGCAACTGTCCGGTAATGAAATGCGGGCCAGCGGCAAAGAACAACACAGCCGCCGCCACGTCTTCCGCGGTTCCATTGCGTTTCATCGGGGTCTTCTGCGCGAAGTGCTCATACCCCGCGGTCACTTCTCCGGTCACGATCATTCCCGGCGCAACGCAGTTCACACTGACTTCCGGCGCCCAGGCCTTGGCCATGGTGTGTGACAACATGTGCAGCGCAGCCTTCGACGTGCAGTAGTGCGCATGCGTCGCCCACGGATGAATGCCACCCAGCGAGCCAATGTTGATGATCCTGCCGCCCGCTGCCTTCAACGACGGATACGCCGCCCGGGCCATCAGGAATGGCCCACGCGTGTTGGTCGCAAACATCGCGTCCCATTCAGCAACTGAAATGTTTTCGAGCGTCACAGTCTCAAACGCGCCGGCGTTATTGACCAGAATGTCCAGACCGCCTAGCTGTTCTTCCGCAGCCGCGACTGCGTCGTTCACGCTGGTTTCGTCGCGCACGTCGCAAGCAAAGGAGAACGCTTGCACGTCCATCGCCAGCAGGTCTTCCACCGTGCGCTCGGCTTCATCCTGCGAGCCGCGATAGGTAATCGCAACATCCGCGCCCGCGCGCGCAAGCGAAAGCGCCAGGGTACGGCCGATCCTCCTGGCGCCTCCAGTAATCAGGGCTTTCCTGCCTGCCAGCGGTGTAGCCGGAAGGCTCACTGGGGCGTGCTCGACGAAGGCGCGTTCGGCGTGGACGAAGCCGGCGCCGGCTTCGGAGTCTTCGGAACCACATGTTCCTGAACACCCGGCTTCACCGTCGCCGCCTTGCCGTCATTGTCCACATAGGCGGAAACCTGCGCACGCGGACGCTGCAACTTGATCAGGACTTCCTTCTGATCGCCGGGAACGTCGAACTCTTCCGAGTACGTTGCGTAGCCGTTCGCAATCACCTGAACACGCACGTGGCTGCCGGTCTCAATCAGGTCAAGCGTGGCGCGGCCATCGGGATCCGTTTTCAGCTCCAGGTTGCCGTTGTCCTTGCCGTCCTTGGTGGCATAGAACACCACCGCAGCGTTGGGCATCGGCTTGCCGTTGAACGCCTTTTCCACCGTGACGACGATGTGCGTGGTGCTGGGTGGCGGCTTGTACTTACGGCCATGAATCGTAGATTGAGCAAACAACGTGGCGGACATGGTCATCCAGCCAATAAGCGCAGTGCGGACCCGGAGTTGCGAGAAACCTTGCATTTGGGCATTGTAGCGTGGAAGCGCATGCATTCGCGCGTGGTTTTGAGATGGCGGCGAGTGTCGAAAAGCGACGTTTCAGCACCCGAAAAATTGGTGCGGCCAACTAACGCCGGGTGGCCCATCCTTTGCGCATTTTGCAAAGGTGGGGTCGGGATGCATCGCCGGTCTGCGGTCCCCAGCGGGAAGGAAAGACGGTCGCGTGTCTGGCACGCGATACCCCCACCCTTTCACCAAAAATGTGAAAGGATGGGCCACCCAGCACTCCGCTCCGGAGCCCCGTTTCGCCGCCGGTGATAGCTGATAATCTGCGCGAATGAAACTCACATTTAACACTTGGCGGGTTGACTCGGGTAACATCCGGGAGTTACATTAGCACTCGGCAGTTGAGAGTGCTAACACCGTTGCGAGCCGGGTATCCGACTCGGGAAATGCGTGTGGCGCCTCTTCCCCCAAAAGCACTTAGGAGAATGGAAACTATGGCAGCTACATCATTTACGCCGTTGCACGATCGCATTTTGGTTCGCCGTCTGGAAGAGAGCGAGACCATGCGTGGCGGCATCATCATCCCGGATTCTGCCAAAGAGAAGCCCCAGCAGGGCGAAGTGATCTCGGTTGGCAAGGGCAAGTCGAACGACGAGGGCAAGGTGTTCCCGCTCGACGTCAAGGCTGGCGACACCGTGCTGTTCGGCAAGTACTCCGGCACGGAAATCAAGCTGGACGGCGAGGACTTCCTCATCATGCGTGAGGAAGAAGTACTCGGCATCCTGAAGAAGTAGTCCAAACAGGTAGCCGGGAGAAATAGCCCGGCGCGGACAACGGGACGCGAGCGCCGCCGCATTGAGTGTGGCGAAACCAGCATCCTGAGACTCAATTCAGACCTTTCGCCGGGATATCCGGCACATGGAGTAAGCAATGGCAAAGCAGATTTTGCACGGAGAAGATTCGCGTCAGGCGATTCTGCGCGGTGTGAACCACCTCGCGAACGCTGTCAAGGTGACGCTCGGCCCCAAGGGCCGCAATGTCGTCATTGAAAAGAAGTTTGGTTCGCCCACCATCACCAAGGACGGCGTAACCGTCGCCAAGGAAATCGAGCTGTCGGACAGCCTCGAGAACATGGGCGCGCAGATGGTCAAGGAAGTTGCTTCCAAGACCTCGGACATCGCCGGTGACGGCACCACGACCGCCACGGTTCTGGCCCAGGCCATCTACCGTGAAGGCGTGAAGACGGTTGCCGCAGGCGCAAACCCGATGGCGCTGAAGCGCGGCATCGACAAGGCTGTGCTCGCCATCGTCGGCAAGCGCGACGAAAACGGTGTGGTCCAGGGCGGCGCCCTCAACGATCTGTCCAAGCCCGTTTCCGGCGACATGATCGCGCAGGTCGGCACCATCTCGGCCAACTCGGATGAGCAGATCGGTACCATCATCGCCGCGGCGATGAAGAAGGTCGGCAAGGACGGCGTGATCACCGTTGAAGAGTCGCGCACCATGGAAACGCAGCTCGACGTGGTGGAAGGCATGCAGTTCGACCGCGGCTATCTTTCGCCCTACTTCGTGACCGATGCAGAGCGCATGGAAGCGGCCCTCGAGAACCCCTACATCCTGATCTACGAAAAGAAGATCTCCACGATGAAGGACCTGCTGCCCCTGCTGGAGCAGATTGCCCGCACCGCCAAGCCCCTCGTCATCATTGCTGAGGACGTGGACGGCGAAGCGCTCGCGACCCTGGTCGTGAACAAGCTGCGTGGCACGCTGAACGTGGCAGCCGTCAAGGCTCCCGGCTTCGGCGACCGCCGCAAGGCCATGCTGGAAGACATCGCGGTGCTCACCGGCGGTAAGGCGATCACCGAAGATCTCGGCATCAAGCTGGAAGGCGTCAAGATCGAAGATCTCGGCACTGCCAAGCGCATCACCATCGACAAGGACAACACCACCATCGTCGACGGCGGCGGACAGGACACCAAGATCGAAGGCCGCGTGAAGGAAATTCGCGCTCAGGTCGAAAAGACCACCTCCGACTACGATCGCGAGAAGCTGCAGGAGCGTCTTGCCAAGCTGGTTGGCGGCGTGGCCGTCATCAAGGTCGGTGCTGCTACCGAAACCGAGATGAAGGAAAAGAAGGCTCGTGTTGAAGACGCGATGCACGCAACCCGCGCGGCCGTGGAAGAAGGCATTGTCCCAGGCGGCGGCGTTGCCCTGGTTCGCACTGCCAAAGCTGTGGACGAACTGATCAAGACCCTGGAAGGCGACGAAAAGGTTGGCGCGCAGATCATCCGCCGCGCTATCGAAGAGCCATTGCGCATGATCGTCCACAACGCGGGCGAAGAAGGCGCAGTCGTGATCGGCAAGATCAACGACTCCAAGGACTCGAACTTCGGCTACAACGCCGGCACCGGCGTCTACGAGGACCTGGTCAAGGCCGGCGTCATCGACCCGACCAAGGTAACGCGCACTGCTCTGCAGAACGCGGCCTCCATCGCGGGCCTGATGCTGACGACTGAAGCCATGGTCGCCGACATCCCCGAGAAGAAGGAAGCCCCCGGCGGCCACTCCCACGGTGGCGGCGGCGGTATGGACGGCATGTACTAAACCGCAGTCAAAGCAACAAAGCAAAAGCCCCGGAGAAATCCGGGGCTTTTGCTTGCCGCTTCCGCGCAGATAACCTCACTGGTCTCGGTTCCCTTTGCGAAGCGAGAGACCATGCGAATCCTATGGTGATCCCCAAAAGGCGTTTACCCCGAACAAGAACAGCACAATGGGAATCGAACCCGGACACCGCCCTTACTTGGTCGAGAGCACGAACTGGTTGCCATCCGGATCCTGGAACTTCGCGAAATGCCCCCAGGGTTGCTTCGTGGGAGGAGCCGAAAACACCACGCCACGCGCCGACATTTCCTGAAAGGTGCCCTCGATGTCGTCGGTCGCAAAGGTCACGTTCGAAAATCCACCGATGCGTTCTTCGTGCCCTGGAGGCGTGAATAGAACCACCTTGGTTTCGCTGCCGGGGATGCGCAGCTCAATCCAGCGCTGCTTGCCGTCGAACGGCTGGTCGGTCAGGATCTGGAACCCGAGCTTCTCGGTGTAAAAGGCCAGCGCCTGGTCCTGGTCTCGAACGGGAATGCTGACAAACTTAACGGCTTTGATCATCATTGTCCTCCTGGAATGGCCCCAGTGTAGTGTCCGCAGCCGCATCCAGAGCAGGAAAATTCCACCACTATAGTTATAGACACTAGAGTATTTATTGCTATAGGTTCGTAAACCAATGCAGATATCACTCGACAGCTACATCCTGGACGTGCTGATGCGCGATCTCACCGAGCACGAGAAGCGGCCCTCCGCCTTTCTCGTCTATCTCCACATCTGGAGACAAAGCCTGGGCGCCGGACACAAAGTCGTCTCTCTCAGCCACCAGGAGATGGCGGAGGGCACAGGTCTGTCCAGGTCAGCCGTGCAGGCCTCCGTACGCCTTCTCAAGAAGCGCAAACTCCTCTCGGCGTCCTCCAGAAACGCAACCGCCACCCCGGTGTATCGCGTGGAACGGCCCTGGGCAAGACGAAAGCCAGGTTGAGCATGTGGAAACCCTGACCCAACCGGCTCGCAATCTGATAAACTGATTCTCGTTGCGCGTTGAGAAGCCAGCAAGGCGCACAGCTTCATAAGGGGACGTAGCTCAGTTGGTTAGAGCGCTGCCCTGTCACGGCAGAGGTCGCGGGTTCGAGCCCCGTCGTCCCCGCCATACACTCTAGATATTCCGGTATTTAGAGAGTATTGCGTGACTCCCCTTCTACTTCCACAGTACACAGTGCAGGAGCTTCCGTACCGTACGGCGAGACTGCTTGCTGCAGCCTGTGTGCGGTGATAGCTTCCCAGCAATGCGGAAGCACGCTCATCGCGAGCCCCAAGCTCCGGACGTAATGCCCCTGGTCCTGGCCATTGTTCGGGATGACGCAACTGAAGTTGCGAACCTGATTCGCAGGACACCCTCCCTTGCCCGAGCGTCCCTTGCCTCCGGCGCCACGCGCCAGACAGCAGCCGAGTTCTTCTTCGAGGAAATCAGCCACTATCTGATCTCGGGCGACACACCCTTGCATGCCGCCGCGGCCGGTGCACGGGGAGAGATTGCGAGGTTGCTCATTGCAAATGGGGCCGATGTCGCCGCTGTCAATCGCAGGGGTGCGATGCCGCTCCACTACGCTGCCGACGGCGGTCCCGGCGCACACGGCTGGAACCCCGCAGCGCAGGCAAAGATGATTGTCTTTCTCATCGGCGTAGGAGCGAACCCGAATGCACTGGACAAAAGTGGCGTGGCTCCTCTGCATAGAACAGTGCGTCAGCGCAGCCCCAGGGCGGTGGCTTCCCTTCTGGCCAACGGCGCTAACGTTCGTCTGAAAAACAAGAGCGGATCAACCCCGCTGCACCTCGCGGTTCAAAATACAGGCCGAGGCGGTACAGGATCCGCGGAGTCCAAGAGCTTCCAAAAAGAAATCATTGAACTGTTGCTGAAAGCGGGCGCGGACATCGGAGATAAAGACGGCCGGGGCAAGACCGTTCAACAGTGCGCGCAGAGTGCCTGGATACAGGCATTGCTCGAACAGTCATAGTACTGGCCAGAATCGCCGGAAGCACTGCGGCCATGACGCCGCGGATAGGCAAGTTCGCGATTACTTCATAGCCTTCAACGTGAACACATAGCTGTTCGCGGCCTGCGACTTATGGCACGCGAGGCACTGCGCCTCGTTGAGAGCGTCGCGGCGCACACGGTCTTTATCGAAAACCGCATAGTCCCAGTCCCCGTTCTGCAGGAGCGCGGGGATGCCCTTGTCCCAACCCGCTTGCGATCCCATCGCCGCATAGGACTTCACCGCACCGGCGACGACGGCTCCGGAAGCATCCTTCTGGGCTTCGTAGGTAACCCCCACAATCATGGATCCATCCGGCAGAGGTTTGCCGGCCCTGGCCGCGTTGAGAGCCACGGCATTGACGTAACGTTTGGTCACAGTGCCGTCTTCATTCACTGTCTGGTAGACGGTGAAGCCGGCCGGAAAACTTGCCGGGAACGTCATGCGCGAATGAATCGCCACGCTGGGCGCTGCCGGGGAGTGATCGTCCACCGGAGCCGCGGGAAGCGTGCTCCAGTAGTTGGCGAGATCGTGAATCTCTTCCTCACTGAGCTGGCCGGCGATGGATTCCATGATGTCGTTCTTGCGCTCTTTGTTCTTGAACGCCAGGAGCTGCGCGGCCAGGTAATCGCGTTTCTGCCCGGCCAGGTTCGGAATCGTCGAGCCGGTGCTGATGCCTCTGCTGCCGTGACAGCTCTGGCATGCTTCCACATCCTTCGGCGGAGGCTGCATCTGGGCATTCACCGCCTGGACCGGCGGCAGGGAAACAGCGGCAATGAGTGCCAGCGTGCCAATGATGACCGCCATCAAGACAACATGGCTCTTACGCGCACTTACAGCGAGATGGGCATTCAGCATGCTCAAGGGATTCTCCATCAATGTCGATTGGGCTGCGCAGCCATTTCAACAGGAAAACAGGCGGGACTTGTCACCAAATTGTTGCTCGTGGAGCGAGAGATCGAGGATGAGAGATCAGAGAACAGAGAACAATGGTGTCCGGTATATTTTGCCTGTGATGTCTGGAAGCCGCTGATTGGCTTGGCTTTTAGTGCTATTTGAAGTGTCCACGATTTGAAACAGGTTTCTGCGATCTTCGCGGGCGAGGGGTTTGCGCGCACTAAGATGGCGCATGAACTTGGGCAAGACGTTGTTCGCACAGGTCATGGAGAATGGAACTGGGCAAGTCGTGGCTTGCCGCCCCCCTATCGCCGCACGCACATCAATACTGCTGCGAAGCTCCTGTTGCTGACTCACGCGTTTGAAGGCATTGGTGCGAATCGTGTGGAACTGAACACGGATATACGCAATCTTCGCTCTCAGCGTGCCATCGAGCGGATTGGAGCAACCCGCGATGGCGTTCTGCGGGCCCATGCCGTGATGCGGGACGGATTCATTCGAGACACCGTCAACTACTCCCTCACCCTGTTCGAATGGCCAGATGTGAAGAATAAACTTTGGGGCATTGCCAGGGACCTCATCATAGGCTTATGCCCCGCGAAGGAGTGAGAGTTCCAGTCATCCTTGCGGTCTCGGTGACACAATAGACGCTGGCTGCTTCCTGCCGATCCGCTAATCGAATGCCCGCGCGCGTTTGTACTGAGCCCTGAATGACCGAGCCCCTGAAGTCTCCGATTTGGACACGCCGTCAGTTCGTTTCCGCCGGCATGGCGCTTAGCAGCCGCTCGCTTCTCGCCCTTGCCCCATTCAACGACCGTGAGATGGCGACCTTCCCCGCATGGTCGCCAGGCGAGTTCGACATTCATCAAATCGATACCGGCCGTGGAAATGCCGCTTTCCTCCTCGCGCCCGATGGCACAACCCTATTGATTGACTGCGGGACTTCGAGCGGTCCCCTGGAGTCTTCGGCCCCTCCCCGGCCGGATGCTTCGCGTCTTCCCGGTGAATGGGTGGCGCGTTACGCTATGCGTCATGCGCGAGCCGCTGGCCGCCGCAATCTCGATTACATGATTGCGACGCATGTGCATCCAGACCACGTCGGCGACCTGCCCCCTGACGCGACACTACCTGCCGACGGCTCATTCATCCCAACTGGACTAAGCCAGGTGGATCAACTGATGCCGGCAGATACGGTCATCGACCGAGGCTTTCCGGACTACGGTGAACTTCCGCCTCTCCAAGACAAGTTCTCTGCAAACTATCTCGCGTGGCTCTCCGATCGGCGGCGCGCCGGAAAACGAGTGGAACGGCTGGATGTCGGTTCCACGAAACAAATTGTGCTTCGCTACAGGCACAAGGGTCCTTCATTTTCAGTCCGCGGCCTGGCGGCAAACGGACGAGTTTGGACAAGAGCCGGCAACGAGGCGCGTTCTGTCTTTCCCGACCTCAGTTCCGTTCCCGCTGAGGAACGTCCGAGCGAAAATGCATTCTCCATCGCACTCAGGGTCGATTTCGGACGCTTCTCGTACTTCACAGGTGGTGATCTCAACGCGGACACTCATGATGGCAGGCAGTCCTGGCTGGACGTTGAAACCCCAGTGGTCGAGGCTTGCGGACGGGTTGAAGTCGCCGTCGCCGATCATCACGCCTACTTCGATGCTTGCGGTCCTCAGTTTGTGCGCAGCCTCGACGCTCAGGCCTACGTCATCCCGTCCTGGCATCTCACGCACCCAGGCCAGGCCCAATTGGAACGGCTGGTTGGCGCATGGCCGCGAGCAAAGCATCATGACGTTTTTGCGACCGAGATGCTGCCCGCCAATCAACTTCTCAACTCACGTTGGGTAAAAAGCATGCGAAGCACACAAGGACACATTGTGGTGCGCGTCGCATCAGATAGTCTGACCTACAAAATCTTTGTGCTCGATAGCACGACAGAGCTTGATTCAGTGAAATCAATATCCGGCCCTTATACGTGCCGTGCATAGGCCGCTGAGTTCCCAGATCACGGGGAACACCCTTTTCGGGATTTGCTGATTGCTTGCCGCAGCACATGCGCGATGATAGTTTCCCTGCAATGCCTGTTCCAAAGCAGCACAGGATCCGCGGAGTCCAAAAGCTTCCAAAAGGAAATCGTTGAACTGCTGCTGAAAGAGGGCGCCGATATCGGAGATAGAGACGGCCGAGGCAAGACAGCTCAACAGTGCACACGGAGCGCGTGGATACGGGCACTGCTCGAGTAATCGTAGTACCAGCGGCATTGGCGGGGTTGCGGTTACTTCATCGCCTTCAATGTGAATACATAGCTGTTGGCGGCGCGCGACGGACGCGGCCCTTATCGAAGGCCGCGCAATCCCCGACGAGAGAACAGGGATCCTGACTTGGAACCCGAACAAAGATGCGTGCTCGTCCAAGTGGAGGCGCTGCTATCCCGTAGGATCGAGTAGTGCGACTCCTGAGAATCCTCCTTGCTCTATCTGCCGCGACCGCGTGCGCGCAGCAGGCTCCGGTCTTTATGGAACATGGAGTCTACGACGTTCACCTCATCCTGCATAAGGTCGGCTCCGAAGAGTACCGCATCACACGCGAGGGCAGCGAACGAAAGCTGACTGCGGTTGTCACCACCAATGACCGCGGCATGGTTCGCACATCCACCACAACGCTCGACTTCGCCGCCAATGGAACTCCCATCAGGCTGCGCCAGCAATCCACGCCCGCGGGCGCTCCAACCGCCGCACCTGCGGCCCCGCCCTCCGACATTGACCTCGGCGGCTCTCGCGTCATCGCCAGCGAAGCGGGGATCAGCCGCACCTTCGCCAAACCGCCGATGGCTTTTCCCGCAGTCGCCAATATGCCGGCGTCCGTGCAGATGATGCTGGTCCGCTATTGGGAGACGCATGGCCGTCCTGCCCGCCTGCCTATTCTGAGAGCCGGCGAAGGAGCGCTTCCGGTCGAAATCCGTCTCGTCGGTCACGAGGCCTTTAGCCTGCACGGCCACACCCTGCGGCTGGCCCGCTACACGATCGCCAACCTGATCTTCGGCCGCGAAGTGCTCTGGATGAACGACTCACACCGCGTCGCAGCGGTGATGACCTTCGCCGGTGGTCTGCCTCAGGAGTTTGTTCTCGACCAGTACGCTGCCGCGTTCGACGGCCTTGTGCAGTCGGGCGTTACGCAGGAGATGCTGGACCTCGCCGAACTCACCCACTCGGTTCGCCCCGAAGCGGCGGGAACCTACGCCATCGTCGGCGCGCGCATGGTCAACACGCAGCCAGACGCCGCGACTCCGACGATCGAGAACGCGGCTGTCCTCATCCGCGATGGACGCATTGCCGCTGCGGGACCTGCCGGCTCCGTTGCGATCCCGCCCGGCACACGCATCGTTCACGCCGAAGGCAAGACACTGCTGCCCGGTCTGTACGAAATGCACTCGCACTACTCGGGCGTGGAGTTCGGCCCTGCGCTGCTGGCTTCCGGCGTCACCACGGCACGCGATTGCGGCGGTGAATTCACCTTCCTGACCCACACCCGCAGCGCCATCGAGCACGGACAGCTTGGCCCGCGCCTTCTCCTCGCCGGGCTTATCGACTCCGGCGGTCCGCTGGGCTTTGGCGCCTTCCTCGTCGATACGCCCGACAAGGCCCGTCAGATCGTCGACCTCTATGCCGACCAGCACTTCGATCAGATCAAGGTCTACACCCAACTCCAGCCGCAGATCCTGCAAACGATCGCCGCCGAAGCGCATGCGCGCGGCCTGACCGTCACCGGCCACGTCCCCGCGGCGGTCGACACCTTCGCAGGCATCGCCTTCGGCATGGACCAGATCAACCACCTGCAGTTCATCACCCGCGCCATGCAGCCTCCCGGGACCAAGACACCGTTCACCGCGGCCGATCTCGACTCCCCACGCGCCCACGAATTGATCGCGCTGCTTGCGCGGAAACATATCGTCGTCGATCCGACACTGGGCTGGGGTGAGATGGCCGGCCATCCAAAGACCATTCCCACGGTCTCCTTCGAGCCGGGCGTAGAGGCCGCGCCCTTCCCTCTGGCCTGGCGTTTCGAAACCATTGGCACCGCAGTCGCCGATGGCCATGCTGAGCACGATCAGATCGCCTTCAACGATCGCATGGCGCTCAACCGCCGCGTGGTTGGCGAACTCTTCCACGCCGGCGTTCCCATCGTTCCGGGCAGCGACACCAACCTCATCGGCTACGGTCTCGACCGCGAACTCGAACTGTATGTGGAGGCGGGAATGACACCGCTCGAAGCCATCCGCTCAGCTACGCTGGTCTCCGCCCAGGCGATGCATCGCGAAGCCGACTCCGGCTCCATCGAACCCGGCAAGCGCGCTGACCTTGTCCTGATCGACGGCAACCCACTGGACAACATCTCAGACCTGCGCCGTGTTGCAAAGGTCGTCACGGCTGGCCGCCTCTACGACAGCCACGCTCTAGGTCGCGTGGTTGGCTTCAATCGATGAGCGATTGAGTATCGAGCCTGCTGATGAGTCACGCGCCTAGAGATTGGGCCACGAATCTCCGTAGCAGCACATCATCAAGCGCCAACGGCGCGACGCTAGAGCAGCCCAGGGCGAAGCCCTGGGTTAGGTGTAGCGAAGGAAGCGGAGGGCTGAAAGCCCGATCTATCGTGGCGCCACTATAGTACGGGCTTTCAGCCCTTGTCCTTTCAAGGTCTCGAACTTCGTCCGATGGAAGCTTGGAGGTGTTTGCGGCACCAGATCGTTTTGCTTAAGGTCACGGGTTCACCCGTGACGTTCAAAGTCAAAACGACGCGGGCTTCAGCCCCGGAGGGAACCGTTCCAAGGCGGCCACAGCACCTCACCGCGACTCCATCACCTTCTCACGCTTGATACGGGTACCTCAGCGGCTCAAGCCGCGATCTTCCCGCAACATACGACACGGGTGAACCCGTGTCCTTAAGCAAAACAAAAACCTCGTGCGACGTTCTCACGTAGCGTTTTTCACCATGAGGCAGACACCTTGAAAGGCCTGGGGCTGAAGGCCCGACATATAGACAGCGCTTGAAGCCAGCCATTGGCCGCGATTTCATGCCTGACCACAGTGCAATTTTTAACAAACATCCTTCGCCTGCGTCAGGCCACCTTCGCGCAAGCCTCAACATACGAACACGCCGCGACGATCAATTCCTGGCGGGTGCGGTCGAGATGCTTGGCAGGCGAAGGCGACTCCAGCAGATTGCGGCTGACGCCGACCATCATTCCGTGAAGCAGGCTGGCCACCACCGCTGGATCGGTGCTGAGAGGTTCTGAAGAACTCACAAGCATCTGCGTGATGGCTTTGTGCGCACGTCCGCGACTGCCACGGACAATACCGGCTGCATCGAGATCCGAGCTGACCAGGTAGAGTGCCGTGCTGACCCTGGTGTCCCGCATCTTGGTGGCAAGGAAAGCCTGAATGAGAGCGGAGGTCATCGTCCTGAGTGGCGCGCCCTGCTGCAGTGCACACACACGCTCGATGGCGTCGGTCACCGCGTCAAGATGGCGTTTCAGCGACGCCTGGAGAAGAGCGCTCTTGTTGGGGAAGTACTGGTAGAGCGTCCCCACCGAAACACCTGCACGCGCGGCGACGCGAGTGGTAGTCAACCGCTCCTTGCCAACCGCCAGCAGAACCTGAATGGTGGCGTCCAGAATCGCCTCAACGCTGGCTGCGGAACGTGCCTGCACCGGCGATTTACGCGGCTTTAAGACGACTGCGGCAGGCTGTGGCAAATGCGAACTCCTAAACTGAAGCTTTCTTCATCTAACCCAGTGTAAAAGAGACGCTACCGCCAACAGGCATGCTGCGCTCGGCGGGAAATGCCGGCACAAAAGAAAGAGAGAATACATGACGATCAACCTTGGTGGAACATTCACGTTTCCGGGAACAGAGCTGACGGTCAACCGGATGGGCTATGGAGCGATGCAGTTGGCGGGGCCGCATGTGTTTGGTCCACCCAAGGATCGCGCCGCCGCAATCGCGGTGCTACGTGAAGCGGTCGCATCGGGGGTGAACCACATCGACACCAGCGACTTCTACGGGCCGCATGTCACGAACCAGATCATCCACGAGGCACTGCACCCATATCCCAAGAGCCTGGTGATTGTGACCAAGCTCGGCGCGCGGCGCGGCGACGACGGAAGTTGGATTCTTTCGCGGTCGCGGGAAGACCTGATCGCTCAGGCTCACGATAACCTGCGCAATCTCGGCGTGGAGAAGCTGGACATCGTGAATCTGCGGCTGGGTGGGATGCAGGAGCCGGAAGAAGGTTCCATCGCGGAGCCTCTGAGGGCGATGATCGAGCTGAAGAAGCAGGGAGTGATCGAGCACATCGGCTTGAGTACCGTGAACCTCGACCAGGTACGCGAGGCCCAGACGATGACGGAGATCGTATGCGTGCAGAACTTCTACAACGTGGCAAACCGCAAGGATGACGCGATGATCGACGAGCTGGCAAAGGAAGGAATCGCCTATGTGCCGTACTTCCCGTTGGGCGGGTTCTCGCCACTGCAGTCGTCCGAGTTGAACGACGTGGCGACAGAGATTGGAGCCACGCCAATGCAGGTAGCGCAAGCCTGGCTGCTGCAGCGCGCGAAGAACGTTCTGCTCATTCCAGGGACTTCGTCGCTAGGACACCTGCGAGAGAATCTGGCAGCAGCCGCATTGGAGTTGCCAGCGGAGATGGTGGCTCGATTGGATGCGATTGGGAAGCAGGCCTAGGGCCTAGGGCCTAGGGTCTAGGGTCTAGGGTCTAGGGTCTAGGTCGGATGCGACGGTCTCCGGAATTTTGGTTGGCTCTTGGTCTTGCCTTTCTTGTTGTCATCTCCCACACCCCATTCGGGCAAAGACAAAGGCCGCCCGATGGGGACCCCGCCGCAGGGGATCTGCTGTTTGTCTCTTACCCACAAATCTGTCATCTCGACCGAAGCGACGTAGTCGCGTAGCGGAGAGACCTGCTTCTGCCCCTGCCCATGCATGGGCCACCACACGCGGCCAGAGCAGGGTTGTGGTTGGAAGCCGGGACAGCAGGTCTCTCCACTACGCTTCGCTCCGGTCGAGATGACAACGTATGGGTTAGCTTCACAAAAGCGCGCCTCACTTCGAAAGAATATCGAGAGCGTGACCCACCATTCCCCTGCCCGGATCCACCTCTCCATTGGAGAGCGCAATCACCCCAACACCCTTCTCGCGGTTCATCAGCAGCATCGCGGTGTATCCCGCGACCGAGCCGCCGTGTCCGAAGGCAACATAGTTCTCGTGCCTGTCCACCTGAAAGCCCACACCGTAACCGGTGGTTAGGCCCATATTGGCGGGCACCATGAGCTCCCGCTGAACGTGATCCAGGCTGGCAGCCTTCAACACGCTCTCCGGACCCTGCCCTAGAAGAAACGAGGCGAACCGGGCGAGATCTCCGACCGTTGTGTAAATGGCGCCGTTAGGCACTTTGTACCCACGTCCATTTTCATTCTCACGCTGCGCGATTTCTGCATCCACCCGCCCGCCAGGACCCATCACCACATATCCCTTCGACAGATGCTGCAGGATCTGCGGGTTCAATTCCAAAGCAGAGTGGGTCATCCCCAAAGGCTGAAAGATATGTCTGGGAACATAGTCCAGATAGGATTCCCCAGCCGCGCGTGAAAGCGCCGCCCCCAGAATGGCGTAACCCATATTGGAATAGAAGAAGCGTGTCCCTGGTTCGAACTGATAGCGCAGGTGTGGCAGCGCGGCGATCAGTGTCCTCTCCCAGTCCTTAGCTGGCCCTGCCGTCGCGATCTCAATATCATCGGGCTCGCGATCCAGTCCTGACGTATGGGTTGCGAGTTGGATCAAGGTGATGGGAGGAGCACCCGGGAAGCGTCCCTGCACTTCCCGAATCTCCGGGAAATACTTCTCGACCGGATCGGAAAGGTGTACCTTGCCGGCCTCCACCAACTGATCCAACATCACCGCGGTAAACATCTTGGTGATGGAGCCAATGCGATAGACGGTCTCGGCATCCGCGGGAATCTTCTTCTCTCTGTCGGCGTCGCCATAGCTCTTCGTCCATAGAAGTTGTTTGCCGACCACAACGCCAACGGTGACGCTCCCGACAGGGTGCCTTGCCACCTCCGCCGCGATCTTTGAATCGATCTCGGTTAGTTGCGCATGCAGACTCTCGGCGGTTGCAGCCATGGGTGGCGGAAAGTAATCGCTGGGACTGAAACCCAGCCTTTCAATTTTTCCATCTGGATCGAGCCAGATTCTGCCATCCATCGACCCCTTCTCGAAGTTGAGCTGATAGATATCGGCTCCCCCCGGTCCCACACCCTTGAAGATCACGGACTGCGACGTGCCCATCCGTGTAACCGCATCGTGAAACTCCGTCAGATGCTGGCGCACAAGATCGGCGAAGGCAGGCGTCAACCGCTCATAGTTAGGCGTGCCCGCCTGCAGTTCAGCAAGCATCACGCGCACGGCCGCGTCGGTACCGGGCGCGGCCGTCTGATCTTTGAATCGTTTGTCGAATGCGGCCGCCGCATCCGCAATCTGCTTGGCCTCCGCGTCGCTGAGCCTCTTGCCCGTCGCGTCCCGGCCATTCTGATGGAGGATGAGTTGGGTGGCCTGCCCCTGCTGCTCCTTCGGAAACTCAATCGTTGTCTTCGTGCCGCTGAGGGAAAACGTCGTCGCCGACTCAGGCAGCAGAGGGACCATTCCCTGCCCGGTCATCTGCGACATCAATCGCCCATCCACAAGCGTGATGGTCAGATTGAATCGCGGCGCAACCGCATACGTGCCAACGTATCGAGCCAGAACTTCGCGCGAAACCGGAATCTCCGCGTGGTTTGCAGACTGTGCGACACACGGAACGGCCAACATCAGAAGAATCACCAAGCGTTGCAACATACGTCCTCTTTCTCGCGTGCAGCGTTGTGGCGACACGAGAGTTACTCGTGCCGCGGCGATTTCCTCTGTGCCTGAACTCGCGCCCTCGCAAATCCAATGGCTGTGTCGAAAGCTTCGGAGGCGGGAACCCGGATGCCGGGCCGCAGGCGAGCATCCAGGAGATCGCCTTGACCACGCGCATTCATGGCCGGGCCTTCGGGGACGGCAATCGCGTAACGATCGTCGATGCGACGCCAGATATCCGCTTCGCCGGCTGTCACCGTGCTGCTGTTCGCGGGACGCTGCAAGGTCTTCAGGGCATGCATGAATGGCTGGACCGCTGCAACGGTCGAGTAAGAACTCAGGATATACACCGGCATCTTTGCCGTGCCGCTTGCGGCCATCGGGATCGAAGGCCGGGATGGTTGACCCTGAATCGTGACTCGATCCGGCGGATTTGTGGAACGATTCATGAAGTCGGAGGAAATGAAGGAAAGCCGCTCGGAACTTCCGTCATGGTCGTCGCGGAAATCAATGACCAGGGCCTCGGGCTTCTTCAAGGAGCCCAGTGCGGAAGCAGCCGCGAACGCACAATCGGATGAAGCGAGCACATGTTCGAGCTTAAGAAAACCAATTCTCCCGGATAGCATCCTGGCTTTACTGAACGAGCAATCGTTTCCTTGCGCGCTCTCGGTCTTATCTGAAGGCTGCAGACGAGCAGGCGCTCTGTACACCACCAGTAACGATGCATCGCCGCTGGCATTGCGCAGTTGAGCGGTAATCAGAGAAGCGAACTCCTGATCCGTGGCGCCTGCGTCATCACCGTGACGGAAGCGCAGGACGAGATCATCCGCCAATCGCTGCGCCACGGCAGGGTCATAGTAGTGCTGCTTCAGATTCGTGACAACGCCATCGATCACAAACTGATGTTCGGGATTGAACGGCCGGCCGTAGAACGAATGTCGACTCACCGGAGCGGCGGAGATCGAAGCGCCTATCCCTGCAGGCGAAAAAGCGTAGACCCTGCCTGGAGCGGGAGCCTCTGCCGCAGGCTCAGTCGCGGTCGAATAAGCCTGAGCCGCGGTGGGATCCGCTGGAACCGCGGACGAATCGGTCGAGGCCTCTGCCGGATATGTCGAATCCGTCGAATTTGTGGTGGGGTCAGTCTGAATTGCAGTGCGATCAGTCGGAGCCGCAGTCGAATTCGCTTGAGCCGTCTGCGACTGCTCTGCACCGGAGGCCGCCATCCGCGTGCTGCCTGCGTGGGCCATCAAGAATCCGAGGAAGCTATAGGTGACAAGAGCGACCGCGAGCGCGGAGAGCATCGCCGCGGGACGAAGAGGCTCGTTCGGAAGCGGAAGAAACATCGTCGTCCCCGACGATCCCGCAGCCAGGGCGCTTGGTTGCGCGTGAAGGTGAGGAACTGTTGTGGCGAGGTCGAACGCGATATCCCTCCACAAGCGCGCGCGGCGCAGGATGCCGGTTTCGTCGCGCAGACGGTCGCGAAATAGCTGCAGCAGATCGTCACGGTGCGCTTCACGAAACGCCGCAGGATAAAGACAGAGCAGCCATGCATAGAGCTTCTCAGACATGATCCCCTCGCAGAATATTCCTGGCACGCGCGACCCGAAGAAGGCCGGCCAGACGATCCGCTTCGGCGCAGGCAAGTTTACGTCCGGCTGAACTGAGGCGGTAGAACCGTCGCCGCTCATTGTTGATCGAAGAGTCTTCACCAGCCTCAAGCTCCTCGATCAACTCCGCTTCCAGCAACGATCGAATCGAACTGTACAAGGTTCCAGGCCCAAGACGCATACGTCCGCCGGTCTGCTCGGCGACGCTGCGCATAATCGCGTAGCCGTGAAGGTCTTCACCAGCGAGTGAGAGCAGAATCTGAAAGGCAGCGGATGGTAGCGGGTCGAGCTTTTGCTTGGGCATAGTCGATGATCGATATAGCGATTTTCGACTATATGCCGAACACATATCCCTGTCCAGAAGTTTTTCGAAGTCCCGGTCACTGCGATTCCTGTGGGAGGTTGGAACATCCCTCAAACGGCTCTCACAACGGCGCCACGCGCACTTCCACAGATACCTCCTCAACTCAAAACTCCTCCTGAATCTGACCGCCCGGCTTCTCTCCAAGCTTGGCCATGCAGAATTCATTTGACATAGTGTCGAATGAACACTAATTTAGTGTCGTTGAGACACGAATAAGGAGATGACCATGATCCGCTTCATCAAAGTTCCACCAACGACCTACGTGATCCAGTACCAGGCAGGCAAAGTCCGGCAGGAGGGCGCAGGCCTTTCCTTCTTCTATTGGGGGCCGACTTCCACCATCGTGGCGATCCCCGTTGCCAGCACCGATTTGCCCTTTGCATTCCAGGAAGCCACCGCTGACTTCCAGACTGTGACCATTCAGGGCCAACTCACCTACCGGGTCACGGACCCGAAACGTCTCGCATCCCTGCTCGACTACAGCGTGAATCGCAAGCTCGCCTACATCTCCGACGATCCGGCAAAGCTCCCCGAGCGGCTGGTACATGCTCTCGAAACGCTGACTCGATCCATCACGCAGCAACTGGCCCTGAAAGATGTGCTTCTCAGCTCGGATGCCATCACCCTGGAAGCCATGGAGAAACTTCGCGCTTCCGATGCAGTCTCCGGCCTGGGCGTGGAGATCCTTTCCCTCACGCTTCTCTCCATCAGGCCGACACCGGAGACCAGCCGGGCGCTTGAAGCGGAAGCCCGCGAAGCGTTGCAGCGGCGCGCCGATGAAGCTATCTATGCTCGCCGCAATGCGGCCGTGGAGCAGGAGCGGCTGATCAAAGAGAGCGAGCTCCAGACCGAAATCGCCGTGGAAGAAAAGAAGCGCCAGATCCGCGAAACCCAGATGGCAGCGGAGATTGCCGTGGAGGAACAGCGCTCGGAACTAATCGATCACCGCATCGCGAATGAACGCAAGGATGCCGACAGCCGCGCCTACACGCTGACGGAAACCCTGAAGCCTTTGCGCGATCTCGACTGGAAGACATTGATGATGCTCAACGGACACGGTGGCAGCGCCAGCGAAATGATCGCGCTCGCTTTCCAGCAGATGGCGGAAAACGCGCAGAAGATCGGCGAGCTGAACATATCGCCCGATCTGCTGACAGCGCTGACCAGGTCTTCATCCAGCTCGACCGCAGTCGTGGCCGCGGCGAGGAGGTAGTCCTGTGTCTGACCAGCTCCGCAAGCCCAACAAGATCGTTATCGTCACCCGGAAGACCCGGCTCGAGCAGTTGATCGAGCGCTTCAACACCCGCTCGCAGGCGCGGTTTTACATTGAGCATGCGGGCGGCGACTTTGACGACTACGAAAAGGAAGATGATGCCTATCGCAGATCGCTGGACCAAGTCCGCCATGCTGCGGACTTCGGTCTGCCGCAGCAGTTGATCGAACGCGCCCTGGTTCCCACGTTTCTCTTTGGCGAGCACGATGTTGTCGTCACGCTCGGGCAGGATGGGCTGGTCGCCAATACCGCCAAGTACACGGGCGCACAACCCATCGTGGCCATCAACCCGGAGCCTTCGCGCTTCGACGGTATTCTGCTTCCCTTCCTGCCCGATCAGACACACGCCGCGGTCGCGCGGCTTCTGGAAGGAAAAGCCCGATGGCGGGAGATCACGCTGGCTCGAGCTTCCCTTGGGGACGGCCAAAAGCTGCTGGCCTTCAACGAGTTGTTCCTCGGTGCCCGCAGCCATGTGTCCGCGCTCTACCGTATCCGCTGCGGCAAGCGATCGGAGACACAGTCTTCCAGCGGCATTCTGGTTGCGACCGGGGCCGGATCGACCGGATGGGTTTCCTCGCTCTTCAACATGGCATCGGGTATCGCCACGTTTTGTGGTGGCCAGCAAATGAAGGGCATCCGGATGGAGTGGGAAGATTCGCAACTGCTCTACCTGGTGCGTGAGCCGTTCCTCAGCCGTCACTCCGAAGTAGGGATGGTCGTGGGAAGGCTCGCCGCGGGAGAAGAACTAGTGA
This sequence comes from Acidobacteriaceae bacterium, assembly GCA_036498835.1. Taxonomy (GTDB): domain Bacteria; phylum Acidobacteriota; class Terriglobia; order Terriglobales; family Acidobacteriaceae; genus Granulicella. The sequence continues at coordinate 2,680 of DASYEV010000193.1, read as the reverse complement.
TCGAATCTCTGATGCCGGATGGAGGCGTGATCTTTTCCGACGGTGTGGAATCGGACTTCCTGCAGTTCAATTCCGGCGCGGTCGCGCGCATTCGCGCCGCGGAGCAGAAGGCGCGGCTTGTCGTATCCTGACCGCAGATGAAAGTTGCTGTCGATATTGTCATCTTCACCATCCAGGCGGGCGTTCTGAAGGCGCTTCTGGTGAAGCGCCTCATCCCACCGTTCGAAGGCCAGTTCGCTCTCCCCGGTGGCTTCGTCCTCAAGGACGAGGACCTCGACCAGGCCGCGCTTCGCGAGCTGCGTGAAGAAACCGGCATCGGCGACGTGTACCTGGAGCAGTTGTATTCCTTCGGCAGTCCGGACCGCGATCCCCGTGGGCGCATCGTCTCCGTCGCGTACTTTGCGTTGGTCTCAGCCGATCGCCAACTCCACGCCGGGTCGGACGCCGCGGAGGCCCAGTGGTTCCCTGTTTCCAAAATGCCGCAGCTTGCGTTCGACCATGCGGAGATCTTCGAATACGCCATCGAACGTCTGCGCAACAAGCTGGAATACACGACCGTGGGGTTTCAACTACTCCCGGAGAAATTCACGCTGACGGAATTGCAGACGGTGTATGAGGCCATCCTCGAAAAGACGTTGGACAAGCGCAACTTCCGCCGCAAAATTGCGCAGCTCAAAATCCTGAAACCGCTGCGGGAGTTTCAGCACGGCGGCCAGCGGCCGGCGCAGCTTTTCAAATTCGTCGCTACCAAATTTGAAAAGCTCAAGGACAAGGGAATCCTGTTTCCGTTTTAGAAACCCTCCGCAGGAGCTCTGTGCTTTGTTTTCTTTCTCTCTCTCTCTCCCATACCCTGTCATCTCGACCGGAGCGTCACAGCCTCACCGTGACGCGTAGCGGAGAGATCTGCTTTTGCCCCATGCCCGAGTTCCTCGGCCACGAGTGAAACCCAGGCGCCCCGCAGCAACAACTCCCTTCAACATGTTTTCCGCGTCGCTGCCGTCCCTTGCTTCCGTTGTCTACGGGCTTATCGCGGTATGTATAATTTCGTTCCACGACAGTTTGAGAACGATCGCCCGCCCGATCACTCTTGCCTCTTCGGTGGCTTGATCCACAAGCGACAGGTAGTAGCAGGTAGTTCAAGGCCACCGGCGAAGCAGCCGGAACCCGACGCCAGGCTCACCGGGAACAACAGGCGTCACAGACTTGTGCGACCGCATTCGTTTTCGAAACTGCGCGGCCGCCCATCCAGGAGAACCCGATGCCACGCCAGAAAAAGATGATTTGTCACGACTGCGGAACCATTTTCAACCGCAAGCCGCAGAACGGCGACAAGCAGATCTGTTGGAACTGCAAATCGTTGAGAGTCACCCTGGTCACCGACGGAGCGCCGCCGACGCCACCAACTCCGACAACGCCAACCATCCCGCTCGCACCCGATTCCAGCGGTCTCAAGATGCCGGCATTCAAACCGAACGTTGGCGGCGGGGGCATCACGCCTGAGATGCTGCTGAAGCAGCGCGGCCAGTTGAAGAAGGTGGTGCGTCCGCCGGTCGTCCTGCCCGGCCCAGTGAACAGCCCCATCCCCAAGGGAGTCCGCGTGCTGGCGTACGAGGTGAAGAATCCCGTCATCCGGGCAAACGGGATTGAGCTCGAACTCATCTGGCGCCCGCGGGGAGTCAACTCCGACTGGTACGCCTATCTTGTGCTTCCCTCGGTCGACCTGTCTCCGCAGTTACGCGCCATCGCCAGCGGTGCGACGAACCCGGAGCATAGCAACTTCAACAGCAGGTACAACAATCTCTCGTACGATTTGCCAACCCGCAAGGGCCCGCGCGCGCCGGCGATCTTCCAGGGAATTCGGTATTTCGAATATGGCTGGAAGAGACTGGTCGCCCCCAACGCGCAGTGGTACGCCTATCGCAACGGCGTAAGGTCTCCCTACTCCAAGCGGGACAATCAGGATGCCAATGCCTTCCTGCGCAACCTTCGCCAAAGCAAACTCTTCACTGAAAGGCTCGTCATTGCCGAGACCGGCGAAATCTTCTACACGCCCGATCATTACGGCTCGTTCTACCGCTACCATCCGGGCACGATGGACTGGTACAAGTACCGCTCGGCGGGCGGAGCCACTGGTCCCACGTGGGATGAGTCCTTCTATGAAGAGCCCACCGGCGCCTAAAGCATTTCTCATGAAGGTGTACCCAGGGCGAGGATGTTGAAGTCGTTTTCCCCCAAAGAAAATGACCTTTTCGGCTTTTCGGGGGCGCAGCATCATGAGAAATGCTTTAACGATGCAGATGAACAGCGACGGCCTGTTGATGGGCCTACCGGTTGTGTAGAACGCAGCCCCACTCTTGAGTGGGGCTGTGGTGTCTCCTGAAGCACCACTCCGAAAGTTGAGATTGCCGCAAACAGCTTGTCTTGTGGCAAGCTCACGTATATACGTGTTCGCCGGTACTGGAAAGCCGGATGATCAAGGCTGGGGATAGGTGAAATGAGCGAAACTACCGTGCGGTATGAAGGTTCTTTGCGGTGCAGCGCGGAACACGCAGAGTCGGGCGTCGTTGTCGTGACGGACGCCCCGAAAGATAACCATGGGAACGGAGCGAGCTTTTCACCCAGCGAACTGCTATCTGTCTCGCTCGGAAGCTGCATCTTGAGCATCATGGCAATTACAGCC
>DASYEV010000192.1:0-13363 GCA_036498835.1 Acidobacteriaceae bacterium | reverse complement strand
CGCGCGTACACCTGCGGAAAACAAAGCGCGGCGTAGGGCAGAAGCAGCAGCAGGTAGCGCGCGCGGAAACGTGGCCGGCTGGGCGCTTGCGAGTTGGACTCCGTAGCCATCACTCGCGAGGAGAGTACCACGCAGGCGGTGCGTCCGGCCACGGGCCGTCACGCGCGATAATGAAAGATATGGCTTGGAACGAAGAAGGAGCATCGGCTCCGGCAGACGAGCAACGAGTCGGGAAAGCCCTGGGCGAGGCAGCAGCCATCATGGCCCGCCTGCGTGGACCTGGCGGCTGCCCATGGGACCGCGAACAAACATTCGACACCATCAAGCGGCACACGCTGGAAGAGACATATGAGGTGTTCGACGCCATTGAGCGCCGCGCCTGGCCGGACCTCAAGGATGAACTGGGCGATCTGCTGCTGCAGGTGTTGTTCTATGCCCAGATGGCGAAGGATGAGGGTTACTTCGATATCGCGGACGTCGCGCAGGGACTGACGGCGAAGCTGGTGCGGCGGCATCCGCACGTCTTTGGCGGAGTCGTGGCTGACGATGCTGACACGGTGCTGCGCAACTGGGAGCAGATCAAGACGGAAGAGAAGAAGGAAAAGAACGGGACCAATAACGAAACTGGGAACGGGGCCGGGTCCATGCTGGACGACGTGCCGCGCACCATGCCCGCCACGCTGGAAGCAACGAAGCTGGGCTCAAAAGCGGCCAAGGTTGGCTTCGACTGGCCCAATCCGGAAGGCTTGTTCGATAAGATGGCCGAGGAAACCGCCGAGTTGCGGGTGGAGATGGAGCGCGGCGACCGCGACCATATGGAGGCGGAGTTCGGCGATCTGCTGTTTACCGCGATGAACCTTGCTCGCCATTTGAAGATTGATACGGAAAGCGCTCTACGGCGCAGCAATGCGAAGTTTCGCGCGCGGTTTGCTTCGATGGAAGCAACGGCAGGCGGGGTGGCGAAACTGGAAACAATGAGCGCGGACGAGCTGGAAGCGTTGTGGTCCGCAGCGAAACAAGCGGAGGTTCAGGCTTGATCCGTATTGAAGCCCTGACGGAGTTTGAGCAGTTCGATCAGTGTGTGGCGCTGCAGGACGCGGTGTGGGGCTATGAGGCCGCCGACCGCATGACCCAGAAGGTTTATCTGCTGGCTTCGCGCATCGGCGGCCAGGTCATTGGCGCATATGACGGCGAGACGCTGGCGGGATACGCCATGTCATTGCCGGGTGTACGCAACGGCCATGCTTACCTGCATTCTCACCATCTCGGTGTGCTTGCCGAATACCGCAATGCAGGGGTAGGGCGCCGGTTGAAACTGGCGCAGCGTGACGATGCGCTGGCTCGCGGCTTCGAACTGATGGAGTGGACCTTCGATCCGCTGGAGATCAAGAACGCACACCTCAATGTCGCCAAGCTGGGTGCGGTGATCCGCCGCTACCGCCACGATTTTTACGGGCCATCGAGTTCCCCGCTGCAGGGCGGTCTCCCGACCGACCGGGTGTATGCCGAATGGTGGTTGAAGTCGAAGCGAGTGGAGGGCATGCTTGCCGGACAGGCTCCGGTCATCGATGCTCAGGCGTTTGTGGATGTGCCCGCGGAAATCTATGCATGGAAGGCTTCGCCCGAACATCGTGATCAGGCGCGTGCCGTGCAACAACGCAATGCGGAAGCCTTCGAGGCGGCGTTTGCTCGCGGACTCTCGGTGCTTGGATATGAGCGCAGCGACAACGGCGATGGGCGGTTCGTTTTAGGCGTGTGGGACGAGGAGTTGGTGTATTAGAGCAAATCTCCTGAGGCTGTGGTTCCGATAGGCGATGGAGGAGGTCGTTTGCTTGGGAGAAAACGACTTGAGCGCTTTCGCCTTCAGCTACACCTTCAGGAGATTTGCTCTAAGGTTTCGGTAGTTAGAACAGCCCGAAGTATCATTGGGCCGCTACACGGTAGAGCCCGGTCTTTAGACCGGGCTACAGATGTTCTCAGGATTTGCGGCTTTAGCCGCTGAGGGCATGCTCCTGCCGGACGCATGGGCGGGAGCGGTCGCGCTTCGCGCGATACCCCACCCTTTGCGATAAAACCGCAAAGGATGGGCCACCCGGGGTTGTGGTGGGCCGGACGCATGGGCAGAGCAGCAGCAGGTCTCTCCACTTCGCTGCGCTCCGGTCGAGATGACAGAGTTTAGGTTGGGGAATGAAATGTGGGTTCAGGAGTCAGGCAAATGAAGATTGAAGCGATTCACATGCGTGAGGTCAACATGCCTCTGGCGCATCCGTTTGAAACCAGCTTTGGCGTTACAACCGCACGTCGCATTCTGCTGGTCGAGATTGAATGCGAAGGCCTCAGCGCCTGGGGCGAATGTGTCGCCGGCGAGCATCCGTACTTCTCCGATGAGATGGTCGATACCGCATGGCACATCACGGAAACGGAACTAGCATCGCGTCTGCTGGGCACCGAAATCGCAAGCGGACGGGATTGCCCAAAGCTGTTCGAGCAGGTGCGCGGACACCGTATGGCCAAGGCGGCCCTGGAGAACGCTGTATGGGAACTGGACGCGATGCGCCAGGGCGTACCGCTGTCGAAGCTGCTGGGCGGCACGCGCAAAGTCATCCCAACAGGTGTTTCGATCGGCATCCAACCCACGCTGGAAAAGCAGTTGCAGAAGGTGGAGACCGAAGTTGCCGCGGGTTATCAGCGCATCAAGCTGAAGTGCAAGCCCGGCTGGGACGAGAAGGTGTTTGAAGCGGTGCGTGAGCGCTGGCCGGATATTCTGTTGAGCTGCGATGCGAACTCTGCCTACCAGCTCAGCGATGCGGACCGCATCGCCACATGGGACCGGTTCAATCTCCTGATGATCGAGCAGCCCATGTGGTACGACGACTTCTACTTCCACAAGGAACTGCAGAAGCGTTTGAAAACCGCAATCTGCCTGGATGAATGCATTCGCAACCGCCGCGATGCAGAAGCGGCGCTGGAACTGGGCAGCGGACGCATCATTAACATCAAGGTCGGTCGAGTGGGTGGTTTCACCGAGGCAATTGCCGTTCACGATGTTGCGTTGAAACACGGCATACCCGTCTGGTGCGGCGGCATGCTGGAAACCGGGATAGGCCGCGCACACAATATCGCGCTCTCCACACTGGAGAACTTCAAGCTGCCGGGTGATGTGTCGGCGTCGAAGCGCTATTGGTCGGAAGACATCATCGAGCCGGAAGTGACGGTGAGTGCGACGGGAGAAATCGTCGTTCCCACCACACCCGGTCGAGGCTTTGAAGTGAACCGCGAACGCATCGAGGCCATCACAGTGCGTCAGCACACCTGCACTGCGACGGCATAGGGTTTTCTCGAATAGCCGACACCCAGGGTGCCCCATTCATCGCGGCATTATCGCGATGAGTGGGCCAACCTGTGACGCTCGTGCGGGAACGCATAACCGCCGGGTCTGTTCGGGATTCGTATACGGCAATCGTCTGGGAAAAATGGGCGGGAGCAGTCGCGCCTTCGCGCGACCAGCCCACTCATGAGAGCAGTTCCGGTAATACTGTGGTCTCCCAAACAACGGTGAATGCCGTTTTCATTGGGAGAAAACGGCTTTAGCACTCTCTCTTCGGTCTACACCATTACCGAAACTGCTCGAGCGATAAGACTGCTCATGAATGGGGCACCCGGATTCCCCTGAAACCCCGACAGTAGCGGGGTCACCGGCGAGGCTTCAAGCGGTAGAGAAGCAGGTTGTCACGATCCGCATTGTCGAAAATCCGATAGCTGTCGACGGGCTCGAGGTCGAAGGGCGTCAGTTGCTGGCGTTCTTCAGGCCCGACGCCTGTCCACACCAGCAGCCAGCCTGGCTTGAGTCGTGCCGCTCTCGATCCGAGATCTTCGGTGCCAAAGGCATCGTTGAGGCTGGGCAGGCCGGTCATCAGAGAAACCTCGCCCGCGCTTACTCCCAGTAACAACCTGCTTTGTGCCGGCTCTGCGGCGACGTGGTGCTGGATGGACTGAGCTGCGTTGGCCATGGCGAAGGCAGGGTGCCTTACAAAAGAAATTGTGCGGAACCCATCGACACCTGCGATCAGCACCACGGCGGGCAGAAGAGAGTGGAAGGTTTTGCGAGGCAACGTGTCGAGTGCGAGGACGACGATCAGCGTCATCGGCAGAAGCATGGGCAGGAAGTAGCGCGGGGCGCTGTCGTCCTGGCGACTGAAGATGAAGGCAGCCTGAGCGGCAATGCTGATCCACGCGGCGGTGAAAAGCGGATTTCTCCAAAGCTCTTTGTAGCGGAGAAGCGCAAGCAGCGTCACGAACAGGGCAGCGGGATACAGACCGCGATCGATCCAGAAACCGTGATGCGCGAGTGCCGTCAGCGTTGACCACGAGTGGCTCCAATCGATGTCTGGCATGCCGTTTTCTTCATAGAAGTAACGAAAGTCGTCGCCCAGACCCCAATGCTCTACCGCACAGCGATAGAGAGCGAAGATGCCCGCAGGCGCCAGAAAGAGCGCACAAAAAGAGCGAATAGCAGCGGCCGGTTTGTCGGGTTGATTTCTCCACGCCAGCCAGAACACGGCCGGCAGCAAAAGCGCGGCGGTTGTCTTGGTAAGGACTAACGTCGTTGCGAGAAGAGCGAGCGCTGTGAACGGCTTCCAGCTTGTTGTGGAGACGAAAGAAGCACTCAACAGCAGAAGGCTGAACTGCAGGATGAGCAGGCTTTCCAGGATGGCCAGGCGGCTGAAAGCGAAGGCAAACGGGCTGGCGGCAAGCAGGAGCACGGCGAGTGTCGCGATCAACTCTTTGCGTTGCGAGGTGTAGCGCCGGACCAGCAGAAAGACGACCACCATCGTCGCGAGCGAAAGCACTACGGAGAGTCCGCGCGCCGTGAGCAGGCTGACTCCGGTCCAATGAAACAGGGCAGACAACAACAGAGGCCAGACAGGCGTGGCCACGGCAGCGTTGTAGTCCCCAGGCAGAATCCAATGCCCGGTCAAGTGATGGAGAATCGCCGCCTGAGCCCACCAGCCTTCATCGGTGAACTTGGCCTGATCGCTGAGCCAGGGAGAGTTGTTGGGGAAATCGGCACTGAGGCGCCAGAAGCGCAATAGGCAAAGCAGCACAATGACTGACCAGATTGCAGCTCTGCCGATGCGTGTGCTCATGTGCTGCCGATTGTAGAGCCCTGGCCTCAATGACCAGGTAGCGGTGTGTCCAGCAGTTTGTGGATGGCTTCCTGCCAGGACAGCGTGCCAGGCAGGAGCTGCACGTTCGATGTCGTGATCGTGCTGTTTTCCGTGAGCACCTTGACCATGACTTCGCGAATGCGGAGGTGTTCCTCCACGCGGGAATAAATCCAGTGACCATCACCGATGGGTGTCTGTTCGAATTCCACGGTGCCTCCCGAGTAGATGCGGGCGAGCATACCCCAACCAAAATCCACTGGCTGGCTAACCCGGGTCTCGCCACGAGTCAGTGTTTTGGTACGGGCATCAATCCACAGGCGGCCTTCGATGCCCGTGAGCAGACCGCAGATCATGTCGGGCGCTTTGTATTTCGGATCCGGCTTGAAGTCGATGACCACCTGCGGCGATGTGGCCCCGGGAGGCTGGGGCTGGCCAGGTGCATAGCTGTAGATCATCGCCTTCGGCATCTGGCGTACCAGCCGCGAGGTGTAATCGCGTGCCGACGAGTTGCGTTTATGTTTCTTGAGGAAGTCAGCGGGTGCGTTCAGCATACCTTCCAGCCGCTGGCGTTCGGCAGCATCTTCTTCGGCAGTGATTGGCTTGCCGTCGCGCTGGATGAGGCGGGCGACGGCGCCATCGCGGCTCTCGATCGTATCGCGCGTGACATCTCCCCTGGCGTCGACCTTCCGGGCCAGAAAGCGAACGCCGAAGGTGCCATCTTCATCGATGATGCGCAACTCATTGGTGGCGGCGGTCTCGATCCAGGTGATGGGTTCGCCGGAAGTCAGCGCCGCCGGCGTCTGCGCGCGCGCAAAGGTTCGCCCGGTCAGGCAAAACAGCAGGGGAAAAAGGGTGAGCGCGCGCCGCGCACTGAAAAAAGGTAAAGCGATCGTCAACGGGCGGGCCTCACTAGGAATTAGACGACGAACAGGCCTCGGAAGACCAGAGCATCAGCCGGATACAGACCGAAAGGAGGGGTGACGAAGTTGTTTTCCTTCTTGAAAATCGATTCTCTCTAACCCTTTGATAGTGCACACGATGGGCCGAGCGCTCCCCGGTTGGGCGGTTGCGGATTATGCGCCATGATTGTGCCGGGTTAACACGCTTACGGTATAGTTCGCCTAGCGCGGTTTCGCTGCACCTGCTTGCCCGGAACCACCCGGGACGCACCCAGCGGAACTGCTTTCGTGCCGCTGCACGTGCTGGCTGACTGTGCCGCGGCGCTGTGGAAAGGTGAGTGTATGGCGTCAGGTGAAGGTACGGCCGTTATTGGCTCGTCAGTCCGGCTGCGCGGTGAGCTTTCCGGCACGGAAGATATTGAGTTCCATGGCGAAGTGGATGGTTCCATTACGCTGCTTGGCGCTAAGCTGACCATCGGGCCCAAAGCCAAGGTGCGGGGTAACATTTCCGCCACCGAGGTGGTGGTCCAGGGTCATGTGGATGGCAACGTCCATGCCAAAGCCCGATTGATCGTCACATCTTCTGCGGTGGTCGAAGGTGAGATCTCCGCGCCAAGAATGGCGGTTGAGCCCGGCGCGGAACTCCACGCGATCGTGGATCTGACCAAGCCGGAAGAGCCTAAGGCTCCCGCGCCTCCACCTCCACCGGCTCCGGCCCCTGCTCCCGTTGCGGAAGCCAGACCGCAGACTGAGTTGTTCAACGGAGATAAAGGGGACAAGGCCGCAACGGATTCCGCCGCCTCGCCAGAGGCCGTGAAAGCAGCCCCAGCGGCCGCGCCCGCCAAACAGCCTTAAGCATTGCGGTTCAGAGTTCTAAGCGTCACTGAGGCAGAAACGGATGTTCGGCTTTCTAAAAAAAGACGGCGGTTCCGGGAACTCTTCCGAACAGACGACGCGCCATTCGCGCGGCTGGTCCGACACGCTGGAACACATGAAGAAGACCGAAGGACTGCGCGTGCTGGACTTCGGCTCGACTTCCCCCACGAACATCAACTACCTCACAGGTCTTGGGCATAGCGTGTATATGGCCAACATCGTTCAGGATGCGGCTAAGACCGATTGGATGAAGCCGGCTGTGGATGGCGAAAAGCCGGAGTTCGACACGGCACGTTTTCTAGAGGCCAATCTCGAATTCGCCGGGCGCGATTTCGACGTGATCCTGCTGTGGGACACGGCGAACTACCTGCCGGCGGCGGTGGTGCCCGCGGTCTTCAAGCGTTTGCGCGAAGTTCTGCGGCCTGAAGGCCGGCTGCTCGCATTCTTCCACCCAAAAACCGAAGGTCCAGGTACGCACTTTTCCCGGTACCAGCTTTCCGATGGCGACAGCCTGGTGATGGCGCCCGCCGGGAATTTCCCGGTCGTCGCGGTCTACCAGACGCGGCAGATTGAGAAGTTCCTGGAAGGTTATAGCGACCTCCGCTTCTTCCTGGGCAAGGACAACGTGCGCGAGGTCCGCGCAATTCGTTAAGCCCTATCGGATCGAGTGCTGTTTGGTTATGCTCCCACATCTCTGTCATCTCGACCGGAGCGTAGCGTAGCCTTAATGTTCGGTCTAAAGACCGGACCTACCGGGTATTGGCCCCAATTGCACATCCATCTCTTCTCACGTTGTTTCTGATGGGCCCGCCGCCATCACTCCCGTGCGCGGGCAACTTCCACCAAGGTGGAATAGAACGTGGCGCCTCCGCCCATGTCTGTCAGGCGCTGGCTGGTCAACTCATTGACGTTGATGCCTCCGGCCGAAAGCTTCTGCCAATCAAGACGGGCGGAGACAACACCCTCCGGAATCGAACTATTCACATGCGCCTTGAGCGCAATGCGGCCGCGTCCGTTCCACACGGTGACAGGGTCGCCCGTGGCGATGCCGCGCGCCGTGGCATCCGTCGCATGCATTTCAAGCACGCCCTCGGTACGCCGCTCCATGGCTTGGTGGCCGGGAAGATTGGCGAAGGTGGTGTTCATGTAGTTGTCGGCCTTGCGTGGCAGGAACTCCAGCGGATAGGCATGATCGGCCGCAGCCGGCCCGGTGCGTGACTCTTCATTGGGCTTCCACGCCGGCACGGGCAAAAGCTGCGCGCGGCGGGTGGGTGTCTGGAACCACTCCGTCGTGCTGAACGGCAGGGTGTCGCCCTGCTCATTGGCGGGCAGCGCGAGCGCGACATGGCCTTCCTGCTCCAGACGTTCCGGGGTAATGCCTTCAAACCACGGATGACCGCCGCTAAGCGCCTGTGCGATCAACTCGTCGTCCGTATCGCGGAAAGCCTGCTCGTCAAAACCCATGCGCCGGCCCAACTGGGAAAACAGCCACGTATTGGGGCGTGCTTCACCCGGAGCGGCGATGGCTTGCTGAGACATCTGCACGAAGAGGTGGCCATAGGCGCCCATCAACTCCTTGTGTTCCAGGAACGTGGTGGCGGGCAACAGGATGTCGGCGTAGTCCGTGGTGTCGGTGAAGAACTGTTCGTGGACAACGGTGAAAAGATCGTCCCGGCGCAGGCCCGCCAAGACGCGCTGCGAATCGGGAGCAACCGCCGCCGCATTGCAGTTGTAGACGAAGAGCGCATGCACCGGAGGGCCGGACGTGCAGGCGATATCGATCTCCGGCACGCTGCCGTCTCGGCCAAGTTCAGTGAGTGCGTGGCCGAGTTGATTCATGTTGACCATGCGGGCCTCGCGACCGAGCGGACTGGCTTGCATGAGTTCCGGCATGTGCAGGTTCGCGGAATTGAAAGGAAACGCTCCGCTGGAGGAGAGGATCAGGCCGCCCCCGCGCTGCTTCCAGCTTCCTGTAAGCAGCGGCAGCATGGCCACGGCGCGTGCCGCCGTTCCTCCGTTCTCGCTGCGTTGAATTCCGTAGTTCAGGCGAATGGCGGCAGGAGCGCGGCCCTGTTTGCCGGCCATGCCGTAGGCTTTCGCGAGCCACTCGATGCGCTCGGCGTCAATGCCGGTAAGCTCGGCAGCGCGGTGTGGCGCATGCTGCGGCTTGAGAGCGTACTCGCGAAGCTCCTCCCATCCATCGGTGCAGGTTGCGAGGTATTCGCGGTCCTCCATGCCGTCGCGGAACAGCACATGCATGATCGCAAGCGCGAGCATGCCGTCCGTGCCGGGGCGTATGGCGAAATGCTTGTCGGCGAGCGCCGCAGTACGCGTGCGGTAGGGATCGATCACGACCAGGGTGGCGCCATTACGGCGAGCCTGCTCAATGAACGGCCACAGGTGGATGTTGTTGCCGTGGATGTTTGCGGCCCAGGCAAGGATCAGGCCGGCGCGTGCGAAATCCTGTGGCGGCGTGCCCAGGCGCTTGCCATAGATGCTGAGGAAAGCGGCGCCGCCCGCGCTCGCACAGATGGTGCGATCGAGCTGGGAAGCCCCCAGGCGATGGAAGAAACGGCGGTCCATGGAGCCATAGCCAAGCTGGCCGATCGTGCCCGCATAGCTGTACGGAAGAATGCTTTCCGGTCCCCACTCGGCCGCAATGGACGAGAGCCTGGCCGTGATCGTATCCAGCGCTTCTTCCCAGGAAATGCGCTCGAATGCCTCGGCCTCACGGCCCTTCTCCAACGGTCCTTTGACCACGCCTGCCTTCCGGCGCATGGGATAGAGAAGGCGATCGGGAGAATAGACACGCTCCAGATAACGCGCGACTTTGCCGCAAAGGAACCCGCGCGTAACCGGATGTGCAGGATCGCCCTGGACCTTCGTGGCGCGGCCCGTCAACTGATCCACGGTGACCAGCACACCGCATGAGTCCGGACAGTCGTGTGTGCACACGGCATGTACGGTCTTCGTATTGGCGGGCGGCTGCATACAGATAGTTTATCGGGTGATTTCGCAAGGTTTTCAAAGAATTGTGACCTAAGGATGATGCCGCTTCGGGTCCCCGGCCCAGGATAAGGACTTGGTTGGCAGATACTTGAGCGATGACGCAAACCCATCTCGCGCCTTCAACACGCAGTTGGAATCGGGGCTGGAGTCGCATCGATGGCATCGACATTCTGCGCGGCCTGTCCATCCTTTTCGTGCTGATGAACCACGTGAACATGCGTCTGCTCTTCGCCAAGGTGCCGTATACACATGGCCTGCCCGATCAACTGGTCTCATCGCTGGTCTGGAACGGCCAGTTTGGCGTACAGATGTTCTTTGCGATATCGGGCTTCCTGATCACGTCCACCAGCATCCGGCGCTGGGGTTCACCGGATCGCCTGGTGGTCAAGGATTTCTACCTGCTGCGTTTCGCGCGCATCGCGCCACTCATGCTGTTGCTGCTTTGCATCCTGAGCGCACTGCACTTCGGTCATGTCTCCGGATACGTCGTTTCGAGCAAGACGGGTGGTCTGCCACGCGCGCTGCTGGCGGCGTTGACGTTCCATATCAACTGGCTGGAAGCGACGCGCGGCTATCTGCCGGGCAATTGGGACATCCTGTGGTCGCTCTCCGTGGAAGAAATGTTCTACCTCTTCTTTCCGCTTGTCGCGCGAGTCTTTCGCCGCAAGGAGTTCCTGATCCCTTTGCTTGTCCTCTTCGCGATTGCGGGACCGTTTGCGCGAGCCAGGGCGTTCAACCCGAATCCGGTCTGGCGTGAGTACACCTATCTGGGCGGCATGGACGCGATCGCTTTGGGATGCCTGACTGCCATCCTGCTATCCGGCTCTCAACTGTCGCGCACATGGCTGCGGGTGTGCGGAGCCGTTGGTGCGGCGCTCCTGATCTTCAGCCTGGCGTTTTCAATCCGCGCGTACGCGTGGGGCCTAGGCCGCAATGGTTTGAACATGACTGTGCTCGCGGTTGGAACTTGCCTCGTGATCGCGGCTGCGGCTCAATCGGGCTGGCGAGCTCCGCGTTTCCTGGCTCCACTGCTCAGTCTGGGGCGGCGCAGCTATGAGATCTACCTCACACATATGTTCGCGGTGATGGCGCTGTTCGCCGCCTTTGTTCACTTCGGCAAGCCGCTGCGTGGCGTGCCGTGGTTGTTTGCGGCGTGCATTGTGACGGCAGGCCTACTCGGATGGCTGGTCGCCATTACGTATGCCGAGCCTATGAACCGGCGTCTGCGCAAGCGTTTTGGAGACGATGCTTCGACGCTCGGTGCGGCGCAGCCACAGGTCGATTGACGTGTTGATGTTGCTTCCGTCGAAGAGAATATCTGGCGCTCGCGTGCCCCGGAAGGTAGTCTTCAAGGCAGAACCTGCATCCCTTCCCGAGGAGTGTTTCCCCCATGCGTCGAATGATCTGTTTGTTTGCGGTGTTGTTTCTGCTGGCGTTCAATGCCCAGGGGCAGGCTGGCGCCGCCTCTACACCGGCCGACGCGGCAGCGGCCGCAGCCGAGGAGTCGGCGATTCGTGAAGTGATGGCCAAGTCGGTCGTCGACTGGAACAAGGGCGACCTGGATGCGTTTGCCACGAGCTACAAGAACTCCCCCGACACGCTGTTTATCGGCGCCCGTGTGAGCCGCGGCTATTACGGCATGCTGGAAAGCTATAGGAAGGGCTATGCGACTCCGGCAGCGCGAGGGGTGCTGAGCTTCAGCAATCTTGAAGTCCACCCACTGGACTCGCGCTTCGCGGCAGTCATCGGAAATTGTCACCTGGAGCGTACCGCGGCCGGTGGCGGCAACTATGACTGCATCTACTCGTTGATTTTCGAAAAGACGCCCGCCGGGTGGAAGATTGTGCTGGACCATTCCAGCGCCCTGCCAGGCGCGGCGAAGCCCGCGGCGGCCGCAGCAGCCAAACCGGCGACGGCTCACTAACGTACCCTTAACACGCTGGATTACAATTCCGGCTGGGCACGCCTTTTTTTTCGAGGAGCAACTACCGCATGCGCCTGCGCTTTATGACTTTCGTCCTTGGCCTGTGCACGCTGCCTGTGCTGGCCCAAACGCCCGACCAGTTGTACACGGCGACGCCTCAGCAACTCGCCATCACCAAGGTGGTCCTGGCGCAGGAGTCGGCGTGGAATAAAGGTGACCTCGACGGCTACATCTCCCACTACAAAGATGCGCCGGATACGCAGGCAATCCTTGCCGGGCCGGTGCGCGGATTGAATAACATTCGCGGCGCATTCCATCTGAACTATCCGAACAAGGATTCCATGGGCACGCTCGAGAACTCCGAGGTTGAAGTGCGCGCGTTAGGCGAGAACTTCGGCCTGGCGACGGGCAAATATCGCCTCGCGCGCCCGCGCAAGTCCGGAGGGACAGTGGAAGGGACCTTCACGGAAATCCTGGAGAAGACGCCGGACGGGTGGCAGGTCATCTTCAGCGAGACCACATGAGTTCTTTCGAACGACAGCTTCTGCTGGAAGCGCGCGGATTGGTGAAGGACTATGGATCCGCGCGTGTGGTTCACGGCGTTTCTCTCCAGTTGTTTCGCGGTGAAACGCTGGGACTCGTGGGCGAGTCGGGTTCAGGCAAGAGCACCGTGGCGCGCATGCTGCTGCGGCTCATTGAGCCCAGTGCCGGAGAGGTTCTCTACTATCCGGACAAAAAAGACAGTGCAGGGTGCGATCTCCTTCGTCTCTCCGCCCGTGAGATGTGCGTCTTGAGGCGCAGGCTGGCAATCGTATTTCAAGACCCGTATGCGGCATTGAATCCGCGCATGACGGTGAAACAGATTCTCTCCGAACCGTTCGCAATTCATGGTGAGCAGCCGGCCCAAGGCGTGGATGCCCGGCTGCAGGAGATGCTGGCTGAAGTGGGGATGGATCGTTCCGCGCTTTCACGCTACCCGCACCAGTTTTCCGGTGGGCAGCGGCAGCGGATCAACATCGCCCGGGCGCTGGCCCTACGGCCCGATCTGCTGGTTCTGGACGAGCCGGTCAGCGCGCTGGATGTATCGGTTGGCGCCCAGGTCATCAATCTTCTGCGGGAACTGCAGTCGCGCTACGGCCTGACCTGCCTGTTCATTTCGCATTCGATGCCGCTGGTTCGCTACCTCTGCGACCGGGTAGCCGTCATGCAGCGCGGCCGCATTGTCGAAACAGGTGACTGGCAGCAGGTCTGCGAAGCTCCGCAGGAGGAGTACACGAAGCAGCTTCTGGCGGCGACGCCCGAAATGCGAGGGGCTAGGGTTTAGGGGCTAGGGTTTAGCAAGACCGTTAGCCCGCATTTCTCACCATGATTGCTTGGGGAGGAGTAAATCTGTTATGGCAGGCTATTGGTGTTGGTTTTGGTAGCTGACCTCGTTGGAGGCTGCGATTTTTCATCCTCGCTTGCCTTGTTGGGTGGGCTTGGGGGAT
>DASYEV010000191.1:0-9689 GCA_036498835.1 Acidobacteriaceae bacterium | reverse complement strand
TGCTGCCTTCCGTGTAGCTGCCAAAGTTACCGGCTACGAGATTGGCCAGACTGGTAAAGGTAAACGCGCCGTTCAACTGCGGCGGCGCCGTCTGGTTCTTGCGCGCGCGCCAGAAGTACGCACCCGCCTTGAGAGAATGATTCCCAAGAACCCGGGAGAAATCATCTTTCAAGGCGTAGATGCGCTGATAGTTGTCGAACTGCCGCGGAGTCGCGCCAGGATTTCCGTAGCCGGAGATCGTGATCTGCGGAATGATCGCGGAAGCGTTATACAGAGTCGCGTAGGTCAGGCCGTAGTCGGAACGATTGATCCCTCTGTTGCCAAACTGTGGGTTGGCGCGGATATTTCCTCCCTCATTGATGATGTTTCCTGAGTAGGAGCCCGTTGCGATATTCACGGTCTTGGGGTTGAAGATATGCGTCCATTGCAGAGATGAGGTCAGCCCCGGAATGGTCCGGTCATAGACGACATAGTTGGTGGGATTCCCAACGTTCAGTACATTGTCGTGAACAAAGTGTCCGCTGATCTGGTTCTTTTCGTTCAGGTTGTAGTCCACTTTGACCAGGTATTCGGACTGGTTGTTATTCCCGAGGCTCAGGTAACGATAGTTGCCGCTGGGGTCCTGCAGCACCGAGGCAGCCAGAGCACGTCCGGTCGCCGTCGATCCTCCAGCAATGGCAGCCGCTATGTCTGCCGGTTTGGGGACCGTCACGTTCTGAATCGTGGAGGTGCGCAGACGCTTGTATTCCTGGGCCGCAAAGAAGAAGAGTTTGTCCCGGTTCGTGTTGAAGACTCCCGGAATCCAGATTGGGCCACCAATGGTGTAGCCGAAGTCGTTATACCGGAGCGGTACTTTGACGGGGGCCACGCTGTACGAACTGATCGCACGGAAAGGGAAGGCTTGAATGGCATCGTTGCGGATGTACTCGTAGGCGCTGCCATGGAAGTTGCGTCCGCCACTTTTGATCGCGACGGAAACCGTCGCGCCGGAGGTGCCGCCGTAACTGGCGTCGTAGCTTGAGGCAACGTTGCGAAATTGTTGCAGCGAATCCGGCGAGATGTTGACGAAGTTGTTGCCGCCGCCGCCGTTGTCCTTGTTGTCCACGCCATCAATGAAGTAGTTCGCCGAGTCGACCCGGATTCCGTTAACGGACTGTGAGTTTCCATTCACGCCATAGGTCCCGAAGATCGCGAAGCCACTGGCGACAGTCTGTGAAACGCCTGGCTGCAGCGTCAACAATTGAACGTAGTTACGGCCGTTCAATTGGATCTGCGTCGCTTCCGCGCTGGTGATCAGTCCGCCGATTTCCGCGGTGGTTGTCTGGAGCATCACTGACTCAGCCTTCACTTCGACGGATTCAGTGATCTGGCCGACTGCGAGCTCGATTGGGATGGCGGGCTTCGCGCCGACGTCCACTGCAACGCCCGTAAGCACAGACTTCTTGAAGCCCTGCATCGCCGTGGTGATGGTGTAGGTTCCAACCGGCAGGTTCAGAACAACGTAAAGACCCTCCCCATTGCTTTGCACGGAGCGGCTCAAACCTGTTGCGCTATTCGTCACCGTAACTTCTGCGCCCGCAATCGCGGCTCCCGTCACGTCGGTGACGGTACCGCTGATTTGCTGACTGTCGACCGCTTGCGCACGCACAGCACACACCGAAATGCATGCCAGCAGAATGTAGAGTAATGCTGCACGTTTCATTGTTTGGCTCCTCAAGTCATTCACTTCAACAAGGCATTAGCTTCAACAAACAGACCCGTCGTGCTGGAGATATTGGCGGCCGGTGCTTTTAGTTTCCCGACGTTGGTAACGTTGCCATTTTGTGGTGAGCACTTTTAAGTGCCGTGGGCCAGAGTTGTCAAGAGATATTTTTGTAAGACGAAATAAATCGTGCCGAGATATACCGGACGATAGGCAGCGCTAAAGCATAAGTCGAGACTAGCAACGCATGGATGACGATGCTCGGAGAGGGGCTTCGATTATGTCGTGCCCCGGCAGACGGTAGAGCATTTTCGGTACTGGTGTAGACCGAAGAAAGATGGCTGAAGCCGTTTTCTCCCACTGAAAATGGCCTTCATTACTGTCGAAGGACCACAGTATTACCGAAAATTCTACGGTCTTGCCCCAAAGCGTTCGGGTCGAAACGGACTCACAAAAGACCTACGATTGAAGCCTGACTCGGTGGTGGTTCTTAGTTAAGGGACGGCTTTTATGCGTGGGTGAGTTTAATCATGACTCGATTTTCTCCATCATTCGGCCTGGAGAATAAACAGCCTTTTCATTGAGTTACCGATCCGATATATCGCCAACGGACGATTTCATACCGGTCCAGCTCACTGACCTGCGCTCTGGAATTGATTCGCAGCGGCGGAGGGTGGTTCCCCAGGCGCCGGGCTGCTCTGTGGGCTTCCGCACCATGAGCAGAATCGCTGATACATCCCAATCATCTGTCCGCATTGCGCACAGGTTGCGGCGATTGGCTGACGCAGAACGAAGTAGAGAAGGAAGCCGATCAGGTGTGGAATCAGAGCCACCACCGCTACCCATAGCGCTGGCCTCATCGCCCGCCGCCGGGCATCGACGTAGACAAAGCCCAGGCACAGAAGCCACACGGCGATGAACATTCCGAAGACCAGGCCGGCCAAGCCACATAGCAACATGGTCCGCACGACGTCGTGATGACGGGCAATCACATACCCCATGATGAGTGCGATCAGGACGGCGCAGTTCACGATGATTGCAGCCCAGCGCTGCACTGCCTGAGGAACCATGGTCAAAAATTGACGGATCTTCATAGAACCCTTTCTTTCCGGCGAGTGCCGGCTTCCGACAACAGCGTCAAAACGGGAAACAGCAAGAGAACACACAACGAGGGCACGATCGAGAAGGCAAGCACTCCGTGCCGTACCAGAGCGCTCTGCACATCGAAGAAGCCAGCGATCAGGCTGCCGAACTGCAGATCGAGGAGTGAGCCAACCACGGTGAGAGCCAGCGCGAGCAGGAAGCCCACGATGAGCCGGCGGCGGTTGGGCCTTGCGGCTTCTAATTGCTGAGCGCGTAGCGTGATGGCCGCGGAAACCTTTGCATGAAGGTTGGGGTCCACCTCAAACGAAAACCCGCTGAGGCCGGCGATGACCCTGTTGCTGGCGCTCAGGTACTCCTGGCATGACGTGCAGGTGTGGAGGTGTTCCCGCAGCGCGCGGTCGTTCTCCGTGGTGCTCTCTGTGGTGTCCGCACCCGCAAGGCTCTCGTCGATCAAGCGCCGAAACTCTTCGTGGAGGTCAGCTTTCATGATGTTGTTCCCCAAGCTGGGTCCGCATGGTTGCGAGACCCCGGTAGATTCTGGAAGCGACAGTGGGAACCGGTGCTCCGGTGACCATGGAAATTTCCTGTAGCGATAGTTCTTCCTGAAAGCGCAGCACCAGCGCTTCGCGATAGATGGGCTCCAGGGCCTGCAGGCCGGCTGCAAGCCGCTCGGCATCTTCCGTGCGGGCTGCCAGCGTGAAGGGTGACGCTGCTTCGGAGGCAGGCGCCAATGGCCGGCTTCCTCCATCCGCGTCTTCGGTGTCGAGGCTGGACATGCGCCGTTTGCGCATGCTGTCCATGGCGATGTTGCGGGAGATGGTGAAGAGCCAGGGCTCGAAGCGCGAATGTCCGTCGTAGGAGGAGCCGCGTTCCAGCACACGCAGCCAGGTCTCCTGCACCAGATCGTCGACGCCGTCGCGCCGGCCCAGCAGATAGATCAGATAGCGGATCAGCCGGTACTGGTATTGTTCGACCAGCGTTCCCAGGACAACGGTGTTGCCCTGGCGCAGGCCAAGTGCAATTTGCCGTGCGTTGCTGTCCATTTCGGCCACCGGCGTAATGTCATGATCGAACATACGCGGTGTATACGGTTGAGCCGCCCAAAATTATGCAAAGAGATTTTTTGTCGCCGGCTACCCGATCGGCGGACCGTCTCAGGCGGCTCCACGCACCAGCGCTATATCTCTGGAGTTCGCCCAGGTTTCAAGATCCTGATGTGTCAATGCCGCGGCCATCATGGAGGGAAACTGGTCGGGAGTGCAGGCAAAGACGGGGCAGCCGAGAGATGCAATTTGCGTAGCATGCTCTGAGTTGTAACTGGGGTGCCCGGAGTCGGAAAGAGCGAGGAGCACGATGACGTTGACGCCGCTCTCTTTAATCGCGGCCACGCGGGCAAGCATCGCCATGGCGTTTCCGCCTTCGTACAGGTCTGTGATCAGAACGAGGTGAGTTTTGGATGGGAGCTCGATCTGCTGCTCGCTGTAGGCAAGCGCGGCGTTGATATCGGTGCCGCCTCCGAGTTGGACACCGAACAGCACTTCCACCGGATCGCTGAGTTGTTCGGTGAGATCGACAATCGCGGTGTCGAAGCAGATCAATTTCGTGGAAATGCCGGGAAGCGATGCCATCACCGCGGCAAAGATCGAGGCATACACGACGGACGAAGCCATCGAACCGGACTGGTCAACGCACAGCATCACGTGGTCGAGATTGGCGCGCGACTTCGATTTGCGGGAGTGGCCGATCAGTGTTTCGGGAACGATGGACGCATGTTCTGCCTGATAGTGGCGAAGATTGGCTCCGATGGTTCGCGGCCAGTCGATATCCGCATGACGAGGCCGGCGGGTGCGCTGCGAACGGTCGAGGGCTCCGCGAAGGGTCTCACGGGTTTCATGTTCCAGCTTCGACAGCAGATCCTCGACGACCTTGCGGACAACCTGACGCGCTGTCTCCATGGTCTTTTCAGGGATGGCGGAGCGCAGAGCGATGAGGTCAGCGACCAGGTGAACGTCGGCTTCCAGCGTAGAGAGGAACTCCGGCTCCAGCATGAGCGACTTGAGGTTCAGGCGCTCGAATGCGTCCTTCTGGATGATCTGCACGATAGACGATGGGAAGAACTCGCGGATGTCTCCCAGCCAGCGCGCGACTCGCGGCGACGACGCTCCCAGGCCGCCGCGGCCCTTCTTCGAGTCGCTACTGTAAAGTGCGGAGAGCGCCGCATTCAGGCGCTGATCGCGCGCGCAGAGATTGTTTTGGTCTTCGTCGGCGCCCAGCGCCAACTGCCAGCGGCGCTGTCGTTCATTCTGGGTCGGCATGCGTCCCCCCGATTCCCAGGATTCGATACAGCAGAGGCAGGGCCGCTGCAAAGGCCGGATTGTCCTCGGCCGTTGGAGCGGGGAGCTGAGATGTGTGCTCCCTCGGCCCTCGTTTGAGCTTTTCGAGCAGGCGGCGCCGCGCCACGGTGTCGAAGCTCGACAAGCTGCGCCGTAACAGCGGAAGGGAATCGATGAAGTCCTGTTCCGCTAGACCGCAGAGCCAATCGTCAAGCAACTGCAACAACGTGTCGTCTTGAAAAAGGATTTCGGCGCCGCCGCGGAGAAAGCCCTGCAGGAAGGCTCCGGCTTCACGGGGCTCGCGTGTGCCGGTGTGCCGTGCGAACGCCGCCGTTATCTTTTCACCGGACCACGCCCGAACATCATGCAAGCGGCGCAGAGCGAGGCCGGCGATGGTGACGGTGACCTGATCGTCTTCGACCATGTGGCCCAGTTCCAGGCGCCAGGAGGATGTCAACGCATCGTCGCCGAATAGCTGAAGCGCCTCATCGTAGGCTTCCATAGCCGTGATGCGCTCACGGGCCGCGTCTTCATCCAGGCTGCGCGAGCCGATACGGACGCCGGCGTTTACCTCCACACTGAGCGAAGCGATGAGCGCCCGAAGCGCATCTTCGGGCATATCCCGCGCAGAGCCGTAGCGCAATACTTTCACCAGGGGAGTCACGGCCTGCATCAGGTCTGTGATGTCGCTGGCGCTGACGGCCGCAGCCTGAAGCTGTGTGATGCAGGCTGCAGCGGTCTGGGGCAGATCGGCGACCAGCGAAGCGTGGATCAGGTCCGCGAGATCGGTGACGGATGTCGTCCCGCGCGCCTTTTCCAGCGTCGCGTTGCCGGCGGCTTGTTCAATGGTGATCCCGTAGATCAGAGCTTCAGCCAGAGCCACGGAAAGCTCCGGCCGCCAATTCAGCATCCAGACCTCGCGGAATGTGCCGCGCCCCGCCTGTGCATCCAGCAATTTGCCCCAATGTACATCGATCAGGTTCAAACGATGCAGCAGCGTGGACTTTAGCAGACCCGCCTCCGAACGCAGGTCCAACTTGACTTCCTGCTCGAGGTCCTCGGGTTTGAGGCGAGTCTTGCGTTGCCACAGGGCAAGATCCCGCGCGAGCGGCATCTGCGGCACGTTCTCCCCAATTTCTCCGACACGCTCGCCGACGTACAGCTTGCGTTCAATCAGATTCAGAGGCACGGGATTGCCCTGGCAGAATGTTGCGAGTGAGGCTTCCCGCATCTCCGCCAGGCTGGGCATGGGGAGATCGCGCATCGCCGAAAGTCCCAGCGCCAGGCGCGCCGCTTCAATGGCGGACGCGGTAGGAACGGGATAACCTTCTGCGCGCAGGGTGAACGCAGTGCGCGCCTGCCAACCGCTGGCGAAGGCCTGGGGGTTGGGCGTGCCGCCCTGCTCATAAAGCGTCCAGAGATAGCGGTACCATCCCGGCGAGATCACACCGGCGCCATATCCGGAGTACGCGCTGAGGCGGCTATCGGTCCACGGCACCCATGTAGCTTCTACTTTCACGCGCGGTAGATCTTTGATCAAAGCGCGGTCGTCTGTCGCCTTGGCGGACGACCGCAGCGCACTCAGGTGCCACGCACCTGCAACCACCGCGATGGCGCCCTCATGCTCTTTGAGGGCGGCGCGGATGTGGGTGCGCATGAAAGCCTCGCGGCGCCGGTCGCGAGCCGTGTCGCGGTGCGCGGCAGGCAGAACATCTTCGTGCGCGCGCGCTTCGGTCATGGCGGTTTCGATCGAAGCGAAAACGGCCAGCGCTTCCTGTCCGCTGCCGCCGTGTTGCTCGATCAGGCTGTTCCAGAAAGCTTCACCGTCGTCGTAGCCCGCCGCTTCGGCAAGCATATCCAGCGCATCAGATGATGGCTCCTCGGATTTCGGAAAGGCGCGATCTTCCGTCTTCTTTTCCGCGTTATCTTCCGTGCCCTCTTCCGCGCTCTCGTTCGCATAATCCTTTGCTTCTTTTTTGATCCCCAGAGAAACGGCCGCCGGCCAGTCGATGAAGCGCACAGGCCTCTTGTGCTCCAGAGCCCAGCGCATCGCCTGCCATTCCGGCGAGAACTCTGCGAAGGGCATGAACGAAGCGAGCTTCGCGTCTTCCACGGCGTATAGAAGCATCGCCACCGGAGGCTTCAACCCGGGATCGGCAACGTGCTGGATCAGTGCATCCCCTTCGGATGGACCTTCGATCAGAACGCAGGCAGGGTCCAGTGCATCGAGCGCCTTAACCAGCAGCGCGGCCGAGCCCGGGCCATGATGCCGGATGCCGAGCAGATGCAGGCGTTCGAGCCTTTCTGGAACACGCTCCTGGGTTTCGCTGGCCACCGGCTACAGCACCTCGCGTATGGCCGTGTACAGGTCGTGCCAACCGTCGCGTGTGCGGAGCACGCTTTCCAGATACTCCTGCAGTGCCACCGTGTCCTGCACGGGATCTTTGACCACGGCGCCAACCAGATTCGGTGCAAGGCTTTGAGCGTCCAGTGAGCCGTCACCGAAGTGCGCGGCGGAAGCCCACGCACTGACGCCAACGGAAATCGCTTCCGCCGTCGAGAGCGATCCGGTTGAGGTCTTGAGCTTGGTTTTGCCGTTGAGGGTCTTGCCTTCGCGAAGCTCACGGAAGAGAGTGACGATGCGAATCAACTCGGCTTCCGGAGCTTTGATCGGTGGCAGTTCCAGGCCGGTGCCGATTTCCTCCACACGCTTCACCACGATGCCGGTTTCTTCTTCCAGTGTTGCGGGTGAGGGAAGAATGACGACATTGAAGCGTCGCTTCAGCGCGGAAGAAAGATCGTTGACACCCTTGTCGCGGTTGTTGGCGGTGGCGATCACGTTGAAGCCTCGCACGGCATCGATGGCGCTATCCAGTTCCGGGATGGGTAGAGTCTTTTCGGACAGGATGGTGATCAGTGTGTCCTGCACGTCCGAGCCCATACGTGTCAGCTCTTCGAGGCGCACAATGCTGCCTTCTTCCATGGCGCGCGTCAGCGGCGTCTTGACCAGAGCTTCGCGTGAAGGGCCTTTGGCCAGCAGCAGGGCATAGTTCCAGCCATAGCGAATCTGGTTTTCATCGGTTCCGGCTGTGCATTGAATCATGCGCTGTGAAGAGCCGGAGATAGCGGCGGCAAGGTGCTCCGAGACCCATGATTTCGCCGTGCCGGGCAAGCCAAGCAGCAGCAAGGCGCGATCGGTGGCCAGCGTTGCGACCGCGGTTTCTATCAAGCGGCGATTGCCTACATACTTCGCGGAGAGAGGCGTTCCGTCCGAAGCTTTGCCGCCGAGCAGGTACGTCACTACCGCCTGTGGCGAAAGCTTCCAGTTCGCGGGCCGCGGACGGTTGTCACCCTTGGCGAGTGCTGCAAGCTCCGCGGCGTAGATCTGCTCCGCGTTCAGACGTATGCGGTGGATGGATGGTTCAGTCATGAGTTTCGGATTTCTCCATGGCGTCGAGGATATCGACCAGTTGCAGCGCTGTGGTTGTAAGAGATGGATCGAATGTAGTTAGAAGGCGGCGAAGAGCAGAGCGTTGCGACGCAGGTGTTATTGCGGCCAGCATCTCGGTCCAGTATTGGGCGCTACGTTCAAAGCCTGGCTGTTCGGCCAGCCAGCCGGTCTCGAGAACGGGCTTGAGAAGCGCTTCCGGTGCAGTCTGGCCGATGAGAAGGTGAAGCCATCTCCAGGTCGAGAAGTTCGGCGGCAGTCCATTCCCATAAGGACGAGCCAGCAGGCGAACCCACTGTTCGCGCTCGGTGGGGTTCATCAGTCCGAGATCGTTCAATCCGCTGGATTCCATCAACTCCCACGCATTGGGAAGATGAGCGATCACAGCTTCCAGAAGATCGAGTCTGCGATCGGCGGTTGCCATCAACGCCAACGCCAGCAGCATGTTGTGGTCTTTCGCGGATGCCTCAACGAGGCTTGAGTCGGTGCGATGGAGTGCCTCGGCCAACTCGGATAGCGAAATCTCTGCGAATGTGTCGCGGATCCATGCCGAGGCAACGTTCTCTTTCACCGTTGCCGGGATTTCAATGCTCAGGACCGCGCGCTTTTTCAGCAGACCGGTTTGCGTCTGCTTGATCCGTTCGAGGCCCGCTTGTAAGGCCTGATTCTCGTGGTGTCTCCCGAGCCGTGACAACAACCGTAGCGCAAAACTGCGCACACGAGGCGCGCGGTCCTTGTCCAGTGAGTTGAGGAAGGGTTCGTCGCCTGCGCTGAGTCCGGTTTGCATGGCTTGCAGAAGCCGAAGCCGTGCGTCAGGTGGCTGCTGCGCCCAGGCCGCTTCAAGCAAGGCGCGAGCGTGAGCTGGATCATGTTCGCGCTGGGTTTCGATGTAGCGGACGCGGCGACTGGGCGTGGCTACTGCCCAGTTGCTTTCATCGAGCGTTTCCTCGTCAAAGTAGCCCGTCTCAGGTGCGTCTGCTTTCTGGCGATTGGCCCATGCCAACGCTGTTACTCCAAGCTGCTCCGCGTGGACGCGAACGAAGGCGTCCATTGCCGGAAGATCAAAGGGATGGGGCCTCCATCGCAGCCAGTCGAATGTCCT
>DASYEV010000190.1:0-40485 GCA_036498835.1 Acidobacteriaceae bacterium | reverse complement strand
GTGACCGAAGGCGACACCGTAACGTTCGATTGGAACCCAGTCTTCACTCCATCAGCGGACGTCAAGGGTCTGGCTGAATTTGGACTTGGTTTTGCCCGGGCTGTCCCTGAGGATCACATGAGAGGAATTTCCGCTCCTTTGAAGCTGGAAGCTCATGCGCGGGTCCATTCCGAGATCGCTGAGGGTTCGGCGATCACCGGTGAATCCAATGGTTTTTACCACATCCGTTTTCGGATCCACAGCCAGCAACTGCCGGCCGGAACCTATGAACTTGTGGAAGCTGCAGCGACTGCAATGGTGGATGGGACGGCGGAGGGAGCGCGTCCGCAAATGACCAACAGCCCGCTGCAATCGCACTTTTGTCTGGTAGTCACAGCCGCCCCAGCGCGTCGCGGCCGATAACGGATCACCACCCCACCGGCGGATTGGCCGGGCTGTAAGTAGGAGGAAGTATGTCAGATCAATATCTTGGCGAAATCCGCATGGTCGGGTTCAACTTCGCGCCCCAGGGCTGGGCATTCTGTAACGGCCAGATCATGTCGATCCAACAGAACACCGCCTTGTTTTCACTTCTTGGTACCACCTACGGAGGCAACGGTCAGACAACTTTTGCCTTGCCTAATCTGCAGAGCCGCGTTCCTATTCATTGGGGGCAGGGCCCAGGTCTGAGCAATTACGACTGGGGACAAACCGCTGGCGTGGAAGGCGTGCAATTGACCACCCAGCAGATGCCACAGCACAATCACCTGATGGCCGTCAACGGAGCGGGAGCTTCGGCAAGCTCGGCGACCCCTGCGGGAAATGTTCTTGCGAACACCGCCGCGCGAGGTATTCCAGGCACCAGCATTTACGCGGCTGGGAGCGATGGCAGCACGATGCTGGCTACAGCGATTTCTTTTAGCGGCTCAAGCGGGGCACACACCAACATTCAGCCATACCTGGCTGTCACCTTCATCATCGCTCTCGTGGGTATTTACCCGCCACGTAACTAGTTCACTTTCGGAACACCCGTTGTCGAATTGTTCCATCACGACGCGCACGGCCACCCAGGGGGACGGTATTCTCCTGTTTCAGATGTTTGCCGAAAATAAAGCGCAGGAGTTCGCGCCCCTTGGTCTCGGCGAAATGCAGCTCAAGCCGCTGCTCGATATGCAGTACCGGGCCAGGGGAATGGGATATGCCGCCTCCTTTCCGAACGCGGAGCAGCAAGTGGTGCTGAACGGGTACGGCGAAGTCGTCGGCCAGGTGCTTGTGAATGAAGATGCTCGCGAACTGCGTATCGTGGATATCGCGATTCTCAGCGAGCAGCGGGGCAAAGGATTTGGAACCGTCGTGATGGAACAAATGCAGCATCGCGCTTCTTCATCGGGAAAGACACTGCGGCTTCATGTCGCCAATGGCTCTCCCGCGGCGCGTCTGTACAGCCGGCTCGGTTTTATAACTGTTTCAAGTTCGATGATCGACACTGAAATGGAATGGGTCTGCGAAAGCGCAGTCGAGGAGATTGCATGAGCGTGTTTCGCACTAATCGTCAACGCGTACGCTGCCTGTTTGCCGGTGTCGCCGCGAGCTTTCTGCTTCTTGCGGCCGCAGCGGTACACGCGCAAGGCGTTCTTACCGTCACTCCTGGCCGCAACGTCAATACCTCTGCCGGTAATGGCAGCATCGGGTTTTCCGGCGATGGCGGATCCGGAACAGCCGCCACCCTGGCGATGCCCGCTGCGGTCGCCTATGACAGCGCGGGCAATCTGTACATTGCCGATGCCAACAACCACGTTGTCCGCAAGGTGACTCCCGGGGGAACCATCTCCACCGTGGCCGGCAATGGAGGCGTTGCAGGCTTTGGCGGAGACGGCGGTCTGGCAACAGCGGCCTTCCTCGACACGCCCACGGGCGTAGCTGTCGATGGAAGCGGCAACATCTATATTGCCGACTCGCACAATCACCGCATCCGCAAAGTGATCGGTGCCAGCATCACAACAGTCGCCGGCTCCGGCACGGCAGGCTTCTCCGGCGACGGCGCATCCGCCATCGCCGCCAATTTGAATTTGCCTTCCGCGGTCGCGGTGGATACTGCCGGCAACATCTATATCGCCGACACCAACAACCAGCGCGTTCGCAAGGTCAGCGGCGGCAATATCACAACCATCGCCGGCAGCGGCGATCAGTTCTACGCGGGTGACAGCGCAACCGCAACTTCAGCTTCGCTGGATTCACCCACGGGCGTGGCGGTGGATTCCACCGGCAACGTCTATGTTGCTGATCGTCATAATCAGCGCATTCGCCAAGTCACCCCAGCAGGCAATATAAGCACGTTGGCCGGCAGCGGCGCCGTGACCTTCGCAGGCGCATTTTCCGGTGATGGCTCTTCGGCCACAGCTGCGGCTCTCGCCCGGCCCACGGGCGTTTCCGTCGATGGTGCGGGCAACGTCTATATCGCGGACACCGACAATCACCGGATCCGCCAGGTAAGCAGTGGCAGCATCGCCACTATCGCCGGTAACGGTACCCAGGGCTTTGGCGGAGACGGTGGTCCGTTGTCCGGCACTGTCCTCAATACGCCGAGGGGCGTCACGTCCGATACTTCCGGCAATCTCGCTATCGCGGACACCTTCAATCAGCGTGTGCGCACGGCTCTGCAGCCTTCTCTGGCCTTCGCCACGACCGTTGTGGGTGGCACCTCCGCCACGCAGCAGGTCACGCTGGCCAATACCGGCAACGCCTCCATCGCGGTTTCGTCGATCACCTTTACCGGCCCGTTTGCGACTGCCGCAGGCGGCACCTGCTCGGCCACGCCCATTTCCCTGGCGGCCGGGGCAAGCTGCACACAGAACCTGGCCTACACGCCAACCGTGATCGGACCTGCCAGCGGCACGGTTTCGTTCAACGGCGCTGGTGTTGCTTCACAGGGCATTCTGCTTTCAGGCACCGCGGCACTCGCACCCTCCACCATCACGGTCGTTTCGAACTCCGCCGCGCCTCTGACCAGCACGCCGATCACCTTTACAGCGACCGTGAAGCCGGTAGGTCCGCCGGCGCCAACCGGTACTGTCTCCTTCTACGCCGGCATCACCCTGCTTGGTACCTCGGCCCTGAGCGGCGGGACAGCCACGCTGACCACAACCATCAGCACCGCGGGCACCTACAACATCATTGCCATCTACTCGGGTGACCTCAACTACGCAAGCAGCACATCCCCGCCGATCACGCAGGTTGTTGCCGACTTCAACTTCACCTTCGCTCCTGCTGCGGGCTCGACCACAAGTCAGACTGTGCTTCCAGGACAGTCTGCAACCTACAACCTGATTGTCTCAGCGCTCAACGGGCCGTTCACGCTGCCCATTACGTTCAGCTACTCCGGTCTGCCTCCGGGTGCGACAGCGACGCTTACGCCGACCTCGACCACGCTGGGCAGCACGCCTCAGACCGTGACCCTGGTGGTGCAGACGCCGCAAACCTCGGCCATGCGTTATCTTGCTCCCACTGGCGCGACGACTGTCGCTCTGCTCCTGCTGCCGTTTGCCGGGGCCTTGCGCAAACGGTCCCGCAAGCTCAGGGGCGTGACGATCGCAGGCTTCTTCCTGCTCGGTCTGGCTGCGCTGACGGGCCTCACGGGTTGCGGAGCCGGCAAAGGCTTCTTCGGCCAGCAACCGGCGACCTATGCCATCACCATTACGGCAACCGCCACGGCGCCGGGTGGCGCCGTCATTCAGCACTCCACAACCGTTACCTTGACTGTGGAATAAGGGAGCCAGGCACTTGCATCCATTCCGCTTGATTCGTTTCGCGCTCGTCGCATCTCTCCTGGCAGCCGCTGGTACATCGCTCCATGCGCAACGCTTTGACACAGCGGTTACCTTCACGGCAGTCGACTCGTCCACCAACACCACGGGCACGAAATTCTGGATGACTGGTGGCTCGGTGGAGTTCGGCGCCAAGATCATTGGGAACCTGGGGATTGCCGCCAACCTCACCGGCGTCCACACCAACTCCATCGGCCCCAGCAACGTTCCACTCTCCATGCTGATCGTCACCGGCGGTCCACGTTTCCGCGTGGGCAAGCGCAAAGCGTCGGTGTATGTCGAAACCCTGTTTGGTGAAGCCAATGGCTTCCGCAGCGTGTTTCCCACTTCAAACGGTGTGCAGACGAATGCGGACGGGTTTGCCATGAAACTGGGCGGAGGCTTCGACCTCGGCCTGGGCCATCACATCGGCTACCGTGTCGTAGACGCCAGCTACATCCGCACCCAGCTACCGAACGCCGGCAGCAACGCTGAAGGCAATCTGAGCCTTAGCACCGGCCTGCTGTTCCACTTCTAAAGCGCAAAAGACATGTTCGCAAGAGCCGCCCAGCAATGGGCGGCTTTCGTCTTCTTGCCGTCATCGTCACAAGGATTTGCTGTTTGCGTCCCAACCCATACCCTGTCATCTCGACCGAAGCGGAGAGATCTGCTTTTGCTCCTGCCCATGCCTGAGGCCAACCACTACACGACAGGTCCGGTTTCAGAGCGGACATCACTCCCACGAACATTCGTGCAGGCCCACGCATCGCGGTGAAGCTGCGATGCGTGGGGCACCCTTGTTCGTTGTAATTGAACGAAATGCTTTAAGCGCGTGCCTCGATTAACTTGTCCGCCTGCTCCCGCCCCTTCGCCGTGAAGCGCGCAAGCGCGCCGCCTGCAAGAACAGTCAGGATCGGATCCAGCACAATGCGATAGCGAAACTCCGCATGGGTGATGTAGTAGGGCAGCGGGAACAACAGAAATGGGATGGCAAAAAGAATGGTCAGGCCGCGGCGTCCGCTCCTGTAGAGAAATGCCAGCCCGAGCATCCCGAAGATCGTCGTCAAGGTTGCGCCGAGCCCATAGACCGATGCCCCGTTCTTGATTCCCGTGCCCCTCCAGAAGCGCAGGAAACGTAACGTGGTAAGTTTTGCGAACTGGGCTGGGTGGGCGGCGATCCACATCCGCCCTTCGGCGGATTTTTCTTTGTCGTAGCCCAGTTCGCCCTCACGCATGTAAAGCGCGAGTTGTTGCCGGTCGTAGATCGGGAAGAGCGACTCGTCGAGATAACCCGTCGCGTTGTCCTGGTTGCCCACCCACAACTCAAACCCGACGGTGGTTCGCAGCGGGATGAACGCGTGGAATGTCCGCGCGTTGCGTAGAGGCCACGGGGAATAAACCAGCGCAAATAGCAGGAGAGCGGTGATAAGGCTAGTTCGCCATATACGCCAATGGTAGAAAGCGAGCCACAGGAAGACCGCGAGAGAACTGAGCAGCATCGCCATGTTGATCAGCGAGGCCAAGCCGCAGTAAAGCCCAAAGAGTACCCACAGTATTCGCGACGGCTGTTCCCGGAGACGCACAGCGAACATCAGCAGCGCAAGCATCATGCACGCGGAGAAGGATGTCTCCCAGAAGATCGTCGGCACCCACAGCAGGGGAAGCCAGACAGCCCAGAAAAATCCCGCAATCATCGCGGCGCGCATGCCGAAGCAGTGCCCGGCAAACTTCATGATGAACCACACGGTCAGCACGCTGGCGGCAACGTGCAGCAGCATGATCACCACTGCGGAAGCAGAGGTTTCGATGCCGAACACGCGAAAGATCCCCGCAACCATGATGGGGTATCCGGGCGCGATCATTGCTGTCGGTCCCGTATCCATGCCGAAGGGATTGGCGAAGCCCCGCCCGGTATCCAGTGAGCGCGCCACAAAGCCCATCTCCAGGCCTCGGGTGTACAGCCACTTCGCGCCGTGCTCGGAGATCGCGAAGTACACCGTGAACAGGCGAGCGAGCAATGCGAGCGCAAGAATGACGACAGCACCGCCCGACCGAAGAGAAACCTCGGTTACGGGAGGGATGTTTGTCTGTGAACGCGTGGGCATCTCAGCGCAAGGCTACGCTAAGGACGCCCGGGAACGGAATGTTACTTCGGTGGTGCGGCGGAACTGGGGGTGACCGGGTGACCCTGGCCTTCGGTGAGATTGACGAAACGGTCCACACCTGGAACCGGGAAAGATTCGACCGCTCCGCTTGGCCAATGAACCTCCACGCTGTCGACGGAAGCTGTGTGGCCGAGGCCGAAATGCGGCCGTGGATCGGAGCTTGAGGAATAGCTGCCGCCGGAAACGACATCCTCGCGCTGGCGCATCCCGCCTGCGATGATGTAAACCGTGGCGCCCGTAGCGTCACGCGGACTGCTGGGGCCGCCGGTCAGGTGAAACGCAATCCAGTGATTCGCTTCACCCGATGCGGGCTTGGACACATTGCGGAGCAGCGCGGGCAGGGAGTCCATATTGTTGATCACGGCATCGACGTGCCCATCGTTGAAGATGTCCCCGAACGCCATGCCGCGCGATGGCATGACCTCGGCGAGGCCGGTCCCTTCTACCGCGGGTACGGGTTCCAGGCGCTCGCCTTTGAGGTTGTGGAACAGCAAAGGCCGTTGCGCCCACGTGGTGCCCCAGTTGTTGTCATCGGCATTCTTATAAACATGGCCGTTGACGAACATCAGGTCTTTCCAGCCATCGTTGTCGTAGTCGAAGAAAGCCGCGCCCCAGCCGAGGAAGGGAATCGTCATCTCGGCGATCTTCGTGTCGTAGCTGATGTCGGTGAAGTTGGCATCGCCGTCGTTGCGATAGAGAGGCTTGTAGTCGTCGGAGAACGTGGTGTTAAAAATATCGATCAGCCCGTTGTTGCGGTAGTCGCCGTAGGCAATGCCCATCGAGGCGGTTTCGCGTCCATCTTTGTTGAGTGCATAGCCTGAGGCATAGCTCACATCTTCAAACGTGCCGTCACCTTTGTTCAGGTAGAGATAGTTGGGCGTGGAGTCGTCGGCCACCAGCAGATCGGGCTTGCCGTCGTTGTTGACGTCAATGAAGACGGAGGCGAGGCCATAGTAGCCTGGCTTGTCGGCGACGCCGGCCTTCTCGCTGACATCGGTGAACGTGCCGTCACCATTGTTGTGGAACAGGTGGTCCGCCTCGCCGGGCAGGCCACGCGGGCCGCAGTCAACCTTCACGCCGCGGAACTGGCAGTAGCTGACGTTCAGGTTGTCGGGATTGGGCTGGTTCTTGATGTCGTAATGAACATAGCCGGGAACGAACAGGTCCAGCTTGCCATCGCCGTCATAGTCGCCCCATGTGGGACCCGTGGACCATCCGCCCAGCGCGACGCCGGCCTTTTCCGCAACGTCGGTGAAGGTGCCGTTGTGGTTGTTGTGATACAGCCGGTTCTTCCCGAAGTTGGTGACATACAGGTCCGGCCAGCCGTCGTTGTCGTAATCCGCGACAGCTACGCCGAAGCCCCAGCGATCGTTGCCGACACCGGCCTTTGCCGTCACGTCGGTGAAGGTGCCGTCATGGTTGTTATGAAACAGAGCCGCGTGCGGTGGAGCGCTCTTGCCATTCAGTGCGTCCTGCGTGGACCCGTTGACCAGGTAGATGTCCAGCCAGCCGTCATTGTCGTAGTCGACCAGGGCGACGCCCGAGCCAATCGTTTCCAGGATGTAGCGCTTATCCGGCAGCCCCATCACATGCTTCCACGAGGTAAGCCCGGCCTGTTTTGCAATGTCCTGAAAGACCACCGGGCCAGACGTGACGATACCTCCCGCCGTAATCGGACGCTTATTCGCATCCAGCACCGGAGCGAACTTTCCGGCGGTGCTGGAACCGCCCTGAGCCGGCGACTGTGCGCCCTCCTGCGCCTTCTGCGTGTGCGACTCCAGCGGGGGCGCCTGTTGGGCGTCCACGCGGACGGCAAGGCAAAGAGTCAAAGCGGAGCAGAACAGCAGGCGGGCGGGAAACTGCATGGAGATAAGCGGGCCTTTCAACAAAGCTGTACGCGCGGAAACAAGGTCATGCGCGGAGGCAACGCCATGATAGCTTGCGGAACGTTGTGCCGTCTCCGATCGAAAGGTGGAGTTGGAGCCCGGCAACTTGCCGGACGTGTGAGGGCAAGAGCGGAAGGGCCCGGTTTCAACCGGGCCGAAAGACGCCGGCGCAACGCGCCTTCCTCGCTGCCGCAGGCCGGAGTGGAGCCCGCAGGGCGTAACGACCGAATTGCAGTTCGCGGCTGTATGTGCGCCAAGACCGTTGGATGTTGGAATCGAGGGTGTATGTGCGCCATTGATTTTCTTGCGATGTTGCCAGCATCGACACCCGCAAAGGCAAATTCAGTCAGTGCGCCCTTCGGGCTCAGCTCCGGCCAGCGGCAGCGTGGAAAAGGACGAACCTTGTAGGCCCGCCCTTCGGCCCGGTTGAAACCGGGCTCTTCCGGTTCTTGCCTCAAGATTCATATGCATCGGGCTCCGGTCAGGAAGCCCGGCGGCCCAGGAGGCGTTCTGCCGCTTCCCGCTGGTAGCGCGACATACGAAGTTCCTCGCCATTTTTCAGAAGCACGACGTGGCCTCCCTGGAACCATGGATGGACTTCGCGCACCCGGTTCATGTTCACGATGGTCGACCGGTGGATACGTACAAAATCCCGCGGATCGAGCTTTTCGGTGAGCGATTGCAGCGTCTCGCGGACGTCATGGACCTCACGCGCCACGTGCAGACGCGCGTAGTTGCCGTCTGCTTCGATCCAGTCGATATCGCCGACTGGAATGAAACGGATGCGTCCACGCGTCGAGACCGTGAGGCGCTGGGCGTAGTCGGTCTGCGAGCGTGTGCCGTCGAGCAGGGAAAACAGGCGCCGGGCAGCGTCCTGATCCTGGCGGCCGAGATGGCGGTCCCGGGCACGTGCCAACGCTCGCGCGAGCCTGTCCGGAGCAAACGGCTTCAGCAGGTAGTCGACAGCGTTGGCATCGAACGCATGGAGCGCATAGCGGTCGAAGGCGGTTACGAAGATCGTGGTGGGCATCCGCTCCACGCCGATCGCTTCGACAACGCGGAAGCCGTCCATCTCCGGCATCTGGACATCGAGAAAGACCAGGTCGGGCTGCAGTTGGCGGATCGCGTTGACCGCGGATTCTCCATCCTCGCACTGGCCAACGACACTGATGCCCGCCTCGTTCTTCAGCAGGCGAAGCAGAGCCTTCCTGGCCAGGGCCTCGTCATCGACGACCAGCGCTCGCAGCGTCATCGCACCGCTCCCGCGAACGCAGGTGCAGCGGCCGCCGTTGAAAGCCGCTGCGGAATCATGATCAGCGCGACTGCTCCGCGGACCTTGATGGAGCGGAGGACAAGGGAGGCTCCTCCACCGTAAAGGTGTAGCAGCCGGGCGCGCGTGTTGCGAAGCCCCACACCACGCTGGAAGAGATTTTCTCCCTTGTCTTCGAGCTCGCTATTGCTGTTCCAGACTTCGAGCGAAAGTCCGGCATTGTCCAGCCGCGCGAAAACTTCGATGCAGTCATCTCCCTTGTGCTTTCCTATGCCGTGGCGAATGGCGTTTTCAACCAGAGGTTGAAGGATGAGCGGAGGGACTGGGATTTGCAGCGTTGCCGGGTCCGCGTGGATTTCCACGGCAAGCCGCTGGCCAAAGCGTGCGCGCTGAATGCCGAGATACAGATCGAGGAACTCGAGTTCCTGCGCGAGCGGAATCTCGTTCGCTCCCATTTGATCCAGTGTGATGCGCAGCAACTGGCTGAGCCGAAGCAGCACATCCTCGGCGGCGGCGGGGTCTTCCTGAACCAGCGTAATGGCAGCCTGCAGCGTGTTGAACAGGAAGTGGGGCTGAAGTTGCATCTTCAGCTTTTCCAGTTCGGCAGATGCCAGACGGGCTTCGAGTTGGGCCTGATGCAGTTGCCGCAAACGTATCTCATCCCGCAGGCGAGTGAATTCCGCAGTGGCAACGACCAGGGTATAAGCCAGCAGGCCGAACAAGATGCGTTTGACGACCGCATCGCTAAACATCTCAGGCAGCGAAGTATGCACTTCATGATTCAGTGTGTAGAGCCAGCCGCCCACCGAGCACAGCACACCCTGAATGCCCAGGCACAGAACGAAGGCGATGAAGTGCGGAAAGGCGATTCTCTCCGCCCAGTTATAGCGGTTCATCGGATAGCGCCGGGCCAGATTGAAAATGAACGGCGTCAGGAGCGCCCATGGATACCAGCTCAGCGCCGCCCAGATGAAGTAGTGAAAGAGCGGCAGGACATAGCCGTGCGAGGCGTCCATCATCAGGACCTGTGCACCTTCGAGGAACACCATGATCGACCAGCAAGTCATGGAAATCGCCAACTGTCCCAGGTAGGCGGAGCGCGGCGAGGAAGGGTAAAACGGTCTGCCGGTGGGTGGCGATGGCTGCACGGTCACGTCTCTCTGCTTCTTTATAACCCTTACGATTCCCGCCGCGGTTGCGGTTCCGTTGCCTGACTGGCACGCACTGCGATTCACCCTTCACGCAGAACGATTCACACCAGCAAAGATCGTTTGAACCGATAACGGCTCGAAATTGCCGCCTTCCTGTCTACCCTGCGTAGCAGGAGATGACCCATGAATATCCGATGCGTGCCGATAGTATTCGTTGTTTGGGGAAGCCTGATGCTGGGGCAGGCATGCCGGGGTGAAGACCTGTCCGTCCAGATCCAGCGCTGCGAGGAGCTCACCAGGCAGGCGCCATCCAGTGGCAACCTCTGGTTTGAACTCGCCGTGCTCGATCAGGACGCGGGCCGGTATACCGCAGCGGATGCCGCCTATCGCAGGGCCGCTGCGCTGCTGAAGCCCGCTGACAGTCTCGCGTATGCCACGGCGATTGACCGCTGGGGAACCATGTATGCGGAGCGCGGCAAGTACACGGAAGCCGAGAGCGTCGAACAGGAAGCGCTGGGCATCCGCACAGCCGCGAAGGACCTCCACGGTGAAGGCCTGAGCTGGATGCATCTGGCCATGCTTGCGCTGGGCAGGCATGAGCTCGCATCCGCGTCGAGATACGCGGACATGGCAGTCAACCGCCTGGTGCCTGAGCGAGAGCATCTCGGAGCCACCGGTCCGGCGACTCCAGAAGAGAAGATGACCGCGCTGGTCTACATCTCCCTGGTCCGTTTTGCGCAAGGGAACTACAGGGACGCGATGCCGGAGATCAGGCTGGCTCGAACACTCGCGCAGGAGAGCCACGGCGAAGGGAGCTTTCCCGATGCGTTTCTCGAGTTTCTGCTGGGAAAAGCGTATTGGAAAACGGGTGACGATGCCCGGGCGGAGGAGTTGATGAGAGCCGGTGTGAACGGCGTTGAGTCCGAGCTTGGATGGGGGCACGCAACGTATGTCTCCATGCTGCAGGAATACGAAACCTTTCTGAAGGAGCGGGGGCGGATGGCCGAAGCTGCGGAGATCGAAGTGAAACGAGCGCACTTGGCTTCGCGCGATTCTCGTGGAGATGTTTTAGCGTCGAACCGCGCAAGCAGGTGATGAGATCAATGGATCCGCATGAGTCAGCGCGGGCTATATCTTTGCTGTGTTCAGCCCCAGCCACGCTCGAGTCGCAGGCATCCGCCTCAGCAAAAATTTCTCGGTGAGGAATACAAGAATCATCGACCCGCCGAGAAAGGGGAAATATAGCCCAAACAGCACCATCAGCGTAACAAGACCGCCAGAAAACCTGACTGGCCGGAGAACTGGAGGAGCCCCAAGTTCGTGTTGAGGTTTTCGCTTCCGCCACATCATGAGTCCGCTGATACTGAGAGTCATCAGTCCCACAACGGTGAACAGGCTGACAAGCTGATTCGCGAGTCCGAATAACTGACCTTCGTGCGCCGCAATGCCGGTGCCAATCACGCGGTCCAGCCAGGGCTTCGAATGAAAGTCCGTCCTGCTGAGAATGGCTCCGTCTTTTCCATCCAGGACCAGATCGACTCGCTGCGGCCTGTCGCGGGTGTCTGACTTTGCGGTCCAGTCGCCACCCGCCCGCATGGGAGGAGAAATCAGAACGGGATTGGGAAGTCTCAGAGGAACAACCGAAGCGATCATTTTGTCGAGTGCGACGAAGGCATCGGGGCCGCGAAGTGCCGTCGTATGCCTTCCCCAAGCCTGATGTCCCGCATGTTGATCTGCCGTAGGAGTCTGCATGCCGTTCATGGAGTGAGAAGCAGGCATGGAGGCACCCATTGCCGCCATGGCATCGGCGCGCGCTCTGCGGGCAGCAACTTCATCCGCGCTGCTGGTTGTCCAATCCTGATGGGTGACGTGCCCGGCGCTGAAATACCTGATCGTCTTGAGATAGCCGCCCCAGGCTTTTGCCCAGGGCAGCCCGGTAAAGAGCAGGAAGAGAGCAAAAAATGACACGTAGATACCGGTCACGGAATGGATGTCTTTCCAGAAGATCCGGCCTCCCGCACCCAGTCGTGGATACAGGACACCAGCGCACCCGCTGGCGTTACGGGGCCACCACAAAAATAAGCCCGTCACGATCATGACAACGGCCCAGGCAGCAGCCAGTTCAACGATCCATGAACCATATTGGCCAACCGGCAATTCGCCGTGAAGATGCGACATGAAAACATCGACACGGTGATCTTCATTGTCGATGTGCAGTACGGCCAGCGTTTGAGGATGGATATAGACGCGATACTGTAAAGTCCCTTTGTCCACAAGCACTTCTGCGGCTGAGGTGGGCGTAGAGGGCAGTTGATAGGAATCGAATGTCGAACCTGGAATGGCCGCGACTGCTGCCTGAACCTGCGCGTTCGCCGTAGCCGGCTGCTCGATGACAAGGTGATCGTAGGGACGATCCAGCCAGCGCTGGATCTGCGGATGAAAGAGAAAGATCGACCCGGTGATGGATAGCCAGAGTACAAAAGGAATGCAAAAGAGGCCGGCATAAAAATGCCAGCGCCAAACTGTGCGTTGATCCAGGCCTCGTATCGTATTCAGCGTGTTGATTGGTGTCGTCGACATCAATATCTCTCCAGAGCTGGCGGGCAGGTTTCAAGGCCTGCCCGCCGTTGCTTAGAACGTCAACCGTGCCGCGAGCTGAACATTTCGTGGATCACCCACGGCGGTGGCCTGCCCGAAGGTTGCATTCGTTGGAGACCCGCTGATAGAACCCGTCCCAAACGTTCCGCTGGGGATCATGTCGTTCCTGTGATTGAGGGTGTTGAATGCCTCCGCCATGCCCTCCAGACGCACCCGTTCGGTCAGCGCAAACGTCCTGCTGAGTCGAGCGTTCAGACTGAAGAAGTCAAAGCCCCTTCCCGCATTGCGGCCGATGACCGCACCGGCAAGAGCTTCCGTGCATGGATTGACGGGCGTTCCTGTGGTACCTGCCGGGGGAACTACGCTATAGCCCGAACCTGCGGCGCATGGTCTTTGCGTGGTCTGTTGTAGGGTGGTCCCGCCCGTTGTGATGTTGAAGGGGAGACGCGAGTAATACTGCAGGATGCCACCCAGTCGCCATCCATGTGTAAGATGTTGCGCGAAGTTACCTGCCGGTTTCGTTGAGGAAGTCAGCATCGTATCGAAAACCACTCGGTGGCGTTGATCGTCGTCCGACCGGCTGCGATCCACGCGCAGGTTGAAATTATTGATCGGAGAACTGAAGAAAAATTCACCGACATCATCCATCGCATGCGACCAGGTGTAAGAGATACGTGCCGAGCCCCATGGAGCAGGCCTTTGCTGAAAGCTGACTTCCAGCCCGTCGAAGTATGAATCGAAGACCGAGCTATAAGGTTTGATATTGCCGCGGGTCGTGTCGGGCCGTGTTCCGTTGAGATTGATATTGGTGTTGTAGGAGCTGATCAGATGCTCTCCACGCACATGCTGGTAGCTCATGCCCAACGTACTCTTGGCTGAGATTTGCTGCTCGATTCCGAGACTCGCCTGCTGCGAATACGGGTTCTGGATATTGGCCTGCATGGTGGAGAAGTTTTCCAACGCGCCCGCCGGGGGAGCAGTTGCGACATTGGGAAATGCCGGAGCTCCAGCCTGGTGCGGCGTGAAGGTATAGCTCAACAGAGCGGCTTGGTTGTAGTCCGTCGTGTTGTGCGCGGATAGAAGGGCATTGGCCAGCGGGCGCAGAGGTACACGGTCATAGAAAAGCCCATAGCTGCCGCGCACAACGGTGCGGCCACTCCGAGCAGGGGACCACGCGAAACCAACGCGGGGCGAAACATTATTGCTATCTGTGTGGATGGTCTGCAGAAATTCGAGATCATATCGAACGCCAAGATTCAGGGTGAACGCCGGTGAAATTTTCCATTCATCCTGTGCATACATGCCTATGTTGGGGTTCGTCTGTTGCACCGTCGGGTTCCCAAAGTTCTGGGTAAAACCTCCGTTGTTGTACGTGCCGGTCAAGAAGTTGGCGAGAGAGGAAAAGGAGTACGATCCTCGAAGTGATTGCGGATAAGTGATCGTGTCGTCGTTGTAAAGGAAGTCCACACCGGTCTTGAAGGTATGGGCTTCATGCTGCACGACCAGGTTGTCCACGATCTCACCCAGGTAATTCAGGCGAGCTGTGGGCGACGACGTCGATCGCCCGAAAATGGCTACACCGGAGATCGTAACTGCAGGGCCGATCTGGTCATTTGGGGGCGCATTGAGATCGTCGTAAATGAATTGTCCCCTGGTTTCGTTGAAGATATGGGACGACAACGTAGCGATGTTGCTGACAGCGAATGTATGGTTGGTGTCGTACACCGATGTGCCATTGCTGACTTCATTGAACGATCCCACCCCGCGAGCATTGAGGCTGCTCAACTGGTAAAAGCTATAGCGAGCCTCGAGCCGGTCCCGATCGCTAAAACGATGGTCTCCACGTAGAAATACCGTGTCTGTATGGAGCGTCGTTGGGTAGGGCGAGTTGGCATTGGTTCCCACAGGCAGCAGCGGCGCCGGATAGCCCAGTGCGATGAGCTGGTTATCGATAGTGGCGGCATTCGCGGGAGTTACCGTAATGATGCCATTGCTGCGCAAGCGCTGCTCTTCAAAGTTGCCAAAGAGAAACGTCTTATCTTTCCGCAAGGGGCCAGAGAGGCTAGCTCCATACTGACCTTGGGTGAGCGGAAGCCTGGTCCCAGACAGTGCGTTGTCCGCATTCAGGCTCTGGTTGCGCAGGAAACCATAAGCCGTCCCGTGAACCTGATTTGTGCCGCCTTTGGTGACGATATTGAAATAGCCTCCCAAAGCCCGTCCGAATTCCGCCTGACCGCCGCTCGTCACCACCTGGAACTCGCGGACCACATCCATGCTGTAGACGTTTCCGGCAACTCCAGCCGCATCGTCATTGTTCGAGAGCCCATCCACAATGAAGCCGTTCGAAAAGTTCCGCTGGCTGTTGATGGAATAGCCCTGGCCGACCACTTCGGACGTCTCCGCCAGCGTCTGCGTGCTCGCGGTGTTCGTGGGTGATACACCCGGCAGCAGCAGTGCAAGATCCAGGTAGTTCCGGCCTTCAAAAGGCAAAGTTTGCACTTCTGCCTGCTGTACTGTCTCACCAATCTGGCTGCGGTCTACCTCCACGACAGGAGTTACGGCGGAAACCGACACGGTACTCGATGTCTGAGCCATGGCGAGCTGTAGCGTGACATCGAAGGCGGAGCCGACCGTGAGCTCAATCTGACGTGTGGCTTCCGCAAAGCCAGAGGCTTGCGCGCTGATCCGGTACTGGCCGATGGGCAAAAATAAGAGCCGAAAGCGGCCTTGCGCATCCGTCTGTGTGGTGTAGGTCTGGTTTGTGGATGGCTCAAGAGCATGTACGGAAATGTTGGGAACGGCGGCCCCTGTTGGATCCAGAACCCTCCCGGTCACAGAGGCACTGCTAAGCGTTCCCTGCGCCCGGAGCGCGGTTGTGGGAATACATAGCGGGGTTAGAACAAGTAGGACAGAATGTCGCATCCAGCGAAACATAATCATCTCCAGCGTCGCGGCAGCTTGCGGCTGCAGGCCAAAATATTGGTCTCTTTGGCGCTTTCGCTATGGCAGGCGGTCCTCGCTGGTGATTCGCAGATGGCTGGTAGAAGCTGCATTCTTGACTGCTCTCAAGCACCTCGGCACAGTGATGACGCAGACGCAATTCGCTGGGTCTAACTCTGTGGTCCCACAGCGCGTTACTATGGGTTGCCGGCGCCAGGCCGGGCGGACACGGGCACTTCTCTGTGATTTGTGCGACTTGGGGAGAAGCAGAGCCAGCCGAAGTGCGCCTTGCGCACTGATGTTTTCCATGCTGCCGGCAGCAAGCCGGAAGGGCACTATCCGGGGTGCCTGTCGAGCCTAAAACGGATTGAGCAAATGGCAGAAGGAGGCCGAGGATCAGCAACCAACTGCCGACCTTCGCACGCCATCTTCGTTGTTTCGTGGGTCTTCCCGTTCGCAAGGGATTCCGCCTCGACGATTAGAGCGGTTTCGGTAATACTGCGGTCTTCCCGAACGGTGGAGAATGCCGTTTTCATTGGGAGAAATCGGCTTCAGCACTCTCTTCGGTCTACACCATTACCGAAACTGCTCTAGCTCTGGTCTTACCGTAAAGACAGGTCAGATCAGCAACAGAAACCAGACACCGGGCCTATGCGAATTCGCACATGTCGGGACATGGACGAATTGCCTCGGTTTTCGGTGTAACGGAGCTAAAGAGTGAGAAAAGGGGGACCGCGGAGATGATGCTCGCGCTGCCGGTAGAGAACGGCCAGCTGCGATTCGTGCTGCATCGCCAATGTGCTCGAGGCCAGATGCGGCAAGCTTGCGGGCGGTGCCGGCGCGGCAAAGACTTCGTTGTGCGGTGCGATCAACGCGCCCGGGCAGTAAGGGCAGCGTTCGGCAGGCGTATGGACAGCCGGAGCTGAACTCGCATCTCCCGGCATCCCGCAGTGATGCGCTCCACCGCGTCTGCAACAGGCAGGCAGACGGGAAGCGTCATGTGCGCCCTGTGCGAACAGGGGCGACACGAATGGCAATCCGAATACCGCCAACAGCAGGATGGAGAGCAGTTTGCGCACGTTGGCTCAAGAGTACGGTCGGGAGCCGGAAAGAGCAAGGCATGACTATCCAGCCAATGCAATGGCGCGAAAGATCCTCTGGATCATACGGCCTCACCGTTCGCGATATCATCGGTGTTTGATCGGCGTGCCGGTCGGGAGCGGCAATGACCTACAGAGGCGCACAAAATCTCATCAAGCGTGGCGACGAACCCGCACTGCGCGCCGCGCTCGAAGCCGGCCTCGACGCAAACCTCGTGAATCAAAACGGTTGGTCGCTGCTGATGCTGGCTGCTGTCGAAGGCGATGTTCCCATCGGCCGTCTCCTGCTGGAGAACGGAGCGAACGCTGCGCTCAAAAACAACCGCTCCGAAACCGCACTCAACCTGGCCACGAATCGCGGGTATGAACTCTTCGTGGAGCTTCTGGCGGAAGCGAAATAACGTCCTGCCGTTCCCGCTTATTGTTTCAGCTCTAGCTTTAGGAAAGGCGTCCTGACACGTATGCGAACTCTTGGTTTGGCTGTAGCGATGTTTCTCAGCTCGATGGGTGGCATGCAAACAACGGGGTCTCAGTCGACGCCTCCGCCCCATCGTCCCACCAGCACGCCGTATGCGGGAGATCTCGGTATCTTCGAAGAGCCAGGCCGCGACCAGAGACTGCAAATCAATCGCGTAATGGACATTCTGCATCTGGGTCCGGGCATGACAGTTGCGGATATCGGGGCAGGCGGTGGATGGTTTTCCGTGCGTGCGGCGAGGCGAGTTACGCCGGCCGGGCGTGTCCTGGCCGAAGACATCAATGCGGGCTATCTGCAGTCGATTCGTGAACGCGCCAAGCGCGAGAACCTCTCCAACATCCACACCATCCTGGGTAAGCCGGAAGATCCCAAACTGCCTGCCAACTCGCTCGATGCCGCGCTGATGCTGAAGGTCTACCACGAGATCGCATGGCCGCCGCCGCTGCTGATTGGTCTGCGCGTCGCTCTGCGCCAGGGCGCACGCTTCGGCATCATCGACCGCAATGGCAATGGGCAGGATCATGGTCTCGACGAAAAGATTGTCCGGGAAGAAGTAGAAAAGGCGGGGTTTAAGCTCG
Source organism: Acidobacteriaceae bacterium (assembly GCA_036498835.1). GTDB lineage: Bacteria > Acidobacteriota > Terriglobia > Terriglobales > Acidobacteriaceae > Granulicella. Next base: position 22,537 of record DASYEV010000190.1, on the reverse strand, counting down.
TCGAGCGCTATGACTTCACCAAAGCCGACGGTCAAGACTACTTCCTGGTGTTCGAAAAGAAGTGAGCGGAGCGCGACGACCCCGCCTTAAGTAACGTGCCCGACGGCCCTCTTCCTGAGTCCAGCCGGGCAGGGGTTTCGACCCTGCAAAAGCAGAAATTCCCAACAAATACGCGATATTTATTCGCCGACTTGTCCGCCGCGTAACGGTACGGTGGTGCCCCCGCACGTAATGACACCCTAGGTGTATAGCTACTTCGGTGCAAGGCCGGTAGGTTTCTTCGTGTACAGCATCCTGACGGTTGATACGTCTCAACCCCTCGCGGGGAAACGCCTGCCGCAGGATGCCTGGGCTCTGAAGGTACGACCGCACGAATCGGAGCATACGATCCCTGAGGGAGGGAATCGAATGTCGGCACTCAAACGCACTATTCTCTGGAAGAATCCCTTCCTGACCCGGAAGTTCATCACCGCCGCCGCAACTGCCGCGGTTCTTTCCATCGGCGCCACCGCACACGCGGCTTGCAAGCATGCCAAGTGCTCCACGGAACTGCATCGTTCCGACGATCGCGTGATGCCGGTCATCATCCAGTACAACGCGGACACGGACGCCACCGACGAAGCCAAGATTTCGAAAGCTTCCGGCTCGACGCGGATGCATCTCCACGGCCTTCACGCCATCGCCGCGAACATCCCGGCATCGAACCTTGAGGCGCTGGCGGCTGACAAGAAGATCGCTCACATCTCGATCGATCACGCGGTCGGTTCGCGCGGCCCCGGCCCTAAGGCCGTTACCGACTCCGTTTCCAGCAGCCCCGAGTACACCGCCGAACCCATCAACGCACCTGCAGTCTGGGCCAAGGGTTTCAATGGAACCGGCATCGGCATCGCGGTCATCGATAGCGGCGTCAATCCCGTTCCTGATCTTGCCTGGACCGGACCCGCTCCCAAGGGCGCAGGTCCGAATCGCATCGTCTACAGCCAGAGCTTCGTACCCGGCGACAAGTCCACCAACGATCCCTATGGTCATGGCACCCATGTTGCCGGTCTTGCCGCCGGCAACGGCCAGCAGTCCAGCGCCAAGAACGATTTCCACACCTTCATCGGGATCGCCCCCAACGCAAACATCATCAACCTGCGCGTGCTCGATGCCACCGGCTCCGGTACGGACTCCGCGGTTATTGCCGCCATCCAGCAGGCCATCGCTCTCAAGACCACGTACAACATCCGCGTGATCAACCTCTCGCTCGGCCGTCCGATCTATGAGAGTTACACGCTGGATCCTCTCTGCCAGGCGGTCGAACAGGCATGGAAGGCAGGCATCGTCGTCGTTGCAGCCGCCGGAAATGAAGGCCGCAACCTCGCACTCAGCACCGAAGGCTACGGCACCATCGAAGCTCCGGGCAACGATCCCTATGCACTGACGGTAGGCGCGGTTCGCACCATGGGTACCGCCACCAACACCGACGATGCAATGGCCAGCTACAGCTCCAAGGGCCCGACGTTCCTGGACCAGATCGTCAAGCCCGACGTCGTCGCACCCGGCAATCTGGTCACCAGCCTGATGCAGGGCAAGCCTGCTCTGCAGGTGGAAAACCCGGCGTTCTACACGCCGGTAGGGCTCTACCAGAGCAGCGGCAACTCCACCGATGCTTCGCCCGCCTATATGCCGCTTAGCGGAACCAGCATGGCGTCCGGCGTGGTCAGCGGCGCGGTCGCACTTCTCTTGCAGGCCTATCCGAACCTCACGCCCGATCAGGCGAAGGCTCTCGTGATGGAGAGCGCCAACAAGAGTGTTCTGCCGCAAACCAGCTCGGTGGCCGATGGCGGCGCGAAGTACATTGCACACAACGACGTCTTCAACGTCGGCGCGGGGTACCTCGATATCAATGCGGCCGTCACGCTGGCTGCAAGCTCCACGCCGCTGCCCGCGGGTACCGCTATGTCGCCGTATGTGTTCTACGATCCGACCACCGGCAATGCGGGCCTGCTGAAAGACAACACCGCACTTTGGGGAGCCACGGCCCTTTGGGGCGCCGGCAGTGTCTACGGCCAGAACGCGTTTGTGAATGGCTCGACGGCACTTTGGGGAGCCAACTCCGTTTCGGGTGCGACCGCTCTGTGGGGCGCCACCGCACTCTGGGGAGCGGACTCCGTCAACAGCAGCACGGCACTGTGGGGTGCAACCGCTCTTTGGGGAGCGAATAGCGTCAATGGCGCGACTGCTCTGTGGGGAGCCAACGATCCTCAGGCGTTCACGGCTCTGTGGGGCGCGACCGCTCTCTGGGGCGCTGGTACGCCGCAGGCAGCCACCGCTTTGTGGGGCGCGGATTCCGTCAATGGAACGACCGCACTCTGGGGCGCTTCGACCTCCACAGGCACAACGCCCATCTGGGCCAGCTCAGTCATCGCTGAGCACTAGAGCGCACGATTCATGGAGGCATGAGCGAGTCACTCGCTGGCTCATGCCTCCATGGAACTTCCGGCTGCTTTGCTTCCAGACTCAATCCGATTGCTTTGGGTGTGGATGAAACGGTCGATGGTCTTTTGTTGTTGCCTTTGCTTTTCTTGTTGTCATCCCCGCAGGGGATCTGCTGCTTTCCTCTGCTCCCACAACTCTGTCATCTCACAGTAGCCGAGAGACCTGCTTCTGCCCATGCCTCGGGCAGGCATGCCCCAAGCGTCTAAGCCCACCAAAACACGTATAACCAAAGACGCATGACTGTTCGTGACGTCCTCACGGCTGCGGCCGTTTCCATCTCGTTGCGCGACGCCGAATTGCTTCTGGCCTCAACTCTTGGCCGTGAGCGGACGTGGCTGCTGGCGCACCCCGAGGAAACCGTCGACACAGCATCCGCTCCCGGATTCTTCGCTGCCGTCGCACGACGCAGTGAAGGCGAGCCGCTCCAGTACATCCTGGGTGTGCAGGAATTCTTTGGCCTCCCGTTTCAGGTGTCGCCCGCCGTGCTGATTCCTCGCCCCGAAACCGAGCACCTTGTCGAAGCCGTGCTCGAATGGGCAGCCTCGCAGCCGCGCCCTCTACGGCTCCTCGACGTCGGCACAGGATCCGGTGCGATCGCCCTGGCGTTGGCTTCGCGTCTCCATGATGTGGAAATCGTAGCGACGGATATCTCTCCGGAGGCGCTTGAAGTCGCGCGCGGTAACTCCGTGCGCTTAGGACTCGAAACCAAAGTGCGGTTTGTTGAAGGCGACCTGTTGGCAGGCATCGGGGAGCTCGATGCCGTGGTTTCGAACCCTCCCTATGTGCCCAGCGGAGACGCGGGCGAGATGCAGCCCGAAGTGGTTAGGTATGAGCCGCATACCGCGCTGTTTGCCGGTCCGGACGGTTTGGACGTGTACCGGCGGTTGATTCCCGCGGCGGCCTCGGCGCTGCGTCCCGGTGGACTTCTGGCCATGGAGATCGGCTTCGGCCAGCGGAAGGTTATGGAAGAGCTCCTGGCCGGGTGGCGGGGGCTTCACTTCCTTCGCGACTATGCCGATATAGATCGGGTGGCCCTTGCCGAGCGCTGGTAACCGCCAACCCTGGGCAAACGTGTGACTAAACGATTACCCACGGGTGCCACCGTTACAACTTTTGCATAATGTACCACCTCGTTTACCGAACGATAACGTATTGACTGGCAGCGGTTTGTGGGCCAGAACCGCCCCTAGTTACACCATGAAAAGCATGCCCTCCAAGACGAAACTCCAGATCGCTCTCACGCTGATGCTTGCGGCGTTGATGACATTCTGGTCGGCCCAGTTTCATTCTCGAAACTGGCTTCAGTTCTTTCTGTTTCTTGGCGCCGTTCTTCTGAGCTCGGGTTACAAGGTCGCGCTCCCACGCGGCGACGGCAGCATGTCGCTGAACTTCCCTTTCATCCTGCTGGGTATCGTTCAGCTTTCGCCTCTGCAGGTCCTGATGCTTACCGCGATTTCGGTTGCGGCGCAGTGCCGTTTCAAGGTCATCAAGATCTTCACCGCAGTCCAGATCGTATTCAACGTCGCGAACGCGATGATCTCCGCTGCGGCCGCTTACATTGTGTTCTTCGAGCTGACCGCATTGGGCATGGCAATGGCTCCCGCCCTGGCGCTTGCATCGCTGGCCTTCTACTTCTGGAATACCATCTCGGTCGCCGGCGTCATCGCCTCGACGAAAAACGAAAGCGCGATCACCGTGTGGCGCGCGGAGTTCCCGTGGTATCTGCCTTTTTACATGGTGGGTGCCGTATTGGCGGCCCTCGCGAACTGGATCAGCGGCAGCTATGGCTGGACGACCGCGCTGCTGCTGGTGCCGATGGTGTACACCGTCTATCGCGCCTACACCGGACAGGTCGCACGTGTCCGCGAGCGCCAACAGCATCTCGAAGATACGGAAGCCCTGCACCTGCGCACCATTGAAGGTCTGGCGATGGCTATTGAGGCCAAGGACCAGGGCACCCACGACCATCTGTTCCGCGTGCGCAGCTACGTGCAGGAAGTTGCCAAGGCGATGAGTCTAAGCAAGCTCGAGATGCAGGCGCTGCACACCGCGGCCTTCCTGCACGATATCGGCAAGCTCGCTGTGCCGGAGCACATCATCAACAAGCCCGGCAAACTGACTCCCGAAGAATTCGAAAAGATGAAGATCCACCCCGGCGTGGGTGCGGACATTCTGGAGCGCGTTCGCTTTCCGTATCCGGTGGTGCCTATCGTGCGTTCCCACCATGAATGGTGGGACGGCTCCGGATACCCGGACGGCCTGAAGGGTGAGGACATCCCCATCGGCGCACGCATTCTTACCGTGGTCGATTGCTTCGACGCGCTGGTCTCCGACCGCCCCTATCGCAAAGGGATGCCGGTAGAAAAAGCGTTGGGCATCGTGAAAGAAATGTCGGGACGGCAATTTGACCCGCGCATCGTCGAGCTGTTTGAACAGCTCTATCATCGCCTGCAGACTGAGGTTGAAAAGCACCCCATCCCGGTTTTCGTTCCCTTGATTTCGGAAGTGGTTTCGCGTGGACACGCGCCGGGAGCCGGCTTCGAAAAGGAAAGTGAACTACCCGGCCAGATTCGTGCCGCTATGGATGAAGAAACCAGGGGCGAGCTTGCGGCTTCTACGGCGTCATTGAATTTAATTACGGCTGCCGGACAGGAAGCGCAGACGCTCTTCGAGATGAACCAGTCGTTGGGGAATTCGCTGAACGTGACGGAAACGATCTCCGTGATGGTTTCCCGCCTGCGCCGTCTGGTCACATTCGATTCCTGCGCCTTGTATTTGAAACATGGCGACGAGTTGATCGCCCGCTTCGTGGATGGAGAGAGCGCCGCGGAATTCGCCGGCAGGACCATTGCGATGGGCGAGGGCATTTCCGGGTGGGTATACCAGAGCGGCAAGGCGATTCTGAATGGCAACGCGACGGTCGAACCACTGTGCGCCGAAACGACGGAGCTGCGTTCCGCTCTTTCCATTCCGCTGTTTGATTCCAAGAAGGACGTCTTTGGCGTGCTGACCCTGTATTCGCCGGTAGCTGACGCCTTCCGGCGGGATCACCTGCGGATTCTGCAGGCCATGGAATCGAAGCTGGCGCTTTCGGTGCAAAACGCATTGAATTTTCGCCGGGCGGAAAACGACGCGGAGACCGACTTCCTGACCGGTTTGCCGAATGCGCGCAGTGTCGCGTTGAAGCTGAAATCGGAACTCGCCGCGCGTACCAGCCCGAACGACCGCCTGGGCATTGTGGTGTGCGATCTGAACTCCTTCAAGAGCGTTAACGACGAAGGCGGCCACCTCGCCGGCAACAAGCTGCTTGCCGCGATTGCGGAAACCTTTCTGCAGATCTGCAGTCCCAGGGAAACCGTTGGGCGTGTGGGCGGTGATGAGTTCGTCTTCCTGATCCCCGGCATGGACGAGACCAACGCCGGCGAACGCCTGGAATGCATCGCGGCCGCGGTCAACACCGCATCGCGCCGGGCTGAACTCGGTAAGGTCACGGCGAGTGTGGGCGCGGCGTTCTATCCCGTGGACGGCAGCAATGCCGAAGAGCTTCTGGCGCTGGCCGACCGGCGCATGTACCTCGACAAAGAGGCGCACTATAAAGCGGTGGTGCCTGCCGGCGGACAGCGCTTTATGGAAGCGTTCGCGGCATGCGAGTAGCCCGAACCATCCTGATCCGCCTCCTGCGTGTTGTATCCCTTGTGCTTCTGGCTGCGTTAGGCACCATCGTCCTGATGCGTGTGGCTCCCGGCTATTTCACGGATTCCCGTGAGATGGATGGGCAATATGCCTCTGCCGGCCGAGCGGCTGTGCAGGAACGCCAGGCAGAGGAAGGCACGCTGGCAGCATCGCTTGCTGTTTCCGTTCGCGGCTGGAGCCATGGCAGTCTCGGTCAGTCCCGCCAATATGATGTGCCGGTCACGCAATTGCTGCGTGAGCGCGCTGCGGCTTCCTCGAAGCTGCTGCTCGGCGGTGTGGCGGCCGGCTGGCTGCTTTCGCTTGCTCTCACGTTGCTGCTGAGTGCTCGACGGACTCGGGCCGGTGAACCATTGATTGCCCTCTCGACTGCCGTCCTGTTGGCTCTACCGGTGGGAGCGCTGGCGACCTTCTGTTTACTGAGCGAGTTCGGCGGGCCCATGTTTGTGCTGGCACTGCTGATCGCCGTGCGCGACTTCAAGCTTCTATATCGCATGCTGCGGCAGGCTCTGCGGGCTCCGCAGGTGCTCTACGCGCGGGCACAGGGATTTTCCTACGCTCGCATTCTGCGTGTACACCTCCTGAGAACATTGGGGGCGGAACTGCTTTCGCTGGCGATGATGTCCTTCGCCGTCGCGCTCAGTGCGCTGGTTCCCGTGGAAGTTATTTTTGACGTGCCGGGACTGGGGCAGCTTGCCTGGAATGCGGCAATGAATCGTGACCTTCCAGTCCTCGTCGCGGTGACGCTGGTGATGGCGGCCTGCGTGGGCGTTGCAAGTCTGTTTGCTGAAGCCGGCGTGACCCAGGAGACCGCACAATGCGCCTAGCCTTCACTGTCCGGCCAGTTGCCTGGGTACTGCTGGCGTTCACCGTGCTTGCGGCTTTATGGATCGTGCACCGATCGCCGATGGACTACGCCATGCAGGATCGCGACCACATCAGCGAAGGCAGAAGCGCGCAGCACTCCACGGGAACCGATGAGCTTGGACGCGATCGAACGGTACGCACGGCTGCGGCTCTGCTGCTTGGTCTCGCAGGTGCGGTGGCGGCCTCGGCGCTGGCTTCCTCGCTGGCCGTCAGCGTGGGTGTAGGCGCGGCCTTTGCTCCGGTGTGGATTGCCAAGTCGCTGATGTACCTGTGCGACCTGTTCCTGACGCTGCCGTGGATCTTTCTGCTGATGACCGTCCGCGCATCACTACCGCTGAACCTGTCACCCGCGCATTCCGCGGAACTCACGTTCTTTCTGCTGGCCCTGCTGGGGGCGCCGGTGTTCGTACGTGTGAACTATGCGCGGGCATTTGCCGTTAGGAATGCGGAGTGGTTGTTGCACGGGCGAGCTTCAGGTCTGCGCACGATGCAGCTTGCACGGCGTCACGTTCTGCCGCATCTGCGGCCACTGTTTCTTTCGCAGTTTCTGATCTACGTGCCGGTCTGCCTGATCGCGGAAGCAAACCTTGGAACGCTCGGGTTGGGTGTTACGCAGCCGCTGCCTTCCTGGGGCTCCATGCTGCAGGAGCTTGAAAGTTCCGCGATGCTGGCCGGTTCGCACTGGGTGTATCTCCCCATCGCCCTGCTGGTGGTGGTGCTGTTGATGTTGGAACTTGTTCTTTTTGAGGTGGACGCATGAAGATCTGGTATTTGCCCACGCTTGCCGCAGCCTGCTTGTCCGGTGTGACGGCGACAGCCGCGCTCGCCCAAGCTGGCAACAACGAGATCGCATGGTCGTTGAAGTACGATCCCAAAACGCTGGACCCCGCCAAGGTCGATGACCAGGCGTCCGAAACCGTGCGCTACTTCACGGGCGGGGTACTCCTGCGCGTGAACCGCCACACGCAGCAATTTGAGCCGGCGCTTGCAGCAAGCTGGAATGTGAGCCCCGACGGCAAGCTCGTCACTTTCAAGCTGCGCAGCGGCTTGAAGTTTTCTGACGGCTCTCCACTGACGTCGAAAGATGTTGTCGCGACGCTGCAGCGCGTGTTGCTGCCTGCAACCGCCGCACCGGCGGCTGAAGAGTTCCTTACACCGGCAAGCGTGACGGTAGACGCGCCCGATGCCTCCACCGTCCGTGTGCATCTGCCCAAGCGGGTCACCAATGTGGGCAAGGTCTTCGACGAGATTGCCATCGAGCCCGCCAACAAGCCCAGCGAAGGCCGCGTGACTGCCGGACCCTTTGTGATCGCGGACTACAAGCGCGGCGAATCGCTGCTGCTGAAGCGCAATCCCTTCTACTGGAAGCATGATGCGAGTGGAGCGGCGCTGCCGTATCTCGCGTCGATGCGCCTGGATATTCTGGCCAATCGCGAACAGGATGAGCTGCGTTTTGTGCGCAGACAGTACCAGGTGCTGGACAGCGTGCCCGCCGACACCTTCGATCAGCTTGCCAGGCGAGCGCCGGGAAGCGTGCACGATCTGGGAGCGTCCTTGAACACCGAACAGCTCTGGTTCAACCAGGCGCCTGGATCGCCGTTACCCGCGTGGGAAAAGAAGTGGTTTACCAGCCGGGCCTTCCGCAACGCCGTTTCACTGGCGATCCATCGGGAAGACCTGGCGCGCATTGCCTATAGCGGTCACGCGACGCCGGCGAACGGTTTTGTTTCGCCCGCCAATGCCGTCTGGTACAACAAACAGCTCAAGCCGGTGCATGCGGATGTGAGCGCGGCTTTGCGGTTGCTGGCGAAGGAAGGCTTCCATAAGACAGCCGCGGGCCTGGTCGACGCGGAAGGCCATCCGGTGAAGTTCTCGCTGCTAACCAACGCCGGAAACCGTTCGCGCGAAAAGATGGCCTCCCTGGTCCAGCAGGACCTTACCGCGCTGGGCATGCAGGTGAATGTGGTCACGCTGGACTTTCCCGCGTTGATCGAACGCCTGATGCACTCGCAGAATTACGAAGCGGCGATGCTGGGCCTCTCCAACGTGGAGCCCGATCCCAGCTCCATGATGAACGTCTGGTTGAGCTCATCGCCCAATCATCAATGGAACCCCGCGGAGAAAACGCCAGCGACCGAATGGGAAGCCGAGATCGATAAGCAGATGCTGCAGCAGGCTGAGGCCGCCGACCTGAAGGTGCGCAAGACTGCCGTGGACCGTGTGCAGCAGATCGTCGCCGACCAGCAGCCGTTCATCTACCTGGTTTATCCCAACATGCTCTGCGCGGTTTCGCCTTCGTTGAATGGTGTGGAGTTCTCCGTGCTGCAACCGGACGTGCTGTCCAACATCGACTCCATTCGCTGGAAGGCAAGCCGGTGAGCGAATCTAGTCCATCGCAACCCCTGCTGCGCGTGAACATGCGCGCCGGGTATGGCAAGCAAGCCGTGCTCGATGGGGTTGCCTTCGACCTTGCAGCCGGTGAACGCCTGGGCGTCGTCGGCTCAAGCGGTGCGGGGAAGAGCACGCTGCTGCTGGCGTTGCTGGGTCTGCTGCCCTGGCGGCGTGGCTGGGCGACTGGCGAGGTCCTGCTCCATGGAAAGAACCTGCTGACATTGAAAGAGCGTGAGGCGCGCCGCATGCGCGGCCGTGAAATCGCTCTGGTACCGCAGAGCCCGATGACCGCGTTGAACAGCGCCTTGTCGCTGCGCGGGCATTTCGAGGAAGCATGGCGAGCACATACCAACGCTTCACGGGAAGAACTCAGGGCACGCGTGAAGGAGTTGATGGCTCGTGTGCAGTTGCCGGAGGATGAGGGCTTTATGGCCCGCAAGCCGGTTGAGATCAGCGTAGGACAGGCCCAACGCGTAGCTCTGGCACTGGCCTTGCTGCATCGTCCTGCTGTCCTGATCGCCGATGAGCCTACCAGCGCGCTCGATCCTGCTACGCAGGTAGAAATCCTCGAGTTGCTGCGCGAGGTGAACCGCGTGGACGGTACAGCATTGCTGTACATTTCGCATGATCTTTTGTCCGTGCTGCAACTCTGCGAGAGTGTTGCCCTGTTGCACCAGGGATGCATTGCGGAGTGTTTGCCCGTCAACGGAATTGAGGCCAGTGCTGAGCATCCGGCCATGCGTACGCTGCTGCGCACTTTACCCGCCCCTGCTGATGTATTGCTGCGCTATGCGGGCAGGGGTCATCACAAAGACCTCTCGGATGTCCCACCCCAGGGCGTTCTGCCGGCGGCCATGCCGTAGCCCCGTACATCATCACGGACAGTACGTTCGAGAGAAAGTCCTCCTATGTATCTTCAGGGAAGTTGCTTTAGCAGCCCCTCGCCAGCACATAGAGTGACAGGGTTCGCGTTGGATACGAGATGACCTGCGTGACTTTGGACGACACGATTTCCATGTTTGCCCGTGCTAACAGGGCCGTCATCGATTGCTCATCGAAAAAGTTGAGATGCTCATGACATTTCAGGACGCCCAATGGCGGAAGCGAGTTTCGATAGAGCCGGAAGGCTGTGGAATAGAAATCTGCCAGCATAAGGAGCGGCCCCGTATGCCGTAGCAGACGGAGATAGGAGCGATACATGGCCCCGCGCCCCAACCATCCCACGTCGAACCGCTCATAGGGCACACCTATGAGGAAGTGCGACTCCGGACCTGTGGCGAGCCCGCGTAACTTCTGTAATATTTCCAGCGGCTCCGAACAGTGCTCCAGCACTCCGGTAAGCATCAGGAAATCGAAACTCCGATCCGAAAGTTCCGCTTCGGAGGCGATTCTTGTGACGCCTTCGACCGCAACGGCGTCCGACAACTCAAACACAAACTTCTGCTTCCCCAGCGCATCGGGAATGAATTGACCGCGGTCGCCACCAAAATCAAGCACCGTTCCGACCTGCGCGATATCCATGTGTGTAGACAAGAAATCTTCTAAAGCTGCATTTCTTGCGAGAATCTCCTGCGGGTCACCGCCTATGCCTTCGTTTACCTTGCGGGAGTACCAAGGCTCTGCGCGATGCCGCTCACGAAAATACTCTTCGCCACGATAGCCGGAATAGAGTCTCCCAACCTCCGCGTCCGTGAGCCGGCTGTCAAAGAAATGAAAGCCGCAAGACTCACATTCGGCGTAGGAGCATTCGGGCGGAGTTCTGACGCCGAGAACATACCTTGAAAAAAATGGGGAGATGACCGCAGGAGTCAATCTCAATTGCTTCGATTCGCAACACGGGCATGTATCGAGCGTATACAAATAAATCTTCCTTTCCGCTGACCGCCAATATTAGCCAGCTAAGCGTCAGAGCCTCAACAACCAGCGTTTCCCCCAATGAAAACGGCATTCCCCGCTGTTTGGGATTCCACAGTATTACCGGAACTGCTTTACAGCGTGAGGGAAGACGCTCCAGGAAGTAGCCTTCCTGGCGGAACAGCGTAGAACACTGTTTGAAATCCATCGCCCTCATAGGCGCGCAGGAAGAATCTGTGCCGCGGCACCATCTCCTGAACCAGCAGCGGAATCCGCCAGATGTCGTTCTGCGTATGGTAGACGCAGATCGCGAGGATAGGTTGATCGCGTTCTATGACCTTCCTGCCGCCCAGAAGCGCATCATATTCCGCGCCTTCAATATCCATCTTGATCAGCGTCATGGCCTGTTCCGCAAACAGCTCATCGATCGGAATCCCATTAACTTCGACACCGCCTTGCTCGCATATTTTGGAGTCGACGCTGCCGGTGATTTCAAACCGAAGCGTCATTCGCTTTCGACAGACTGCGCAGGCATGGATATTAAGTTTTTCCTGCAAACCCGCGGACAATCCGCGGCGATACTCTTCGAGCTTGTCCAACGACAGCGGGTCAGCCTCGATGGCGTGGATCGCGGCGAAATTTTCGCCCGCGCGATCAATCACCTGCCTGACCGTGTCGCCATCAAAAGCGCCGCAATCGACGATGGCATCCGAGGAAGAAATCGCAAAGACATCTGCCGGAAAGTACGAATTCTCCGATGGACGAGAAGGCAGGCGCGATGCGTCACCCGTTGCGTACCAGGAAACAAGAGACTGGTAAACATCCAGGGAAATCCGGTCTGACCATAATGTTTCTGCCTCCAGTACCCGTTGCGCGTCCTCGTAGACCTTATGGGGAAGGTCGTTCAGCAGAAACGGCAGGAATGTTTCAGGAAAACGCCAATACACCGGAGAGTAGGACGACACATGTCTGCAACCTAGCGAGTTCAGTTGGTCGAGCGTCTCCACAAACCAGTGGGCGGCGTTCCATATGGTGACGATAAAAAGTGTGTCCGCGCCATATCTCGCAGCTGCCTCAGCGGGGGAGAGGATGGGGCAACCATCGATCGCGGAACCCCAGCGTTCCTGGTCGTTGTCTGAAAACGCAAGAGGCTCGATCCCTATACCGCGCAGTTTCGACAGAGTCCTCATGCCGAGGTTACCGGCCCCGAAAAGCACAACGCGATGTCCCTGATCCTGCAGCAACTGATCCAGTGCCGTATGTTCACGCTCTGCAACCATGGCGACAGGTTCATCCAGCAATTCTCTCAATGACAAAGGCATCCGGCATCTCCTCGTGCGCCATGGATCATGGCCATTCTATAAATGCTGAAAAGCGACCCGTCCCTTGGATGACGAATGAGTTCGTTACGCGACTTACTCGCGTAACGAAACGTAACCTTACTAAGCCCTTTCATTACCTAAGTTACCTCGCAATTTACAACCAAAGGGCAATGGCATCCGCGATATCGCGCGCAATACTCTCGAACAGTCATTCCAAGCTGTTTTATTTCAAGCTGTGTCTCTGCCCTGCGAAGAGTTTCTGGTCACAGTGTTATCACCGCACCCACCGGGAAGAAGGCCACAACCAGGCCCATTTTCGGAGTTCGCTTGAGTCGACCACTCTAATTTCGGGAGCATTTCCAACATGTCGCTACGTACTCGTTTCCTCGCGCTAACCCTGATCGTTGCGGGGGTTCTTTCTTTCACGCCGTCCTCTGTCGCGCAATGCAAAAACGCCAAGTGCGCCAAAGACCTCGCCAAGCTCAATGGATCTGAAGTATCGGTCATCATTCAGTACAAGGTGGTGCCATCTTTGCTCGACCAGCTGCAACTGCTTGGCCTGGGCAGCCTGATCAACGGCCAGTTGAACAGCATCCACGCGATCGTGGTGAAACTGCCGCTTCCGATCCTGGACATCATTGCTCAGAACCCGAACATCGTTCACATCTCGTTGGACCATCCGGTAGGCGCACGCGGCACGATCAGCACCAGCCCGGAATACACGGCGGAGCCCATCAACGCGCCCGCGGCCTGGGCCAATGGTTATGACGGTTCGGGCATCGGCGTTGCCGTGATCGACAGCGGCGTCACCGTGGTCGACGACCTCAGTCAGAACGTGTCGGGCGGCAACTCGCACAACCGCGTGGTGTACAGCCAGAACTTCGTTCCGGGTGAAACGCGCACAGACGATCCCTATGGTCATGGCACGCACGTAGCCGGCCTGATCGCCGGCAATGGTAAGGATTCGACAGGCGGCGCTTACACGCGCACCTTCAGCGGCATCGCGCCGGGCGCGAACATCGTCAATCTGCGTGTGCTGGATGAGAATGGCGTGGGCAGCGACTCGGCCGTAATCTCGGCGATCCAGACTGCCGTTTCGCTCAAGAGCAAATACAACATCAAGGTCATCAACCTCTCGCTGGGCCGGCCGATCTATGAGAGCTACATGGTGGACCCGCTCTGCGAAGCCGTAGAGCAGGCCTGGCGGGCCGGCATCATGGTGGTGGCCGCAGCCGGCAATGACGGCCGCGATCTCGCCCTGAACCCCGAAGGCTACGGCACCATCGAAGCTCCCGGCAACGATCCGTATGTGCTGACGGTCGGCGCGGTCCGTACCATGGGCACGCCCTCCATCACCGACGACGCGATGGCCAGCTACAGCTCCAAGGGCCCAACGTTCATCGACCAGATTGTGAAGCCCGACGTGGTCGCGCCCGGCAACCTGGTGACCAGTCTTCTCTCGCCTGGCTCCAACCTCCAGGCCGAGAACCCGACCTTCTACACGCCGCTTTCCTTCTATCTGAAGGGTGGCGCTCCGACCGCATCCACGGCCTATTACCCGCTGAGCGGCACCAGTATGGCTACCGGCGTTGTCAGCGGCGCCATGGCGTTGCTCTTCGATGCGCAAGGCAACCTGACACCCGACCAGGCCAAGGTCCTGGTCATGTTTACCGCGAATCACACCGTGCTGCCTCAGACCAGCACGGTGACCGATCCGACCACGGGCATGACCTACACCGACCACAACGACGTGTTCACGCAGGGCGCGGGCTACCTCGACATCAACGCCGCGATCGGCAATGCTTCGAAGTACTCGAAGCTGATCCCGCTGGGTTCAGCCCTTTCTCCGAACGCGATCTTCGATCCGCTGCTGGGCTCGGTCCACCTCACCCTGCCCACCACTGCACTGTGGGGAGCGACAGCCCTGTGGGGAGCAGGCTCGGTCTATGGGCAGAATGCTTTCCTCAGCAACGGCCAGACGGCTCTGTGGGGCGCAACGGCCCTGTGGGGAGCCAATGATCCGCACGCCTACACCGCACTGTGGGGAGCAACCGCACTGTGGGGCGCGGGCACGCCCGAGGCTCAAACGGCTCTGTGGGGTGCAGGCACTGTGAATGGCTCGACCGCCCTGTGGGGCGCGGGCGGCGTCAATGGCAACACCGCACTGTGGGGTGCAAGCCAGAACAACGCCCAGACCGCTCTGTGGGGCGCCAGCACATTGTCCGGCTCGACCGCATTATGGGGCGCAAGCACTCCTGCGGAAGAGTAAGGCAAAGCAAGTCAAGCAAACGGCGCCGCTGATTCAGCGGCGCCGTTCGGCGTTTTAAGGAGACGTGACGCACGAAATTTGAAGCCGCATGCTGAATGGCATCACACTGCTTCGCTTTTGCGTTTGCCTTTCTTGTTGTCATCGCCTCACCCCGTCCAGGCGAAAGACCGCCTGACGGGGACCCCGACCCGCGGGGACCTGCTGTCCCGGCCTCTCAACCATTACCTTGTCATCTCGACCGAAGTGGCGTAGCCGCGTAGCGGAGAGACCTGCTGCTACGCCCCTGCCCGTGTCACTGGACAGCCACTACTCGGTAGGTCCGGTCTTCAGACCGGACATCACGGCCCACCAAATGATTTGGCCTTCAGGCCCTGAGGGCTTGCTCCCGCACATGGTTGGGCAGGACCGGTCGCGCTTCGCGCGATACCCACCCTTTCACAAAAAACGTTAAAGGATGGCCCACTCGAGTAGTGGCATTCCCGAGGCATGGCAGGCCAGAAGCAGGTCTCTCCGCTACGGCGCTAAAGCGCCTTCGGTCGAGATGACAGGATTGAGGTGGAAAGGCCGAAACAGCAGATCCCCTACGGGGATGACAACAAGAAAAGCAAAAGCAAGCGGCGCTTGGGGATGCCCCAAGCGCCGCTTGTCATCAAAAGCAAACCCTTACAGCTTGGCCGAATAGATGCTCCGCATCAGCATGTTCTCAATCTGCTCCTGTTTGCCGGAACGAGGTTCGGGATTGATAGCAGCCGCGACCGCTTTGTCGGCGATCTGGTCGAGCGTGAGTTCGCCATTCAACATCGCCTGCGCTTCAGGCTTCTTCCAGCCCGCATAGCGCTCTTCGAGCATCGCGTCGTACTTGCCGTCCTCGATGAGTTTGGCTGCTGTCAGGAACGCGCGTGCGCAGATATCGGCGCCGCCCACATGCGCGTGGACCAGATCCTCTGGCGTGAAGCTCTGGCGGCGAACCTTGGCGTCGAAGTTGCATCCACCCTTGCCCAGACCACCGGCCTTGATCACGTGATACATCGACATGGTCATGGTCCACAGGTCGTTGGGGAACTGGTCGGTGTCCCAGCCCAACAGGGCATCACCACGGTTGATGTCGAGCGAGCCCAGAATTCCGAGGCTGCCTGCCGTTGCGATCTCGTGCTCGAAGCTGTGTCCGGCCAGTGTGGCGTGATTGGCTTCCAGGTTGACGCGCACTTCGTTCTCGAGGCCAAAGCGCTTCAGGAAGCCGTATACCGTCGCCGCATCGAAGTCGTACTGGTGCGAGGTGGGTTCCTTGGGCTTGGGCTCGATCAGGATCTGTCCGTCGAAACCGATCTTGTGCTTGTAGTCGACGACCAAGGTGAGGAACCGGCCCATCTGCTCCAGTTCCTGCTTCATGTTGGTGTTCAGCAGCGTCTCGTAGCCTTCACGCCCGCCCCACAGCACGTAGTTGGAGCCGCCAAGCTGCTTGGTGACATCCATGCAGTTCTTTACCGTCGCCGCACACCATGCGAAGACTTCGGGGTCGGGGTTGGTGGAAGCGCCCGCCATGAAGCGCGGATGCGAGAACAGGTTCGCCGTGCCCCACAGCAGGCGGGTCTTGTAGCTCTGCATCTTCTCGCCGAGATAGTCGGCGATGGTGTGGAAGTTGGCCAGAGTCTCCGCGAGTGTCGCTCCACCGGGCGCGATGTCCGTATCATGGAAGCAATAGAAGGGAAGATCCAGCACGCGAAACAATTCAAACGCCGCGTCGGCTTTGACCTTCGCCTGCGCGATGGGATCCCCCGGCTCCATCCATGGCCGGTTGATCGTAGGCCCGCCGAAGGGGTCGCTCCCGGTCATCGCCAGGGAGTGCCAGTAGGCAACCGCAAAACGCAGATGTTCCTTGAGGGGCTTGCCCAGGACGACTTTTTCAGCGTCGTACCACTGGTAGGCAAGAGGGTTCTCACTCTCCGGACCTTCGTATTTTACAGTTTGAAATTTGCTAAATGCGGTTTCTGCCACGAAATCCTCCAACAGGGTTCTTTGCTTGCTTTTTCAGCCATGTGCGTCCATGGCGGAGATTGAATCGGGATTGTGAACACACCTTTATTTCGCATCCCGCAAGATTTGTCCAGTAGTGAAAAATTACCAGTCCGTGAGTGTGCCATCGAGCTTGCGTGCAACGGGCAGGTAAGCCCGTTGATAGGGGTACTTCTGCGCCAGGGTTTCGTCGATCTCGACGCCAAGCCCCGGCTTGTCGCCGGGATGCATGTAGCCGGAATCGAAACGGTATGCGTGCGGGAAAACTTCATCGGTCAGGGGAGTGTGGCGCATGTGCTCCTGGATACCGAAGTTGTGGATGGCCAGGCCAAGGTGCAGCGCCGCGGCCATGGTGACTGGTGAAAGATCGGTGGCCCCGTGGTAGCCGGTGCGCACGTGATACATATCCGCGAAGTCCGCGACCTTCTTCGCGTGGGTGATGCCGCCGCCGTGGACCACGGTCATGCGAATGTAGTCGATGAGTTGTTTCGAGATCAGCTCGTTGCAGTCCCACACCGAATTGAAGACTTCGCCTGTCGCGATCGGTGTGGTGGTGTGCTGGCGAATCAGCGCGAAGCCTTCCTGCAGCTCCGCGGGTGTGGGGTCTTCCAGCCAGAAAAGATGGTAGGGTTCCAGCGCTTTGCCCAGACGCGCGGCTTCAATCGGCGTCAGACGGTGATGCACATCGTGGAGCAGGTGCAGGTCTTCACCCACGGCCTTGCGCACCTCTTCAAACAATCGTGGCGCGAAGTTCAGGTAGCGTTCCGTGGACCAGAGGCTTTCACCGGGAAGGCCGCGCTCGGCCGGCTCATAGGGTTTGCCCGCCTTGGGCACGCCATAGCTTGAAGCGACGCCGGGCACGCCTGCCTGCGCACGCACCGCGAGATAGCCTTCCGCAACATGCTGCTGTACGGAGTCGATCGCTTCCGCGATGTCCGCGCCGTTGGCATGGGTGTAGACCAGGCAGCCCTGCCGAGAGGCTCCGCCCAGCAGGTTGTAGACCGGCGTGTTCAGCGCTTTGCCCTTGATGTCCCACAGCGCCATGTCCACGGCGGCAATGGCCGTCATGGTCACCGGGCCTCGCCGCCAGTAGGCGCCGCGGTACAGGTATTGCCAGATGTCCTCAATCTGCGCGGGGTCGCGGCCGATCAGGCAGGGGAGCACATGCTCCTCGATATAGGCGGCGACAGCCAGCTCGCGGCCGTTGAGCGTGCCATCACCCAGGCCGTGAATGCCTTCATCGGTTTCGAGCTTCAGCGTGACGAAGTTCCGGTCAGGCGAGCAGAGGATCAGTTTGGCGGCGGAGATTTTCATAGATGTCTCAACACAAGTTGGATGGTCTCAAGAGCTCCTGCGCTATTGCGGTGTAAGTCGCCCTCCCGGGCCGATCTGAATGTAGTCGACGGGGGCAAGCTCCGTCGGTGGTTGATGCAGCCCCGCATCTGCGCGATCTGGAGGCGCCAGACCGGTCAGTGCGGGCTTCAGGTCCGGTATGCCACGGAGTTGCAAGGTATCGCCCGGCTTCAGTGCGACGTTGTAAACGGTAAGCCGAGTGGCGTCCTGACCATCGGGATGGGGATCGGGTTGTGCCGGGGGCAGTGTGTCATCCGCTGCCCAATTCGCGAGTTGTCTCCCGTTCAGCGAAAGCGTGTACACCGCGAGGCCGGGATGCAGGTCAAAGTATTGAACTGCGATGTCGTAGGTTCCAGCGCGTTGTGTCAGCGTGGTGGTTAGCGTGCAGCCCGCCGCAATGCGGCATTCCATCGCTTTGCCGCCCGAAGCGGTTTCCCACGGCGTGACATCGACGGGAGTGTATCCGTCCGCCGTCATCGACTCGGCCTCGATGCGGCCAGGAGCATGACCAACGCGGCCATACGTGTCGGGAATCCCGGAAGTATGTTGGAACCAGGCGTTGACGGCGTCGCGCCATTCGATCGCATGGCCGGCTTGAAATTCAAAAAGGCGTAGCGTCTGCCGGTAGCGTTCTCCATCGATCTTGCCCTTCAGGCTCTGCCACTGCCCAACATAGTCACCCGCAGCCCGCGCGCCTTCGTAGTGCGTGTCGTAGATGCTCTGGATCAGAGTTTTTCCGGAGTGCAGCTTGTAGTTGTACGGCACGTGATGAAAGAACAGCAGCAGGTCATCCGGCGTCTCGGCGAGTGACTCGTACTTAGCTGCCAGCTCGGAAGGGTACTGACCCGCGAAACCGGTGCCCGTGGAGACTGTGCGGTCCATGCCGATGGCATCCTTGTCGCCGCGAAACCACTGGCCCCAACCGTTGCGTTCTGCTGACTCAATCCCCGGGCCGAAGTGATAGCCAAGGATGTTGGTCAGCGTACCCGTACCGTTGGGACCGGTATAGCTCTCGTAGACATGCCATGAACCGCGCTGCATCGCGGTGATCGTGCGCACCACATCCGGGTCGTTGCCCCATGTGAGGCGCGTCCAGGTATCGAGGATGTCGTCGAGTTTCTCATCGGGGTTCCAGGCGAGCTTGCCGAAGCCGTACAGGTTGGCCATGGCCATGGGATGGTGCAGCCAGTTGGCGTCCAGACCAATGTTGGTCACGGAGATGAAGCCGCCCATCGGCTGCCCAAAGCTCTTGCCTTCGAGGATCTCTTTCACCGGCGTGCTGCGCGGATTGCCCTTGGCATCCGGTGCGCGCATGTCGGTATCGAGCACCCACTTCCACATGCTCGGCAGCCACACCATGTGGCGCTGCTGGCCGGTGTATTCCTGCGTGGTTTGCATCTCGATGGCTTCGTTGGTGTGACGCAGCGCACTGATCAGCGGTGAGACCGGCTCGCGCGCCTGGAAGTCGATGGGACCTTCCTTGATCTGGATGATCACGTTGGGCTCGAACTTGCCGTCATAGCGAACGAAGTTGTCGACGCCTGCCCGCGCGCGGTCTGCCTTCAGGTCGTTCCAATCGAGGTGGTTGTTGTAGACAAACCCGCGATACAGCACCACGCCGCCGTGCGGCTTCAGCGCCCGCGCCAGCACATTGGCTGCGTCGGCAGGGGAACGGCCATACTGCGAGGGTCCCTTGCGGCCTTCGGAGTCGGCTTTCACCGTGAAGCCACCGAAGTCGGGGATGAGCTTGTAGATTTCATCCACTTTGGTCTGCCACCACGCAACGACCGTGGGATCGAGCGGGTCGAAGGTGTTGAGGCCGCCTACGGTCTGTGGGCTGGTGAGATCGATGGAAAGGGCAAGCTTCACACCCCAGGGCCGGAAAGCGTCCGCGATGCGGGCGAACTCGTGGAGGTGCTCCGTGGTCAGCAGATCGAGATCGGCGTTCACGTTGTTCACATTGCAGCCATTGATGCCGACCGAGGCCAACAGACGCGCATACTCGCCTGCGCGGGTCAGGTCCTGGCGTACATGGCCGCCATCGAAGAAGATGGACCGCCCCGCGTAGCCGCGCTCAATACTGCCGTTCAGGTTGTCCCATTCATCCGTCCAGCGGATGGGGACCGCTGGCGATTCGCGGTCCGCTGCGGGAAGCGGCTTGCCAGCGGCGATGTATTCCAACAGACGGAACACCCCATACAGTGTGCCCCCTTGAGGGCCACCTGCGATCAGAACGTTGGACGGACCAGCTTGCTTGTCCTCGCGCAGCAGGAACTCTTCCGGTTTCAATGTCAATCGGGGGACTCCCTGCAAAGGGGGAGGCAAGGCCGCCGGTGGCATCGATAAAACCGACTCCACCATGAACTGGCCACGCTTCATGGTGGTGACTACCGTAAAGTTCCGGCCGAGCATGGAGGAAAGTCCCTTGCGAAGCTCCTCGGCAGCCACTTGATCGGAAGGCGAATGGGTTCGGACAACGATCTCCGACGGCAGATTCTTGTAGGCCTCCGGATGGCTGACCGGCGCGTAGCGCAGCCATGCTGCGGAACCGTCTTCAGCCCGCGCAGCCGCACTACACAGCAGGCAGAGCAGGGCGAAGCACGTCAAACAGTTTCCGATTCGCAAAGCTTCGCTCCTTGCTCCGAGAGGTGGTCAGACAAAACTCCGGCAACGTTGCCAAGTGTAACTGAACCGGGCACACCCTGGCCGCTCATCTCATGGAGAAGAGCAGCCAAGAGCGGCCAGGAATGTTATTTGGTTCGGAGCCCGGTAAGTTTGCACCTACTTCTAGTGAGGCAGTTCCTGTGTTCCTTCGATCGTGAACATGGCCGTTTGCGCTGGCGTGGGGGCCTTCGGATCCTTGGGCTGTGAGCCGCCCACCGACAGCCCATAGCTGCCCGGCTGCACCGCGCGGTTGCCTTGGGCATCCACCTCGGAAAGCTGCCGCGGGTTGAGCGTGAACGTGACCTTCTTCGACTCGCCGGGCTTCAGCGAAATTCGCTGGAAACCTTCCAACTGCACGTGTGGCGAAAGACCGCCGTTGCCGTCCGCGGGAGGCGTCAGGTACAACTCCGCGACCTCGTCACCTGCATGGCGGCCGGTGTTCTTCACTTCGACTTCCGCCGTCAGCGTGTCGCCGGCATGCAGCTTGCCGGTGGAAAGCTTCAGCCCCGAATAAGCGAACTTCGTGTAGCTGAGACCGTAGCCGAACTCATACAGCGGCGCGCCCGTGAAGTAGCGATAGGTGCGGTTCTTCATGGCGTAATCGCTAAAAGGCGGCAGCTCGCTGAGCGACGCATAGAACGTTACTGGCAGACGGCCGGCGGGATTGTTCGTGCCCAGAAGAGTTTCCGCGATAGCCTTCCCGCCGTACTCGCCGGGGTACCAGGCTTCGAGAACGGCATTGGCGTGCTCCTGCGCCCAGTTGACCGCGAGCGCGGAGCCATTGAGCAGCACCACAACCATCGGCTTGCCGGTTGCGGCAGCCTGCTTCAGCATGTCTTCCTGCGCGGCGGGCAGCTTGATGTCGGTGCGGTCGCCGCCGGAGAAGCCTTCAACTTTGATCGGCATCTCTTCGCCTTCGAGTTCAGGCGAGAGACCCACCATCGCGATGACCAGATCAGCCTTTGCCGCCATCTCCGCGGCTTCCTTCTGCAGCAAACCAGCGGGGGGAACCCATTCCATCGAAATGCCGCCGCCAAATAGCGGAGCCTTGTGTGCGTACGTCACTTCAATGGCGTGCGGCTTGGTGTCGGCAAAGGCCACGGAGAAGCGCGGCGTGGAGCTGCTACGGAACTCCTTTTCTTCCGTCCCATATCCGGCCACAACCTTGCCGTCCACCTTCACAGAGAAGCGCTCTTTGTCCCCACACGGGTAGCAATGCGCCAGCCGCATGGAGAAGTCGTACTTGCCGCTCTGCGGCGGAACGATGACGCCGCTCCAGCGCACGCCGAAGTTATCCTGCTTCACCTGCGGTACCGGGTTGGCGGAGTTCCAGTCGAAGTCGATCTCGTGATCGATGCGCGTCTCGACGGGAGGGCCGGTCATGTCGCTGGAAGCGAAGTACTCGCCTTTCAAACCCTGCTCAGTCGAACCGGCGGAAGGATGCAGCAGAGTCCGCGGAAGGGTAGCCGCAACACCATCGGCATAAGGCGCGCCCTGCGTGTACAGCACGTGGGCGCCCGGGAAAGCCGCCCGCAGGGCATCGACCGGCATCTGCGGATTTTTAGGCACAGCGTTGTAGTTGCCTTCCAGCGCGGAAAGGGCAGCGGCGTTCGGGCCGATGACGGCAATCGTC
>DASYEV010000189.1:0-27818 GCA_036498835.1 Acidobacteriaceae bacterium | reverse complement strand
AAGTGGAAAACGTTCTCTGTTTTCCATCTTTTCCATGGCCGCTCCACAGCCATCCCTCTACCTGCTGGAATACGTGCGTTTGAACTTGACATAAAATCCACGCACTAAAGGCTTGACAACGTAGACAGTCACTCCACTACGGCGCTGAAGCGCCTCCGGTCGAGATGCCAGCGTTTCAACGGAATCAAAAGAGAGCCTGCGTCTCAATAGCCCTTGAGATGCAGGCAGTAGACCACGACGCTCGCAAGCAGACAGTAAATCCCGAACAGGTACCACTTGCCACTCTCCAACCACGCGCTGACCCACTTCAGCGCTGCGAGACCAGCGAAAAACGCAAACACCATACCGATCAAGGCGTACAAGATGCTGCCGTGGACGTCCAGGTGCACCACACACCCTGTTGCTGCGTCCTGTGCGGCGCGATGCAGTCTCAAGGCCTCGCGCCCGATTGCCAGCGGTGTGATGATGACGGCCAGCGCGAACGAAAATCTCTCCGCCCGTTCACGGGTGGCGCCCGTCAGGAGGCCCGTGGAAATGGTTGCGCCGGAGCGCGAGAAGCCGCGGAATGGCAGGCAAAGGCCTTGGACCGCGCCCATCCATCCAGCCTGGCCGAAGGTGACGTTATCGCCGCTGCGTGAGGCTGAACGCTCATAGCCCGCGGCCTTGCGGCTTTCGGCGTTACGCTGGCGCAGGCCGGCAAACAGAATCAGCAGACCTGCTGCGAGCAGCGCCGGCGCGACGATGTCCAGGCGCGAGAATAGTGCTTCGATGTCGCCATGTTGATAGCTGCAGGGCAATGCGGTGGATGCAGCGCCGAAATCGATCTTGTAGCGCTCGTAATGCTCGATCACCTTGATGATTGGGTAGCCGATGACCGCGGTGAGCGCTGTCGCCCAGACCGAGCGCACGACGAAGCGTTTGAACGCATCCGCGCCGGCAAAATAGGTTCGTTTCCACTGGTTCCAGAAATAGACGATCACGGCGAACATGGTGCCGGTGTGCAGCATGACCAGGAGCAGCGTCATTTCAGGGGACGAAGGGTCCATGCCCAACAACTTTTCGGCAACGACCACGTGCGCCGAGCTTGAAACGGGAAGCAGCTCAGCCAGCCCCTGCACAATCGCGAGGATCAGAACCTTTATCAACGACATAGCGCGATTCTAAGACAATTCGCTGTTATCGCGCCCAGGAACGTGCGCGATGGCCGTCGATCCGTAAGCGGGATGAATCCTTCGTTCCGCTGGGGAGTCTAAAATCGGAAGCAAGGGAGCCCGCCATGAAACTCACGCGTTATACAAAATTCACGGGCGACCTTTCCACCAGCTTCGATCTGGAAGACCTGATGCAGGCGCTTTCCGACTTCCTGCTCGATTCGGGCTTCCAGGACCCGTTTTCCCCGCTCCAGAACTTCGATGGCGACCAGACGATGGATAATCTCCGCGACGCCATCCGCCAGGCGCTCGACTCCGGCGACCTGCTCGACGACGATGCCCAGGAAAAATATGAGGAGTTGCCGGAAGAAGGCAAACAGGAGCTGGTCGAAAAGATTGTTCAGCGAATGAAGGACGAATCGTTCCTGAACGCCGAGGAGCCTGCCAAAGGCCAGGGGCAGGGTGAATCCGGCGAAGCGTCCGAGGCACGCTTCGAGGTGACGGATAAGGGGATGGACTTCCTCGGCTACAAGGCCTTGCGCGATCTGCTGGGTCCGCTGGGCAAGAGTTCGCTTGGCCGCCATGACACCCGCTACGAAGCGGCCGGCGTGGAGACCAATGGCTCTTCGAAGCCTTATGAATTCGGTGACACGCTGAATCTCGACATCGCCGCGACCTTGAACTCCGTCTTCGCCCGCGAAGGGCCACCGGATGGGTCAGGCATTTTGAATCTCGAATACTCCGATCTGCAGGTTCAGCAGGCGGACTACCAGAGCTCATGCGCCACGGTCGTTCTGCTGGACTGTTCGCATTCCATGATCCTGTATGGAGAAGACCGCTTTACGCCGGCCAAGCGGGTAGCCATGGCGCTGGCGCACTTGATCCGGACACAGTACCCGGGCGACACGCTTTCCCTGGTTCTTTTTCACGATTCCGCCGAGGAAATTCCGCTGTCGCAACTCCCCCGCGTCAAGGTGGGACCCCACTACACGAATACCCGGGAAGGTCTGCGCATTGCGCAGCGGATCCTGCGTTCCTCCAACAAGGACATGAAGCAGATTGTCATGATCACGGATGGCAAGCCATCCGCGCTGACGCTCGATGATGGGCGCATTTACAAGAACGCGTTCGGGCTGGACCCCATCGTGATCTCGGAGACGCTGGAAGAAGTCAGCCGCTGCAAGCGCGCCGGTGTCATGATCAACACGTTTATGCTGGCAGACGACTTCTCGCTGGTGCAATTTGTGCAGAAGGTCTCGGCCATGTGCCGGGGTAAGGCCTACTTCACCACACCGCAGACCCTGGGCAATTACCTGCTGATGGACTTCATGAGCCGCCGGATGAAGCATGTCAATTAGCAAATCTCCTGAAGGCGTCGAAGGCGAGACTGTTGAAGCCATTTTCCACCAGGAAATGCCTTCGCCGTCGCCGATCGAACCACAGCGTCAGGAGATTTGCTCTAGACTGGTAGAAGTCCGTCCGACATGCACACGCTGATTGTTATAGCTATCTTTGTCCTGATGATTCTCCTCCCCGTTTTTGCGGCGCAGATTTCACGCCGCCGCAGGGGCACACACGAATCAGGTTCCCGGCCTGCAGTCCGCAGCGTTTCGGATGAGCCCGTGGTGACGCATCACCTGCGCCCCCGGCCCCGGAAACGCGCGCGTCACTAAAGCTGATCGAAGAGCAGTGTAGCGGCCGACTTCGCCCCTACAATAGAGCCAGTTATGCGTTTTCTCATTGCTTTGCTCGCGCTCGCCGGCGTTTTCGATTCCTACCTCGCACTCCGTATCCACAATCAGGACCCCAGCGTTGCGCCGCCGTGCGCCGTGACCGAGAAGTGGGACTGCGGCGCGGTGAATCATTCGCGCTATTCCGTGTTTCCTCCCGAAAGCCTGTTTGAGGACCCTGGCTCGAAGGCGATTCACGTTCCGGTGGCCCTGCTTGGCATCATTGGATACTCGGTCATCTTTCTGCTTTCGATTGCCAACCTGCTCAAGCTGACGCTGTTGAGTGCGCTGGGAGGCTTCGCGTTCGCGGGCTATCTCAGCTATCTCGAAAAGTTCACGATTGAGAAGTGGTGCATCTATTGCGTCTGGTCCCAGACGATTATCGCGGCCATCCTGCTTTGCACCATCGTGGCGTTGATTCTTGAGCGCCGAAGGAAGCGCCGGTTCGAACGCTCCGCCATCATGGTTGCGCAATAGCGCACTCCGTCTACAATCCTCGCTATGTGGCCCAAGGCGATTGCGCAACTGATTGAGCTGGTCCCGCACCTTACCCGGCTTGTGCCGATGCTTGACCGCTTCTTTCAAAGCCGCAACGCGGGTGAAGATTCCGCGCGCCGTGCGATGGACGCCATGGCCGAAGGCCTGCGCGGCGATCTCGGCCAGGTCACCGCTTCCCATGCCGGACTTTACCGCCAGCTCAATGAGCAGAGTGAAAAGCTTTCCTCGATCACCGTGGAAGTGCGGGCTCTTAAGTCGTCCCTTGGGTCCGCGGAAGCGCGTATCGATCGGCTCGACCAGCAGATCAGCACTGCGCAGAAAATGCTCGCCGCCACACTGTTTCTCAATGTCATTCTTGTAATTCTGGTAGCCATTCTCCTGGTACATCATCGCTAATGCCTGATCCGTCCGTTCCCCCCACCCCACGCGGTCACGGTATCGCAGGTCTCGCAGCACGGCTACATGCGCGCCGTGAACAGCGCCTGCCCCACAAACGTCCACGCTGGCAGATCGCGCTTGCCGCTGTGCTTCTCTTGATCGTGCTGGGCGCGTGCGCGTGGCCGTTTACCCGCGCGCACCTGCAGGCCGTTGCCGTGCTCGACTTGGTAGCGAACCAGCCTGTACCGGCTGCGCTCCATGCATTCGTCGGCGAGCCGGTCGACCTCCGCGAGATGAAGATCATGACCAGCCATGGTCCGGTGCGCGCGCGTATGTACACACCGCGACGGCATCCTGACGCCCCGGTCCTGTTGCTGCTTCATGGCGTGCACCACCTGGGGATGGACGAGCCCCGGTTGGTCACCTTCGCGTCCGCAATGGCGGCGTGCGGCATGCGCGTGCTGACACCAGAGTTGCCGGATATCAAGGACTACCATGTCGGGGCCAACTCCATTGCAACCATCGGCGACGCCACGCAGTGGGCCGCGCAGCAGAATGGCGGCCGCCCGGTCGGTGTGATGGGGCTAAGCTTTTCAGGCGGCCTGTCCTTGCTCGCCGCCGCCGATCCGCAGTACCGTCCCAGCTTCCGCTTCGTGGTCGCAATTGGCTCGCAGGATGAGATGTCGCGGGTCGCGCAGTATTACCGCACCGGTGAAGATGCCCGGCCCAACGGCGGGAACGAGTTGCTGCCACCGCATGAATACGGCGCGCTGGTGTTGGAATATGAGCACCTCGAGGACTTCATTCCCGCCCCGGACCTTGAGCCGTTGCGAAAAGTCTTACGGGCCCATCTGTATGAGGACGGCGAAGGTGAGAAGGCCGCGATGGCCGCGCTGACGCCGCACCAACTCGGCGAGGCGAAGCAGCTGCTGGATGTAGGCTCGCCCGTCACACGAGACTTGCTCGCCCGTGCGGAAGCGAAGCACGTTACCGACATGGCGGGCGTCAGCCCCCACGGCCATCTCGCCACACTGACCACGCCCGTCTACCTGCTGCATGGCGAAAGCGACAACATCATCCCCTCCGCCGAAACACAGTGGATGGAGGCTGAACTGCCGAGCCAGACGCTGCAAGCCGCGCTGATCTCGCCGGTACTGTCGCACATCAATCTTGATGGCAAAGGTCCGGGCACGATGGACCGGATGCGGCTGGTCCATTTCTTCGCGCTGATTCTGCATGATGCGGAAGCTCGCTGATGGACGGCCATAAATAAAGATTATTGACGTATCGCGAAGCATCCAGCTCTTGGGCCTCATCCCATTGCCAAACAGTTTTTCGCAGGAGGGATTTACCGTGGCTCAGATTGCCGTTTGGTTCGAGCGCAAGTTCGATTTCTCGTTTCCCGTTGAACTCATGCCCAACCTGCTTGCGCGATTGCGCGGCACGCCGGCTCGACTGGAAGAAGCGCTACGTGGCCACGCTCACGATGCACTAGCAGCCAAACCCGCAGGTAAGTGGTCCGCCCAGGAAATTGCCGGTCATCTTGTTGACCTGGAACCTTTATGGCTGCGGCGCGTGGAAGATTACGTGAATGGCAGCACAGGGCTTTCTCCAACCGATCTGCAGAACGGCAAGACGCACGAAGCCAATCACAACGCGCGCCCTCTGGAGGAAATCCTTGGCAAGTTCCGCGCCGCCAGAGCCATGCTTCTGGATCGCGTAACGGGTCTCGACGCCTCGCTGTATTCCGTTGCCATCCCGCATCCGCGGCTTAAGACGCCGATGCGTCTGGTCGACCATTTGTTCTTCGTTGCCGAACACGACGACCATCATCTGGCGCAGATCTGGGAACTCCTGCAACGGAAAGCTGTTGAAGCAGTCTCCTGATGCTGTGGTTCCGATGGGTAATGGAGGAGGTTGTTTTCCTGATAAGAAACAACCTTGGTATCCGGAAATAAGGTGTAGCGCTTGCGGCTGGAAGCAGAATAGACCAGCGCCAAGGGCGCGGCATATACCAGCATGGGGTGAAACGGGGACCCCGGCGAGCGGTCTTTGCTCGCTGGGGAAGTGAAACCCCATGGAAAGCCAACCACAGTATGAAAGGGCCAACGGCCCGACATATGCTCTCGCTTATTTCGTCCCAAATCATGATCCGTCCGGCATGCAAGTTGCAGCGATAGGCCGGGCTTCCGTGGCTGCTTATATGTCGCGCCTTCAGCGCTCTGTTCAACAACGGCTCGTTTCATGGGGTTTCACCCCATGCTGGTATATGCCGCGCCGTTGGCGCTTGGAGACTTGCTCGTACGTGAGCTCGTGACCTCTCCAATGACTACGAAACGGTCGCCTGATGCATCCATCAGGGTCGGAAACATAGGTGAACGACTTAGGAGAGAACCCCACTTTCCCCTTCAGCTACACCTTCAGGAGATTCGCTTTAATGCTGAGCCCGCGCTTCTTTCGGCGGCAATTGCGGTGGATGCGCGAACGACACCATGATGAAGCTGATGATCATCAGCAACAGCCATGCGCCGAACTTGCCATAGCTGACGAGATGCCAGCCATGCTTCTGATTGGGATACACCCACACCGTGGCGAAGGTGCCGATGTTCTCGCCACCCCAGATGAACAGGGCCACAAGGCAGAAGCCCAGCAGCAGCGGCATGCGCCGGAAGGTGCGGTACGGCTTGTAGTACACCCAGGTCGGGCCAAAGCCGACCGCCACCATCACGAAAAGCAGGATCCGGATATCCGGAAGGAAATGGTGGGTAAAGAAGTTCGCATAGATGAGAACCGCGAGCAGAACCGTGAACCACTGTTTCGGATAGCGGGTATAGCGCATATCCAGAATGCGGGTCACACGGGCCAGGTAGCTGCCGACGGACGCATACATAAAGCCGGAAAACAATGGAACATGGCCGATCCGGAAGAAGTTGTGTTCGGGGTAGGTCCAGGATCCGGCGCTGGTCTTGAACAACTCCATCAGCGTGCCCACGATGTGGAAGGCCAGGATGACCTTGGCCTCGCGGACGCTTTCCATCCGAAAGACCAACAGGAGGATCTGCATGGACAGCGCGGCCAGAAACAGGAAATCGTAACGGGCCAGCGGCGCGTGTGCCGGCCAGAAATGTTTGCTCAGGAGCAGCAGGGCCAGCAGGGTGCCGCCGAACAGGCAAGCCCAGGCTTGTTTGAAGCCGAAGAGCAGAAACTCCCACAGGAAAGCGTTCAGCCGGCTCGAAGGAACATGGTGTTCGAGACGGAGGCGGATAGCGTGAAAGCGAGTTTGGGTTGCGCTGAACATTGGAGTTGGCAGTCTCAGGGTATCGGTAACCCTCTGTCGCGGCTATGTACCGCGCTGGTGCTGCCATGCCGATTGTGGACCATAAGAATTCTGTGAAGGTGTCGGGAAGCCGAAACTGTTGGGGCCGTTTCTCCCAAGTCCGACATTGGCCGGGCGGAGCCTGATGGATGAACGCTTGATTGGCTTCTGGACACGCTCTGCGGACTCTGCGCGATGCTTCATGAGTCACGGGGAGGGAGCAGCGGCCTTCAGGCCGCTGAATCCGAACGCCTTGAACTATGGGCTTTAGCCATGGGCTCTTTGTCTATGCTTGCAACGATGTCTCGTGAAAGAGGATGGAACGGCCGCGCCTGTCCGGTTAACCTTTCGCGAGAAACGGGTGTGGCGGAAGATGGTTGGTCGCGACTCGGGCGAAGGCCCGCGGCTGAAGCCGCTCTCCTTCCTGGCCGGAGATCAGTGGCCTGAAGGCCACTGCTCCCTCCCCGTGACTCACCAAACATCGCCGAGCAGAGACTCCAGATGGGGAGGCATTTGTGCCGAGGCACCGTCCGTTTTCTACCAGGAAACGGCCTCTTCTGCTGCTGTCGACACCACAGCATCGGGGAATTTGCTCTAATGAAATCCATGTCCGCTCTGATTACCCTTGAAGACATCCGCGCCGCTCAGGCCCGCATTGCGGGGACGGCGGTGCGCACACCGCTGGTGCGGCTCGATCCCACACGCCTCCGCGACGCTGGCCTGGATCTCGGCCCCGATGGTCCTGCCATCTATCTCAAAGACGAGTCGGCGCAACCCATCGGAAGCTTCAAGCTCCGTGGCGCGTACAACAAGGTCGCGCAACTCAGCCGTGAGGAGCTGAAGCGTGGTGTCATCACCTATTCTTCCGGGAATCATGCCCAGGGGGTCGCCTATGCCGCTCGCGCGCTCGGCGCCAAGGCGGTGATCGTGATGCCGGAAAATGCCCCTCGCATCAAGCGTGAAGCTACCGCAGCCCTGGGCGCGGAGATCGTTATTGTCGGCCCGGCCAGCACGGAGCGCAAGGCGAAGGCCGAGGAGCTGGAAGCAGTCCATGGCTACACCATGGTGCCGCCTTACGACGACCCGGCGATCATCGCGGGCCAGGCAACGTGCGGTGTGGAGATCCTCGAGCAACTCCCCGAGGCCGATCTCGTCCTTTCGCCGGTTTCAGGCGGAGGCCTCTTGTCCGGCGTGGCCACCGGGATCAAGCTTGCCAGCGCAGCCGAAGGCCGCATCGCGCCCCTGGTTTGGGGATGCGAGCCCGAGTTGGCCGCCGATGCCAAGGCCTCATTCGAAAGCCGCAGCCTGGTCGAATGGCCGGCTTCCAGCACCACGCGCACGCTCGCCGACGGTCTGCGTACCCAGTCGCTCGGTGCGTTGAATTTCGAGCACATCCTCCGTTTCGTCGATGGCATCGTCACGGTTTCCGAGGACGAGATTCGCTCGGCCTTGAAGCTGATCCTCGCCGCTACGGCGGTGGTCGCGGAACCCTCTGGAGCCGTCACCCTGGCCGCCGCCCTGTTCCATCGCCAGGAGCTGCCGGCGGCTTCACATATGGTCGCCATCGTTTCGGGCGGAAACCTCGACCCCGCGCTCCGCACCGAACTTGAAGCCGAAGCCGTTCCAACCCGCGTCTAACCAACTGTCATGCAACTTCGCGCACTCGCCATCTCGCTGCTGCTTGTCCCGGCCCTCGTTGTCGCGCCTCACCGGCTTGACGCTCAAAAGAAGCCCAAGGCTGACAACCGGAGTGGGTATGACCGTTCGGCGCATGCCACGGTGCTGCACACTGCGAACGTATATGTTTCTCCGGATGGCGGATCATCTCCGATCACGACGGTAACGCCCGGGCATGAGGTCGTGATCACGCAACGCAACGGTCCATGGGTCAGTGTGTTTGCCAACACCGACAGCAAGGAAGACGTGGATCCGGATTCCGCTCCCGAGTTCACCGATCCGCATGACCAGTCCGACCCCAGCTCCGGCTGGATCCGCGACAAGGGAATCGTTGGTCCCTCGACGCCCAATGGCGACGCTTTGATTTACGGCATGGCCGCCGAGCTTGAGGCCCAGGCAGCAGAACCGCACGCGCCCAAGGATGCCGCCACAGGCGCGCATCTGCTCTATCGCCGGGTTTGGGAATATTTCCCCAACTCACCGCTGGCGCCTGAAGCGGCGTACCGCTCGGCGGATATCCGCTGGCAGCTCGACAAGCTCGATATCTCCACGCTACCCAGCGCGCGCGAGCAGGAAGCTTACCTGCGCCCCCAGCTTTTTGAGGGTGAGTTCAAGCACATCCTCAAGGCGTATCCTGACTCACCCTTTGCCGCCCGGGCCGCATTCAATCTGCTCGACAACAAGCTCTGCGGCGACTGGCAGGGCTTGCCCAAGTGCCCGGAGATGGAAACTACGCTCTATCTCAAATATGCGGATAAGTATCCGGGCGGGCCAAAGTCCGCCGAAGCGCTCTACAACGCGGTGTACCGTCAGGCTGTCGTGGTCACGATGTACAACGTGGATGAAAACAAGAAGCGTGCCGATGACGCAGCGAAAAACTGCCAGGCGATCGCCGATCAGATTCGCCAGAAGTACCCGCAATCGGATTTCGCGGCTCGCGCCGCCAGCATCGCGTTCCGTGTGCAGCAGGGGATCCCTGTGTACGGCAGCGACCGCGACTGACGCGTTCTAAACAGCCACCACATTGGGTGCCCCATTCATCGCGCAGCATTTGGCGCGATGAGCGGGTCCCCAGCCAACTTGTTGGATGGGGTACTTGAGTGGGCCTGCAAAAAGCCTCCCTCACAGCCAATTCTCGACCTCACTTCGCAGCTAGCACCGTTGCGCTTCCGCCGATTCTCTGCGCGGCGGTTGGCTTCATCAGCGCATCCACGATCGACCTGGGCATGCCCGCGCTGCCATAGCGCGCAACAAAATATTCGAATGGAGCAAAGTCTTCACTCGAGAAGTCGGCGAGTTGCGCGTCCGTCGTGTATTGCTTGACGATTTCGGGAGTATCGACAGCGCGGCCGAAGAACACAATGGCGTCGCGCAGGGAGCGGTCATGAGCTTTGTACCCGTACAGATCGACATGTTGCCGCGCGGCAAATTCGGCAATCAATACCAGCGGTTGTAACGCAAAGGCCTGGTAGTGTGTGGCTCGTTCGTGCCGGGTCATCTCGCGCGGCAAGGCGCCGTTCGCGTCGAGCTCGCCGATGGCCTCTTTGTAGGTTCGCGCTCCAAACTGGAAGAGATCGGTGTCGTTGGAAAGCACACCGATAGATGTTGCCGCAAGCGCACGCCAGTAGTGGAGATTGTTGCCTGGCTCGCCCGGCTTCTCCCACCCGATCAGCTCATGCGCGGCGCGGTTCAACCACGCGGCGACACGCTTCTGCTCGGCAGCATCGAGTGTGCGGTCCTGCGCCAGTACGCTCTCGGAGATTCCCGCCGCGCACAATGTCCAACCCACCTGAAACCACGCCTGGGTGGAGTCCTTGGCGTCGTAGTCGAGCAGTGCGCCCGCGTGTGCCCAGGCGTCCAACTGGTCCAGCGCGCACTTCGCTTCCGGCTCACTTCCGGTCGCGGCGTATTGATTCATGCCCGCATTCACCCGGCTCTCGAAGGCCGCATAGACGCGGGTCGCCGCAGCTTCCGCGGGATTTGTTGGCCCATGGGAACCGTTTAGATAATGGTGTGGAATCTCAATGCGTCCGGAGGGCGCCGCGACCAAAGGTTTCGCGAGACAGGATTCCAACCCGGCGATCGCAGCCCGGATGCGGGGATCCCGCGTAGTTTTCAGGAACTGATGCCGCGCGAGGACATCCACAATCGATGCTTTGGGATTCGATACCTTCTGGGCAGCCAGGGGGTTGGTCAGAAGGAAAACCGGCGCAGCCGCGAGAACAAGTAATCGTCCGTAGCGAAACATAGATCTCCGTGGAAGCAATTCAACGAAGTTTACCTGCCATGAGAGGAGAGCATTACGCGCTCGTCTCACGCGTATGGTTTGGATGCAGTCATGACAGCGAAGGAATTGTCTTTGAACCAGCAGTCGACCTCGACAAAACCGGCGTCATGCAGCCAGATCAGTTGGGCATCCACCGGAGAGCGGCGGTCTTCCTGTTGACGGAACAGTGAGTCCGCGATCTGTTGTTCGGTCGCGCCTTCTTCACGAACGGCTGCAAGCCAGCGCTCCTGATAGAGCTCTTCCAATGCCGGCGTGGAGCCTGCGATGTGGTCGGCATTGATGAAGACGCCACCCGGAACCAGCGCCCGCAACACACGAGGAAGCAGCGCCCGTTTGCGATCGTCTTCCAGGTGATGCAGCGACAGCGACGAAACCACCGCATCGCAATGCTCCGGCAGCGCGGCTTCGGTATAGTCCGCCAGCTCGTAGTGCAGCAGCGGCCCTTCTCCGACGCGCCCGCGCGCCAGGTCGAGCATGGGTGCGGAGAAGTCGATCATATGCAGATGCGCTTCAGGAAACGCCGCATGCAGCATGACAGAGAATAGACCGGAGCCTGCTCCGAGATCGATGATCCGATGGGCATCGGAGGGAATCAAGCCCAGGGCCGCCGCGTAGAACCGTTCATGTCCGGGGATCAGCCGCATGCGGTCCCGGTCATACGTCGCCGCGGTTGCATCGAACACCTGTTGGGTGCGGTTATCTGCCATAAAGCAAGCTTAGAGCGGAACGCTGCAGCGGCGCGAGCAACATAACAACTTCTAATGACGGCTTGCGTGGCCGTTACTTTCGCGGGGCTATTTTTTCTTTAGAGCTTCGAGTTCGTCCAGGGTGCGCGGCCAGTCTGATCCGAGCAGCCGCGAAAGGCTGCGATCCGCGAGCACCTTGCCTCCGGTCTGGCATACCGGACAGTAGTTCGTCTCGTTATCGGCAAACCGAATGCGTTGTACCGGCGCTCCGCATCGAGGGCAGGGCAGGTTGAAGCGGCCGTGAACGCTCATCTCCGGACGAAATGCGGTGACCTTTTCCGGAAATGCCTTGCGCGCTTCGGCGTTGAAGCGATCGATCCAGAGCTGCAGCGTTTCGCGGGTAGAGGTGAAAAGGCGCTGCCATTCCTCGTCCGTCAGCTTGCGGGTTTGCGTGATCGGCGATAGCTGCGCTGCATGGAGGATTTCATCCGAGTACGCATTGCCAATTCCGGAAAGAATACGCGGGTCGGTGAGAGCGCGCTTCAGCGTGCGGTTCTCCACCATCAGGGCCGCTTTGAAGTCGTCGAGCGAGATTGCGAATACATCCACGCCGCCAGGGTCAAGATCGCGAAGCGCGGCTTCCCCCTGCAACACATGTAGCGAGGCACGCCGCTTGGTTCCTGCTTCCGTCAGCACCAGCGAACCGTCTGGAAAATCAAATGCCGCGAGATTGTTTCGTCCGCCCAGTTTGGCGCCCACCGCGCGCCAGTGCAGGCGTCCGGCGATCATCAGGTGCAGCACAAGAAACAGCTCGTCGTCGAAGCAGAAAACGATTCGCTTGCCCACGCGGCGCAGTGAGCGCACCGCGTTGCCTTCCACCGCGCTGAGAGGAGGCCGCGCCGTGCGCAGCAGCAACGGACTGGCGATCCGCACCTGCTCCATCACCTTGCCCACCACACGTGGCTCCAGGGCGGTGAGGTATGCCGTAATGTCGGGAAGCTCAGGCATCGGAAATCCAATCGAGCGAACTCAGTAGCTATCGCGGTTGACGTTGCCTCTGCCCGTGATGGCATAGCGGGTGCACCGCCAGCAAAGGCGCGTAGAAGCGAGGCAGACTGGAATACCTCCAATCAACAGCATGATGCTAAACGCGTTGAACATGAGATAGACGCCGCCAACCGTAAATGCGGCAAGAAACACTGCGGAAATTCCCTGTACCCAGCGCGCGGTGTAATCCTGCTCGTCCCACATAGGCAATGATCTCAGAGCAAATCGCCGGATGTGCCGTATGGCCACCTCAAGGCAGACTTAAACGGCACGCATCATCTCAAATTCGAAGAGCGTCGGATCGTTCGGATAAGGCTCCGTGCGCCCGGTTTTCGCGAACCCGTACCGCTCGTAGAACCTGATCGCAGGATCGTTGTTGCTTGTCACCATCAATTGAAGCGTCTGCGTGCCACAAGATTTCGACCAGGTTCGGATCGCCTCCAGCAAGGCCCAACTCAATCCTGTCCCACGCTGTGCGGGTACAACCCACATGGAGATCACCTGCGCTCGTGAGGCATCCTGCTCATCGCGAAAGCACGCCACAAGACCACACGGCTGACCGTCATCGATTGCCATGAAGCCGATTCGACTACTTCCGTCCAGATTTGCCGCGCGGCCAAGCCAGTCGCTCTCGGTCAGCTTGCTTTCCCTGGCGTGGGTGTTGCCGAACGCCGAGGGCGAATCCTGGAGTGCCTGCAAGCGCACTTGACGGTACAACGAAACATTCGCAGGCGCGATACGGATGATTTCGGCCATGGAAGGGTTTAATTGAAACCGCGGCGCGTGCGATTGAAGGCTTGTTCCTTTTCGCGGTCACGCGCACGTTCGCCCAACTGCGAAGCTTCTTCATTGCGGCGGCGCTTTTCCCCGGCGGTGAAGGTTCGCGCATCGGAACGCGAGATACGCTTGTGCGCGGTCATGCCTTCAAGCAGGAATTCCGCAGCGGATACCGCAAGCTCCGGCTCGGTTTTGCCGTTGATCTTCAGCGGAGTCAACTTGTCCATCAGCCCCTGAATCTCTTTGAGCGCCGCCAGCACGGTGGCTGAAGGTTGCTTGTCGTTCAGCTCCACCGTCCCACCCAGGTTGAACCACTGCTCAATCTGCTGGGTGTTGGTGTCGGCGAAGTATCCGTCGAAGATGTTGGCAATGGCAACACGAATCAGCTCGCGAATGACGGTTTCCGAGCCGCGCATTTCGCCTTCGTATTCCAGCTCCACTTTGCCGGAGATACCGGGCAGCGCCGCGAAGATGTCACCCACGCGCGGAACCACCAGCGATTCGCCGTGCAGCAGGGCGCGGCGCTCGGCGTTGGATACGACCAGTTCCATCGTGCTGATAGGCAGACGCTGCGACACGCCGGAGCGCTTGTCGACCTTTTTGTCGTCGCGTGCGACGAAGGCGATCTGTTCCACAATCTCCCGGATGAAGTGGGGAACCTGGATGCGCTGGATAGAGCTTTCGCCTTCCGCATAGCTTCGGCCGGTCCACGCTTCCTGCTCGGTGATGCGGATGGCCTCATCGAGCGACTCGGGATAATGCGTGCGGATCTCGGAGCCGATACGGTCCTTGAGCGGTGTGACGATCTTCCCGCGAGCGGTGTAGTCCTCAGGGTTGGCGCTGAACACGATCGCGACATCCAACTCCATGCGGACGGGATAGCCCTTAATCTGCACGTCGCCTTCCTGCATGATGTTGAACAGGGCAACCTGGATCTTGCCGGCGAGGTCCGGCACTTCGTTGATCGCGAAGATACCGCGGTTGGCGCGGGGAAGAAGACCGTAATGCATGGTCAACTCGCTGCCAAGTTCATGCCCGCTGCGCGCCGCCTTGATGGGGTCCACATCGCCGATCAGGTCGGCAACCGTCACATCGGGCGTGGCCAGCTTTTCGACGAAACGCTGCACAGGTGTTGCCCAGTCGATGGGTGTGTCGTCGCCCAGTGACGCAACCAGGTCCCTGGAAAACTTCGAGATCGGCGCGTACGGATTGTCGCGCAGCTCTGAGCCCGCAACGAAGGGCATGTGCGGGTCAAGCAGCGTCGTCAGCGAACGCAGAATACGCGACTTCGCCTGTCCACGCAGGCCCAGGAGAATGAAGTTGTGCCGCGAAAGCAGCGCATTCACCACCTGTGGCACGACTGTGTCGTCATAGCCGACGATGCCTGGGAAGAGCGACTCGCCTTCGCGCTTGCCGCCTGGGGCAATCTCTCGCAGGCGCACGATCAGGTTGTCGCGAAGCTCATCCTTCACGCTGCGCGAAACGCGCTCGGGAGTGTATGCGGAATTGCGAAGTTGGCCCAGTGTGCGCGGAAGTGCGTTCGACGGCATGATTCAAGTATAGATGTGTGGGTTCGCGCAGGAGATTCAGGGTGCTCCCGTATACCAAAGGAAGTGAGCGTGGATCAAATTGGGTGGCCCATCCTACTTGTTGGCTGGAGTGGAAAGGGTGGGGTCGGGATGTTTGGGTCGGTGTAGTCGCTGATTGAGCGAAAGGCCGTCGCGCTTCCACGCGATACCCACCCTTCACGATGAAACTGTGAAGGATGGGCCACCGGAGTTTTTCGCTCTTCGTCTTCGCGACAGGTAAGAGAAGCGCTTTCAAAGCACGCTACCGGTCCTCAGGCGGTCGAATCAACAACGCAAAAGACGTGGGGAGGTGTCATTTGGGCTATGCACGGTAGGTCCGGTCTTTAGACCGGACATTAGACGTATGGCATGAATCCGGCTTTAGAGCATTTCCCATGATGCTGTGCCCTTCCGAAGCGGCTGAAAAGGTCGTTTTCTTTGGGGAAAACGACTTCAACATCTTTGCCCCTGGGTACACCTTCATGGGAAATGCTTTAGCCGCTGAGGGCATGCTCCTGCCCGATGCATGGGCGGGTGCAAAAACAGATCTCTCCACTACGCTACGGTCGAGATGACAGAGCTGTGGGGTACATGCAAACAGCAGATCCCCTGCGGGAATGACAGAAAGAAAAGCAAAGGCAACAACGAAAAACCATC
Source organism: Acidobacteriaceae bacterium (assembly GCA_036498835.1). Lineage (GTDB taxonomy): Bacteria > Acidobacteriota > Terriglobia > Terriglobales > Acidobacteriaceae > Granulicella. The sequence goes on along the minus strand of DASYEV010000189.1, from coordinate 12,046 downwards.
GGCCGTCTCATTTGCCAGGGCGGCAGCGACGGTGTTGGCTCAATAAGAAAGATCATCCAGCATCGCCTGCATTTCGCTGGCAGCATGTTGATTGCCGGTGCGTTCGCAGGCGGTGAGTCCGGCTTCCAGGCGTGCGCGGGCTTCCTCGGTTCGCCCCAGCTTGATCAACTGCTGCGCCGACATCTGGTACGCGGGCACGTAGTCGGGCGTGGTCTCCACGATTTTGGCGAACTCCGCAAGCGCTTCCTGTGTCCGGCTGTCGGACGCATAGGCCATCGCAAGGCCGTAGCGCGCGAAGCTGTCGGCGGGGTTCTGCTGCAGGATTTCGGAAAGCATGGCGATCTTGTCCATGGCTCTATCTTAAACGCTGCGGCGTCATCAGGATGCCGTGTTTTTTTTTCACACGTTTCGCGGCACTCTTCTTCGCTTTGCCGGTGCTTGCGTTCTTCTCCACGCGGTTCTTCCAGGCAGTGTGTAAGGCTCCCCGGGCTATGTCCTCTGTCGCTTCAGCGAGACGCATGTGAGTCGCACCGTTTCTGCCCCATCCACCCGGAATTGCAAGAAATATCTCCGGCGCTTCGTCCACGAATGCCGCCTGCTGTTCCGGCGTCAGCATCAGGTTGCCGTACCCCTGCTTCACCGCCGCCAGTGTGGCAAAGATGCGGCCGCCCACGCGGAAATCCACCGCACCCATGTGTGAGCCCTCTTCGGCTCCTTCGAGGCTTAACGCGATGCGTCGAAAATCTGCAGCATTCATGTTGTCGCCTTCAGCCTTGCAGATAGAGTTTACTTTCCACGAGATCCAGTTCGCGTTCGATGGCGCGATGCGTCGTGTCCCCGATGCGCCCGCTGTCGCGCAAGCCGATCAATTCCCGGCGCTCATGACGGACGGTCTGCAGCATCACGGAATGCATCGACGAAAGGCGCCGTCTTGCCGCGGGATCGTCGGGAAGGCAATCTTCAAGATCCATGAGACGGTGCTCATATTGGTGCAGCAGATCGTCGTAGATGTGAGCGGCTTCACCATCCTGCTGCTTACCCTCCTGCAGGAACTGGATGGCTGATTGCAACAGAATCCGCCGAGCTTCCCCTTCTTCGCACATGGGTCCATCCACACCACTGAGCTTCAATGCGCGCACCAGCGGAGGCAGCGTCAGGCCTTGTAGAACCAGCGTCACCAGGATTACGGCGAAGGTCAGGAAGACAATGATGTTGCGCTGCGGAAACCCGGTCGTGCCATCGTTGAGCACATAAGGTAGAGAGCCCGCCGCTGCCAGGGCCACGACGCCTCGCATTCCGGTCCAGCCCAGCACGAACATAAGCTTCGGTGTCGGCCGCGGATATTCCTGGCCCATCCAACGGGTGCGTATGGCATACGTGAGTTGTGCCGCAGGGAACACCCAGATCATACGCAGTGCAATCAATACGGCCGAGAAGGCTAGCCCATAGAACGCCAGCCGGGAAAAGCTGTATCCCTGAATCCCCGCAAGCACGTAAGGAAGCTGCAGGCCAAGCAGGATGAAGACCAGGCCATTGAGCAGAAACTCCAACGCATCCCATACGGCTTCAGCCTGTAAGCGTACGGCTGGTGAAAAGAATGTCGAACTTTTGCGGCTCAGGTACAGGCCGCATGCCACCACCGACATCACACCCGAAGAATGCGCGGCCTCACCCAGGAGGTACGACCCATAGGCCACCAGCAGAGACACGATGATCTCGACCGGCCCATCGTTGATCCACTTCTCCGCCCAGTTGACGATTGCGCCAACCAGCAGGCCGATGACGATGCCTCCGCCCAGAAGCCACAGCAGTTGCAGCAGTCCATGGCTCAGGCTGGGGCGCGAGCCCTGCAGGATCATGTCCACGCCGAACTGCAGCGCGAGAAGCCCGGTTGCATCGTTGAGCAGGCTTTCGCCCTCCAGAATGTCGACGACACGTTGCGGCAGGCCCACGCGGCGCGCGATGGAGGTCGCGGCGACCGCATCGGTTGGCGACACAATGGCGCCTAACAGAAAGCCGAGTCTCCAATCGAAGCCGGGCATGAAGAAATGGGCCGTCAGGGCCACGCCGATAGCCGTAAAGAAGACCAGGCCAACGGCCAGAAAAGCGATGGAAACCAGATTGAATCGGAACTCGCGCCACGAAGTTTGCCAGGCTGCGGCAAACAGCAGTGGCGGCAGGAAGACAAGGAAAACCAGGTCCGGCGGCAACGGGACGCGCGGCAGATGCGGGATCAGCGAGCAGAGAAGGCCCGCGATCACCAGCACGATGGGGTACGACACGGCAAACCGCCGCGCCAGACCGGCGAACGCCACAACCGCGGTGATCAATCCCAGCAACAAGATTTGAAACGAGTTCAGTTGATCCATACATGTGCTCTGGCCACGTGCTCCGCTGCGAACCAAGGCCTTGAGCACAGGCTAAAGCATTTCCCCTGAAGGTGTACCAGGGGCAAAGCTATTGAAGTCGTTTGCCCCCAAAGAAAACGACCTTTCGATTACTTCGCGAGGGCACAGCATCGCGAGAAATGCTTTAGAAAATGCTACGAAGCGCCATCAACCACAAACAAGGGTGCATTCGACCCCGATTCGCTGGTTCAAATGCACCACATAGAAGCAAATCTCCTGATGCTGCAAGCCTAGCTCTGGTTCGCGGCTTTTTTCCGGAGATGCATGGTGTCCATCAGCAGCTGATAGAGCTTGTTGCGCTGTTCGAAGCGTCCGTTGGCTCGGGTGACATAGCGCACCACGAGCTCGACACCATCCGCAGACGGTCGTAGATTCACCGCCGGCTCCGCGGAGAACTGGGTCAGGCCCCGTGAATGAGACGAGTGACGCCACTCTTTCTCCGCTTCTTCCGCATCCTCGTGCGTCGCGGAAGCTACCGTCGTGTGGATTTGCTCGATGGTCTCGTAGGTGTGTTCGTCCTGCGGGACGGTAACTGTTAGCTCATCCCACATCCATTGGCCGGTCGTCGAGAAATTGAAGAACTTCCCGCTGATGGCATATTTGTTGTTGAACGCGACACGCCGACCGGTTGGATGACCGTTGGCCGTCCAGTTGCCTGTCTCCAGCAGCGTGGTGCGGAAGAGCCCTATCTCGATGACCTCGCCGGTCACTCCGTCAATTTCGACGACATCGCCTACTGCAATCCCGCTTCTACCGATCAGGATGAACCAGCCTACAAAGGCAAGAATGAAATCCTGCAGCGCCACGGTGAGTCCGGCTGTTGCCAGTCCGATCACGGTCGACAACTCGCTTGGCGCTCCGAAGACGACCAGCAGAATGCTGATGAGTGCGAGTGCCTGGATGATAAGCCGGGATATTCGGCTGAGCGTGCGCATCCTGCGCCGGTCGAGCGTCTCCCGCTCGGTGATGCGGTGCACAATCGCGTTGAGCAGGATGGCAAGGATCAGGATGACGGCAATCCACATGATCTGCACCAGAATTAAGTGCTGGATGGTCCTGTGCTGCAGCGCTACCTGCGCCGCCCATTTTCCGTACACGTCGGCAAGCCGCTGTTCGGTGTCCATTCGGTTGTCATAGATCACCATCAACTGGCGCTGCAGGCTCAATCGATTCATTCCGGCAACACGTTTCGCGGCGGTATCGACCGGTCCTGTGTCCTGACTCTTGATCAAGGCATCCAGCTTGTCATGCTCCGCGCTGAACTTCGACGCATTCTGGAGTGCCGAGGCCTTCGCATTCAGCAGCAGGCCGTAGCGCTGATTCTGCCGGCTCCACGCGCCGAGTAGCCTTGCCAGCGTGCGATAGCGCTTCGCGGAAACCACGGCAACCTCGCCCGTGCTTTGCGCGGCGTCAAAGCGCTTCATGTCCGCTTCACGCGTGCTGAGCTCCTGCTGAATTTCACCGCGCTGATCTCCGGAAGCTCGCGCAAGATCTTCACGCGCATCCGCAAGTTCATCCTGATCCAGGCTCAACTGGGCCTGTGCGACGTCAAGGTCATCGCCGCCTTTTGGAGTGAGCTGCTTCACCGAGTCCTGGTCCGTGGAGACGGTGGACTCCATATCCTTCACGCGCTGTTGCGTGTCCAGCGCTCTGCCGGTCAGGCTCTTTTGCTGCAGCGTTGCCGCTCGCAGGGCCGCCGCGAACGCCTGGTCGACATCGTGATCGGCGAGATGCTCAGCCTCACGGGCGTAAGTCAGCTCCTCCTGGGTGACAGCCAGGGCTGCGAGGGCCTGTGCGGTTGCCCACGGAGTCTCGTCGACCAGGGTCTTGGGCTGGCTCGCGGATCTGCCTTTGCCGTTCTGGAGGAACGGTAAATTAGCCATGGCATCGCTCGTGTGCCAGATCAGGATGGAGCCGAGGACGACCAGTGAGCCGAGAACGAGAAGCGAACCCCAGGCCCACTTTCCAAACAACGGTGTCGTCTTTCCAGTTTCACTGCTCAAGCTTGTTCGTTCAGTCCCGGAAGCACGTGCCATGTATCCATTCTCCCATCCGGTTCCAACAAATGTCCGACTTGGCAACTCCGCGCCAGGTGCCCGAAATACTGAAAATTGACGATCCCGTACCATCAGAAAACTAAGGCTAATGGGAACCCTTTTGCAGGCAGAGATGCTTCTTTCGCGGCAGGTTCATACATTGGAACTTGACTCGCATACAGATACACTGAAAGTGTGCACGATCACGCGGCGCCAACGGGTTCTATGCAGCGAATACTGAAGTTTTCGCTCGCGCTTACCCTGCTCTACATCCTGGCGACTTTGTTTTTCGGCATTCGCGCTCACTCTCTCGCGCTCATCTCGGAAGCTGGTCACAACGTATCGGATTTCCTCGCATTGGCACTGAGCTTTGTGGCGGTGTGGCTGCAGGCGCGTCCTGCCACTGACCAGAGAACATTCGGCTACCAGCGCGCCGGTGTGCTGGCCGCATTCGTCAATGCACTCACGCTGGTTGTGCTTGCCGCATGGATCGCGATTGCCGCCATCCACCGCTTTACTGTTCCAGTCGAAGTGCAGCCGAAGCTGATGATGTCGGTTGCCGCAGCCGGTGTGATCATGAACGGCGCGATTGCAGGGCTGCTCTGGAAGTTCTCCGGTGATGTCAACATTCGCAGCGTCTTCCTCCACATGCTGGGCGACACACTGTCAACCGCGGCGGTCATCCTGGGCGGCCTTGGAATTCTGTTTACTGGCCAGGAGTGGATCGATCCATTGCTCTCGCTGATCATCGCGGCGATGATCCTGTGGAGCTCGGTTGGCATCGTGCGCGAGACACTGCACATCCTGCTCGAAGGCACCCCGCGTTCGTTGAACCTTGCGGATGTGCGGACCGCAATGCAGGGAATCGATGGCGTGATCAACGTCCATGATCTCCATGTCTGGAGCCTGACCTCGCAGTCGCATGCGCTTGCCAGCCACGTCCAGGTGCAGGAGATGGCGCTGGCCGATTGCGAAGCTTTGCTCCAACGCATCAACCATCAGCTTCGCGACCACTACGGGATTCACCACACCACCATCCAGTTCGAGATCACGGATTGCGAGACGGTGGACGGCTGCTGCTCGCCGCCAAAACCGGATGTTATTGATGGCCACTCGCACCATCATCATGGGCCGGGTGGACATACCCACGAACACAGCCACGCGCACTAGAGCATTTTCCATGATGCCGTGCCCTCCCGAAGCGGCTGAAAAGGTCGTTTTCTTTGGGGGAAAACGACTTCAACATCTTTGCCCCGGGGTACACCTTCATGGGAAATGCCTTAGCCCAAGAAGAAGCCCGCCTCTGGAGGCGGGCTTCTTTACGTCTGATCGGTTAGCGGTCTTATACCAACTGTGCGTCGAGTGTAATTTCCGCGGCCTTGAGCAGGCGAGAAATCGGGCAGCCCTCTTTCGCCTTGCGGGCGAGTTCGTCGAACTTTTCCTTCTCGATGTTCGGAACCTTGGCGCGTGTCGTCAGATGAATCTTGGTCACGGTCGGGCCGTCGTCGGTCTTTTCCATAGTCACCACCGCGGTGGTCTCCAGGGTGTCAGGAGCATGATCCACGCTGGTGAGTTGGCCGCTGAGCGCCATGGTAAAGCAGCCTGCGTGGGCTGCGGCGATCAGTTCCTCGGGGTTGGTGCCAACGCCGTTTTCAAAGCGCGTGCTGAAGCTGTACTGGGTGTCCTTGAGCGTGCCGCTCTGCGTGCTGATGGTTCCTTGGCCGTCTTTCAGGCCTCCATGCCAAACTGCCGATGCGCTGCGATCCATTGCGTTCTCCTTGGGTAAATCCTGTCGCGAATCTCGCTGTACACCCTTCGATGCTGTCCGGGGTCGAGGCGGTTCGCTCCCAAGCTATTGTCCCGCAAGATAAACAAAACGGAATAAAAAGAGCGCGGCCAGAACGTAGAGCATCCAGTGCTGCCGGCGTGCCCGACCGGTCATCAGCTCCATGGCGGCAAAGCTGATGATGCCAAACGACAGTCCTGTCGCAATGGAGTAGGTCAGCGGTATCGTGATCAGGGTGAGGAAAGCCGGGATAGCGACACGAGGCTCGTCCCAATCAACCCTCGCCGCGCTCGCCACCATCAGTGCTCCCACCAGGATCAATGCCGGCGCCGTCGCGAACTCCGGAATGGCGCCGACCAGAGGCGCAACGAACATTGCCAGCAAAAACAGGATGCCTGTGACAATCGCGGTCACGCCGGTGCGTCCGCCCGCGGCTACGCCTGCGGAGCTTTCAATGTAGCTGGTCACCGTGGACGTGCCCGCAAGCGACCCCAAGACGGTGGATGTGGCGTCGGCAAAGAAGATGCGGTCGAGACGGGGAATGGTGTGATCGTCGGCGATCAGGCCTGCGCGCTCGGTTACCGCGACCAGGGTCCCGATGTTGTCGAACAGGTCGACGAACAGAAAAACAAAGATGATTTCGAGCGCATGGAGATGCAGTGCGCCGCGAATGTCGAGTTGAAACGCCGTGTGCTTGATCTCCGCGGGGGAAACGAACTGCGGATGCCAATGCACCTGGTGGAACACAATTCCCAGCAGCATGGTCCCCAGTACGCCGATCAGCATGGCCGCACGCACGCGCAGAGCCTGCAGTACGCCGATCAACAAAATGCCGGCAATGGCCAGCAGCGTCGCTGGATTGTGGAGATTCCCCAGGGTGACGGTGGTCGCAGCGCTGGGCACGATGATGCCCGCATTGCGCAATCCGATGAAAGCGATGAACAGCCCGATGCCGCCGGCTACTGCTGCATGCAACTGATAGGGTATGGCCGCCAGCAGCCGCTGCCGGATGCCTCCGATGGTGAGCAGCAAAAAGATGATGCCCGAACAAAACACCGCGCCCAGTGCCGTCTGCCACGGCACACCCATGCCTTTGACCACGGTGTAGGTGAAGTAGGCATTCAGCCCCATGCCCGGCGCCAAGGCCAGCGGATAGTTGGCCAGAGCACCCATCAGGATGGAGCCGAACGCCGCGCACAGGCAGGTCGCCACAATCACCGCGGCGATCGGCATCCCTGTTTCCGACAGGATCGCCGGGTTCACAAAGATGATGTACGCCATGGTGATGAACGTGGTCACACCCGCGAGCACTTCGGTGCGCCAGTTGGTCGCGTGCTCCGCAAAGCGGAAATAGCGTTCGAGACGGCTTCGCATCGTCAGAGCAGGCTCCCTACAGATCAGTTTGTAGATTGAAAACGAATAATTGATTCAGAATATAGCGGTTTCGATCGGGGTGTTTACAGGGCAGAGGGCGCCCAAGCCGTTTTCCCCAGTGAAAACGGCCTTCTCTGGAGTTCGCGAGTACGCGATATGATCGAAACCGCTCTAACGTGAGACCCCGCGAATGCAAGCGGGAGGACAGGGGATAGATGGAAGCTCTCACAGCCGAAGACGTCAAACGCATTCTCAATCTGCAGCCGCACCCTCGCGAAGGTGGCTGGTATGTGCGCACCTATGAGAGCAGCGAACGTGTAGAGGCCGCTCAATTCGCCGATTCGCGCTATCCCGGCCCGCGCAGAACTTCCACCGCCATCTACTATCTGCTGGAGCCCGGCACCTTCAGCGAAATGCACTGCCTGGCAAGTGATGAGATCTTCCATCACTACATGGGCGGCGCAGTGGAGATGCTGCAGCTTCTGCCTGATGGGCGGTCGCAGCGGATTTTGATCGGTAAAGATCTCGCGGCCGGTGAGCGCCCACAGGTGACCGTGCCGCGAGGTGTCTGGCAGGGATCACGCTTGCTCCTGCAGGACGGCTGGGCGTTGCTCGGCTGTACGGTAAGTCCAGGCTTCGAGTTCGAAGATTATCGATCCGCCGGACGCGCGGAGCTTGTCGCTCGCTGGCCGGATGAGGCGGAACTCATTGCGAAGCTGACGCGAGAATGAGGAACGGTGGCTGCATGCCGAGCGCACTCCCTTTCACGAGGGTCATCCTGAACGCAGTGAAGGATCCCCGTATTTGGGATGTGTCGTCAGCGACATCCCCCTCAGGTTCTCGCCACCACACGCAAAATACGGGGATCCTTCAATCGCTTCGCTCTTTCAGGATGACCCGCGTTGGAGGGTTTTGCCGGAAAGTGGACGCACGGGCAGGGCAGAAGCAGGTCTCTCCGCTGCGCTGGCGGTTCCTCTCATACTTCGCCTTTTCAACATCCGGGGGGCCGTTTTCGTTGGAGGAAAACGGCTTGATCACTCTCATTTCTCCTAGGGCAGTTCCGGTAATACTGTGGTCTGCCCGAACGGTGGAGAATGCCGTTTTCATTGGGAGAAAACGGCTTCAGCACCCTCTCTTCGGTCTACACCATTACCGGAACTGCTCTAACACCTTCAGAGGAACCGCCACACGCTTCGGTCGAGATGACAAGGTTGTGGAGGGCGAGGTTGAGACTCAATCATCCACGCCAATATCTTCATTCCAAATCTCCGGATGGGCATCAATAAACCCGCGCAGCATCTCCTTGCACTTGCTTGAGTCCAGGTCGACGACCTTGATGCCAATCTCACGCAACGAGTCCACACCGCCCTGGAATGTCTCCGATTCGCCCACGACGACCGTGCCAAAACCAAACTGCCGTACCAGTCCCGTGCAGTACCAGCAAGGTGCAAGCGTGGTCACCATGATCAGGTCGCGGTAGCTGCGTTGACGTCCGGCGCGCCGGAAAGCATCCGTCTCGCCGTGGATGGATGGATCATCTTCCTGCACACGGCGGTTGTGTCCGGAGCTAACCAGCGTGCCATCATTGCGAAAGATTGCTGCGCCGATGGGGATGCCGCCCTCGGCAAGGCCCCGACGGGCTTCAGCGATAGCTACCCGCAACATGGTGGCGTAATCCGGTTCGTTCACTTCGCTCATGGAAGCAGGATAGCGCGCGGTTGTTGTTATTTTTGTTGTCATGCCCGAAGGGAATCTGCTGGTTGCCGGTACCCCACAAACCCGTCATCTCGTACGGCCTTCAAGAGGGGCGGGAGCGGTCGCGCTTCGCGCGATGCCCACTCATCGCGATAGAGCTGCGATGAATGGGGCACCCGGACGGTGCAAAATTGAAAGCACTTACACCACAAACATCGAAACGAATTCGTCGACGGGCATCGCCTCAAGCCCCGCCTGCTCTGCAGTCGCGGCAAGAATTCGCTCCTGCGCTTCGGGCGAAAGCCTGCGGGCAAGGTTCTGCTTGAACTTGTCGAGCAGCAGGGGAATACCATCGCCGCGCCGCCGCCTGTGTCCGATGGGATACTCCACCACCACCTCGGGCAGATACGTGCCGTCGGTCAGTTCGACGGTCAGCGCATTCGCGATCGAACGCTTGTCCGGATCATGGTAGTCCGCCGTGAACTGCGGATCTTCTGCCAGCACCATGCGCGCTCGAACCGCATCGATGCGCGGTCCCCAGGTTGGGTCGAGCGCTACCGTGTCTTCGTAATCTTCGGCGGTAAGGCGGCCAAAGATCAGCGGCACGGCGACCATGTACTGGATGCAGTGGTCGCGGTCGGCGGGATTGTTCAGCGGCCCCTGCTTGTCGATGATGCGGATGCAGGCCTCGTGCGTGCGGATCGTGATGCGCGCGATGTCAGCCGCGGTCTTGCCCATGGCCGCGAGTTGCTCGTGCAGAGTCATCGCAGCTTCCACCGCCGTTTGTGAATGAAACTCCGCCGGGAACGAGATCTTGAACAGCACGTTCTCCATCACGTAGCTGCCATATGGCCGCTGAAACTTGAACGGCTGGCCCTTGAACGAGACATCGTAGAAGCCCCAGGTCGGCGCACTCAGCACGGATGGATAACCCATTTCACCGGTCTTTGCGATCAGCGCCAGCCGCACAGCGCGTGAGGTCGCGTCGCCAGCGGCCCAGCTTTTGCGCGAGCCTGTATTGGGTGCGTGGCGATAGGTACGCAACGACTGGCCGTCGACCCAAGCCAGAGAGACCGCATTCAACGTCTCCTCACGCGAAAGACCCAGCATGCCGGCAACCACTGCGGTTGACGCCACCTTGACCAGCACGACGTGGTCCAGACCAACTTTGTTGAAGGAGTTTTCCAGCGCCAGACAGCCCTGAATCTCATGGGCCTTGATCATGGCGGTCAGCACATCCCGCATTGTCACTGGCTGTCCGTTGCGCGTTAGCCAGTCGGCGACCGCGAGAATGCCGCCCAGGTTGTCGGAAGGATGGCCCCACTCGGCCGCCAGCCAGGTGTCGTTGAAGTCGAGCCAGCGGATGATGGCCCCAATGTTGAACGCTGCCTGCACCGGATCAAGCTCAAAGCTTGTACCCGGAACGCGCGCTCCATTCTGCATGGACATACCTGGAACCAGTGCCCCCAGCAGTTTGGTGCAGGCAGGGAAATCCAGCGCCTGCAAACCGCAGCCCAGGGTGTCCAGCAGGCAGTAGCGAGCGGTTTCATAGGCCAGCCCACTGGTGATTTCATAGTTCTGGACGTAGTCGACGATGTCGATCAGTACCTGGTCGAACGGCGGGCGGTTATTTGAAATAGGTGCGGACATGCAATTCCTTCGTGGTTAGTGCCGATGAGGTGGGCGGCGTGGCGATCTGCAAGGGGCGCTCGTGAAGCCAATCTCTGGCTCTCCCCCGTGTACGACGACCTGACACACTTGAGATGCCTTGTAGTGCATTCTGCCCATCGTGATCACATCCATTTTGTCGGACAGGGCAATGCTCCAGGAACGGCCCAGGTATTCCGCAGGGACACCAGGTAGAGAAAGCGAGTCCTGTTCGAGGTCAATCCGAACATTTACCTTTTCGCTTTTCTTGAAGCCTGCAGGAAGACGGAAACAGCCATCGACCTGAGCGAGTTTGTTGAGGCGGCCGTTCTGGGTGATGTAGACATTCAGTGCGTCTGGAACTGGACTGTCATCCAGATCAATACTGATCCTGAAGCAGGGCAGCTCCGCTGCCGGCGGTGCATTGTTTTGTGCAGTGGCAAGGTGCATGCCGAAACACAAGAGAGCAAGGGTTGCGGCTTGGCAAATGCGCATGAAACCTACCCCCGTTCATCGATCGGCACGAAGTGCACGTTCTCCGGCCCGGTGTAGTTGGCGCTGGGACGGATGATCTTGCCGTCCACGCGCTGTTCCATCACATGCGCCGCCCAACCCGAAGTGCGTGCGATCGCGAAGATCGGTGTGAACATCGCGGTGGGGATACCCATCGTGTGATACGCTACCGCCGAGAACCAGTCGAGGTTGGGAAACATCTTCTTCAGATCCCACATCACGCTTTCCAAACGTTCGGCAACGTCGTACATGGCCAAATCGCCCGCGGATTGCGAAAGCTGGTGTGCAATGCCCTTGATCACGACGTTGCGCGGATCGCTGACCGTGTACACCGGGTGGCCGAAGCCGATAATGACTTCCTTCCGCTCGACGCGGGCGCGAATGTCTTTCTCGGCTTCGTCCGGGGAAGCGTAGCGCTGCTGAATCTCCAGTGCGACTTCATTGGCGCCGCCATGCTTGGGGCCTTTCAGCGCGCCGATCGCTCCCGCAATCGCCGAGAACATATCCGAACCTGTACCTGCGATGACACGCGCTGTAAACGTGCTCGCATTGAACTCGTGTTCCGCATACAGGATCAGCGAAACGTG
>DASYEV010000188.1:0-16870 GCA_036498835.1 Acidobacteriaceae bacterium | reverse complement strand
GAAGTATGTGCAGCTGTGCTGCCTGCGCAGGGAATCGCCAAGACCCTGGCGCAGTGGCCCAAGATCGCTAGCCAGTTGGCTGAAACAAAGCGTAAACGCAAGCGATTTCATCTTAAGTAAACGCTTATGGGGCTTCGCCCTAGGCTGGTATAGGGCGCGCCTTCAGCGCTTGGACCTGTGGCCATCCATTTTGATTGTGGACTGAGAGTCCGATCGATCCCGGACGAGACTCATCGCGGATGAAACAGCCCTAGCCCAGCGACAGCACGATCTTGCCGAAGTGGCTGCCGCGCTGCATGTGGTCAAAGGCCGCGCGTGCCTCCTCAAACGGGAACGTGCGGTCAATCACAGGCTGCAGACGATTCGCGACGACGGCGGCGTTCAATGCTTCAAACATGGCACGGCTGCCGACATACACGCCGTTGAGATAGATGGACTTCGCCAGAACGGGTGTGGGGTCGACGCCCGCCCCTTTGCCGGAAAGCACGCCGATCAGATGGACATGGCCTCCCGGGACAACGGCTTTGAAGGACTGCGGCAGCGTGCCCGCGCCTCCCACTTCGACCACGTGATCAACACCGCGTTTCTCCGTGATGCGGAAGACCTCCTCCTCCCACTGTGGCGAGGTCTTGTAGTTGATCAGGTAATCCGCACCGAGCTGCTTGCCGCGCGCCAGCTTGTCATCCGAAGAACTGGTGAGGATGACGGTAGCGCCATGGGCTTTGGCGATCTGCAGGGCAAAGAGCGAAACCCCGCCGGTACCCAACACCAGCACGGTCTGACCCGCGCGAAGATGGCCCTTTTCTATCAGCGCATTCCAGGCAGTCACAGCGGCGCAGGGAAGGGTGGCTGCCTGTTCGTAACCAAGGGAAGAGGGGATGGGTATGAGACCGCCTTCGGGCAGAATGCGCTCCGTGGCGAAGACGCCGTCGATCGGCCCTCCCAGAGAGTATTTGCCTGTCGAGGACTGGATAGGGCCGTCATGCCAGGTCTGGAAGAACAGGCTGGCGACACGGTCGCCCGCCTTGAAGAGCGTAACTTCGCTGCCAATGGCGAGCACCTCGCCTGCAGCGTCGGAGCCGAGGATGCGCGGCATCTCCAGCTTCGGGTTATAGGTGCCCAGCGCAATCATCAGATCTCGATAATTCAGGGACGCCGCATGGAAGCGCACATGAACGTCGTTGGGACCGAGCTTCGGTAGCTCGAACTGTTCAAGTTTGAGATTGTCGAGACCGAAGGCGTGAATACGAAGTGCGGTGGGCATAGCAGTTTGGATGCGGGGCTGGGGCAAACTGCTCCAGGAAAACAGAGCCTCTGTGAAGAGAGCCACAGACAAAACAAAAGGGCGCCCGCTGTTGCGACGCGGGCGCCCCGGAGCTTGTGACGATTAAGCCTTCACGACGTTACCGTTTTCGACCTTGACCGGATCGAGGAAGGGCATCGCAGCGCGGAGTTCGGCTCCAACCTTCTCGATCGGGTGCTCGCGATCCTGGGCGCGGAACTTTTCAAATTCCTTGCGTCCGGTGTTCTGGTCCTCAATGAAGCGCTTCGCGAAAGCTCCGGACTGGATGTCGGAGAGCAAGCCCTTCATGGCTTCCTTGACTGCCGGCGTGACGATGCGCGGGCCGGCGACATAGTCTCCCCACTCCGCGGTATCGGAGATGGAGTGGCGCATGTACTCCAGGCCGCCGCGATACATCAGGTCAACGATCAGCTTGAGCTCATGGAGCACTTCGAAGTACGCAAGCTCGGGCTGATAGCCGGCTTCGGTGAGTACTTCAAAGCCCGCCTTGACCAGCGCCGCAGTGCCTCCGCAGAGAACCGCCTGCTCGCCAAAGAGGTCGGTTTCCGTTTCTTCGGTGAAGGTCGTTTCCAGCACGCCGCCGCGTGTGCAGCCGATGCCCTTGGCATAGGAAAGCGCGTTGGCCAGCGCCTTGCCGCTCGCATCCTGTTCCACGGCTACCAGGCCGGGTACGCCGCCGCCTTCGGTGAAGACTTCGCGCACGCGATGGCCAGGTCCCTTGGGTGCGACCAGGGAAACGTCGATCGTGGTGGGCGGCGTGATGGTGCGGAAGCGGATGTTGAAGCCGTGCGCAAACATCAGGGTCTTGGGCTGGCCGTCGGATCCGGGCGACTGCAGGCCTGGTTCAACTTCCTTGTAGACCTTCGCTGCGGTCTGGTCGGGAACGAGCAGCATGATGGTGTCCGCCCACTCGGAGGCTTCGGCCACGCTGACGACTTCGAGACCGGCGAGCTGAGCCTTCTTGGCATTGGGCGACTCGGGCCGGAGACCGACCTTTACCTGCACGCCGGAATCCTTCAGATTGAGCGCGTGGGCGTGGCCCTGCGAACCGTAGCCGATGATGGCAACTTTCTTGCCTTGGATAAGAGAGAGGTCTGCGTCCTGGTCGTGGTAGGTCTTTGCCATTGTTCTTCCTTAATTTGTCAGCGAGTCGGCGGATTCTTCCGCGTGCAACTGCCTGGGGATGAGTGGTGCGTTGATGGTTGTCGTAGTCAGAGTAGAGGAGTGGAACTCAGGCCTCGTGGTCGTCGAATTGGTTGGGTAGAGATTCGTTGTCGGGCAGAGCGTCGGGGTCGAGGTCCAGCAGATCGACTCCTTCGTCGCCAATCGGCTGTAGATCCGGCCTGTTGCCCAGCGCCTTCATCACGCGCGAGGTATGGTGACCGCGGCGCATGGCCATGCGGCCGGTACGTGAGACTTCGAGCACCTCGTAGCTGCTTTCGCGAAGCACCTGGAGGAGCCCTTCAATCTTGGAAGCGGAGCCCGTCATTTCGAGCATGATGCTCTCCGGCGCCAGGTCGACGACACGCGCACGAAAGACAGTCGCCAGTTCGAAGATCTGCGAGCGCGAATGGACTCCATGCGGCTGGTTCGGGCCGGCCGCGACCTTGATCAGGCAGAGTTCGCGCACCACGGCTTCCGCGCGGTTCACTTCATCGACGTCGACCGTGGTTTCGAGCTTGTAAAGCGAAGCCCGGATGCGATGCGCGGCATGCTCGTGCGCTTCGCAGACGATGGTCATGCGGGAGGTATCGGCCCGCTCGCTTTCACCTACCGTAAGCGACACGATGTTGATGTTGAGACGCCGAAACAGCGAGGCCACCCGCGTGAGCACGCCGGGCTTGTCTTGAACGAGAGCGATAAAAGTGTGCAGCATAAGTGTGAGGGATTAGGGTCCAGGGTTTAGGGTTTAGAAAGCATGTGGCAGATGGAGGGGCTCAGGATTTGGCGCCCGCTGCGTAAGGAGCTTCGGAATCCCAGAGAAGAATGTCCTGGTCTTCCCCGTGGTGCAGGACGCCTTTGTCCCATTCTTTATTGGTGTATCCGCCGAAGGTGTAGTCGCCTGCTGCGTGGTAGCTGGCGCCGCAAGGTGGAGCGCCGTCAGCATATTTCTCGCTGGCGCACTTGGCGCCGCGATAGATGTGAAACCACACGATAGGATCGCGTGCATCGACATCCTTCTGGCTGATCTTCAGTTTGTCGAAGGTGTGCGTGTGCGCCGCATCCCGAAGCTGCCAGATCAGCGCGTTGACTTCGTCATCGGTGGAGTCCGCATCGATCACCAGCGTGAATGTGCCATTGGCGTGATGGAAGACCTTGAACGTCGGTGGTATATCCGTGGAACGCGGCGGATAGGTCGCAGTCGGTGCTGGCGGCTGTCTGGCCGATGAAGATGCGTTGCCTGAACTCGCCGGTGTTCCGGGTGCCGATTTGCAACCCAATATAAGGAAAGTAGCGCAGAGGCTAAGCGCCAAAGGCGCGACGCTATACCAGCCTGGGGCGAAGCCCCAGGTACCGACAGGCCACAGACCAGAGGGCTGAAGGCTCGACCTATAATTTTCGGCATGCCACAATCGCTTGCATTGGTTCTGGTCCATCTGATTTTCAGCACGAAGGACCGTGCGCCTCTTCTTGATGTTGCTGTTCGCCCGGATCTCTATGCCTACATGTCGACAATCGCCCGCAATGCGGGATGTGAATGTTTCCGAGCGGGCGGCGTCGCCGATCACATCCATCTCGCTATTCGCTTGCCACGGACGAAAAGTATTGCGGAGGTGGTTGAAGAGTTGAAAGTCTCCTCGTCCATTTGGCTGAAAACCCAATCGCCACGTCTGACCAAACTTTCCTGGCAGAGTGGATATGGTGCGTTCTCCATTGGGCCGGCGGACTTGAATGCCGTGATCGCGTACATCGATGCGCAGGAAGCGCATCATTCCAAACAAACGTTCCAGGAAGAGCTTCGGGCGTTCCTCACGAAGTATGGTGTCGAATTCGACGAGCGCTACGTTTGGGACTGAGGCCGGAATGGGTCGGGCCTTCAGCCCTCTGGCGTCTGGCTTGCCCATACCTGGGGCTTCGCCCCAGGCTGGTATAGGGCGCGCCTTTGGCGCTTTGTTAGTGGTGGCACGACTAGTCGTGGAAATCCCCGTGCATTTCGTTGCCGCTGCTACAGGCGTCATCATCGCATTGGGAGATCGCGTGCCCATTACTCATCCTCCGCGGTTTCGAGTAACGGATCTTTGGCTGGGCGGCGGACCATCTCGTGCAGGGCGGCGCCCGGCGCGATCATGGGGTAGACACCGTCTTCTTTCTCAACCGCGAAATTGATCAGGAACGGCTTGTTGCTTGTGCGCGCCTTGGTAACAGTGGGTATGACATCGGTCCGCCTGGTCACGTTGGCGGCGTCGATGCCATGGGCCGCGGCCAGCATGACAAAGTCCGGCGAAAGGATAGGTGACGCGGAGTAGTTCTTGTCGTAGAACGTCTCCTGCCACTGCCGCACCATGCCGAGGAAGCCGTTGTTGATGACGGCAACGTTGATGGCGAGGCGTTCCTGAACGATGGTGGAAAGTTCCGCGGCTGTCATTTGAAATCCGCCATCGCCCGCGATGACCCACACATCTTTTTCCGGGCATGCGAACTTCGCGCCAATGGCGGCGGGCAATGCGAAGCCCATGGTGCCCAGGCCGCCGGAGGTGACCAGCGAGCGCGGCGACTCATGTTTGAAGTACTGGGCTTCCCACATCTGGTGCTGGCCCACATCGGTAACGATGATGGTGTTGTGAAGGCGGCCCGCAGCCTGTGCTTCTCGCCAGATGTCATGGATCACATGGGCTGCATACAGGTGGCCGTTATCCGGGAGGTTGATGATGTCGCGCACGGCGACCTCACCTTTGCCGGAATTGATATGCTTCAGCCACGTGGAATCACTGGCCTTCGGCACCATAGGGGCAAGCGTCTGCAATACGGCCTTGAGATCGCCAATGAGCGCAACGTCAACACGTACGTTCTTGTTGATCTCGCTGGGATCGATCTCGATGTGGATCTTCTTTGCATTCCGCGCGTACTGGGTGAGATTGCCGGTAACGCGATCGTCAAAGCGCATCCCGAAGGCAAGCAGAAGATCGGCTTCCTGGATAGCGTTGTTGACCCACGCTTCGCCGTGCATGCCCATCATGCCCAGGGAGAGAGGATGACCCGCAGGAATTGCTCCCAGGCCTAGCAGGGTCAAGGCAATGGGAATCTGACGAGCTTCGGCAAAGGCAATCACCTCAGCTTCCGCGCCCGATTCGACGATGCCGTGTCCCGCGAGAATGACAGGCTTCTTCGCGGACTTGATGAGCTCCACAGCTTCACGCATGGAAGCGTTCTCGGCGCGAAGCATGGGATGAGGCCGGGCGCTGGCAGGCTTGGCAGCTTCGAAGTCGAACGTGCAGGAGGACTGCTGAGCATCCTTGGTGATATCGACGAGCACAGGTCCGGGGCGTCCATTCGTTGCGATCTGGAACGCAAGCCGCATGGTCGGTGCGATGTCTTCCGCGCGTGTCACCACGAAGTTGTGCTTGGTGATGGGCAGCGTGATGCCGGTGATATCGACTTCCTGGAAGGCATCGGTGCCAAGGACTTTGGAGGAAACCTGTCCGGTGATGGCGACGATCGGAATGCTGTCGAGCATCGCTGTGGCAAGACCGGTGACGAGATTGGTTGCGCCGGGTCCGGAGGTGGCCATGCAGACTCCGACGCGGCCTGACGCACGTGCATATCCGTCGGCCATGTGCGAGGCGCCTTGTTCGTGGCGGACCAGGACATGGTGGATGGTGGGGAACTTACGCAGCGCATCGTAGATCGGAAGGATGGCCCCGCCGGGATAGCCGAAGACGGTGCTGACGCCTTCGCCGGCAAGTGTGGCCCACAGGATTTCTGAGCCGGTCAGGGTAGGATGCGCGTTGGTCGTATCTGGCTTGGACATAAGGTGTGCCTCGTACGTTGAAAGTCAGGTGAAGGTTCTGGGTGATGGCCCTATTGCCGGCTACTTACTGGCTACAGCGTGGCTTCGGTCTAGGAAGTGACTGCGCCTTCACTGGCGCTGGAAACACTGTTGGCATACTTGGCGAAGACACCGCGCTTGTAGCGAGGCTCCGGCGCCTTCCATGCCGCGAGACGCTTTTGAATCTCTTCTTCGGGAACTTCCAGGCGAAGCTCGCGGTTGGGAATGTCGAACGTGATCAGATCGCCTTCATGCACGGCAGCGATCGGACCGCCGAGCTGTGCTTCGGGTGCAACGTGACCTGCCATCAGGCCGCGCGTCGCGCCGGAGAAGCGTCCATCGGTGAGTAGTGCAACCGTTTCGGAAAGTTCCGGGATGCCTTTGATCGCGGCGGTCACAGCAAGCATCTCGCGCATGCCTGGGCCTCCACGGGGGCCTTCATAGCGAATGACGCAAACATCGTTCGGTTTGATCTCGCCAGCCTCCACGGCGTGGAAGCACAGGTCCTCACTTTCGAAGACGCGCGCAGGACCCTGGTGGAAGATGCGCTCGTGTCCGGCCACCTTGATCACGCAGCCTTCAGGTGCAAGATTGCCACGCAGGATGACAAGGCCGCCTGTCGGCTTCAGCGGCTTCTCCCAGGTATGGATCACGGGCTGGTTGGGCGTTTCTTCGGCGAGCTTCGCTTCTTCATGCAGGCTCTTGCCGGTCACAGTGGGAATGTCATGCAGTGAGCCGCGCTCCATCAGGCGTTTGGCAAGCACGCGTGAGCCGCCGGCTTCCTGGTAATCCTTGGCGGCGTACTTACCGCCCGGCGATAGGTCGCAGATGAAAGGCGTGCGCTCGGAGATCGCGTCGAAGTCTTCCATCGAAAGCGGAATGTCGAGCTCTTTGGCGATGGCGATCAGGTGCAGCACGGCATTGGTGCTGCCGCCCGAAGCGGCAACTGCCGCAATGGCATTTTCGAGTGCTTCGCGCGTCAGGATGTCGCGCGGCTTCACCTGCTTGCGAGCAAGCTCCATCACCATGCGCCCCGCTTCGCGCGAGGCTTCATGCTTGTCGGGTGACATAGCGGGCACGCCTGTGATCTGGATGGGCGAGATGCCGAGAAACTCACCTGCCATCGCCATCGTGTTCGCGGTGAACTGTCCGCCGCATGCACCCGGGCCTGGGCAGGCTGTGGCTTCAATCGCCTCAAGCTGCGCGTCGTCGATGCGTCCCGCCGCATGCGAGCCGATGGCTTCGAAGACCTGGAGGATCGTGATCTCTTTGATAGAACCGTCTGGCTGCGGCAGCTTGCCGGGCATGATGGAACCGCCATAGAGCATGAGGCCTGGGATATTGAGCCGCGCCAGCGCCATGATGGCCGCAGGCATGTTCTTATCGCAGCCGGCAATGCAGACCAGACCGTCGAAAGAGTTCCCGCGCGTTACCAGCTCGATGCTGTCCGCGATGACTTCGCGCGAGATCAGCGAAGCCTTCATGCCTTCCGTGCC
The DNA here is from genome assembly GCA_036498835.1 of Acidobacteriaceae bacterium. Taxonomy (GTDB): domain Bacteria; phylum Acidobacteriota; class Terriglobia; order Terriglobales; family Acidobacteriaceae; genus Granulicella. The sequence goes on along the minus strand of DASYEV010000188.1, from coordinate 9,084 downwards.
CATGGTGATGCCGTCGGAAATCGTGACGGTATTGAACTCCATCGGTGTACCGCCGGCTTCACGCACGCCTTGCTTGACCGCTTCGGCGACCTGGCGAAGATGGAAGTTACATGGGCCGACCTCGGTCCAGGTATTGGCGATCCCGATGATGGGTTTGTGCAGGTCTTCTTTAGAGAAGCCGACGCCGCGCAGATAGCTGCGGGCTGCGGCGCGCGATGGGCCTTCGGTCAGAACGACGGAGTTTGTCTTGCCGGGCGTATTGTTTGCAGTGCTCACGAATCTTCCTTCATCCTGTTGTGCTTGTTCAGTGTTAGTGCTTGATCAGCGATTTGTTGTTGGGGGCCACGGGGGATTCTGAAGCGAGTGCGCTGAAGTCCGACGCGAGTTTGGCGACGGTTTCATCCAGGTTCTTGTCGCGGTTGCCTTGGCGAATGGCGTAGTTGGTGCGCTCGGTGATCGTCCAGAGGACGATGTGTGAGTGCGGGTCCTGTATCACGATGCGGAATTGCCGTACAGCGTCTCCGTTGTGGCTGCTGACGACAGACTGGCCGACAGCGATTTCGTAGTGCAGTTCGAGAACGAGGTCCGCGGCATTCGGATCGAGAACAAGTTGATACCGGCCGAGAGCGCTGATGTCCTGGTAGAAGTCGCTATACACGCGCAGGCAGTCGGCGTTCTCCTGGTCGCCGGCGTTCCCAATGAAAATCTTCGTTGCCGTTGCAAGCGCGCTTGGCAACGGAGCGTTTGGCGCCGGTGATGTCGGCGCTTGTGCGTGGCCCAGAGTGCATACCGACATCGTGATCAAGAAGGACACCGTCGCCAGTTTGTTCCGAAGAATCGTGACCATCTGACTTTCCCTCAGGGGCTAAAGCCCGGATACCTCTGTTGCCGTTATGTACGGGCTGAAGCCCGTACCCTTCAAACCTTTAGAACCTAGAACCTAGAACCTAGAACCTAGAACCTAGAACCTAGAACCTAGAACCTCGTCACCCCTTGGGTGAAAGCCAGAACTCTTCGTTGTGTTGGACTTCAAAGCGGTCGAGCTCGCTCTCGTGACGCAGCGTGAGGCCGATGTCGTCGAGGCCGTTCAGCAGGCAATACTTGCGGAACGGATCGATTTCGAACTTCGCCTGGAAGCCTTGGTCATCAGTGACGGTCTGTTTTTCGAGGTTGATGGTGATCGTGTGCTGAGGGTTCGCGATGGAACGGTCCATCAGCGTTTTGACATCTTCTTCGGAAAGGCGAACCAGGACAATGCCGTTCTTGCCGGCATTGGAGTAGAAAATGTCGGCGAACGTAGGCGCGATCACCGCGCGAAACCCGTACTGGAAGATCGCCCATGCAGCGTGCTCGCGTGAACTGCCGCAGCCGAAGTTCTTCTCGGCGATCAGAATTTCAGCGCCCTTGTACTCCGGCTTGTTGAGAACGAAGTCGGGTTTTGGCGCGACATGATCCGGCGTGTCGAGGTCATAGCGCCAATCGAAGAACAGGAAGTCGCCATAGCCGGTTCGCTCAATGCGCTTGAGGAATTGCTTGGGGATGATCTGGTCGGTGTCGATGTTGGGCAGCGGCATCGGCACGGCAGTGGAGGTCAGGATGTTGATCGGCTGCATAAGGAGTCCAGGGTTTAGGGTCTAGGTTTTAGGGTTTAGAAAGCGTGGACCATGCATTGGGCACGAATGGAAAATGCCTAGGACTTTGCAGCGTCTTCGAACTGCCACTTGCGTACGTCGGTCAGGTGGCCGGTGATGGCTGCGGCTGCCGCCATTTCCGGGCTCAGCAGGTGGGTGCGTCCTCCGCGGCCCTGGCGGCCTTCGAAATTGCGATTGGATGTCGAAGCGCAACGTTCGCCGGGCTGCAGGATGTCGGGATTCATACCCAGGCACATGGAGCACCCGGGTTCCCGCCACTCAAAGCCTGCGGATTTGAATATCTGATCGAGGCCTTCTTCCTCTGCCTGCTTCTTCACATGTTGCGAGCCCGGAACAACCATCGCGCGAAGAGTCGTGGCAATGTGATGGCCCTTCACAACCCTTGCCGCCGCGCGCAGGTCTTCGATGCGTCCGTTGGTACACGAACCCAGGAAGACGGCGTCGACTTTCACTTCTTCCATGGGTGTGCCAGGTTTCAGGTCCATGTATTCGAACGCGCGTTCAAAGGATTTGCGGTCAGCTTCGGTCGCGGCATCGGCGAGGGTTGGTACTCTTCCCTCAATGCTGGTCACCATTCCCGGCGATGTGCCCCAGGTGACGTTCGGTGCGAGCGTGGTGGCATCGATATGAAGTTCACGATCAAAGACCGCACCTTCGTCGGTAATCAGAGCGCGCCATTGCTCGACAGCAAGATTCCAGGCCTCGCCCTTGGGAGCAAAGCGGCGGCCTTTGAGATACGCAAACGTCGTCTCATCCGGTGCGATCATGCCGGCGCGCGCGCCGGCTTCGATGCTCATGTTGCAGATCGTCATGCGGCCCTCCATGGAAAGCGCGCGAATGGCGGAGCCGGCGTATTCGACGACGCAGCCGGTGGCTCCGTCTGTACCGATACGGCCGATGATGTTCAGGATGATGTCCTTTGCGGTCACGCCATAGGGCAGCTCACCTTCGACGTTGATGCGAAATGTTTTCGGTGTCGATTGTGGAAGTGTCTGCGTGGCCATCACGTGTTCCACTTCGCTGGTTCCGATGCCGAACGCCAATGCGCCAAACGCGCCGTGAGTCGAGGTATGCGAGTCGCCGCAGACAATGGTCATACCGGGCTTGGTGGCGCCGAGCTCTGGTCCGATCATGTGCACGATGCCCTGCGAGCTGTCCTGCACATCGAAGAACTCCACGCCGAACTCCGCGCAGTTCTTGCGTAGCGCGTTCACTTGGGCCGCAGACACCTGATCGGCGATGACGAGGCGGTCGTGCACGCTGGTGGTGGGCACATTGTGGTCCACGGTAGCGATGTGACGCTCCGGATGCCGCAGTTTGCGGCCCGCCAACCGCAAACCGTCGAAGGCCTGGGGTGAGGTGACTTCATGCACAAGCTGCAGGTCGATGTAGAGCAGAGTGGGTTCGCCTTCGGGCGATGCCACGACATGCTGCTGCCAGACTTTTTCAAACATCGTGCGGGGGGCAAGTACCAGAGGTGTCGACATAGGATTTATTTGTTTCTTGAGATAAAGGGTTGCGGGCGAAGTGCCTCGCGATTGTTGTCAGCGCGGTTGAACGCTATTGAAGAGAAAGGATGAGCCGCAAGAGAGATGTCAGTCATCGTCGGCCTCTCGCGGTGTAACAGTGTCGGGTTGTGGCTTCAGTGTGTTGGCCCCAGTCATCGCGGGGTCGAGCGCAAAGGGCTGACCACTGGGTTCTACAAGGATGGCGTGGCTGATGTGCGGCACCGACCTGTGGGCAGCTGCCAGACGCGCGTCCCAGTGCGCCAGACTTTCGGTCAATGCGAGCGGAAGTGCGTCGGCGGAGAGCTCGCGATTGGGGAAGAGCCAGAGGTTGTAGTCAGCGGCTGCATCGTCCGTGGGGTGATTTTCGGTCGACCAGTTCACGGCGGCGAACACCATCAGCGGGTGCCTGGTTCCCAGGTCGACCCAAAGCATACCGTGTGCGGGGCAGAAGCTGGGCACACAGCCGTCCACGGTGATGTAGCGGTTGTCCTCGGAATTAACTTCGCCATACTTCGACAGAAAAAGCGGGATCACGGTAGCAAGCGCCGGATGCGACTTGTCAGAGCCCCACATAGCTTGCTGCTGCTTGAAAGAACCAGCCAGCACTGCCTGGAAGCGGCCGTCGACGCGGAGGTCGTAGGCCCGGCCATTGGGCGTTGGTTTGGTAAATGCCCAAAGCCATTGCAAATCAGCTTCAGGGGTGGGACGTTGCGCGCGAGCCGGGTTGGGCGGTGGAGGCGCGATGAGCTTGTCCGGGTTCGTGATCTGCGCGTGCGCTGCCGTTCCCAGAGAGAGGAGAAGGAAAGCGGCTACGAGTTGGAGTGTGTGGCGCATTGAGTGAGAAGCAGATCCCCTGCGGGGATGACAAACAGAAAGGCAAAGACAACAACAAGAACGCTTAGACGGCGTGTACCGATTGGTTGCGGACCATGGACTCGGTTAGAGCATCGTGCACCAGCTTGCCCATTTGCCCGGTGGTAACAATGGCGGCGGAGTTTCCGCGGGCAATGTCCCCGGTGCGATGGCCGGCGGCCAGCATGGTGGAAACAGCGGCTTCGACGGCTTCCGCTTCGGCTTCGAGCCCCGCGCTGTGACGGAGGACCATCGCCGCAGTGAGGATCGCCCCGATGGGGTTGGCCTTTCCCTGGCCTGCGATGTCGGGAGCCGAACCGTGTACGGGTTCATATAGGTTGACCTTCCCGCCAATCGTGGCGGAAGGCAGCATGCCCAGCGAACCGGTGATCACTCCGGACTCGTCGGACAGGATGTCCCCAAACAGGTTCTCGGTGAGCACCACATCAAAATCGCGCGGGCGGTTCATGAGGTGGATGGCCATGGAATCGACGAGTTGATGTTCGACCGTGACATCGGGGAACTCGGCCTTCAGCTCATCCACTGTGGCACGCCAAAGCTGTGAGCATTCCAGCACGTTGGCCTTATCCACCTGCGTAAGCTTCTTGCGGCGCTTTTGCGCGAGCTCAAATGCGATGCGTGAAACACGAACCACTTCGTCCTTCGTGTAGCGCATGGTGTTGATGGCTTCACCGGTTTCCTTGTTCCACCAGCGTGGCTGACCGAAGTAAAGGCCGCCCAGCAACTCGCGCACAAACAGGATGTCGACGCCTGCGGTGACTTCTGGGCGGAGCGGCGAATTATCGCCGAGCGCCTTGAAGGCAAGGCAGGGGCGAAGGTTGGCGAAACCGCCCAGATGCTGGCGGATCGCCAGCAGGCCAGCCTCGGGCCGCTTGTCAGGGGACAGGTGGTTGAACTTGTTGTCGCCGACCGCGCCAAGTAAAACTGCATCCGCCGCGAGCGAGATATCAATGGTCTGTTGCGGTAGTGGAGTGCCTTCCGCGGTGATCGCCACTCCTCCGATGAGGCCTTCGGAGAAGGCGAACTCATGGCTGCCCACTTCTGCAACGGTTTTCAAAATCTTAACGGCTTCGCCGGTAACTTCGGGGCCGATGCCGTCGCCGGCGAGAATGGCAATATTCAGCTTCATCGTTTCCTCAGAGGGGTTTACCGCCCCTATTCTTCGTTCACCGGAGTGGCACTGCCGAAGCGGCGTCACTGCATTGGGGTAATTCCTCGTTCTGTCGAATCGCTGTGTGCGAAATGCCGGGATGTGCCGGCTGCCGTCCGAATGACATCATCCCGGTGGTGAGATTTTCTAGGGAACGTTGGCGACTTCAGCCAACGGTTCGTGCAATAGAGCGACGATGTCCTGGTCGTAGATAGACTTCTTACGATCGGCCAGTGCGGTGAAGCGGTGATAGACCAGGTCCAGTTCTTCGCGCGACAGCTTGTGTCCAAGTTCGCCCAGGCGATGCTCCAGGGCGCGCCGGCCGGAATGCTTGCCCAGCACAATGTTCTGACCGGTGAAACCGACGGAGGCAGGCGTCATGATCTCGTAGGTCAGCGGGTTGGCGAGCACGCCGTGCTGATGGATGCCGCTCTCATGAGCAAACGCATTGGCGCCGACTACCGCCTTGTTCGGCGAACAGGCGAAGCTGATGATTTCACCCAGCATCTTCGAGGTCGGATACAGCTCGGTCATGACGATGTTGCTGGTGTATGGGTAGCGGTCGCGGCGTGTGGTGAGCGCTGCCGCAATCTCTTCCAGTGCGGCGTTGCCGGCACGCTCGCCGATGCCGTTGATGGTGCACTCAACCTGACGGGCTCCGCCTTCGACGCCAGCCAGTGAGTTCGCAACCGCCATTCCCAGATCGTCATGGCAGTGGGTGGAGTAGATGATGTTTTCGCTGCCGGGCACCCGGGAGCGCACCGTCTCGAAGAGTTCCCTGTATTCGGCCGGCGTGGTGTACCCGACGGTGTCGGGGATGTTGATGGTTGTCGCGCCCGCCTGCACGGCGACCTTCACCATCTCGATCAGGAAGTCGATATCGGAGCGCGTGCCGTCTTCGGTAGAGAACTCCACGTTTTCGACGTAGCTGTGGGCCAGCCTTACTGCTTCGCCGGCCTGATCCAAAGCCTGGGCGCGTGTCATCTTCAGCTTGGCTTCCAGGTGAAGGTCGGAGCTGGCCAGAAAGACGTGAATACGATTCTTTTCGGCAGGTTCGACTGCGCGAGCGGCGGTTTCGATGTCCTCACGCTTGCAGCGCGCCAGCGACGTGATGCGAGGTCCGCGAACCTCTTTTGCAATTGCATTGACCGAGTCGAAGTCGCCCTGCGAAGCGATCGCGAAGCCGGCTTCGATGATATCCACGCCCAGGCGCGCAAGCTGATGAGCCATGCGCAGCTTCTCGGTGTGGTGCATCGTGCATCCGGGGGATTGCTCGCCGTCGCGGAGCGTGGTGTCAAAAAAGACGATCTGGTTGGAAAGAGACATGGTCATGGACCTTTCGTCTGGACATCCTCGGTGAGATCAGCATAACGTGCAGTTATGCGCTTAGATGAATGTATGCAAAATTCTAATAGCCGTATAGGGGCCTGCTGCCACAGGAAAGGCTACTCCCACAGAGAGTTGGACGGCAACGGGGGAGGGACTGCCTGATATGGACCTGTTCCAGTTGGAAACCTTTTTGGCCGTGGCGGAAGAACGCAGCTTCTCGCGCGCAGCCATGCGCCTGCACCGGACACAGCCTGCGGTGAGCCAGGTAATCGCCAAGCTGGAAGCGGAACTAGGCGAACGACTTCTGGAGCGTTCCTCCCGCGATGGCACACTGACCGATGCCGGTGAAGTGCTGCTTGAATATGCCCAGAAAATGCTGAACCTGCGGGCGGACGCGAACGCGGCTCTGACCGATCTGCGTTCGCTGCACCATGGCAGATTGAATATTGCGGCCAATGAGTACACCTGCCTGTACCTCCTTCCGGTGCTGCACGATTTCCGCCGTGAGCACCCCAAGCTGAAGGTGGCCGTGCAGCGTGCCCTGGCCAGCCGCATTGCGGATGAAGTGCTGCAGCATTCGGTTGAAATTGGGGTGGTCAGCTTCAGCCCCGACGATCCTCACGTGCAGTCGGTGACTGTCTACCGCGACCAACTCGTGTGTATCGCCAATCCCGGCCACCCTCTGGCGAAGGCTGGGAAAGCGTCCATCCAGCGTCTGGGCCGGGAGTCATTTGTGGCGCACAATATCCCGTCGCCGCAGAGGCAGAAGGTGATTGCGGCATTCAAGCGCCACAAGACCCCTCTGCAGATGGATGTGGAGCTGCCGTCCCTTGAAGCCATTAAGCGTTTTGTAGAACGCGGTAATGGAGTCGCGCTGGTGCCGCGCCTGACCGTGGAAAGCGAGTTGGAGACGGGGACGCTGATCGCCATCGCAGTCCCTGAGCTCCAGATGGAGCGGCAGCTTCGGCTGGTTTTCCGTCGTGAGGCGAACCTCAGCCATGCGGCGCGAGCCTTTCTCCATGTTGTTGAAGAACATGCAAAGAAGCATGGCGACCCGTTCTGTTTTGTTCCCGGGACGAAAAACTAGGCCCGTGTGAACATTCTTCGGAAAAGTGTCGTGTGCAGAAACCCGCAGGGTCAAACCGCCGTCTCCTGCATGTAGGGCGAACCGTAGGACGCCGGACGTGGAGAAACATTTTCCACTGGCTGGCGCTTCCGCAGGAGCGGGGGCAGGAATGGATGCTATCCCCATCCGCTGAAAGCCAAGGAGAACAAGTATGACCTTGCAATTCAAGACCATGATGCGCGCAGCAGTATTGTTGCTGTGCGGCGCGGCTCTGGCCCTTCCGGCCATGGCCCAGGACACACCACCGCCGCCTCCACCTCCGGGCGGACAGCAGGGGCCGCCTCCAGGCGGGCCGGGACGCGGTGGGCCGGGGCGCCGCCTGGAAATGATGCAGCACCGTCTCAACCTCACCCCCGAGCAGACCACCCAGGTCAAGGCCATCCTGGATGCAGATCGCGCCAAGATGGAAGCCGATCAGTCCGGTGACCGCCGTGAGAAGATGCGGGCGATGATGGAGGACGAAAACACCAAAATCAAGGCCGTTCTGACCCCCGACCAGCAGAAGATCTTCGACGATATGCAGAAGGAACAGCGGGACCGTATGCGCGAACGCCGCAACGATGGTGGTGCTCCGCCGCCGCCTCCCCCCACGACGCCTCAGCAGTAAGCGAAGCGGGATTGCGACTTGGCGGGGCCTCTTCGGAGGCCCTGTCGCTTTGCGACGCGCACTTCCCGGGCTTTCGACGGTTCTTCTTGGGGTCATGCAGGTACAATTAGATATCCGCGCACGGAGCCCGGCTGCTCACCGATGAGTTGTCCGCGGAGTCAAACCGTGCGAACGCGAAGGGAATTTCTGCAAGCATGAAGAAGATGATGTTGCTCGGCGCACTGTTGCTGTGCGCGGCCGGCGTAGGGTACGCCCAGGAAAGTCGCCAGGACGTGAGCGCAAGCGCCTATGGAATGTTTAACCCCTCGGTCAATGGGCGTGGCCTTCAGATGGACACCACCAAAGCGCTGGGCTTTCTGGGGAGCTACCGTTATTCGGTAACGCCGCGCAGCTCACTGGAATTGAACTACTCGTTCCTGCAGAACGCGTTCAAATATTTTCCCGCCGCAACCAGCGTGGTCTATGTCCATTCACGCGAGCAGGAAATCACGGGCGCCTATGTGTATTCGCGTAATTACCATAACTTCAATCCGTTCGTGGAAGCCGGTGTGGGTGGCATGATCTTCACTCCCATCAAGGACTTTGGCACCTCGCAGCTGGATACGCGGCAGAACACCAACATCGGTGCTCTGTTCGGCGGCGGTGTGGCCTATGAAATCAGCCCGAGCTTCGACATCCGTGCGGAATATCGCGGCTTCCTCGCCAAGGCCCCGGATTTTGGCAAGCCGGTCTACCAGACCAACCGCTACATGGTTTTCTCCATGCCCGCAGTGGGTATTGCGTACCACTTCTAAAGTGAACTGAACGAAACAAGAAGCGCGCGGCCCAGGCCGCGCGCT
>DASYEV010000187.1:0-4341 GCA_036498835.1 Acidobacteriaceae bacterium | reverse complement strand
ACTGTCAGCTCGCCGGGCCGCACGGTGAAATACTTATCGAATCCCGGCCAGCCAGTGGATACACCGCGCCTCTCCCCTTCCGCGTAAAGCAGATCGATTTCGCGCGCCATGTCGTTGATGTACGTGACGCCTGCCAGTGGGAATTCCTGTGCTGTATCCAGGCACTGCCGCAAGCGATCGACGCCGTGTTTCATCAGCACTTCATTCGCGTCCTTGCAGCCCTCTGGCCACGTGACACGCTTGCACTTCTCGACACCGAATCGGCGTACCAGCTCCTGCTCCAGTCGCGTCCCCGGCTCATCGCCATCAACCGCCAGAATCCACGTCTGCACGGCCTCGGTCTCCGGACCCAAGAACGTAAACTTGCTGTCATAGTTCTTCGCGTTGATCGCTGGCGCACCGTCAGGCACGGACACGCAGGACGTGATGCCAGCAACTTCCACGGACAGCTTGTCGATCTCACCCTCAACGATCACGCAGCACTTCGGGTCGATGTCGTTCAGGCCGTACAGAATCCGCTCAGCGCCGGCCTCCATGCGGAAGTTCTTTTCCCGGTCCCGGTACTTCGCGTTGACCAGCTCATCACCGCGGAAATAGGGGAAGCAAACGGCCTTTACCCGGTCCTCGACCTGCGGCATGTACACCGTTTGCAGGCTGATCCGATTGCGGCGAAGCACCGGCGCCGGGATGCTGCGAGCGGCAAAGAACTGCACCATCGCCACATCTGGGTCATCGGCAATTGGCTTGGGGGTCGGACGAACGTAGATCGGCTTGTGCCAGTGCGGTGTTTCGTTGCGTCGCGCGCCAAGTCCCAGCCCGCCGGCCCAGCCGCAGTGCTGGCACAGGAACGTGCCCTTTTCGACGTTCACACCCAGGCACCGCGCGTGCTTTTTCTTGCGCGACGCCGAGCACTCTGGGCAAGTAACGTCCACCTCGCCAGATGCGCCGTGAGGTAATTCAATTCTGAAATCTGCCCAGGTTTTCATGCGCTCTTGAACCTCCCCTCAACGGTTTTTGTTTTCAGGCAGCCGCGAAAGTACGGCAACGCCTCTGCTGGCTTCGCCGCCAAGGTCTTGCCCAGGGCTTGCCAGACCTCATGCTCGGAATGCGCCTGTATGGCCGGGGTGATTACGCCTGCATGAATCTCAAGCTGGCCGGCTAGGCGGTAGATCTGCGTCTTGAGTGATCCAACCGGGGGCGGATCTTCGCCCCTACGGGAATCTTCATCCGGATGGAGACTGGAGACTGGAGACTGGAGAGCTTTCGTTTGGGTTATGTGCTGGGTTTCGTTTTCAGAACCCAGAAATAACCCAGTGGGTTTCTGTTGGGTTTCATCCAATAACCCAGTGGGTTTCTTCGGTGGCCGTCCTCCCTTGCGTCCATTCTCCTGTGCGGTGGTGATCTTCACATGCGCGCGTTCGATCTCCTCCTGACACCGGCCCTTGATCCATACCCCACCGTTCAACTTGAAGAACTCGGCAAGCACCGAGTCCACCGCGGCGCGCTCTTCCTTGGACGTCGCCCTGGCAATCTTGTGTGCCTTGTCGGCCGGGATGCCGTGCTCCTTGCTGTAGTAGTAGTCCAGCAATCGCGTGTAGGCGCCCTCTTCTAGCATCGTCAAGGAGATCGTATCCTTGAGGTAATCACCCAAATGACGCTCGTAGTAGTTCATTGTTGCCGGAGGTGCTCATCGAGGGTCTTTCCATCACTGATGCGCTTTGCGTCCAGTGCATCATCAGCCCGGTCTTTGGCCCTGTTAGCTATATCCGCCACCAACTGCATAGCGACATCCCCGGCAAGAACCCAGATGTCGCTATCCGAGGTTGGTGCTTCGAGGCCGTTCATCCGACCACATACCTTGCATATGTTTTCCCGCCACGAGTCACCATGGTGGTGACAATGGAGATCCGTGCCTTGCGCAGTTCGTTGATCCTGGCGGCGAGGCGAAAGATTCCGTAGCGACGCAAGGCTTCCATCGGCGTGATGGCGTTGTGCCGCTTGAGGTGATCGGCGACCTGTTGCGTCTGCGTCATACGACCTCGGAAAAAGAAAGGCGCCGGAAAGCATCCACGGCGCCAAAGGGGATCGAGGAAATCATTTGACGGCCCTTACGTTCGAGCGGGCCATCAGATCGTTAGCACGCTTGATCTCCCTCTGAAGAAGCTCCATGCCATCGGCGATGCGATGCTGGAGTTCCGAAAGCTCATCTTCTGGGGTAATCCACTCAATGCGATATGAAAGCTGCTGAGCCTCGTATTGCACGGCTGCGGAGGAACCTGATGCGTGCGCGAGGCGCTTGATCTGCAGCACCTCATCGGGACACAGCTTGTGGGGCTGATCAGGGTTTATGGAGTTGCGCAGCTTCGCGGCTGCTGTGGTCGGACTCTCAGACGGCCAGAGCTTCCCAGCGACAACCTTGAATCCGCCAGCCGCGGAAATGTCTTCAGCCAGGGCGTCGTAGATCGTGTCGTGAAATAAAGCGGGCTGGCTCATGGTTGTACGTCCATGTACGTCGCGAACAGGAACGCACAAGCGGTTTCAGGCGTAATGCGAACATGAACAAACGGCACAAAACGAACATTGCTTTCCAAATCAACCGACGCACCTTCATGTTGCGCACAGAAAATCAACTGGAAGGCTTTCCGACACTGAAGTTTCGAGAAGTGGCTCACGCTTTCGCCTCCACCCTCACACCAACGTGTGCGGATAACCCTGAATTCGCACCACGGACATTCGCCTCAACGTGCAGCAATTTCATGTTTATTTGCATCCAATGCCGCAATGCGGAAACTCTGCTGTCACACATCGGCGGGGGAGTTCATGCGGCATGGTCACGAGAAAAAACATCCGGACGCAGATCGCGGCGAGTAACCGAAGAATCAGTAGCGAACTCGAAGGCGGGCCACCAAATGGCATCAATGAGTGCGCCACTCTTCAGCCAGTACGAGATCGTTTGCTGGCTAACGGTCGAAACCTTTCGGTTGGTAGTCGGGTTGAGTCGGAAGTACTCCCGGAGCTTCGTCGCGAGAGCGACTTGGTTTCCGGCGATCTTGACGGCGCGTTCAAGCGCAACAACGTGGTCTCTCTCGGTCATGGGCAAGGAAAATACACAAGGAAACTTGTTGCTGTCAACAAGCTTTCGTGTTTAACGCCTAACAAGGAGACTTGTACAGTGCTGACCATGCCTCAAGTGAAACGAAAGCCGGTGCCAGCGCCTGTCAAGGCAGGCAAGACCAAGCGCCGTACCGATCCCGATGTCGGCCCTGATGGCTTCACATTGGCTCAGCGGCTACATAAACTCATGACGGAAATGAACGTCGGGCAGGCTGATTTGGCTCGCATGTGCTGGGAGTACTACGCGACCTTCCATCCTGGTTCAGATGAGCCACGCGTGAAGCAGCAACATATATTCAACATACTGCAGGGGCAGGAAAGTAGCTGGGTGCTCCCCTTGATTGCTTATGTCTTCGATGTGAATGACATGTGGCTACAGTTCGGTATCGGTCAACGAGACCGGCGAAAGAATTAGGAAAATAGATGCGGCCTGGGTGGCCGCTTCTTTTTGCAAAGAAAAACAAGTTTACTTGTTGACACCAACAAGACTCCTTGTTATGGTTCGCTCCAAGGTCACTCGGAAGCGAACACATGAACCTCACTCGCCGGCAGCAAGACAACCTCCGCATCGCGGTCTGGGCATCAGTCCAAGGCTCGCTGGTGAAGGCTCGCCAATACCGCGACAACCCGATCCTGGCCGCACACGAAGCTCAACGACAAGCGGAAGCCGCTGTTGCGAAGAGTCGCGCCAACGGCAAGCGCTCAGCTCGCTGATTCCTTCGCAGGAGATTCGAAGTGAACGCTATCGAAGAGATCTGCAGCAACGACACCGGCCGCTTCCTTCGCGCCCTGATTGAGATTGAAGACGAGGGCAACGCGGAGTTCGAACGCGAGCACCTGATTGTCCAGATCGACGGCGGTTACGTCGTTGGCGGTGTCGTGCGGGTCAAGACGCTCGACGAAGCGCTTGAGCTGGTGGCCGCGTGAACTTCATCGAACACCTCCGTCTTCTTGCCTGCGTTGCGTGGATCGCACTGACCGGCGGGCTGCGTGAGGCGGACGCGGGCGTGTTGGTTGGGAAAACATCATGAGCCCTCGCCTCGCAAACCTGTTCGACGACCTGCGCAAGCTCAGCGTCGCTGATTGCGAAGGCTTGAGCCGGGAAGAAGCGAACCAGATCACCGTTGCCCTGATGAACGCGGCAATCAGCGTGGACTGCGCGATGGTGCTGGCCGGCGACTTCGACTGGATGACTCAGAAGACCCGCGAGCTGCGCGGGATGGCCAA
>DASYEV010000186.1:0-9071 GCA_036498835.1 Acidobacteriaceae bacterium | reverse complement strand
CGCTTTGGCGCAGCAAAAAGCCCGCTCGCGAAGTGCGCGTCGGCGGGCCTGTGTGTTTGATCCGTTGTGTGCGTTTTACCTTGCCGCACTGGACACAGCCGCCAACACGCGATGCGCGTGATGATGGTGATGCCCGTGATGATGCAGCGAAACGCTCATTGCTTTCTACGCTACGTGTGCGGGGCGCAGATGTCAACGCGGGCTTTCTTCGTTCTCGCTCCGTTCTGCTGAAGGCGGCCACAAAAGACAAACCGGTCAGCCGAGTGTTGCGGCTGACCGGTTTCTTCAAGCCCTTTTTGTTACTGGATGTTGACTGTGAACGTTTTGGTGACCGACGCTCCACTACTCGTTCCGGTTACGGTCACTGTGTAGACTCCCGTTGTCGTGCTGACGGGGATATACGTGGCGCAGCGGCCGCTGACGCCATTGCCGCAACCGCTCACCAGGGACATGCCCAATCCCAGGAGCCCAAGTGCGAGTAGTCCACGGAACGACTTGCGCTTACGCAGCGGAATCAGGATCAGGGCAAACGCTGCGAAAACGCCTCCACTGAATTTCCATGGCAGCGTGGGAACGCTGTTCTGGCTAATGCAGTCCGACGTAGAGGCCTGGCTGCCTATGGTTGCCGTCGAAGTGGCGGACGTCACAACCGTGGATAAGGTGACGCTGTTTGGAGACATCGTGCAGGTCGGAGGTACGGTCGCCGGACCCGTGTTGAGTGTGATGCTGCAGCCCAGGGTGACTCCGCCTGAAAAGCCATTGGAGGAAGCCACCGTGATCACATCGCTATTGCCCGTTGTGGCGCCGGCGGTGAAGGTGAGCGTCGAAGACGCCGGTGTGAGGGTAAACGTGGTGATGGGCGCGCTCACGGTCACTACGATGCTCGATGCAACCAGTGTGGAGCCGCTGGTGCCTGTAATCACGACATCCATGGTCCCACTGGTTCCGTTGGCCGGAAGAATCGTGAGTGTACCCGTTGCGCTGCCGCCGGCAGCCAGGGTAAGGGAGGAGGGAGAAAGCGAGCACGTTCCGGCCGCGGACCCGGCGATGCTGGTTGCCTTGCAGGTAAGTCCGACGGTGCCTGAGAAATTGTTGATGGAGATAAAGGTGATGGTCTCGGTATTTCCGGTTGTTGCACCGGCAGGGATGGTCAAAGCGGGCACCGTGGGCGTGATCGAAAACTTCGGCGCTGTGCTGAGGCCTACAGCAGCGTTCACAAATGAATTCACATCCAGAGAGCCGAGGCCGGTTGCCTCGTCATACCCAGTCGCCAGGGCAAAGCCGGCGAGGCCGCCTGTGAGACCGTTGTCGCTGGCCGTCGAGTTATTACACATCGAGGGTATGGCAACATCGCATGGTACGACGCCTGAGCTGGCGGGTGTGGCATCGTGGAAGGCCGCGGGTGTGGTCCCGTAGATGTGATAGATCAACGGATTCAGATTGCCCTGCCTGGCTCCCAGCTTTGTGTTCAACAAGGCGGCGATGCCGGCCATTCCCGGGGCCGAAGCGGAAGTACCAGCGAAGGCAAAAAAGTCTCCGCCGACGCAGGTACCCGCACCCTTAAGCGCGTAATCGAGGCAGGCATAGTAGCCATCGTGGCCCGCGGCACTGAAGGAAATGTCCGGAGTATCACGGCTTCCGTCGGCAGGTGTAACACCTACCTGCCACGTGGGCTTGTTGATGTAAAGACTGGGCCCGCCGCCGCTCGAGGATAACCAAAAGCCTCCGCCATCGTTGGGTTCGTTCCAGGCGCCTTCCGGGATGTAGGACTGTGCCGACACATGTCCCGCGCCGTTTGCCGAACTCCAGTATCCGGCGCCGCTTGCATCATTGAACTCCGTTCCACCAACGCAAGTGACATAGCTGCTTGAGCAGAGATAGTTGATTCCACCGATGATCGGGAAGGGCGGGGGGCCCAGGCTCACAAATGCATCGGTGCAACCTGCGACGCCTGAATCACCTGAGGAGACGAAAGTCGAGATGCCTTCGGCGGCTGCAACCTGAAAGAGCGAATCGTATTGCATGACGCCGACCTGGGCCGCGGTGGCTTCACACGCGCCGAAACTGATGGTCATGACGGGATCAAACAGCACGTTGATGTTGTAGTTGATGTCGGTGGTAATGCCTCCGCTCGCGGTGCTCGCCAGCACCAGGTCGGCCTGGGCGCCATTGGCCGTTCCAATCACGCGATCCACGTCCAGAGTTGCTTCGTCCTGGTCGTCAGTGCCCGTGAGGCCGGGATCGAAGCCGGGTGACGCAATGAGCGGGTTGAGATGAAACGAAGTCAAACCGGAAAAATTGGCGAATCCATTGATATCCGACAGAGCAACCTGGGACCGGCCCAATATGGCGACATGTTGTGGGACTGCGCCGACGCTCCCGCCGGTGTTTCCCGCGGTGTAGAGAGGGTTGATGTCATAGATCACCCCAAAATCACCGGGCGTAAGGAAATGCTCACCGCTGCCGTAGGTGAATTGCGGCTCCGGGGTTAGCGCCGCAGCTCGGGTGTTGGAGAGTGCATAGTCCGGCCGGCTCGCCAGTTTCTTCGTGTGTTGCGGCTTCAATACTTCTTCCGTCAAACCGCCGATCGAAGCCACGACAGGGGAAAAAGCGGCCGGAATCGTCGGTTCCGTGGAGGCTGAAAAGCGAGTGGCTTCTCCGACGGTGTAATACCCAAAATTTGTGTGAAACGCGTTGGCGACGGCCGATGCAGTACCGGTGGCCTCAATACTGACTCGGGTTGGACCGAGAGGCAGTACCGAGAGGCCTTGCCCTGAAAGCCACGAGCTGATCGCAGCGATGTCGTCGCTGGTAGCGCCGTAGCGTTCGCCAATCTGTTGCGCGGTCAGCCATTGGTGATACTGCGGTGAGCCTGGATTCTGCTGGTCTGCGGTCAACTGATCAAAGGCCGCCTGTGCCGCCGGATCACGCTTCAAAAAGACAAACAGGTGCAGGGGAGCGCTGAGGTCCACTGATTTTGTGGCCAAAGCGGAGGTGTTCGCCCAGGAAGGTATGTGGCCGGAAAGCTGCTTCTGCGATTTAAGGTCGGGCTGGGCCGCGATGCGGTTAGCGAACTGCGCGGCGATGGGTGTGGCGGCTCCGCCGACTAACAACACTGCGACAAAGGAAAGAGAAAGCCGGCGCAAGAACGCAAACATGGAACCCCCGGGAAACTAGCTCGAATGCTAATAAGTATCGTATCCGGGGACGATAAATACTCAAAGCGACACCAAAGTGGGATACAGCCGGTCAATAGTTGAATTACAGGGAAAGTGATTCTTGGTATGCTTTCTTCCCGCTGCAGCAAGAACGTCTTGCCTTCTAAATACGGTGGCGCGCAATAGTTACGGCTGCAAGAAGAGGCATCGAGGTTTCTTGACGTGTATACCTTCCTTTTTAGGACCCAGCAAAAAACCGGCCAGCCCATTGGGCTGGCCGGTTTGCTCTGGCTGTCGTTTGTTACTGGATGGTGACTCCGAACGTCTTGGTGACGGTTGTAGATCCACTCGTACCCGTGACGGTAACGGTATAAGCTCCGGCTGTTGTGCCGGCGACTGTGTGGTTCGTGCAGGTCGGCGTGGAGCCACCTCCACCGCAGCCGCTGACCAGAGACATACCCAATGCGAGCAAGCCAAGAGCAAGCAGATTGCGGAATGACTTGCGCTTACGCAACGGAATCAGGATCAGGGCAAACGCAGCGAACACGCCTCCGCTGACCCTCCATGGCAATGCGGGCACGATGTTCTGTACGGTGCAGGTCGTGGAAGATGCAGTGCTTGTGATGGTTGCGGTTGAGGTCGCCGACGCAGTCCCGACAGACAATGTGACGGCGGCGGGCGACATCGCGCAGGTTGGTGGCAGGTTGGCTGTACCCGAACCGATCGCAATGGTGCAGCTCAGGTTTACAGCGGCGGAAAGGCCGTCAGGAGACGCCACGGTGATGACGTCCGTATTGCCGATTGCCGCACCCGCTGTAAAGGTAAGCGCCGACGAGGCGGGAGTAAGGGTGAACGTGCCCGCGGGATTGCTGACGGTCACAATGATGGGCGAAGAAGTGACAACCGTCGCACCAGATGTACCTGTAATGGTGACACTCAATTTGCCACCGGTTCCAGCAGTCGGAAGGACGGTGAGCGTACTGGTGGCGGTTCCTGCGATAGTCAGCGTCGCGGGTGTGGGCAGAATCGTGCAGGTTCCAGCCGCCGTGCCGCCAGCGTTAGCGACCGCGCAGGTGAGGTTGACGTTGCCGACAAAACCGCCTGTTGAGGTAAGCGTAATGACATCGGTAGTTGTCGCACCGGCAGCGAGTGAGAGTGTAGACGCTGCGGGAGTAAGCGTGAACGAGGGTGATGTCACCGTCACGACGATGTTGCTGGAGGTTTCTACGGTTGCGCCACTCGTTCCCGTGACAACGACATTCAGCGTGCCGCTGGTACCTGCGGTCGGAAGTACTGTCACGGTGCTGGGTATAGTTCCGCCCGCCGCAAGGGTGACTGGAGTGGGGGCAACTGAACATGTTCCCGTGGCGGTGCCGCTGGCATTAACCGCAGTACAAGTGAGAGCAATGTTGCCGGAAAAAGCATTGACAGAGGCCAGTGTGATCATGTCGGTGTTTCCTGTGGTGCCACCGGCAGCGATTGAAAGAGATCCTGAAGTGGGAGTTACTGTAAAGCCGCTGACCGTGACCGTAATCACGGACGAAGTAACACTAATACTCGTTGGGTTGCCAGTGGTAGCCGTGACGACGATGTGCAAGGTGCCGGTCGTGCCGGCACTAGGTGTGACAGTCAAGGAGCTTGTTGCTGTGCTGCCTGCGGCGAGAGTAGCCGATGTCGAGGTCAATGCACACGAGCCAGCTGCCGTTCCGCTGGCGTTGGTTACCGCACAGGTAAGGGCGACTGTGCCCGCAAAGTTATTCGCGGAAGCCAGTGTGATCGTGTCGGGACTGGAGGTCGCGCCGGCAGCCACTGTGAAAGTTGTGGTTGTCGGTGTGACGGTGAATGTTGGCCATGAGGACAAGAGATTCTTGACATCAATGGACCCCCAACCGGTGGAAGCATCCCAACCGGTGGTGACCGCATAACCGGCGAGACCGCCGGTCAGTGTGGTGGTGCCGGGAACTGAATTATTGCAAAGCGACGGTGTGGCTGTAGTGCAGGAAGTAACGCCTGAACTGGCCACTGTTGTGTCGTGATAAACGCCGTTGCTCGTTGTCGCGGCCAATGCGTAGAGAGTCGGATTGATGTTGCCCTGCCGCCCACCAAGCTTCTGATTGAGAAGGGCCTGGATTCCAGCCATCGATGGGGCTGCGGCAGAAGTTCCACCGAAGCCATAGAAGCTGCCGCAAGTCGCATTGAGATAGTTCAGACACGTAACGAAACCATCGTGGGTGGAGCTGGTGAGGGAAACGTCGGGAATCCAGCGAAAGCTGGTTTGTGGCACTCCCACACCGGTCTGCCAGGTTGGTTCAGGTAGATAGATACTGACACCGCCCCCGGTTGAACCCTGGTCATAGTTTCCCGTTTTGCTGTCGACCGAAACCTCGTTCCACGCGCCTTCCGGGATGTAGGAAAGGAGGCTTGAACCGTTGGCGGCGTTCGTCGAATTCCAGTATGTTGAGGGGCTGGTCGTATCGACGAACTGAGTTCCGCCCAGGCAGGTCACATATTGCGTGGCGCAAAAATCGTTCATGCTCAGGATCTGTGCGTAGGAATGTGTCGAAGTCGAAAACGCGTTGCATGCAGCAGCGCCGCTGTCACCGGCAGAGATGAATGTCGAGATGCCTTGTGAGGCCGCCGTTTTGAAAAGCGAGTCCTCATAGGTATCGCTGGCAGAGCCGTTGAGGTATTCGCACCCGCCGAAACTGATGGAAAGGATGGGATCATTCTTGGTGCCGATGGCATAGTTGATCGCTATAAAGAGACCATCGGTGGCGGTGGTGGTACCCGCGCCTATGTCTCCGGAGACGATCAGATCCAGGGTGGCACCGGGAGCCGTGCCGTTGGTGCGATTGACGTCGAGCGTCGCTTCGTCCTGGCTTCCCTGGTCGACACCCGGGTTAGCATCTCCGACTGCGCCAGGATCCACTCCGCTCGGCGGAACGGTTGTGTTCGGCTGCTTGGCCGTAAGTCCTTCGATAGCCTGGAGCCGCGAGATATCGAGCGCATTGATGCGTGATACGCCCACGATGGCGATGTTTTGGCCGGTGCCGTCGATGCCGGCCGAATAAACTGGACCGACATCATAGGCGGTGGCGAAGTCACCCGCGACCAGGTAATGAGCACCTGAGGTGGCGTTCAACAGTGGCTTGGCAAAGGTACTTCCCGACTTTGTGGATTCCGGCGTAATCAATTCCCCATGACGGAGGGTCGGGATATGAATGCTCTGGGAAAGTCCTACGATGGTCTTGATTACCGGTGCGACAGCCGCGGGGACGGACGGTTCCTGGATCAGCGAATAACGGCTCTCGCCGTTAGCCAGCGAAAAAGTGCGGAAACTGGTGGCAAACGCCGTCGAAACCAGAGAAACCGGGCCGCTGAAATTGACGTAAAGGCGGTTCGGGGAAATGTCTGTCACGGTCAGGCCCTGCGACGTCAGCCACGAGACCACTGCGTCGATATCCGACTGCGCGGGACCATACAGTTCACCCACCTGCGCCGGCAGCAGCCACTGGTGAAACCGCGGCGATGCGGGATTGAGTTGATCCGTAAGCAGCTGATCGAACGCCGCCTCGACCTGGGGCGACCGGCTCAGGACCACGGTGAGATGGGAAAAAGAAGCGCTGGGATCCAATGCCGTCGAAGGAAGCCGGGTGGTGTCCGCGTAGACCGGCACCTGCCCGGTAAGGCGCGTGGTAACTCCGGCATTCACCGGCGCGGTGATCCGCGCGGAAGCGGCAACTGCCTTGGCGGACTGCGCGATGGCGGGCTTTGCCAGGCTGCTCAAAAACAGCACTGGGACAAAAGCGATGGAAAGGCGGCGTAAGGACGCTGGCATGGGACCCCCGACTGATGACTCGAATACTTGAGACATATCGTATCCCCCAATAGATCAAACCTGAAAGACTGCAACGTGGGATTAATGGAGAGACACAATATGGAGGGACGTGGTTTTGGACCGGTTTGGTTCAAAGGCTCTCCCGGGGGTCGGAGGACGGCCTTTCCGAAAGGCTTCATTGGCAGCTTCCCCGCACGTAGGATGGGTTTGGGGAGATCAATATGGCACGAACCGAATCGACAATGGTGGAATTGGGGACGGTTGCCCCGGCATTTGAACTGCTGGACGTTATCAGCGGCAAGGCAATGGGCCGGGATGACATTTTTGCGCTGAGCTGGGATTCGGAGGCGCCGGACGCGGCGAACCTGGCGACGGCCGGTGGTCCAGCCCGCAAACATGGGCTTCTGGTCATGTTCGTTTGCGTCCACTGCCCCTACGTCAAGCACGTGGAACAGGAACTGGCACGGATTGGGCGGGACTATTTTGGCGAAGACGGCAGCGGTCCCATCGCCATGGCCGCCATCCAGTCAAATGACATTGCAGAATACCCCGACGATGGTCCGGACGGCATGCGTGCCCAGGCCGAACGGCTGGGATGGCGGTTTCCCTACCTGCTGGACGAAACCCAGGAAGTCGCAAGGTCGTACGGCGCTGCCTGCACTCCGGACTTTTTCCTTTTCGATGCGGGAATGCGGCTGGTGTATCGCGGTCAACTCGACAGCAGCCGGCCGCGGCGCGGAGATTCCGGCAATGATGAGCCGGTAACCGGGGCGGACCTGCGGGAAGCGATGGATGCGGTGATCGCGGGCAAACGGCCAGACACCAATCAACGCTCCAGCATCGGCTGTAACATCAAATGGCGTGAAGCCTGATTTACTGAAAACCGGCGCGAGGGGGCTTCCACATCAAATGAATGAAACTCTGGAAAAACTGAAAGCGGGCGTGCGCCAGTTTCGCGCTGAGGTGTACCCGGGCCGTGAAGAACTTTACCGCCGGGCCGTCATCGAGGAGCAGCGTCCGCACACCTTTTTTATCGCGTGCGCGGATTCACGCGTTGAGCCGAATGAGATTGTCCAGGCCGGGCCCGGCGAAGTGTTTGTCATGCGCAATATCGGGAACATCGTCCCGGCCTATGGCGAAATGCTCGGCGGCGTGAGCGCAGCCATCGAATTCGCGGTCAAGGCGCTGAAGGTGAAACACATCGTCATCTGCGGGCATACGGACTGCGGAGCCATGAAGGCGATGCTGCGTCCGGATAGTACAAAGGAAATGCCCACCGTAACCAGCTGGCTGACCAACGCTCGCGCTGCGTTGAGTGTTGCGGAGACGCTCCACACCAAAACCGAATGGCGCCGGGACATGCTGTCCGTCCTGACGGAGCAGAATGTTTTATTGCAACTGCAGCATTTGAAGACTCACCCATCGGTGGCCGGCGCCATGGCAACCGGTGAGCTTACCGTTTCAGGATGGATCTATGACATCGGCCACGGCCGCGTGTCGATTGCGGACGACGGCCAGCGCACCTTCACGCCGCTGGAAACGGGACATTCCTGATGCAGGGGATGCGCGATCTGCTGCGCGACTCGTTGGGCTGCAGCCTGCGGGAGCTGAACGAGGTGGACCGGCTCGCGGCGGCGTGGCCAGTGGCCTGTGGATCCGCATTGGCGGCTCACGGAGAAATCGAAGCCCTGGACGGAGAGCGCGTGCTGCGAGTGCGTATCACTGGCGCCGAGTGGATGCAGCCCTTTCGAAGCATGCGTACGGCGTTGCAGAACGACCTGAGCCGCATCGCCGCGGTTCCGCTGAGCGGGATACACTTTGATGTGAAGAGTTATGTACCGCCGCCGCGGCCGGACAGCTCAACCGGAGTTCCGCGGGAAGCCCCACCTTCGCGGAAACCCGCGCCGTCGCGCAGGAGATATCGATGAGTACTGCTGGTGAAGTAACGCTCGACCAGGTCCGTCACGTGGCCGACTTGGCGAACCTGGAATTGACCGCGGAGGAGCTGCCAAGGCTGGCCCGCGACCTGAACGCGATCCTGGGACATATCGCGCAGCTCAATGAGCTGGATACGG
>DASYEV010000185.1:0-11464 GCA_036498835.1 Acidobacteriaceae bacterium | reverse complement strand
GGCGTCTTCGCTTCCTGAGCAGAGAAGAATACGACACGCTTCACGCGGCAATTCAGGCACGGTTCCCAGAACACCTAGCCGAGTTCATTGTGTCTGTGAACACAGGCATGAGGCTTTCAGAACAGTATTCGCTCACCTGGGGCCAAGTGCATCTCGACAGGCGGACAATCGACCTAACCAAGACGAAGAATGGTTCAGCTCGCACGGTCCATTTGAATGCCGATTCCGTTGCAGCTCTCAAGACGCTTCATAAAAAAACCACAAAATCTTCGGACATGGTTTTTCCACGTCAAGGGCCCCGATTCGATACGAGGTCGTGGTTCGTACCTTCTCTCGAAGATGCCAACATTACTGGTTATGTCTGGCACTCCAATCGCCACACGTTTTGCTCCTGGCTCGCCATGGCAGGTGCATCCATCAAAGAAATTCAGGAACTAGCCGGACACAAAACGATTACGATGTCCGCTCGGTATAGCCATCTGTCACCTGAACATCGTCTTTCAGTCATCGACAGAATCGCATCAATTCAAAGCTAAGCAGTCCGTGTCCCCAGGTCTGCCTCACTCGCAGCCCAGATGAGACAGATTCCATCTTCAAGAATTACGACTAGGCGCCTTTCACTGCTTATGACTTTGTGTTGTTCTCGAAGCCCCACCAATTCTCCAAGATTGCCACTACGTATGGCATCAACGATGCCTTTGCGTAGCCCCCAAAAGAAGACCCCTCCCTCAGCGGGCGACTTGATCCCGGTCAGCCAATCGGGCCAATAAACCCCATCCCAAACGGTTCCCACATACCGCACTCCCGATTCAGTAAATCCCACTCGACCTGCGCGGGTCTTGTTCTGAATCAATACGCCATCTCCGTTTGCTAGGTAATTCACAAAGGTGGCCTCGTCCGATAGTGAAATCTCGCGCATTCGGACACCGAATCGCCTGACTACTCCCCCTTGGTAATAGAAGAAAGGAGCATAGTGGCGGAGCAAGATTCTTAGCCTTGAAGAAGCGGGGTCGGTAGGACGATCTCCATCGGGGTCAACAATCATGATTTCCGCTGATCTACTCCCATTTGTTGTACGAGGGAATACAACGACTCCTGCAGCGTTCGAGAAATTACCAGTCGCAAATTTTTCATAGATCTCTTCGACCGCGGAAGTCATGCCTTTGCGATTGATGCGCCCCCTCAGTTCTACTTCGATAAGACCGCCAGCGGCGGTATACGTTTGAATGTCATGCAAAGAGAGTCCTGGCGATCCCTCCCAAAGGGCATACTCGATGTCATAAATCCTGCTTGCGACTTCCAACCCAATCCCAAATGCCAAGATTTCACTGCGCGTCGCGCTTAAACGCGCGTTCTCCTGCTCATCAACAACGAGCACTATCCTATCCGCAGTGAATGCGTGAGCCTCTGCACGGAGATTCCAGTCCATCAGGAAGTCCCAAGCCTTACGTATCTGAGCGACTTCGAAACCTTCTCCTCGATCCATCACAGCGCCAGCAAAGTGCATGCCTGCTCTAACGACAATTTCCACGATGGTCATCGTCAGTCCACCGGCCTCCAACGCCAACAACCGCGCGTCAATTGCCGGCGACGTGGTCGCGCATCGAGCTCGGTCAACTTCGACGTTGAAATGGACGGTCGCAATCGGAACTGGAACGAACGGCGCAGGCGTTGCTAACGGGTTTGGGGTCGCGCCCATAGCTGTAGCGTAAACCAACAGCCATCAAAACAGCCACCAAACAATTTTTGCCTCTCGCCGAAAAGAGGCCAAAATTGTATAAGTCCTTTGTTATCATTGGTGCCGGGAGGGGGGGTCGAACCCCCACGAGGTTGCCCTCGGCGGATTTTGAGTCCGCTGCGTCTGCCAGTTCCACCATCCCGGCGCTTCTCTAGTTTAGCAAAGAGAAGAGATCAGAGATTAGAGAACAGAGATTAGAAGAGACAGGGAGCAGGATATGGACTGCGTCGGGCTGGGGTGCTGAGGCCCAGGCCTGTCAAGGTGTCTGCCTCATCGTGAAAAGCACTACGTGAGAACGTCGCACGAGGTCTTGTTTTGCTTAAGGACACGGGTTTACCCGTGTCGTATGTTGCGCAAGATCGCGGCTTGAGCCGCTGAGGTACCCGTATCAAATGTGAGAAGGCGCTGGAGCCGCAGTGAGGTGCTGTGGCCGCCTTGGAACGGTTCCCTCCGGGGCTGAAGCCTGCGTTGTTTTGACTTGGAACGTCACGGGTGAACCCGTGACCTTAAGCAAAACGATCTGCTGCCGCAGACACCCCTAAGCTTCCATCGGATGAAGTGCGAGACCTTGAAAGGGCTGGTGCTGAGGCCCCGCAGTCCATTTGCTGACTCCGTCTCTTCCCGGCACTTTGTTTTCTCTTTATTGCAACCGGCCGCCGGGTTTCATGGCCAGGAGTTCGGTGGCGCTGGCTACTCCGTTGCGGGCGGCGAGGCGTAGATTGTCCGCCGCCATCCAGAGCCAGAAGCCGCTGCCTTGCGTCGTGATGGCGGGCTCGGCGCGGAGTTGGAGCAGCAGCTTGCCCTGTTCGGTAGCCGCCTGGTTGCTGGGCGCCACGTCGTCCGAGTCAGGGATGCCGATGACGCCGCCATCCAGCAGCGCCGAAATGGCCGGGATTGCGGCCTCCTCGCCCAGCTCCACAAAGACCGATGCGGTGTAGCCATTGAAGACAGGTGCCTGGATCAACTGCACCGCGCATAGTCCCGCGGTCTCCGCCCCGGCAATCGCTTCAAGATGCCTGCGGATTCCCTGCGAGACCGTGGCGAGATCCGCACGAGCCGCTCCACCCAGCGTGGCGCTGAGGTTGAACGCTACCTGCGCGTCAAAGACATCCTTGGGCAAGCTCTGGAACGAGAGCAGGCCAACTGTCTGGCCGTGCATTTCGTCCAGGCCCGCGCTTCCCTGCTGCGAGGCGGGTTCCAGCACGGTGGCTGCCGCTCGCACGACCGTGAACTTTTCGCGCAGACGCGACAGCACCAGGCCCAGCATGATGGCGGCAGGGTGCGCCGAGACAGCCGCAACCGTCGCGAGATCGACAGGTCCAGAGAGCACATTGTTGTCTTTCTTAATCCAAGGCGCACTGACGATCACATTGGGCTGGCCTTCGAGCCCGCCCGTGAAGTCAACAATAGCCGCCCCGGCTGCCGCAGCAGCCTTCCAGTACTCGCGCGAGATGGCCGCGTTGTCGGTAAAAAACACCACGTCCTGGGCGATGAACGAGTCGGCTTCGAGCGGCACGATCACCGCCGCTTCTTCACCGGCGGTGGTCAACTGCGTTTCTGTCCCGCCAGGATCCAGTAGCGTGAGCTCCCACTGTGTGGAGGCGGCTGCGTTCAGTTCTTCGGCAACTTCCTTGCCCAGCAGGCTCGAGGCGCCGACGATGGCCGCGCGTATGATTTTTCCCGGCATAAAACCTTCCCTTAGCGGCCGATGCCGCGATTTCTAAAAAGCTGGATTGTGGCGGGACGGAAGTCCCAGCCGTTCAAAATCAAATTTGTGGCGGGACCGATGCTGCTCTTACGGGGTCAAAAACCCAGGGTGCAATCTAAACGCCGCCGTTTTGAAGTCAGACGCAGATTAGATGTCCTGAAACCAGCAAATATTCACGCCTCAAAAGCCCGTGCTGAAACCCTCTGTCCTCACAAATCTGTCCTCTCGACCGGAGGCGCTTTAGCGCCGAAGTGGAGAGATCTGCTTTTGCTCCCGCCGATACCTCCGTGGCAACCATGCAAAATACGGGGGTCCTTCGGCTGCGCCTCAGGATGACCCGGGGGAGAGTAGATGGATCCCAGAACATCCCCGCTATGTCGGCGAAGAGCAGGATCATGCCTCAGCGGCTAAAGCCGTATCGTGATGACTACTCTTACGGCGGGACTGAAGTCCCGCCCTTTCAAAATCAAAGAGTGGCGACCCAATCTCTTCAGGGCCAGGAAACTGAGGCAATTTTCCTGTCGCCCTTTACGCCCGCTTCTCCATGGCCCGGCTCCACGAATATGCCAGCCTGGCCATCACGCCGGAGACGAGATAGATCATCGCCATCGCCAGGAATGCGATGCGGTGCCACTCGATCACGACCCCCAGCACCACCACGATCAGCACCAGCAGCCTTCCCGGCTTGCGCTGGCCAAAGTCGATTTCCTTGCCGCTCCAGAAGCGCCAGCTGCTGACCATCAGGTAGCCGGTGCCCGCGATCAGCGCGAGCCACACGATCGACAGCCACAAATCTGACACCGGCGAGCCCCCTTCAAAATGTACAACGGCTGCAATGACTCCCGCTCCCGCGGGGATGGGCATGCCGACAAAGTATTTGCGTCCCGGCCGCCCCGGATTGCGCGGCTGCGGATTGATGCTGATATTGAAGCGCGCCAGGCGGCATGCGCCGCAGATCAGGAACAGGAAACAGATGACGATGCCGAAATGATGCAGGCGGTTTTCGATGATGGGGTAGTTCGTCTGCAGGACCAGCCGCACTCCCCACAGGTACGCAAGAATGCTGGGCGCCACGCCGAAGGTGATGACGTCCGCCAGCGAGTCGAGCTCGCGCCCGAAGGCGCTGGAGGTGTTGGTCATGCGCGCGATGCGGCCGTCCAGGCCGTCGAACAGAACCGCCAGCATGATCGCCAGGGCCGCGTGGTCGAAGGGCGCATAGTTCGCGGGCGTGGCGCGGATGCTTTCGATGATCGCGTAGTAGCCCGCCGCGACATTGCCGCAGGTGAACAGCGACGGCAGCACATACATGCCGCGCCTGGGCAAGGGGCGCCCTTCTTCCGGGCCTTCCTGCGCCGCACTCATCCGATTTGACCGTCCACGGGCTCCAGCCCGGAAAGCGATTCTGCGGGCATGGCCGCCAGGATGGAGCTGCCGCCCTTGACGTGGTCGCCGGGTTTCACCCGCAGCGCCGCCGAAGGAGGCAGAAGAACGTCCGTGCGCGAGCCGAACTTGATCAGGCCCATGCGCTGGCCGCGGACGACGCGGTCGCCGGCCTGGAGGTTGCACACGATGCGGCGGGCGAGCAGACCCGCGATCTGCTTGAAGACCACCACGTAGTCGCCGGTGTTGATGGCGATCATGGTCTGTTCGTTGAGCACGGCGGAGTCTGGTCGCATGGCGTTGAGGTATTTGCCCTCTTTATACTCCACCAGCTCCACGGTACCGCCGGCGGGCACGCGATTGACATGCACGTTGAAGACGTTGAGGAAGATGGTGATCCGCGCGCGCGGACCGGCTTCGGTCTCGATGACCTCAGCCTGCTCCACCTTGCCGTCGGCCGGGGAAACGATCAGGCCGGGAGCGGTAGGCACGGTACGTGAGGGATCGCGAAAGAACCAAAGAAAAAAACAAGCGAGCACCACAGGCACCGCCGCCAGGACGGCCATGTGCGTCGTAAACCAGACAATTGCCGCCACGGCGAAAAGCGCCGCCCCAAACAGATACCCGTCGCGAACCATAACCTGCTTATTATAGGGGCCGTCGCAGGAAGAGAGGGTTTAGGGGCGAGGGTTTAGTTAGGGGTTAGTGTTTAGGGTTTAGGGGGAAGCAAGGGAGCGGGGCTTAAGGATCAGGAACAGATGGCGCGTGGGTGGATTGTCGTCAGCCACTACCCTTTCCTTGGGTCATCCTGAACGCAGTGAAGGATCCCAGTATTCCATTGCGGTGGCGAGGCCCCTGGAACAAACCGATGAGGGTGAGCGAAGAAGACCGTCGCGGTCCCACGCATCCCACTACACCCTCGGAATCGCCTACATACCTTTGTTCCCTGCTCCCTGCTCCCTGTTCTCTAATCTCTGATCTCTCTTCTCTGATCTCTGATCTCTGATGTGGCAGGTCATCAAGACCGCGTCTTCCAGGGGGTTGTCGTAGTAGCTCTTGCGGATGCCGGTCTTGTAAAAACCCAGCCACTCGTAAAGCAGATAAGCGGCGAGATTGGTCGCGCGCACTTCGAGGTAGATCTCGGCGGCACCCTGTGCGATCGCCCAATCCAGCAGGGCTTCGCCCAGCCTGAGACCAACGCCTTGCCTGCGAAAGGCCGGACTCACCGCAATGCTTTCGAGTTCAGCGTCTTCAGCGACCACCATGGCCACGGCATAGCCCGCGATGTCGCCGCCAATTTCGGCGACGAGCAGCGCTCGCTTCTGCAGACTTCCAGGGTCGTCAGCGAGCATCTCCGCATAGCGCGCGGCCGGCCAGTGTGGAGCGCCAGCAGAAACTTGCTCGATCGCCAGGATCGCAGGAACATCCGTAGCGGTTGCGGGGCGGATCACAATATCGGCTCGGGGATCGCTCCTCATGCCTTGACCTTGCCGTAGATATTCTCTTCGCTGCGTACGTAGTTGGCGTCGACGACTGCCGGGTCGACACCGCCTTCTTCCAGCGAGCGCAGGATCGCAGGCAGTGCCGAAGCGGCGTTCAGCGTGTGCAACTCGGGATGTACAGTTTCGAGCATCGTCAGGAGACACTCTTCCGCGATGACGACGCGCTCACCCTGGGTGATGGCCAGCAGGCCCTCCGCATCAATCAGGAGCTCGCGTCCCTGGGCCATCACGGCTGTGCCTCGGACGTACACTTCGCCTCTGCCGGCGTTCAGCACGGCGAAGCCTCGGGTCAGCGCTGCCACGTCAGCCAGCACTTCCAAACGCGACACTGCGGCCAGAGGCAGGCCTCGTGCTTCACAAAGACCTTTCGCGGCAGCCAAACCAACGCGCACGCCGGTGAACGATCCCGGGCCGCTCACGACACCAATTCCCTCCAAAGACTCGCGCTGCCATCCTGCGCGTTCGAGCAGCGCTCGAATGCCCGCGAGCAAAGCGGAGGATGCAGCACGCGGCGGCAGGTTCTCCAACGCGACGACGGTTGCGCCGTCCGCGAGTGCCACGCTGCCTGTTTCGCCGCAGGTGTCGATGAGTAGGAGCCGCATACAGTTCGTCTTATCAGGGTACCTTGTGCGGTGTCGCGGTAAGGCTAGAGATCAGAGATGAGAGAACAGAGATCGGAACGGAGAGGCGTTAGAGGCTTCGAAGGAGTAGAGATGAGCGGAAGGTTTTGAGGATTTCGTGTCTCTGTAAACTCCAGTACTAAGCACAATCCCTCTACGAGGGTCATCCTGAGTCGAAGACGAAGGATCCCAGTATTGCGGGATGCCCGCAGCATCGACTACTCTTTCCAGCCCACCATCAGCCCCTGGTCCTGACACGTCATCGCCGCCACAACGGAATACGGGGGTCCTTCATTCGCTTCGCTCTTTCAGGATGACCCATGGAAAATGACTGCGGCTTTCACAAGCATCTTCGGACGCCATGGCAAACAGCAGATCCCCTGCGGGGATGACAACCAGAAAGACAAAAGCAAAAAGACAACAGCAAAAGCACAAGCGTCGTTAATCCTCGCGTGAAACGTCGAGGCGAGGCGGGAAGAGCTCGCCCGTCTCACTCGGATACCAAACGCGGTCGCCTTCCACCCTGGCAAAGGCAGTTAGCGCGTGTGGCTTTCTTGTGCTGCGTCCTTGTGGCGTGATGAAGATGTCTTCCACTGTGGCTCCACGCGCGATCACAGCATCCGCGATCAGCGAACGATGACAGCGCCACGGCACCGACTCCGCACACATCACGGCCACCTGTTTCGTCTGCGCCAGCAGCCAGTCGATCTGCGTCTGGAAGATGTCGGTGGCCATGTAATCCGCATAGCCGCGGAAGCTATCGACACGCCAGCCGGTGTTCACACTGTCTTTCGCGGCGATACGATGCCCACCCAGCGCCTCGCGCCATACGGGCTCGATGCCCGTGGCGCGTAATGAAGCAAACAACTCCGGCTGGCGAAAGTGTGGATGACGCCGCGAGCCGGGAAAGCGGCGCACGTCGACCAGCATCTCCACACCGTTGTCCTGGAGCGCCTGCAGGAACGGTTCGAGTTCCAGGTTGGAGTGACCAACGGTATAGATCGACATCGAGAAACTCCGTAACAAACTACTATCGCAACCAAACCAACATTGCGTCATTCTGAGCCGCAGGCGAAGAACCCCCGCATTTCGCCAGTGGTGAAACAAGCGCCAGAAGTAGTATGGACATCCCAAAATACGGGGGTCCTTCGCCTACGGCTCAGGATGACCCTCGATAGAAGGAATGGGCGAACGGTTGCCGTTTACGCCGGCATCAACGCCAGACAACAACCCCGGCGTGAAAAACGCCGGGGTTGGGTTCAGCAACGAGCCATACTGGAACGCTTAGGCAGCAGCCACTTCAGCCAGCACTTCTTCGCGTACCTCTTCGTCCTTGACTTCATCATGCTGCGACTTGGGCAGCGCGACATCCAGGACATCTTCGATGCGCGACGCGTAGTGAATGGTCACGCCTTCGGTCTGGTCAGGCGTGAGATCTTCCTCCACGTTCGACTTCACATCGAGAGGCAGGATCACGTCACGAACGCCTACGCGTTTGGCCGCAAGGAACTTTTCCTTGATGCCACCGACCGGCAGAACATTGCCGCTCAGCGTGATTTCCCCAGTCATCGCCAGCAACGGCCGCACCGGTTTATCGGTCAACAGGCTGACGATCGCCGTGGTCATAGTGACGCCGGCGCTGGGACCGTCCTTGGGAATCGCGCCTGCCGGCACATGGACGTGCAGGTCGATATCCTTCAGCACATCTTCATCCAGACCCAGCGACTTCGCGTTGGAGCGTACCCATGTCAGGCCCGCCTGTACGCTTTCCTTCATCACGTCGCCGAGCTGACCGGTCATGGTGACGCCGCCCTTGCCTTTCATCTTGTTGGCCTCGATGAACAACACATCGCCGCCCACAGGAGTCCATGCAAGGCCCACAGCTACGCCGGGACGCTTGGTGCGCTCGGCAATTTCCGTGTCCACACGCACCTTGATACCGCCCAGGTACTCATGGATGATCTCCTTGGAGATGACGAGCTTCTCGCCTTCCTTCAAGGTGCCTTCCGCGACCTTGCGCGCGGTCTTGCGGCAGACGGTGCCGATCAACTGTTCCAGCCGGCGCACACCCGCCTCACGCGTGTAGTGCCGTGCGATCAGGGCGACGGACTCGGTCGGGAACTCAATGATCTCCCCCTCGATTCCGTTCTCCTTGATCTGGCGCGGGATCAGGTAGCGTTCCGCGATGTTGACCTTCTCTTCTTCGGTGTAGCCCGTGAGCTCGATGATCTCCATGCGGTCGAGCAGCGGCGCCGGAATCGTGTCGAGCTGGTTGGCGGTGCAGATGAACAGCACCTTGCTCAGGTCGAACGGCTGATCGAGATAGTTGTCGCGGAACGTGTTGTTCTGTTCCGGGTCCAGAGTCTCCAGCAACGCGCTCGCTGGATCGCCGCGGAAATCGCGGCCCAGCTTGTCGATTTCATCCAGCATGAAGACCGGATCGTTCACTTCGACACGCTTCAGGTGTTGAATGATCTGCCCTGGCAGTGCGCCGATGTAGGTGCGGCGATGTCCGCGGATTTCCGCTTCATCGTGCATTCCGCCAAGCGAGATCCGGCTGAACTTACGGCCCAGTGCACGCGCAATCGAACGGCCCAGCGAAGTTTTGCCCACGCCCGGAGGTCCGACGAAGCAGAGGATCGGCCCCTTCATGTCGGGCTTCAGACGGCGGACGCTGAGGTAGTCGAGAATGCGGTCCTTGACCTTCTTCAGGCCGTAGTGATCTTCGTCCAGGCACTCCTGCGCCTTCTTGATGTCCACGGCCTGCGAGGTGCTCTTCGCCCACGGCAGAACGGCCAGCCACTCCACGTAGTTGCGTGTGAGCGAGTAGTCCGCAGCCGCGGGATTCATGCGGCTCAGGCGGCCGAGTTCCTTCAGCGCGTCCTTTTTCACTTCCTCCGGCATGCCGGCGGCTTCGATCTTTTCCTTCAGGTCCTGGACGTCCTTTTGCGTATCGTCCTGGTCGCCAAGCTCCTTCTGGATGGCCTTCATCTGCTCGCGCAGGTAGTAGTCGCGCTGCGACTGCTGCACGGAGTCCTGCACTTCGGTCTGGATCTTGTTGCGAAGCTGCTGGACTTCGAGCTCCTTGGCAAGATGGCTGTTGATCTTCTCCAGACGCTCTTTCACGTCCGGCGTTTCCAACAGCTCCTGCTTCTCAGGCGTGGAGAGGAACGGAAGGCTCGACGCGATAAAGTCTGCCAGACGGCCCGGCTCTTCAATATTGATGGCGATGGTCTGCAGGTCGTCCGACAGCGTGGACGAGGAGGTAACGATCTCCTGGAACTGGCTGACCACATTGCGCTGCAGCGCTTCCATCTCCGGACCCGCTTCGGGCACGGTCTCTTCCACGGTTTCCGACTCGGCGGTCAGGAACGGCTCGCTCTGGGTGTAGTTACCCAGCTTGACGCGCTCGGTGCCTTCCGTAAACACAAAGAGGCTCTGGTTCGGCATCTTCACCACTTTGTGAACCGTGGCGCGCGTGCCGATGGTGTGCAGGTCGCCGCCGTCAGGCTGGTCCTGACGGGCGTCACGCTGCGTGACCACCAGAATGGTTTTTTCCTCACCCAGGGACTGGATGAGCTGGATGGAGCTTTCGCGTCCCACCGTCAGGGGCAGCACCGCATGCGGGAACAGAACGGTGTCCCGGACAGGCAGTACGGGATACTCCCGGCCCTTATCCGCGCCGCCCTTCGCGGCCGACGGTTTGATTACGCTTACAAATTCATTTGCCATCTTGAGTGTTCCCCTATCAACTTTCATGCATAGGATGCACTAGTAGTACGCTTGGTCGCAACCTATGGTTTCGGGGCCCGTCGGGAGGGCGGTCAATTTCCGCCGTCCCTATAGGACGCCGATATCCTATCGGCCGGAGGGTGTGGATTTGCGAGAATTATGCGCTTTGAGGAATCTGCCACTTTTTTCGCAGAAACAAAAGTCGGAGGGATGTTGATGGGGTGATCGCCTAAACGTTTGAACGCCGTTCCTCGGCGCGTATGCCATTGAAAATAAAAGCCTAAAATAGGGCTCCCGTGCCTCCGTTCCTAGCCCGCTATGGATTACATCGAGCGGCCGGGAATTTCGTCGCACCACTCATCCGAGCGCTGAAGGCGCGGCCTATACCCAGCCCAGGGCGAAGCCCTGGGTATCAGTCAACACAGCGATCAAGGGCTGAAAGCCCGCCTATAGGTTTTTGGCCGGGGATATAGGTCGGGCCTTCAGCCCTCAATTTCTTGAGGCCATCGTACCTGGGGCTTCGCCCCAGGCTGGTATGGCGGCGCGCCTTCAGCGCTTACATGGCTGCTAAACCATTGCAATTACGCCACTTCGACAATTTCAACTGCCCGAAATTTACTTCTATAGATCACCTTACCTTCCTGATTGCAACCTCGCTCCAATCCCAGTACCCTGAGAATTCACTGCGGGAGTGGTGAAATGGCAGACACGCAGGTCTTAGAAGCCTGTGCTTCGGCGTGAGAGTTCGAGTCTCTCCTCCCGCACCAAATTCCAGCCAGGAACC
>DASYEV010000184.1:0-8239 GCA_036498835.1 Acidobacteriaceae bacterium | reverse complement strand
GCGCACGTGCTGTTTCCCTGGGTGCACATCACGCTGTCGAATCTGAAGCGGTTCCTGCTCGGCACGCACCACAACGTGGAGGCCAAACACCTGCCCTACTACGTGGCCGAGTTCAGCTACAGGCTCAACCGCCGCACCATGAACCGGACCTGATGACTCGCCTGCTCCGAGCCTGTATCACCACACAAACCATCACATATAAACAACTTGTCGCTACGCCTGAACAAACTTGATATTCATCTTTCGGTAATGGTGTAGACCAAGCGGAAGACGCCCAAGCCGTTTTCCCCCAAATGAAAACAGCCTTCTGGAATCTATTTGGGACCACAGTATTACGGAAAATGCTCTAAGCGCTATATACGCTGCCGAAGCCGTAGCAACGATTCTCCCCGCCACATGGTCAGATCCTGCAAGGCTTCACCCGAATGCCGCGAACAATAGCGGAAGCTGCCCGCGGCGATCGACATCAACTAGCAAAACCAGCGCTGGCTGATCTGGAACTCCGACTCCAGCCAGCCAGAGTCCATCCTGCGATCTACAGGCTGTTGGGCGCGGTTGACGGTGGTGCGGTGGCCGCGATCGCGGTGGAGTCGAAGACGTGCGCGAAGACGGTGCGCAAGTGGTGGCATCGTTTCGGCGAGGCCGGCGTGGACGGCCTGCTCGACGAGCCGCGTCCGGGTCAGCCGCGCAAGCTTTCCGACGCGCAGATCGAGCAGGTGATCGTGCGCACGCTGGAGAGCAAGCCGAAGGGCGCAACGCACTGGTCGACGCGTTCGATGGCCGAGGCGACCGGGCTCAACCAGACTGCGATCAGCCGCATCTGGCGCGCGTTTTCGTTACAGCCGCACCGCCAGGAGAGCTTCAAGCTCAGCCGCGATCCGCTCTTCATCGATAAGGTCCGCGACATCACCCTGAGCGGCTAGCGAGTTGAACCGGAACGCATGACCTTGCGTGGAGCAACAAACAGCCACTTATTTTTTAACAGCCACCAAAACAGCCACCACCGACATAGAGAGTCGCGATCAGCTTTCGGGCTTAGTCTAAGCCATTGATTTGTTGGGGGATATGGCTCCTGAGGTAGGACTCGAACCTACAACCCTTCGGTTAACAGCCGAATGCTCTGCCATTGAGCTACTCAGGATCACGCGGAAGACCGCAGCGGCCGGGAGGCCACCTCCACTGTTATAGCAAATCGGCCCCTCAGGGTCAAAGGCCCCTGCACCCCGAGCGCCACGGCGGCCTGCCACGGAAGTATCATGTCTTCATCAGTTTCAGAGGAGGCGCACCCATGCCACGCATCAGCCGGCTCAACCGTTCAGAAGTTTCGCCTGAGCTCCGCGAGGTTTACGACAAGTTTCTCCGCGATCGAGGCAACGTGCCCTACTTCTTCCGCACGCTCGCGCACCGGCCGGAGATCTTCCGCACCGCCACCGCGCACATGCATGCCGTGCTCCATACCGGCACCCTGCCCACCCAACTGAAAGAGCTGTGCGTTGTGCGCACCTCGCAGCTCAACTGCACGGCCTACTGCCTGGCCAGTCATACGGCGATCTCCCTGCGGCTCGGCACCACACCGGAGCAGATTGAAGCGCTGAAGCACTGGAAAGAGTCGCCCCTGTTCAGCGAAGCTGAGAAGGAAGCGATCCACCTGGCCGAGGTGATGACGCTGGACTCGAACAACTACTCCGATGCCGATCTGGAAAGCCTGCGCCGCTTCTATTCGGAAGGTGAAGTGATTGAGCTGATGGCCTCCATCGGGCTGTTCAACTACTTCAACCGCTTCAACAACATGCTGCAGATGGAGCCCACCAAACCCGCGAGCGCTGAGGAATTGGCTGAGGCGGGTGTGGAACCGGTGACGGTGTAACGGCCGTTGGGTCAGGTTCTGCGGCTTCGTTCGCAATCCATGCCTTAGCACAAGAAAGCAGATCTCTCCGCTGCGCGGCTACGCCGCTTCGGTCGAGATGACAGAGTATGGGTGAAGAGATGACAGGCTATTGGCGGAAAGGCCGTTACTGTTCCCTGTTAACTGTTCGCTGTTAACTGCCTTTACGGATACAGAAGCACTGCGATGTGGAACGACGTAAATGGCTGATCGTTCACAGGTGAGCAGGCGGCAACGGTTGCATGGCGGTATTTGCCCGTTTCCAGACGGGCCTTCAGCGCAGCGGGCAGGCGGTCGAGTTCCCCCGCAGTAAAGCGCATCAGGTACCAGGGCTGACGTTCGCCGGCATAGCCGCTTTCCATGCTGCAGGTCTGACGGTCTTCCTCGGTTGCGGAAGCGAGAGCTACGTCAGCGGTTGAACTCACCAGTCTTCCCACTTCGCTTTCCTGTTCGCGGAGCGACAGGCGCACAACCGAGCGGTCAAAGTCCTGCACCGCGTAAAGCTGTCCATCGCGGCGGATCACGCTGATACCAATGGAGTCGACCCGCGGATCGAGCAGGTTCTCGCGATGGCCCGGCGAGTTCATCCACGCATCGTGAATGCGCACTGCCGTCGGCGCCTCCGCCACGTTTTCCGCAATCACACTGAAGTGGGCTCCGGCGATCTTGCCTCGCTGGGCGAGTTCCGGTTCTCCTGGATATTGATGGGAAATCGAGGCCCGCGACGCCATCTCCCGGGCATGGCCCAGGGCGGCCTGGTAGAGCGCGCCGTCCCAATGCAACTGCGGCAAACCGCGCTGGGCGCGTTCGGCATTCGCGGCCGCAAAAAGATACTGCTCCGCAACCGACCCCGGCGCCGGCGATGCGGCGGGCAGCCGCACGCAGCATGACAAGATCAGGACCCCGATCAACAGGCGCACTCCCACATACCCGCGCATATACCTATTGAACCCGAAAATTTCGCGGAGGGTGCGGTCATCGAATAACACGGACGTCGTACCTGCAGGCGAAAAACCAGGCCCAGGACGGAAGTCTCTTTCAAGAGGCTTTATCAGCGACCTAAAGCTCGCTGCTCCGTCCCATGGGCTGCAACAGAGAGGGGTGCCGGTCGTTCCCATCTTTCCCTCTTGGACACCAATCGCTCTATCATCAGAAACGGCCACTGATGTCGACCGCCGCCCCCAACACCGAAAGCCGTATGGGCTCCATCTTCGCGACAGCAAAGCAGCACAAGCTCGCCGCTTTCGGCCTGCTGATGCTGCTGGTCATGCTGCTCGGAGCAATCTTCGCCCCGCTGCTTACCCATCAGGACCCCGCCCAGCTCAACCTTACGGTCCGGCTTTCGCCGCCCTCCGCGGCCCACTGGTTCGGCACCGATGAACTGGGCCGGGATGTCTTCTCTCGCACGCTATACGGTGCGCGCGTTTCACTGACGGTTGCGGTTGCCGTGGTCGCGCTTTCCCTGGCTGCGGGGCTGCTTCTCGGTTCGATCGCCGGCTTTTACGGAGGCGTCGCCGACACGGTCGTCAACGTGTACCTCAGCAATGCGTTTCTGGCGCTGCCTGGCATTCTGCTGGCTGTAGCATTCGTGGCCTTCCTGGGGCCCAGCCTCACCAACCTGATCCTGGCCTTGGCGCTGGCGGGGTGGGTGAACTACGCGCGCCTGGTCCGCGCTCAGGTGCTGGCCATGAAGGAGCGCGAGTTTGTGCAGGCCGCCCGTTCGCTGGGCGCCGGCAACCTGCGCCTGATGCTGCGCCACATCCTGCCTAACATCGTGCAGCCGCTCATCGTGCAGGCAGCCGTCGGCATGGCCGCCGCAGTGCTGGCGGAAGCCACGCTCAGCTTCCTCGGCCTGGGCGTACAACCCCCCACACCAACCTGGGGCGCGATGTTGAATGATGCCCGCTCGCATCTGTTCGAATCGCCTTATCTGGTGTTCTTCCCTGCCACCGCGGTTGCACTTTGTGTGCTGGCCTTCAACTTCGTCGGCGACGGGCTGGGCGACCTGCTTGATCCGCGTACACGCGGCCGCGAGGGACATTAGCGCATGCTGGTTGGCGTGATCTCCGATACCCACGGCCTGCTGCGGCCGGAAGCGCTGCATGCGTTGCGCGGCGTCGATCACATTCTGCACGCGGGTGATGTAGGCGATCCGGCAATCCTTGATGAGCTGCGCAGGATTGCTCCGGTGACTGCGATCCGCGGCAACATTGACGTTCATGGACCATGCGCCCACCTTCCGGCAACGGACACGTTCGAGCTCAACGGTCATTTCCTGCACATGCTGCACAGTATCGATGACCTCGACCTGAAGCCGGAGGCAGCAGGAATCGGCGTCATGCTCTACGGCCACTCGCACAAGCCTTCGGTCACCACGCGCAATGGAGTGCTGTATCTCAATCCAGGAAGTGCGGGGCCACGGCGTTTCTCGCTGCCGGTGTCTGTGGCGCACCTGCATCTTGAGGATGGAGCGCCGCGGGCGGAGATCGTCACGCTGGATGTTTGAAAATAGGTCCGAGCATTGAGAACCATGCCGGCCCACCCATCGCGCCGAAAGCTTGCGCGATGAGTGGGGCACCCACTTTTATGGGTCGCACTATCGCTGTCTCTGTTTTTCTTTCTGTCATCCCCGTAGGGGATCTGCTGTTGAGAATGCCCGGTCTGCCCACAGGGTTATAGGCACCACAAACGAAAGCATGTCTCTCCGCTGCGCGTCACGGTGAAGCCGTGACGCTTCGGTCGAGATGACAGTGTTGGGGTGGGTTGAGAAACAAAAGCTATTACGCGCCGCCGGAATTTTCCGGCAGATTCAGCGGCTTAGGCGTGTCCTGCCGGCGATCCGTGGAGTTCGTCGTCATCGGCACGTCCGGCACCGGCACAGCATGTGGCCCGGTCTTTTCCCAGTCCAGCGCAATCGAGGACAGAATCGCCGTCATGCGCTCATCAATGCTGCGAATCTCACGGTCGGTCACATCGTGGGCGCCGCTCGATGCCGAACAGAATGTATTCATCGCAAGATCGAAGCGATAACACGATCCCTTGCGATAGGCCGTGTACACCTCATCGCGCGCTTCCACGCAGATGTCTCCATGCTCATCGTGCCCGTGGAAGAACTCCATGCCGCCGATGTTTTCCAGATCATGTCCGTGCGCGGGATTCGAATTGTGTGTGAGCTCCGGAGTCACCTTCCTGGCATTCGCCATTTCGTCCACGGCCAAAGGTGCGCCCGCCTGCGCCGCACACTCTGCATCCGTCACATGACGGGACACACTGTAATAAAACAGCGCACCGCTGAACGTCGAGGTTGGAAAGGGATTGAAATCCAGCGAAGCCACAGCCCGCATCTGCGATTTGCCGGTTGCGGTGCGTGCATCCAGACGGAAGGTGCTAACTTCATGATCCTTGCTAGTCATCGACCAGCCGGGCGGAACCTTGAACCTCACACCGTACTTACGGTCTCGAAAATCCCGCGAGCTGGCCTTCCCTGGAGCTGCCGTCGGCACTGCAATCCTGGGTTTCTCCGTCGCATAAGAAGGCATGGCCAAAGCGGCCACGCCGATCAGCACAAGCCAGCCTCTAACGCCGCATGCGCGGGTCGGCCAGAGCATAGGCTGCATCGGTGAGCAGGTTAACCAGGACATACGTCAGGCCCACAGCCAGTATGCACCCTTGCACCAGCGCATAGTCACGGTTGGAGATGGCGGACAAGATCAGCCTTCCCAGCCCGGGCCAGCCGAAAATCGTCTCGGTCACGATCGCCCCGGCCAGCAGCGAGCCGAACTGCAGCCCGATCACAGTCAGAACCGGGTTCAGCGCATTGCGCAGCGCGTGCCGGTACACCACCTCGCGTTCGCGCAGGCCCTTGGCGCGCGCGGTGCGGATGTAGTCCTGCCCCAGCTCCTCCAGCATCGATGTCCGGATCATGCGCGTCAGGATCGCCGCCATGCCCAGTCCCAGGGTCACCGCCGGCAGAATCAGGTGACGCAGGAAGTCCGCAGTCCCGTTGCCCGCACCTGAAACCGGGAGCCAGCCCAAGCCAATCGAAAACACCACGATCAGGATCGGCCCCAGTGCGAAGTTGGGGAACGAAAGTCCCGTCAGGCTGAGGAGTCCTAACGTCTTATCCGGCCAGCGGTTGCGCTGCTGCGCGGACACAATGCCCGCAGGCACAGCCAGACCGGCGCCAATCAGCATCGCCGCAAGTGTCAGCGCCAGGGTGTAGGGGTAGCGCTGCATGACCAGGTGCAGCACCGAATCGTGCAAACGCAGCGACTGCCCGAGGTCCCCATGCGCAATGCCCCGC
Organism: Acidobacteriaceae bacterium; assembly: GCA_036498835.1. Lineage (GTDB taxonomy): Bacteria > Acidobacteriota > Terriglobia > Terriglobales > Acidobacteriaceae > Granulicella. Next base: position 2,051 of record DASYEV010000184.1, on the reverse strand, counting down.
CAGTAGCGCGCGTATTGCGTCGGCAGCGGCGCGTCAAAGCCATACGCATGCCGGAGCGCGGCAACGTCCGTAGCCGTCGCACCTTCACCCAGCATCTGCACAATCGGGTCGCCGGGCACAATGTGGATCAGCAGAAACACCACCGTGACCACCAGCCAAAGCACCGGCAGCGTAATCAGCGCGCGGCGCAGCATGGTACGTGCGGTCTGACCTGCTTTGCTTTTAGGCTCCGCCTGGCTTCCCGGTCTTTCGGTCATCCCATCTTCGGGTATCACGACTTCACTCAACGGGCGGCCTCGCGAGCGGCTTCCGCATCATCGTCCTGCAGCATACCCTCATCCGCATGTTCGTCGGCGATTTCTTCGGCGCGGACACGGGCGATGCGCCGTCCGCTCACCTCCACCACCGTAAAGCGCCGGCCGTCGTATTCGACAAACTCATCGACGGTGGGGATATGCCCAAGCTGCGCGAGCAGGAAGCCCGCCAGCGTTTCCACGCCGGCCTCGCGTGGAAACTTCCAGCGAAGCTGCGTCACCAGATCCCGCAGCGTCGCGCTGCCATCGATCAGCACACCTCCGCCGGAGGCAGGCACCGGCAGGTCCCGCCCGGTGTCGAACTCGTCATTCAACTCGCCGACAATCTGTTCCAGCGCATCTTCTGCGGTCACCAGGCCCAGTGTGCTGCCGAATTCATCCACCACAATCGCGATCTGGCGGCGGCGTTCCTGGAACTCCTGCAGCAGCTCGATCGCCAGCTTGGTTTCAGGAACCACCAGCACATCGCGCATCACCTGCCGCAGCGTAATGTTCGACGAGCCGCGCCCGCCCAGCCCCTGCGCCACGCTGTGGAAGTGCATCAACCGGGCGATATCTTTGGAATACACCACGCCGATGATGTGTTCGCGTCCCCGCTCCGGGTCATACACCGGCACGCGTGAATGCTCTTCCTCAATGATCCGCGCGCTGGCCTGTTCCAGCGGCATGTCCGCGGGCAGAGAGATGATCTTGCCGCGCGGCGTCATGATTTCGCTGGTTGTGACATGGTTCAGTTCGATAGCCCGGTGAATGATCTCTTCCTGGAAGCGGGGCAGCAACCCGACGCGCCGGGTCGCCGAAGCCATCAGCTTCAACTCTTCCGGCGAGTGCGCGGCGGATTCGCCGCGCAGAGGCGCACGAAACACCTTCAACACCAGCGCCGCGGAAATGTTCATCACGCGAATGGCCGGGCGCGTCATCCGGATAAAGACGTCCACCGGCCCTGCCACCGCCAGGGCAATGCGTTCGGCTCGCTGCAACGCCAGCGATTTGGGAACCAGTTCGCCCAGCAGCACTTCAAAGTAGGTAATGATGGCGAAGGCCAGCACCACCGCAACCGTGTGCGCATACACCAGCGCGTGCTGTTGCACGCCGGGAAGCCAGCTCATCCGGTGCAAGGCGTTCACCAGAGCGTCCGCGATGGCGGGCTCGCCAATGCCGCCCAGAGCCAGGCTTGCCAGCGTCACCCCAAACTGCACCGCCGGCAGAAAGTCATCGATGTTGTTTTTGAGCTGCATGGCCGCCCGGGCGCCGGGGCGGCCCTGAGCAATCAACTGCTGGATGCGCGTTTCGCGCACGCTCACCAACGCAAATTCCGCAGCCACAAAAAAGCTGTTCGCCAAAATGAAAAAGGCGATCAGGCTTCCGTGAACGAGCATCCACTCCAGCATGAACTTTAAGCTTAAAGCAGTTTCGGGCCGGGAGTTGAGCGAAGAGAGGGTGCGGAGCCGTTTTCTGGCAAAGAGGGCTCTTGCTTTTGCCTTTCTTGTTGTCTTTCCCGCAGGGAATCTGCTTCAAGAGCAGATGACAGCGAACAGTTAACAGAGAACAGCCAGTAATTTCGTCCTTTTGCCGTCGGCCTTCCCACCCACAACACTGTCATCTCGACCGGAGCGAAGCGTAGTGGAGTGACTGTCTACGTTGTCAAGCCTTTAGTGCGTGGATTTTATGTCAAGTTCAAACGCACGTATTCCAGCAGGTAGAGGGATGGCTGTGGAGCGGCCATGGAAAAGATGG
>DASYEV010000183.1:0-4909 GCA_036498835.1 Acidobacteriaceae bacterium | reverse complement strand
AGGGCCCAAAAACTCCACTGCGGTGGACAACCGAGAGACAAACGGGCGCCTACGCCGCGCCGTGGGCCGGATGGCCATCCGGCTCACGGCTACGGCATCCATGTCAGAAATGCCGGTACCTATACAGATACAAGAGACCTGTTTCTTGCCGGGGTGGCACCACCGCCCAAAGACCCAGCCCTAGAGGGCAGGCCTTTCAAGGTGGCTGCCTCATGTAAAAAACGCTCCGTGAGAATGTCGCACGAGGTATTTGTTTTGCTTAAGGACACGGGTTCACCCGTGTCGTATGTTGCGGCAGGATCGCGGCTTGAGCCGCTGAGGTACCCGTATCAAGCGTCAGAAGAAGCCGGAGTCGTAGTGAGGTGCTATGGCTGCCTCGGAACGGTTTCCTCCGGGGCTGAAGCCCGCGTTGTTTTGACTTGGAACGTCACGGGTGAACCCGTGACCTTAAGCAAAACGATCTGGTGCCGCAAACACCTCCAAGCTTCCATCGCATGAAGTTCGAGACCTTGAAAGGACCCAGCCCTAAAGGGCTTTTGCGAGCCCGTTCGGATCCGCAAGCTAAAGCTTGCGGCTACGCCTCGAAAGGCAAATGCTTTCGTCCGGCCGCTCGGACGCCGCTACGGTCGAACGGCAAGATGGGCGGGAGCATGCCCTCAGAGGCTAAAGCCGCTTTTGTTCCGAGTCTCGATGTCCGGGCTGAAGCCCGGACCTACCGTGTAGTGGCCAAATGCAATCTACGCCATCGATGAATGACGGAACTGAAATCCCCGCCCTTCGAGCAAGAAGCGTCCTTTTCGTTCAAACGCAAGAAGGCCCGCGATCCATGGGATCGCGGGCCTTTGCAACGTCTCTTAGACGGCTTTGTTCGTCAGCACTTCCGCATCCACCAGAACGCGCTTCAGGCTCTGGTCGATCGTGTCCTTGGGCACGTAGCCCACGATCTGCTCGGCGACCTTGCCGCCCTTGAATACCAGCAGCGCCGGGATGCCGCGAATACCGTAGCGGCCAGGCGTCATGTTGTTGCGGTCAACGTCCATCTTCATGACCTTGAGCTTGCCGTTGTACTCTTCGGCAACCGCGTCCACCACAGGTGCGAGCGCTCGACAGGGTCCGCACCAGGCGGCCCAGAAATCTACCAGCACCGGCGTGTCGGACTGCAATACCTGTTTCTCGAACTCAGCGTCGCTTACCTCTGTGACAAACTGACTTGCCATTGCTTCTCCTCTTTACCCAGCCATTTAGGCGGGTTAATCAAACACACTTTGGAATAGATGCGCATCCGGCGCAAAACGGTTCATATCACATCGCGAGGCGACTTACAGCTCCGCCGTTTCAGCGCCTTCCGCCACACGAAGCCCCACCAACTCTACATTGTCACCCAGTATTGCGCGAACCCTTGTCTCGGCGGCCAGCAATGTGGTTCCTTCCGCCAGAAACACGAGAACCGAAGGCCCGGCGCCGCTCAGCGCTACCCCGGCAATCTCCTTCTCATCGGCCAGAGGCAGCAGAAATTTCAATAGCGGGCAGGCCTCCATCCGGTAGGTCTGGTGCATGCGGTCCTGCATGGCCGTACGCAACAGTTCCGACCGGCCCTGGGCAAACGCCGACACCAGCAGCGCCGTCCGCTGCACATTAAAAACCGCGTCCGCGCGGGAATAGCTGTCCGGCAGCAGGGCGCGCGCTTCCCTGGTCGCCAGGCTGCTCCCGGGGATCGCCAACAACATTTCCCATGCGGGATTACCCGCAAAGGTCGCAGCTTCCACCACATCGCCGGAGCGGGTTCCAGTTTGGGCCGACACCGTAAACCCGCCGTACCAGCACGCTGCCACATTGTCCGGGTGGCCTTCGCGAGCGCTCGCTTCGGCGACAATTCCGGCGTCGTCCAGGCGCAGGCCGCCAAAGTGGTTCGCCAGCGCCACGCCGGCCAGCAGCGCCGCCGCGCTCGATCCACAGCCCATGCCCAATGGGATTTCGTTATGCAGCTTCAGCTTGAGAGCCGGAGCCTTCACGCCCGCGCGCTGCAGGGTGTCGGTGTAGGTATCCAGGATCAGGTTGCGTTCCAGCGCCGCGCACAGCTCGGCATTGCGGCCGGTAGCTGCAATCGAAAACGCCGCTGCCGGGTGCGCTTCCACGGTGAGGTGCATGGACAGCGCCAGCCCCGCCGCGTCGAACCCAGGCCCCAGGTTCGCGGAGGTAGCAGGGAGCTTCAGCCGGATCCCGCCCGGCCGGCTCCCGACCGGCATGGCCGGAGCGCTCACGCCACCGGCCTCCCCGCATTTTCCAGCGCCCGCAGAACATCATCCACCTGCGCGTCGAGCACCAGGGGCTCGCGGCGCGTTGCTGCCATAGCTTCCAACTCCTGCGCACTGGTTCCGGCGAGTTCGGCTTCGCTCAGCAGATCGCCGCGATGGTACTGGATGGTGTATTCCGGGTCCTTCAGCGTATGCCCGGTCAGCAGCAGCACGGCGGTTTCTTCGGCGCCCACATGACCGCTGGCCACCAGCTTCTTCAGCCCGGCCAGCGTGACCGCAGAGGCCGGCTCGCAGCCAATGCCTTCCGCGCCAATCTGCGCCTTGGCCAGGGCGATCTCGCGCTCGCTCACCTGCTCCACCACGCCGCCTGTTTCGCGAAGCACCTTGACCGCCTTCTTCCAGGAGGCTGGATTGCCGATCCGGATGGCCGATGCCCGCGTGTCCGCCTGGACCGGCTCAAGATGGTCGCCGCCGTTGGCCTGCATGGCGCGATACAGCGGGTTGGCGCCTTCCGCCTGGATCACGCTGATCCTAGGCACGCGTGCAGTGAAGCCCAGGTGCATCATCTCCGCAAAGCCCTTACCCAGCGCCGAGCAGTTGGCCAGATTCCCACCCGGCACGATCAGGTGGTGCGGCACCTGCCACTCCATCTGCTCCAGGATCTCGAACGCCGGCGTCTTCTGCCCTTCCAGGCGATACGGGTTCACCGAATTCAGCAGATACACAGGAGCCCGCTTGATGACTTCCGCCAGCACACGCACGCAACCGTCGAAGTCGGTGCGCAGTTGCACGGTCAGCGCGCCGTAGTCCATGGACTGCGAAAGCTTGCCCCAGGCGATTTTGCCTTCGGGAATCAGCACCAGGCTGCGCAGACCGGCGCGAGCCGCATAGGCAGCCATCGCAGCCGAAGTGTTTCCCGTCGAAGCGCATGCCACCCACTCAAACCCGCGCGTCATCGCCACCGACAGCGCGGCGGTCATGCCGGTGTCTTTGAACGATCCAGTCGGGTTCATGCCCTGATGTTTGGCGAGGAGCCAGTTCAGGCCTAGCGCAGCGGCCGCTCGCGGCATCTCGTACAGAGGCGTGTTGCCCTCATGCAGTGTGACGACCTTGTCTTCCGGGACGATCGGCAGCAGGTCGCGGAAACGCCAGACGCCGCTCTGGTCCACGGACAGGCTGGAGGTGCGGCGTTCCTGCCACAGGTATTTCAGGGCTCCGGCATTGGGGCGATTGACGGGGACACCCGCCGCGGCGGCCGTATCGGCGCTCCACGGGTACTCCACCTGGTACAACTCGCCACATTCCACGCAGCGAAAATCGCTCCGAGCCTGTTCGCCCGTGATGCGAATTCTGCATCCCGTGCATCGAAGCATGTGTGATCGCAAACTCATTCTGCTCTCTAGACTACCAAGCCACCGTGAAACGCCCTTCACAGCCCAGCCGGCGCGGCGCCGCCGGGCTGATGCTGGCGGTGCTTATGGCGCTCGCGCCTTCTCTCATGCACGCCCAGCAGAAGGAGATTCACGTCGCAGCCGCTGCCGATCTCCAGCCAGCGATGCCTGCGCTGGCGGCAGCCTATGAACATGCCACCGGCGTCAAGGTGATCACATCCTTCGGCTCGTCAGCCACACTCAGCCAGCAGCTCAGCAATGGCGACCCGCAGGACCTGTTTCTTTCCGCCGACTTCATCCATCCGGAACACCTTGTCGCTGCCGGGCTGGCCGACGACAAGGCGCCGATACCCTACGCCCGCGGCGTGCTGGTGCTGTGGGCGCGCAAGGACTCGCCCGCGCAGCCGCTCAGCCTGGATTCCATGACCAAGCCGGCGGTGCAGAAGATCGCCATCGCCAACGACCTGCACGCTCCCTACGGTGTGGCCGGCAAACAGGCGCTGCGGGCCATGCGCCTGCTGGACACGCTGACACCCAAGCTGGTGGTCGCGGAAAACGTCATGCAGGGTGCCCAGTTTGCCGAAAGCGGCAACGCGCAGGCGGCGATCATCTCCCAGACCATCGCCGACTCTCCCCACTTCCGCGAGCTGGGCACGTTTGTCCTCTTCCCCACCGTCTACGCACCGATCAACCAGTGCGGCATCGTGATGAAGTCGGCGAAGAACGCAGCCGGAGCCCACGACTTCCTGCGCTGGCTGACCAGCAAGGATATCCAGGAGAATCTGAAGAAGTATGGGCTGGATCCCGTGCAGTAAGGCAGATTTTAGGTGTTAGATCTTTAGATTTTAGATTTCTTGCCTTTCTCGCCTTTGCCCTTTTAGTTGTCATCCCCGCAGGGGATCTGCTTCTCGCTTTTAAAGCTCAACGCAGCCGAAGCTATCCATAAGACCACCACTCCGGGTGCTCCCGAAGAAACGGCCCTTGCCTTTCTTGTTGTCATCCCCCTCACCCATTCGGGCGAAGAGCGCCCGAGCGGGGACCCCGTCCGTAGGCGATCTGCTTCTCGTTCTTCTTCTCCCCAAACCCCGCCGTCATCCCAACCCGCTAAACTCTTCTCATGGACTTCCATGCGCTCGCACTCACAGCGCGCCTGGCGGGCGTGACGACGATTGTGCTGCTCATTCTCGCCACACCGCTCGCGGCGTGGATCGCATCCGGCCGCGGCATCGCGCGCCAGATCGTGCAGGCCGTGGTCGCGCTTCC
>DASYEV010000182.1:0-75317 GCA_036498835.1 Acidobacteriaceae bacterium | reverse complement strand
ATTCGGGAAAAGCATTACGTTCGGCGATGCAGTAGGCATACCATGCCATAGTTTCGGTCGCTCCTGAAGCGTGGGCAGAAGTTACTCCGCCATACGCTCGTATCTTTCTTTCAACTGAAAAAAATCATGACGAGCAAACACACGCAATCTCGCCCGTGCTCAAAAAAAGGTGCACTGTGCTGATTGCGAGCCAGATAGTATGCCCATCGCAACACGGTTGGCAAGAGTGACCGAATTGCCAACAGGGTAACGACCTTCGGGGAGCATCCGGAGCGGCTTCGATCCTGCGTTTTCCCAAGGAAATGCGGGTAACGTCACCCCGTCGGGGACTTAGATAGTCCTGGTTCGATGGTCCTGATTTCAGCGATCAGCTTCGGCTGCCGCGCCAGCGTACCTTCGATTCCCCCGCGCGTTCCGACCCGGCGCTGGTAGACTGAAGAGACGCGCTGGCGGTGGGCCTGCCGACTTTCTCAAGCATTTTGAAGGACAACGTTCGTGGATAACGCAACAAAGAAACAGTTGAAGCAGCCGGACCAGTTTGTCTCGCTAACAAAAAAAGGTATCGGCTGGGCCGACGAGAACCGTCAGACGGCCATCCTGTATGCAAGCGGCGCTCTCGTTTTGATTCTGGCCATTGTCGGCAGCTACATGCTGTATCAGCACCGCAGCAACGCCGCCGCCACCGCATTCGGTGAAGCCATGCAGACCTACCAGATGCCTGTCGCCAATGCCTCACAGCCTCTGCCCCCCGGAGTCAAAAGCTTTTCCAGCGAAAGCGAACGCGCCAAAGCCGCGAACTCGCAGTTTCTGGATGTCGCCAACCACTACGGCATGACCAAGCCCGGCAAGGTGGCCCGCTACTTCGCGGGTGTGACCTACATGGAAGAAGGCCAGAACGGTTCCGCTGAAGACACGCTGAAGAAGGTGGCTTCGGGCTGGGACAGCGATATCGCGGCACTGGGCAAGCTTGGGCTCGCCCAGTTGTATCAGCAGACCGGCCGTGAGCCTCAGGCTGTCGACCTGTACAACGAGCTGTCCAAGGGCAAATCGGACACCGTGCCTCCGGGTCTCGCCCAGCTTCAACTCGCCGAGATGTACAGCGCGGAGGGCAAGCAGGACAAGGCTCGCGAAATCTACGCCAAACTGAAAGACAGCGATAAGGATGCCAAGGGCAATCCTGGCGCAGCCGGTTCGCTGGCCGCCGAGAAGCTCAACCCAACGCCACAGGCAGCAGGCCTTCGCTAAAGTTTTCAAATACAGAAAGATCAGGGCCGTCCGAAGACGGCCCTGATCTTTTTTGTCCCCTCAAAACCTTGCTACAGATGCGAGTCGTCATGCAGCCGCGACGAAGCAGCCTGCGCGCTGATGTGTGTTGAGAGGCGCTCTGCCAGCGCGGCTGGCGAACGCATCCCCGCAACGGTAGCCCACGCATCGGGCTTCCGGTTGGGATCACGAGGCGGCGCCACCCACACCGGCAAATCAAGGCGCAGATATTGCGCCATCGCGCAGGCATGAGGCTCATAGAGCTTGCGAATGGCGTCCAGGCGCTCACGCACGCGCAAATCGGCACACAGCACGAAGCCCGTCTCTGCCAGCACATCGCACATACGCGCAAACTCTTCATCCTTCAGGCGTACCGGGGGCGCCTCTCGAATCCCCTTTTCGACCTCTTCCCGGTTGAAGACGTGGCCGAGGTCGACCAGCATATGCCGGGCCATGGCAAACGTAAGCTGCGCCTGCCGCGTGCTGGGTCCTTCGATTGCGGTGATCAATAGAGCACATGTGTCCAACACCGCGGTTGCCGCCGACAGCCAGCTTTGATTGTCATGCTGGGACCGGTAGTAACAAAGAATCGGGTAGGAGATGTGTGTTTCCAGCATCTCCGCCGCCCATCGCTCCCACTCTGCCAGAACGGTCGTGAGGGCATGGTGCCCGCCATTGAAGTTGTGGCGCACGATCAACTCCGTCGCTGTTGGCGGAGAGCCGGCACGGGAATCAAGTAAAGCAACAGTCACTTCGCGATGCGAAAACGTGTTGTACAGCACCGGAACGTAGCCAATGACCAGGGCGAAAAATCCCAGGCCGGTGCCGGACTCCGCAACGATCAGGACACGCGCAAGGTGCGATGTGGGCAGCACATCTCCGATGCCCAACGTAAAGAGTGTGGTCCCACTGAGATACAAGCAGGAGCGAAACTGCGCGAACCCCGTGTCCGTTTTCAGCACGCCCGTCACCGGTGCGTGCAATCCAAAAAAGATGAGGGCAAATCCCAGAGCGAGCATGCCGGCCCAAAGCCCGATCAGCATCAGCAGCGAAACCGGACCGTACGTGCTATACCACTGCTCCCTCTTTTTCCGGTCGCGAGTGATATCACCAATCTTGCGCCAGGGCGTCCAAGTAACCAGAAAGAACAGCCAGGTAATGCGCACATTACCCACCGGACGCCTTGGCAGAATGATGGTTTGATACGCATCCATCAGCGCTGCCGCCACCAGAAAAAGACCGCAAATCAGTGCAAACAGATACATTGCCACCACTTCCCTGCGCTCCGGACGACGGCGCGCTCCTTACAAAACTGTTGCGAAAAGTTCATCGAGAGACTAGCTTTTTACCCCTCGACGGAGCTAGCATTTTCCGTAGTCAGCCAACTTCGGAGCACGGTCGCTTCGCAGCAAGTCACGCATCACTTTTCCTTTGTACTTGCTCGCCCCTTTCCGGGGAGGTTCTTATGAAACAAAAAGTTCTTGTTGTCGATGATGACAGGCTCGTCGCTGACACTCTCAATCTGGTCTTTCTGGCCAATGGCTTTGAATCGGAAGCGCGCTATTCAGCCGCGGATGGCTTGTTGCGTGCGCGCACCTTCGGACCCCAGCTTCTGCTATGCGACATCACCATGCCGGAAGAAAACGGTCTCCAGCTTGTGGAGAAGATTCAGGCTGAAATGCCGGAGGTGAGAACGCTGATGCTCACCGCCTATTCCAGCAACGCGGCCAAGGTGGATGCACACAGCAATCGTACCGGGCGGCCGTTGAAGGTGCTCAACAAACCCTGCCGGCCGGAAGAACTGCTGCGCGAAGCTCACACGCTTCTGCGTAGCGCCTGAACCAGGCGGTCCAGGATCACGATAGGCACGGGAATTCCCGTGCCTATCGTTTTTGCGGATCAGGACTCCATCTTTCGATGGATCTGACTCTCCCACAAAGCGGTTATCGCGCGAGCGAGCCATGTTGCGTGCAACCTGGCGGAGGTGCGAACGTCCTATACGAGACATGTTGACGCGCCCCGCGATCGTTTTCTCTGTTCTGGCTGCACTGCTCTGGACCTGCACTCTGGCTGTCTCCGCACAGTCGGTAATGTCGGCCCGCACGCTGATTGAGGCGGAGCAGCAGCGCGGCTTCGCCGGAACAAGTGTGGAACCCGCAAGCACGCCCGTGCCGATGTGGATGGGCATGCGCGGCAACTGGATGTTCATGCTGCATGCCAATGCCTTCGCCAGCAACACCCAGCAGCAGGCTGACTCACCGCGCAATCGCGATGCCTTCTTCTCCACCAACTGGATCATGCCGATGGCGCAACGCAGCTTTGGCGAAAACGGCCGCGGCGGCACACTCACCCTGCGCACCATGTTTTCCCTGGAGCCCGGGGCGATGAGCGGCCGTGAATACCCGGAACTCTTTCAGCAGGGTGAGACGGCATTCGGAAAGCCCATCGTTGATGGCCAGCACCCGCATGACTTCATCATGGAAGTGGGCGCTCTCTACGACCTGAAACTTTCGCACAACACGCTGCTTTCGTTGTACGCCGCACCTGTGGGAGATCCGGCAATAGGTCCTACGGCCTATCCCCACCGCCTGTCTGCAAGCGAGAATCCCATCGCCGCGCTGGGTCATCATCAAGAGGATTCCACGCATATCGCCTTCAACGTGTTCACCGGCGGCCTCACCTACAAGTGGGTACGGGCTGAGCTTTCCGGGTTCCATGGTGGAGAGCCCGGCGAGGCACATTGGCATTTCGAGCCTTCGTCCAATGGCCACGCGGTCGACTCGGTCTCTACGCGGGTGACGGTTGCTCCAACGGCCGACTGGATGGGCCAATACTCCATCGCGCACATCGCCTCGCCGGAAGCGCTCTATCCCGGCGAAGATCAACAACGCCAGACCGCAAGCATCATGTATCACCACACCTTCCGCTCAAAGCCCACGGATGAGTCACAGACCATGCCTGGAATGGACATGAGCGGCATGAAGGACATGCCGGGGATGGATATGAGTGGAACAGCAGCGCAGCCGTCGCACGCCATGTCCAACATACCCGGGATGCATACGGCACCCGAACCCACGCTCGATCTTTCCACTAGCGCTATCTGGGGCCGGACGCGCTCCCTTACCGACAACAGCAAGGAAAACAGCTATCTTCTGGAGGCCTTGCTGCGTTTTGGCGGTAGCAACTACACGTGGACACGGCTTGAAAATGCCGGGCGCTCGAATGAGTTGCTGCTCACCCCCGGCGCTCCCCTGCCTGCTGCTTTCGCCGAATCACCTGTTGGCCATGTGGCCGCATTCACATTCGGCTATGACCACGACATCAAGCTTGGCAGCAAAATCCTTGCGGCACCCGGCGCTCAGTTCACGGTGTACCGCACACCCGCCGCGCTCGTTGCTGCCTACGGCGATACGCCGACAGCGGAAACGTTTTTCGTTCGCTTCCGCCTGCATTAGAAGGGTCACTCTGGGGAATCTCTGCACAAGTCTGGCTTTGAAGGGGCGGGTCTTCAGTCCCGCCGTAAGTTCAGCAGTGACAACGCGGCTTTAGCCGCTGAGGGGATACCGAACACTTGATCAAACCCTCCCCTAGGAAGTCTTCGCCAGTTCTGCCTTCACCATTTCGCTGACCATCTTGCCGTCGGCGCGAATACCGCTTGCGAGAATGCGTTGCTGCGCCACCTTCATCACCGTACCCATATCCTTTGGGCCTGGCCGGGTTCCGCCATTGTCCTTCGTAACCGTTTCCACCGCACCCTGCACCAGAGCGCGAACATCATCTTCACCCGCGGCCTGCGGCATGTAGGTTTCGATCAGAGCGATCTCCACCTGCTCCTTTTCGGCAAGCTCTGGACGGCCGCCCTTGGTGAACTGCTCCACGCTTTCGCGGCGTTGCTTCAGCAGGGTGGTCAGAATCGACTGTTGCTCAGCGTCCGTCAGCGGTTCGCGTTTATCGATTTCCTTGGATCTCAATGCCGACTTCACCATTCGCAGAGTGGTCAGCTTCACGTCTTCACGAGCCTTCATCGCCGTAATGATGTCTGTATTAATGCGCTCGGCAATTGTCGCCATGGGAGCACCTCCTCATCCACATCTCAGCTTACCGAAAAAGGTGCGATCAGCAGAATCGTTAGAATATGGTCATGATCCGTAAGACGCGCCTGTTCACGCCCGGACCCACGCCGCTGCTTCCCGCCGCACAGTTTGCCATGGCCGCAGCCGACATCCACCACCGCACGCCCGAATTCCGTGCCCTTTTTCTGCGCGTGCTCGCGCAACTCAAGGAATTCGTCGGTACGAAGAACGATGTCGTCATCCTTTCGTCGTCCGGCACCGGAGCCATGGAAGCCTCAGTCTCCAACCTCACCTCGCCGGGCGACCGCGTGCTGGTGCTTTCAGCCGGCAAATTCGGAGAGCGCTGGAGCGCCCTTGCCAAAGCCTTCGGCTGCGAAGTCGACCTCGTCAGCGAGCCCTATGGAGCAACCTTCGATCTCGAAAAGGTCAAAGCCGCGCTCAAGCTCGAAACCCGCGCTGTGTTCGTGCAGGCGACGGAAACCTCGACAGGCGTCCGCCACGATGTGGAAGGTATCGCCAAGCTCCTCAAGGAACAGCATTCCGAAGCTCTGCTCATCGTCGACGCCATCACCGGTCTGGGCACAACCCATATCGACATGGATGCCTGGGGCATCGACGTCCTGATCGGCGGCTCGCAAAAGGCTGTGATGATCCCGCCGGGCCTCAGCTACCTCGCAGTCAGCCAGCGCGCCTGGGATCGCATGGAAGCCTCCTACAACCCACGCTATTACTTCGATCTGCGCAAAGAACGCAAGAATGCGAAGAACGGTGAATCGGCCTACACGCCCGCCGTCGCGCTGATCGCCGCCCTCGGCGCCGCGCTTGACTGGATCGCGGCTCAGGCTGACGGCGATCTTGCCGCCGGCCGCGAAAAGCTGGTCAACAACGCGGAAACCATCGCGGCTATGACACGTGCGGCCGTTGAGGCCATGGGCTTCAAGTTGTTCAACGCCTCGTCACCTGGCGCGGCAGCGACAGCGGTCTACGCGCCGGAAGGCGTGGATTCTGGCCTGCTGGTCAAGGAGCTGAAATCGCGCTTCGCTGCAGTCATCACCAATGGCCAGGGCGAGATGAAGGGTCAGATCTTCCGCATCGCGCACCTCGGCTTCTTCGACTATTTGGACACCATCGCCCTGCTCGGAGCGCTGGAACAGGTGGTGGTGAAGTCCCTGCCTCAGCTTGGAGCGCAATTCGGTACCGCGCTGATCGCCGCTCAGAAGCTCTACGCGGAACAAAGCAAGTAGCCACTCCCGCGAGTCTTACGACTCTTCGAACCAACCTATACCGTGGGTGCCCCCTTCATCGCGCTAGCCTTTGGCGCGATGAGTGGGCCCGCAGGATGTTCAGCTTCGAAGTTCGAAGATCTCGGAAACGTTTGGAGATTCCAACCGTTTCTGGCTAGTTCTCCACAACCTGCTCCCTATGCTCCGCCATGATTGCCACAGACTCAGTGCAATCTGGTCCGCCTCGATTTTCTAAACTGATAGTCACTGTCGCGCAGGAGTTCCCCAGAAATCATGGCCGTCTTAGCAATGCCCGATCCGATGGGAGACGGTCTACCCTCGTCGATCCAGACGGAAGTCACCGTCCTTGGCGCCATGCTGCTCGATGCAGTCGCCATCACCGACGCAACAGCAAAGCTTCGCCCGGAAGACTTCTCGCTAGACTCGCACCAGCGCATTTACCGCATCATCATCGACCTTCTCGCGCAGGGACACGCGGTGGACTACATCACCGTGATGGACGCGCTGACCAAGAAGCGCGAGCTCGACGCGGTCGGCGGGCCGGCATACCTCGCCTTCCTCACGGAAGGTATCCCGCGCAATCCCAAGGTTGAAGACTATGTCCGCATCATCAAGGACAAGAGCCTGCTTCGGCAGTTGCTCGGCATCTTCAACGATGGCATGGTGCAGGCTTCCGACCAGAACGAAGACGCCACCAACGTTCTGAACAATGTCGAACAGAAGCTTGCCGAAGTCGCGGATTCCGCCATTCAGCGCGGCTTTTCGAACATTACCGAAATCGTCGCGAGCTCCTTCGGCTCCATCGACGCCCTGTACGAGCAAGGGCGCGAAGTCACCGGCCTCGCCACGCACTACATCGAGTTCGACAAGATGACCAGCGGCCTGCAAAGCGGCGAACTGATCATCATCGCCGCACGCCCCTCCATGGGCAAAACCGCGTGGGCCATCAACATCGCCCAGAACTGCGCGGTACGCGACGGCAATGTGGTCGCGATCTTCTCGCTGGAAATGTCCAAGGAATCGCTGCTGCGACGCATGCTCGCCAGCGAAGCCGCCGTCAGCTCACGCAAGCTGCAGACCGGCTTTATTCCCCGCGAAGACAAGGGCAAGCTCATCGCCGCGCTCGACCGTCTGATGAACTCCAAGATGTTCGTGGATGACACGCCCGGCATCACCCTTGCCGAAATGCGCGCCAAATGCCGGCGTTTGAAGCAGCAGGAAGGCCGCTTCGACCTCATCGTTATCGACTACCTGCAGCTCATGACCGGCTCGACCACCAGCGCGCAGAAGAAGTTTGAAAACCGCACCCAGGAAGTCAGCGCCATCTCGCGCGGCCTGAAAGCCCTGGCCAAAGAGATGAATGTGCCCGTCATTGCCCTGTCGCAGCTTTCCCGCGGCAGCGAGCAGCGCACCGGCGATAAGAAACCGCTGCTCAGCGATCTGCGCGAATCAGGCTCTATCGAACAGGACGCCGACGTCGTCGCCTTCATTCATCGCGAGGAGTACTACGACCGCGAGAACGAAGACCTCAAAGGCAAAGCCGAAATCATCATCGCCAAACAACGTAACGGCCCAACAGGCTCCATACACATGGCGTACCTGGCCGACTACACGCGCTTTGAAAACCTCGCGCATGGCGAGTCGGGCGGCGGCGACGCGTACTAACTTGTCTTGAACGCATGTGTTTGCTACCAACGCACGCGGGTGCCCCATTCATGAGCGGTCTTATCGCTCATGAGTGGGCCGGTCGCGCGAAAGCGCGACTGCTCCCGCCCAATTCGTAAGCCTCCCTGGGTTCACTTATGTCCGAAATCTAACCGGACGTTTGGCATTGCCTGGTCGCCACCACGGGCTTCATAGGTTGGCCCACTCATCGCGATACTGCTGCGATGAATGGGGCACCCGGAGTATCGACTGTTCGAAGAAAACTTCCTGACAACCTACT
Organism: Acidobacteriaceae bacterium; assembly: GCA_036498835.1. Taxonomy (GTDB): domain Bacteria; phylum Acidobacteriota; class Terriglobia; order Terriglobales; family Acidobacteriaceae; genus Granulicella. The sequence continues at coordinate 66,792 of DASYEV010000182.1, read as the reverse complement.
GACACAACCCTGTCAGCATGGCTTCTCTACAGTGGTCCTCGTAGTCAACTTCACTACAGAACGAGGATCATCATGAGCAAGTTCAACGGAAACGCCATTACCTGGTTTGAAGTCCCCACCAGCGACTTCGCGCGCGCCACCAACTTCTATGAGTCGTTGCTGGCCAACAAGCTGACCCCCTACCCCGGCCCCGAGCCCTGCAGCATCTTCCCCGCAGCGGAAGGCAGCGTCGCCGGGTGCATCGTGCAGCGAGCCCAGATGAAACCCTCGACCGACGGCACGATGGTCTATCTCAATGTCGACGGTCAGCTCGATGCCACTCTGGAACGCGCGAAGTCACTGAACTCCGACATCCTTGTGCCACGCACCGAAATCCCCGGCGGATTCGGCTTCTTTGCGTGCATCACCGACAGCGAAGGCAATCACATCGGCCTGCACTCGCGTACCTAAACCGCTTTCAACTCGAGGACGCACTACACTCTGCTCATGCGCCGCGCCGACCGCCTCTTTCGCATCGTGCAGATGCTTCGCTCCGGACGCCTGAGGACCGCCCACGCTCTCGCGGAACGGCTTCAGGTGTCCGAACGCACCATTTACCGCGATGTACGTGACCTGCAGCTTGCCGGACAGCCTATTGAGGGCGAGGCCGGCGTGGGTTATACCCTGCGCCGCGACTTCGATCTGCCGCCGCTTATGTTCACATCCGCAGAACTCACGGCATTGGTACTCGGCGCACGCCTGGTCAAAGCCTGGGGCGGAGCGGAGTCCGTGGCCGCGGCAACCTCGGCGCTTGCCCGCATCGAAGCTGTCCTGCCGGCTGACCTTGCCGCTCAGCTCGACTCCATCGCACTGTACGCGCCCGGCGTCTCCATGCCCGCGTCTCATCGCCGCATGCTGGACCAGATCCACGCAGCCTGCATCGGCAAAATCGTTATCCAGTTTCGCTACACACGGCTTGCGGATGACGAAACGCGTGCCGAAGACCGAACCGTGCGCCCGCTTGCGCTCGCATTCTGGTCCGGCGTCTGGACCCTTTCAGCCTGGTGTGAAACGCGAGATGACTTCCGGACATTCCGTCTGGACCGCATCGTCGCGCTGATCGTTACCGGCAGGGAGTTTGTGCCGAAGCGCGGCCAGCGGCTGGAAGATCTGCTGAAGCGTATTCGCGCTGAAGAAAAAGCCAGAGGCGCGGCGTTTGGCGCACAATGAGAAGTACGGGGTTGAGCCAATGCAAACTACCCTAACCATCGACGACGACGTGTTCATGGCTGCGGAAAGTATTGCCATTCAAAGGAATCAGACGATTGGCCAGGTTATCTCTGACCTTCTGCGACACGCCTTACGCACTGCCCACTCCCCGTTTACCGTCGTTGACGGCATTCCGATTCTTGTCGTGCAAGACAACACCACGACGACTGCCGAAGACATTAAAGCAGTTCCGGTAATGGTGTAGACCGAAGAGAGGGTGCCGAAGCCGTTTTCCCCCAATGAAAACGGCATTCTCCACCGTTCAGGAAGACCACAGTATTACCGGAACTGCTCTAATCGTCTACACGACGAGTTGATGTAGATGCTGTATCCGCTCGATAAGAGACTCATTTCACACGCCGTCGAAGGCGGGCACGACTCTCTTTATATCGTCGAGTGACGCTTACTCCGTCTCGCCCGGAGTGAGCTTCGGGTTGATCTTCACCGGATCCCGCGGATAGGGCCGCGGCTGCGCCAGCGCCGCCTCTAGCTCCTTGTCATAGCCATAGATGTCGTCGAAGAAGTGCACCGTACCGTCTTCGTCCGCAATGGCGGTCAGGTAGGTAATCACCACCGGAAGCTGTGTCTGCAGGTTTACCTGCTTGTTATTCCCGGCCTGGCCGCCGTCCGTGGGTCCGAACATCGCCGCGTGAATCTTGTCCGCGTCCCAGTTGCCCTGCCCATCGAGCACCCAGTTCGCCATCTTCTCGGCATCGTGCAGACGCACGCACCCGTGCGAACGGTCACGCCGGGTCAGGTTGAACAGGCTCATCTCCGGCGTGGAGTGCATGTAGATGTCGTACTCGTTGGGGAACATGAATTTCACCAAACCCAGCGAGTTCCTCGGCCCGGGCTTTTGACGCACAAGGTAGCGGCTGTGTTCCAGGTCGTTGACGCTCCAACCCGTCACAAGTTCGCCCTTGTTGTTGATGACTTCATAGTTGTTGCGATCGAGGTACGCCTGGCCGCCTGAGTTGACGTGGCGCAGCAGCTCCTTCTTGACGATGGAAACCGGCAGGTTCCAGTAGGGCCGGAAGATCATGTACTTCATGGTGCGCACAAAGACAGGCGTATCGTGGTTGCCCTTGGCCTCGCCATCGACAATCCGCATCTTGAACGCCAGATTGTGGTCACTATCGTAAGCACGAACCAGAAACTCCGGCAGGTTGACCAGGAGACGGGGCTGAACATAGTTGTCCGGCAGCCACCGCCAGTGCTCGAGCGCATCGTCGATCTGCTGCACACGGGCGCTCATCGGCACGTTCAGCGAAGCAATGGTCGAAGCCGTAAGTTTACCGTCCGCAGTTAGCCCATGCTGCCTCTGGTAGGCCTTGACCGCGTCGGAGAGCTCCGGAGTGTATATCGAGCTGCCATGCCGATCTGGTTGCTGCGGTTGGTTATCCGCGAGCAGGAAGGCCTCAAACGCCAGGCGCTGGGTCAGTTGGTCGACAGCAATGTAGCTGCCACCGGGAGCAATAGCTTTCTCCACCGGTGGAAGAGGATCGCGGAACAGTGCTTCCTCCTGCTCTGCCAGTTGGAGATATTTTGGCAGCGCCTGCTCCGTCGCCAGATACATGGGGTTCTGGGGCTCGATGCCGGCGATCGCTCCCGGGACATCGTTCGCATCGACAAGCTGGTCGTCGACAAAGCCTGGCAGGTCGAAGGCCGCCCGTTTGGCCGGTACATCAATGTCGAAGTTCAACGCCTGGGGGTTGATGCGGCCGAGATGCAGATCGGAGACGTAGCGCATCGTCGCGATCGTAACCGCCGCGTCGAACTGGGCAATTGTGTTCTGGGCGTCCTCACTGGTGTCGTGCCGCATCTGGATAGAAGCCAGTTTCTGCAGGAGCTCCGGCCAGCGTTGAGCGTCATAGTCTTCCGGCCGCAGACCTTTGTTCGCCGCGCCGGTAAACTCCCGGATCAGCGCGGATGCCTGCGGCGTCGGGACGCCGTCGCGAGTCCATGCGAGCTCATAGTTCCGCCCGTCGTAAAACTGCTGAACCTGTGGCTGGTAGTCGGCGAAGTTCGCCCAGCGCAGAATGTCGAGATGCGGTGTACTGACGACTTTCGCGACGGTGTCCGCATACTCCGTGGTGTTGGGCCGCGTTTTCGAGCGGCGCGGGTGCAGCCTGGCAATCAGGTTCTTGCTGCTGCGGCATCCCCCAATCGGCAGGAGCAGGCTGGCAAACACCGGAAGAACAAGCATGGCACGGAACAGGCGCGTGCGAGGGAGAGCGGTCGTACGAGATGTGATCACGGAAATTGGCCCCAGCATACATCAGCGTGCGAAATATGCTTTGAAATCTTGCGCTATTCGATGCAATTTTCTACACCGGCGTCGGAAGATTCTTCATCCTGGCAAAATGCCGGCGATCACCGACCAGCACAGCGCCGCCTGGGCCGCGATGATGCCGCCGGAAAGCACCAGAAACAGTCTGCGCTGACTGGTTTCCAGCACGTCCGCGAACACGCCACCTACAAAGGTCAGCAGAAAGGGCAACGCCCAGAACAAGGGAGCCGTAACCACCTGCGTGGTGTACAGCGGCGCCAGCAGCAGGAACATGACCAGGGGCGCCGTATTTCCAAAGTAACGGCTGCGCCTGGATGTTATGTAGATCACCAGCGAAACGGCGGATGCCACGGAAATTCCCACGTTGACCGGAGACATCAGGAAGTTGCGGACCGCCTGCAGCGAAAACCAGAACCGCGCGCTTCCGCCCGTAAAGACATAGGTGAATGAGGCGAGACGGAATCCAAATGAAGCAAACACGATCAGGAGCGCGCCAAATGCGGCAAGGATAAGAATCTGCGAAACGTAGCTGCGCCGCCTTTCGGCCAGGTAAAAGAAGAACACCGCACCGGCGGCAAAGCCCACCATAGCCGCCAGCAGATGCGCCGCAGCGGTCAGGCCCAGGGCCACCGTGAGCAGAATGATGCGGGGACGCCATTTGCGCCGCGGCCCCTGCAGCGCATGAGCCACACCCATCGCGGTGTACACCACGCCATACAAACCCCACATAGCAAGAACTTCATTGTTGGGAACGGAGGCGTAGTGAATAACCGCAGGACAAAACACATACATCGCCAGGGAGAGAGCGCCACCCTCATTGCCGAATAGGCGGCGGGTCACCCACCAAAGTCCGCCGCCCAGCCACACGGTAAACAGTGCGAATGGCACGCGCAGCAGATACTTTACCCAGGAAAGCTGGTGGCGCGCTTCCCAGGTTGTCCCGTTGAGTTCGCCGTTGCTATAAAGCCGATTTTCCGGTTTGCGAAAGTGGTCCGTGCCAACCAGCACCAGCCGCTGCAACGTCAGGGGCAGACCGGCCACGCGATAGCCCAGGGTGCCGTCGCCATTCAGATTGCCGCAGGTCGTAAAGTACCCCGCCAGGGGTGAGGGCCGCTCCCACATTTCGCGTCCGCACCGCGCGAAACGGTAGTCGTTGGACTCCGCCGGTGTCCTGGCAATCGACCAAAGACACTCGCCGAAAAGTACCAGCAACAGCAGCGCGGCGAGCCTCTGTCCGCGCCCAATATAAAAGCCCCGCAATCGCATCGTCTGAATTTGAGTGTAATGGAGCAGAAGGGCAGTTAACAGGGAACAGCGAACAGTTAACAGCAAGGCCGAAATGCATCAGGTCCCTCCCTGTATTCCCAAGCGGTCATAGCCGATTAGCGTCCCGGACTGTTCGCTGTTAACTGTTCGCTGTTAACTTGGTTCTTATGGATTCCCTGACGTTCCAGCCCGGACAGGCACATTTGGCCTCCCTCTCTTCTGTGAAGCCGTGGTGCGTCGTTTTCGAAGATGAGGGTCCGGCAGGCTACTTTTATGCCTGCGACCTCTCCCTCGGTGAGGGCGACCAGTGCATTCTCGACTCCATGCTGATCTATAACGGCGCTGCGCTGGACGATCGCACGCGTGAACGTATCGCCAGCGTGCAGTGGTCGCGCGATGGTCTGCAGGCCGCGCTCTACCTCGACGGCAGCCCGCAAGCCCTGGTCGATTTCAGCAGCCGCGAAAGCTTCTGCCGGTCCAACTTTCCCAACTTTCTCGATGGCAGCGGCGATGCCTGGCGTAAGTCGTCCCACGCATGGGATGACCAGGCGATGCAACGCTTCGAAGCCAATATTTATGAGTAAGGCAGGAAATAGGAAGTAGGAAACAGTTAACAGCGAACAGGTAACAGTACCGCACCCTGACCATCCCCTGGATCTACGGCAAAAAGCAAAATGGCCAACCGGATGCCGGTTAGCCAGGACCTTGCCTTTTACTGTTCGCTGTTAACTGCGACCTGTTAACTGAACTTTTGGTGCCGAAGAAAGGACTCGAACCTTCACACCCTTGCGAGTACATGGACCTGAACCATGCGCGTCTGCCAATTCCGCCACTTCGGCTCAACGGGAGGCGCGGGGCGCGGACGCCAGCAACTGCCGTGAAGCCTTAGTGTTTCAAAGCGCGGGGCAGGTGTCAAACCGCATCTGACGGTTTACACTTGGCGCAGTTCAGGCCTTGGGTGTTCACCCTTCCGTAAACTCTTTACCCCACACAGGGAGCAGTGTCAGCGACATGAGTGAGCCATCCCGGAGCCAGCCCACGACCAGCAGCCATCAGATTCCCGAAGAGCTTGCGCTCGAAGTCCGCCGGCTGGCGCACGATCTTTCCAATTCGCTCGAAATCATCGTGCAGACCAGCTATCTGCTGAGCATGGCCGAACTCAAGCCCCCCGCCGATGACTGGCTGCGCATGCTGGATTCCGGCGTACAAAAAGCCCTGGGAATCAACCAGGAGCTGCGCGACTACATCAAGAAGCACACGCCGCGGTAGAGAGTGGTTGCGCCGGCAACGTCGAACCAGGCCACCCTTTTAGGTTCTCCCCTTAATTCCCCAAACTCTGTCATCTCGACCGAAGGCGCGCAGCGCCGCAGTGGAGAGATCTGCTTTCCTGTGTGGCTGCGACCATGGTCGGGCTCTTCTCGCCCCCTCGTCACCCACCGAGCATAGACGTCATGGCCGCCACGCAAGAAAGCAGATCTCTCCGCTACGCGGCTGCGCCGCTCCGGTCGAGATGACAGTTTTGAAGTAGAAGAAACAAACCTGAAACGACGACCGCCTCCCGGTCGCTTACTCACTCGCGGCAATGGCAGCGACAATCTTGTCCATCGCCGCGCGGTCATCCGAAGTCACCGGCGTGTGATTGTCCACGATGATGGAAAAGATCACAACCTTGCCGCTTGCGCAATCCAGGTATCCGGACAGAGCCCGCGTCTCGCTGAGCGTGCCCGTCTTCGCGAATAAATGGTCTTTGAGCGGAGCACTGGGAAAGCGCGAAGCCAGCGTTCCATCTTCCCCACCGACCGGCAAGCCGGACTTCCACGGTGCAAACCATGGCTGCTTCGCTGCAAAGGACAGGAGTTGCGCCGCAGCTCGAGGAGCGATGAGATCGTGCGCGCTCAGGCCCGAACCGTCGTAGAACACGAAGTCGTCGCCATCCAAACCAGCGTTCAGCAGAAACTGCCGCACAACACGGGCGCCCTGGGCAGACGTACCATCCTCACCAAAAGCTTTGCCAAGACGGCGCAGCAGCAGTTCGGCATGCAGGTTTTGTGACACCTTCATCGTCACGGTGACGTCCTCCGTCATCGATGGGGAGACATGTTCCACACGTACGGGACAAGCATCGGAACAACTCTGTCGTCCCGTTAGGAGTCTGCTGATTCCGGCATTCAAGGGTTCGGTTGGCAGTTTTGGAAGAAGAGTGTTTACCTGTTTCGTGAATCCCGCAGTTTCTGTCTGCAGCCGGTGCTCGGCTCGAGCTGGACCATCGACTCGCACACCCTTTGCAATCAAAATCTGACGAAGCGCCATCGCTGCATATTCGGCGGGATCCTCAATCGCAATCTCTTCGTCATCCGCGGGACTGTCGAGGCCCAGGGTGCCCCAGAGGCGCAAGGTGCGGCTGCCTGGGTTCCGCTCGAAAGAAACGTGGTTTCCGCTTTTTGCCGGACCAGTATGGAGTCCTTTGGTATCCAGGTTGTAGTAACTGGGACTCGCAGGGTCCAGCGTGACGTTCGCTGGGCCACCTTCCTTCGCACCGGGCGAAACTCGAAGTGCGATCTGATTGTCGTTGATGGTGAGAGCGCTTACCGGCGCTCCATATCCCCACAGCGCATCGTCGATTGTCCAGTCGGCGGCGTAAGGTTCCGACGGCCATAGCGAATCATCGCCCACAACGGCCCCACGAATTCTTGTAACGCCCTCTTGAACAAGCCCGTCCGCCAACTCCGTCAGGTATCGCAGGGGCTCAGGCTTCGGGGAGGGAGCGCCCGTTTGAGCAGCTCTCTTGCGCTCTGCCGGAGACATGTAAGGGATTTGCCGCGCGGAGAGGTTTGCATCCCCCGCGCCTACCAGCCTGAGGTTTCCGTCCAGGACCTTCGAGCCACGAGAGCCGAGAGGCCCCTCCACCGCTGTCGTCACCCGGGTCTCGGGCCCTATCAGCGCCATCGCTGTGGCCGTTGTGAAGATCTTGGCGTTGGAGGCCGGGCGAAAAAGCTTTCCTTCATCCAGGCCATAGATTGGCGTGCCATCCATCTCGGTGACGGCAATCCCCCAATGCGCGCGGGCAACTTTAGGGTCGGCGAGCAGCCCCTCGATCTGTGCGCCTAACGGCGTCGCTGCGCCTGTCGGAAAGGCCGCGTGTGCAACTGGGGTGGGCTCAACGGGTGGCTGCGCCGTCTGCGCGAGTGCCACAGCCGTACCTGTAAGCGCCAGAGCAAGGGCGCTGCGAAGGGGTAAGAACATGGTTGCGAGTCTACATGGAGCGGGTCCCTTGCCCGTGCCCGTGGCCTGCTCGGGACCAACCATCATCTCGCTACAATCGGCGCATGGCCTTTGCACCGCGCCCACGCTTTGTATGGCAGCTTCGTTCCAGGAGCCTTGCGCTGGGCGAGCAGACGCGGCTGATGGCTATCGTGAATCTCACGCCGGACAGCTTCTCCGGCGACGGGATTGCCGGAAATACGGAAGCAGGCTTGGCGGCAGCCATTGCGGCATTCGACGGGGGAGCCGACATTCTCGACCTCGGAGCCGAATCGACACGGCCCAACGCCTCTCCCATTTCTTCCGAAGAAGAGCTTGAACGCCTGCTGCCTGTTCTTCAAGCCTTGTTGCGCGAGCGCCCTGATGCGCTGATCTCCGTCGACACCTATCACGCCGCCACCGCACGTGCAGCGGCGGCGGCGGGAGCCGAGATCATCAATGACGTCTCCGGCCTGCTGTGGGATGAAGGCATGGCGGACGCCGTCGCCGAAACAAGATGCGGTCTGCTGCTGATGCACACTCGCGGACGCCCGCAAGAGTGGCGCGAAATGCCATCCATCCCGCCCGGAGACGTTGTGCCGCTGGTAAGCAAAGGCTTGGACAAGGGCCTTGCTGCTGCAAGGGAAACGGGGATTCGCGAGGAGGCTATCGTTCTCGACCCCGGCTTCGGCTTTGGGAAAATTGGGAACGAAAACTTCGAGTTGCTCGCCGGCCTTTCCCAGCTTCACAAACTCGGTCGCCCACTCGCTATCGGCCTTTCCCGCAAAGGCTTCCTGGGCCAAGCGATACGCTCGATGCAAGACCCTGCACTTCCGCCCTCTGAGTCGCGACGGGAAGCAACACTCGCGGCGAATGTTGCCGCCATCCTCGCTGGAGCGCACATCCTGCGCGTTCACGACCTCCAACTCACTCGCGAAGCCGCAGCAGTTGCGGACAGGATCCTGAAGCCGCGGCCCGTCTAGAACACCAACTGCCGAAGAAGCTTGACACGCCTGGTGTACTGCCAAAACTCCTTGATCCATCCGGCTGTGACGAGCACTGTCAACACACGCATGGCTATCCCGATGCCATGGTTCGCATCGGCTAGAGTGTGCGGGTCGGCCTTCGGTCCGACCGCAACGAGATAGGTCGATGCCGTTGCCAGCCAGGCGATCGGGAGAATGCCCAGAAAACCCGATGCCAGCTTCAGCGGCTCCTGCAAGCGCTCCCTGCCGGGCACAAACGCGAGGAGATGCATGATCAACTGCAGGGTCAGCAGCACAAGCAGCAGTGCGTAGAAGACGCGCCAGGCAGGCGCCAGCGTGATGTCCTGGGAATCAAAATAGAAAACGCCAGGTCCCATGATCCAGAACGGATGCCACGGCACCCACAGAATGTAGGCCATCCACAGGCAATGAATCACCAGGTCGAAGACCCGCCGCGCCATCGACTTCAGTGCGGGCGGATTCTCCCGTACCGGCGACAACGCCTTGGGATTCCATTCATTCCACTTCGCACCCAGCTTACCTGTAGCAAGTGCCCATTCGATGCAGGCAAAAAACCCGGTCATGATCACCACCGTCATCGCCAGCGAGGACATGGCGCCCGTGGCAAACGCACCCAGAACCTGTCCGAAGGTTATGCCTGGCGACGTGGCGAAACGCACAGCCGCGGCAATCGCGTTGGCCAGAATCACCAGCGGCACCACACGAACCACCGTCATGGAATAGAACGGAAAGACTGTCGGCCCGATCAGCGAGCGCTGCGGCAGATAGCGTAGCGCTACAACTTCGGGCTTCCCGTACGCACGCAGGATCATCGCTACCTCATCCTCCGTGAGCGGCCGGTTGAGTTCCTCGGCGCGGGCATCCATCTGCTCCAGGAGTTCGCTGCGAAGTTCGTCCAGCACATCGCTGCGCGTTTCGTCAGGGAGATAGCGTCCAATCGCATGCAGATAACGTTCCAGTAATTCCATCGTGTTCACCTTCCAGCGCCCGGCGCCAGGATCCTTTCCAATGCCTCGTTCAGCGTTTGCCACTCCAGCAGCAGTTGCATGAGGATCACCTCACCGTTCCTGGAAAGCCGGTAGAAGCGCTTGTTGCGCTTGTCCTCTTCCCTCCACTGGCTGGAGAGCAGACCCTGTGTCTCCAGCCGCCGCAGCAGCGGGTACAGCGTGCTTTCTTCGATCGCCAGTCCCTTGTCCGCGAGGGCCTTACGCAGGCTGTAGCCGTAGTGCTCCTCCCGAAGCTGAGCCAGCACAGCGACGATCAAACAGCCGCGCCGCAATTCCAGCTTCAGCGATTCGAAAATTCCGGTTTCTGGTGTCTCACCCATACTGTATGAAACATACTGTATGACACATAGTGTATGCCGTCAAGTATTTTCTTTTATCTCCGCAAAATTCAAAGGGCGCCCCTTTCGGGACGCCCTTTGGTTCGATCTGAAGATTGCTTACTTGTGCGCTGTGGTGTGGGTCGCAACCGGCTTTTTGGCCGGCTCGGGAGCCATCCTGGCGGCTTCCGCATTGGCCTGATCGATGGCCTTGTAGAGATCCATCACGTCACGCACCTGGATCCAGTTCTTTGGGGTGACCACGATGATGGTAGGCGTTTCGTTCAAGCCAAGCTTGTCACCCAGGTCGCGGTCGGCGACCACTTCCCGCTCAAAGGCAGGATCAAGGGCAAACGGCATCTGCTGGCCATGCGATTTCAGGAAGCTTGCGGTAAACGCTTTGAGATCGTCTTTGCTGGCAATGCGGAACTGGGACGCAAAAACCTGGCGGCGGTAGTCGGTCGCGAGGTCCGGGGATATTTTGTCCTGGATGTAGCGCGCGTAGATCGCGCCGTCGCGGCTCCAGATGTGGCCGGGAATCAGGAAGTCATGCCGCACGAGCGGGATCTTATACTGCGCGGCCGCCTGATGAACGATGGGGAAGGCACGCGCACAGGCCGGACACTCCAGGTCTTCCCATTCAACGATGGCGACCTTGGAACCCGCGGGTGGCTTCAGCATGGAGGTATCTTTGAACGCTGTCACCTGGCCGCCGATGGCGGTCTGGGCCATGGCGCCGGCTCCGGCCAAAGAGACAAACAGCACTGCGGAAAGAAGGCGAGGCATACCGAAATAACGCACGCAAGAACCCTTCGCGAGCAAAATGTGCTCTGTGGATATTGAATCACAGCCAGGGGCGCTATGCGCAATTCCTGCGGGCTGCCTAACTGACTTGGACTGCGCGGATGCCGAGGAGGGAAGCAATCTTCTCCAACTGCGAGCCCATGTGTCCGACCCCTGTCGCGCAGTGATGCGCCGGCCCATGCCTGTTCCACTCCTGCATGAAGCCTCGTACACCCAGCGGAAAGCGGTAGCGAGAGTTGGTGTTACCGATCTCGAGAATGGGGCCGGGCACGGATTCGCCTTCGGCATACAGCAGCAGGAAGCTGCCGTTCCCGTCCTCCACCACCGAAAGCGCGGTTACCGGCCCGTGCTTCACGCTCATTTCGACGGAAAGTCCCCGGCCAACCTTGCCGTGATAGACGTCCAGCGGCCGCACCTTGCATTTGCCCTGCGCAATGGCCGTATGCCCCGGCCCATCGTGGCCCATCAGCACCACGTCATCACGAAAGTCGAGTGCATACAGTTCAGTGAACGATCCGCCGCAACCCAGCAGACTCATGATCTTCATCGCGATGACGTTCTTCACTTCGTACTCGCCGGCAACCGGAACGCCTGCCGCCGTCAGCATGGAAGTGCCCAGAATGATGGAACTGATCGTGTCCTCGTTCGCGCCGCTGCCGTTGTAAAAGTACGCGAGTGACGTGAGACCGTGGTCCATCACCATGGCATCAAGCGCCGCGGAAGTGCGTGCCGCCCGGGCCAATTCCTCCTCCGCGCACTCGGCTTGTACATCGAAGTGCCCTGCGAACTCCGCCAGCTTTCCTGCGATTTGCTCGTCCGTCACTTCCTCGCGTCGCCGGCTGAGTTCGTCCACTTCAACGTGCGCCAGGTGTCCACCGAATGTCCCGCTGAGCGCGGTCAGATCGGTCGCGATATCCAGCATGCTGGTGTAGTAGTGGCCCATCAGTCCAAGGCGGTTATGCTCCAGCCCGCTGACCACATTGGCAGCGGACAGCCACTCACCAATTTCCTTCCAGGCCACAGGATCGTCCGCAAGCGTGCCGGTCACCTGATGAAACGGGATACGCGTTCGCTTGAAGACATTTGCCAGTTCCGGCACAGGACACGCCGAGCACCATGCGAGCCATTCGCCGGTCATCTTCGTGCGGTCGCGCAATGCATTGAAGGCCGCATAGTCCATCCGCGCTTCCGGCTGCAGATTCAGCAGCAGGACAGGCACCCGTGCACGCCGCACCATGGGCAGCACGGTCGAGCTGAGAGCGTAGGTTGTGACATACACCAGCAGCAGATCGACATCGGCACGCCGCAGAGCGTGACCGGCTTCTTCCGACCTGGCCGGCGTGTCGATCATGGTCAGGTCGGTGCCGTCCCCTGCAGTCAAGGTGGCTACCTCGACGCCGGATTCGGCGACCCTCCGCTTGACCTCGCCGGCATAGCCGAGCAGCCGGCTTTCCAGCCCCTCGAATTGAGACCAATAGGCCTGGAGCCCAATCGCCACAACCGCCACGCGGGCTCGCCGCTGCCTGACCATTTCCACTGGCTTTGCCATCTCGCAGGAACTATATCGCAAGGCATTTTCCCGCCGGGGCGAAGCCCCATTCTGCACAGCGAAGCCAGACGATCCGGGTGCTATGCTCGGAGCGAAGGAAAACCGAAATGCTCGTCGTGATCGTCGCCTTGCAGGCCGTCATTCTGCTGGCTCTCCTTATCGTTCTTCTCCGCAAGCCACCGGTTGCTGCTCAGAATGCCGACCCACGTCTTGAAACGCTGCTGGCCTCCGACCTTCCTGGGCAGATGGTGCGCCTGGCAGCCCGCTCCGAGGCCACGGAACAGCATTTGCGCTCGGAGCTGTCCGGACTACGGTCCGATGCCGCGCTTGAGGCCACACGAGCCCGCGAAGGCTCCGCAGGAGCCTCCGCCGCGCTGCGCACCGAAATCATCGCCAACATCAACACCCTGGGCGAAACCCTGCGCACCGGGCTGGACGGCTTCCGTGCGGATAACGGCACGCAGGCTGGCGTTCTCCGCGACGCCGTGGACCTGCAGCTCAAATCTCTCGGCGATCGCTTGATCAACTTCACTTCGGACACCAACCGTCACTACACGGAAAACCGTGACGCGCTCGATAAACGGCTGGCTGAACTAGGAAAGGCGCAAGGCGAGCAACAGGAAAAGCTTCGCGCGGCGGTGGAAGAGCGGCTCAACAACCTCAGCAAGCTGAATGAAAGCAAGCTCGAGGAAATGCGGCTGACCGTCGATGAAAAGCTTCACGCAACCCTGCAGACGCGGCTAACGGAAAGTTTCGGCCAGGTGACCGACCAACTCACCAAGGTGCATGCAGGTCTGGGCGAAATGAACACACTTTCCACGGGCGTGCAGGACCTGAACCGGATCTTTTCCAACGTGAAATCGCGAGGCGGCTTTGCCGAAGTGCAACTGGGCAAGTTGCTGGAGCAGGTTCTGGCGCCCGGCCAGTACGTGGAAAACGCCCGCATCAAAGAGGACACGTCCGAAGTGGTGGAATTCGCTGTTCGCTTCCCGGGAACAGGCGGCGAAGTGCTTTTGCCTATCGACGCCAAGTTTCCCCGCGAGGACTGGGAGCGGCTGGAAACCGCCTACGAGCAGGGGTCGCCCGAAGGCATTGAGGCCGCGCGCAAAGCCTTCGACGCCGCTATTCGGACCGAAGGCAAGCGCATTTGCTCCAAATATATTCACGAGCCCGTCACAACGCCGTATGCGGTGATGTTCCTGCCGACCGAGTCGCTGTATGCCGAGGTCTTGCGCCGGGACGGACTCCAGTCCGATCTGCACCTGAACTGCCGGGTCATGGTCGCCGGGCCTGCGAACCTCTATGCCCTGTTGACCAGCTTCCAACTGGGCTTCCGCATGCTGAATCTGCAGAAAAAGGGCGATGAAGTCTGGAAAGTTCTGGGGAAGGCTCAGACCGAATTTAAAAATTTCGGCGACCTGATGAACTCCATGGAGCGCCAGGTGGGCACCGTGCAGAACACCATCCAGAAGCTGGGTGTGCGTACCCGCGCCATCAACCGGGCACTGCGGGATGTCGCGGACGTGGACGCCTCCGACGCGCGGGTGCTCAGCATCGAAATTGAAAATGTTCTGCCTGCGCTGGGCGGAGAGGAAGACGAATAAATGGGCCCCCGAAAGGCCGTGGTCAGACCTGGGGCCGGTTTTCCTTGTGTTTATCCCGTTTATGGCCCCGGCGGCGCAGGAAAGCTTTGGTACGGCACATGGCGCATTCCCAGGGGTAAAAGCCCAAACGCGACATCACGACGCGTTCCCAGAAGGTTTGCCGGGTTAGCCGGCGGAAATTTGAAGCTCCGCATTCCTTACAAGTTGTGGACAATGATCTTTTTTCCGTGGTCTGGAGGTTCTTGTGGCCGGACTAGGGCAATTTAGTACCCCTGTGACCGTATTGCAAACGAAATTGTGGATTCTCTATATCGTAGCCGTTCTTTACACCATCTGAGTGCGTGGGTATGCTTGCTCACTGGGGCACTTAAAACCCGCGACCCAAGTGCGCGTCCGCATCAACAAAAGTCAAAAACAGGAGATCGCAAGATGGCAGCAGTAGACGAGAAGGTAAAGCAGATTATTGTCGAACAGCTTCAGGTGGATGAAGCCGAAGTGACCCCCGGAGCCAGCTTCCAGGAAGATCTCGGCGCGGACTCGCTGGACGTGGTGGAACTCGTCATGCAGTTCGAAGAAGCCTTCGACATCCAGATCCCGGATGAGGATGCGGAAAAGATCAAGACGGTGAAGGACGCAATCGACTACATCGAGAAGAATCAGAAGGGCAAGTAAGGCATGCTGGAGCAGCGTCGCGTTGTCGTAACGGGCATGGGCCTACTCTGCGGGGTAGGCAACACTGCCCAGGAGGTCTGGGAGGGTCTGCTCGCCGGCAAAAGCGGGATAGCAGAAATTTCTGCCTACGATCTCACCGGCCATTCTGTCCGTATTGCGGCGGAGGTCAAGAACTTCGATGCATTGAAGTTCGTGGAGAAGAAGGAGTCCCGCAAGATGGGGCGCTTCATCCACTTTGCCCTGGCCGCAGCCGACGAGGCGATGAAGCACAGCGGTCTGCAGATTACCCCGGAAAACGCCGACATGGTGGGTGTTCACATCGGCTCCGGCATTGGCGGGTTCGACGTCATCGAGCGCGAACACGCCAACATGATGGCCGGTGGTCCACGCAGGATTTCGCCGTTCTTTATTCCCGCCACCATCATCAACCTGGCCGCCGGGCATGTCAGCATCCGTTACGGAGCCAAGGGACCGAATGAAGCGACGGCAACCGCCTGCACTACATCGGCACATTCCATTGGCGACGCCTTCCGGACGATCCAGCGGGGCGATGCCGACGTCATGATCGCCGGCGGAACCGAAGCTGCCATCACACCGCTGGCCGTTGGCGGCTTTGCCGCCATGAAGGCGCTCTCCACCCGCAACGACGACCCCACACACGCCTGCCGGCCCTTTGACAAGGACCGTGACGGCTTCGTGGTGGGCGAAGGCGCGGGCATCGTGGTGCTCGAAGAGCTGGAATTCGCGCAGCGCCGCGGCGCCCACATCCTGGCTGAAATCATCGGCTACGGTCTAAGCGCGGACGCATTCCACATGACCGGCATGGCGCCCGAAGGTGAAGGCTGTGCGCGCGCCATGACACACGCTCTGCGCGTGGCCGGCATCTCGCCGGACAAGATCGACTACGTGAATGCCCACGCCACCTCCACGCCCCTGGGCGATGCGCTGGAGTCGAAAAGCATTGAAACGGTTTTCGGTGAGCGTGCCGTCAACCATACGTTGCTGGTGAGTTCCACCAAGTCCATGACCGGACACCTTCTAGGTGGCGCGGGTGGACTGGAAGCCGGCATCACCATCATGGCTCTGTTGAATCAGACCGTGCCGCCAACCATGAATCTTGAGAACGTCGATCCTGCCTGCCGCTTGAACTACGTGCCCAACAAGCCGCAGGCCGCGAAGATCGACTACGCGCTCTCGAATTCCTTTGGCTTCGGTGGCACCAACGGCTCGCTGATCTTCAAGCGCTGGGGCGCGGAATAACGACCGCCTCCACACACCGATCTGCAAGCAAAGCGCGCATCTTCAAGGTGCGCGCTTTTGTTTGGGGTGATGCATCGTGAGCCACAGGGAGGGAGCAGTGGCCTTCAGGCCGCTGAATGCGTGCCAAACGAGTGACCGGCTTCAGCCGCGGGCCGTCCGCTCATGCCACGATCATGCGACGTGAGAGGCCGTATGGATAAAGAGCCCATGGCTAAAGCAGTTCCGGTAATGGTGTAGACCGAAGAGAGGGTGCTGAAGCCGTTTTCTCCCAATGAAAACGGCATTCTCCGCCGTCCGGGAAGACCACGGTATTACCGGAACTGCTCTAAAGCCACATTTGAGATGAGATCGAGTTCAGCGACCCTAAAGGTCGCTGCGCCCTCCCCGTGGCTCACGACAGAAACGTAATCGCACGAGCCGCACTTCGCCGACACACGCGAGCGAGATTCCCCCTCACGCACGCATAAAAAGGCCAGGCATCGAGCCTGGCCTTTTTTGAAGCAATCTCCGCTTGTTAGAACGTCGTGCTGACCGTGAAGCGGAACGTTTTACGCGGCTCGCGGAGTTGATAGTTGGCTCCGTAGAACTGCAAGGCCTGGTCGTGGGTAAACGCACCCGCGCCGGTCAGTGCGCAGATCACAGGGGGTCCGCCTGCAACCCCAGCGTGCGATACGCAGCTTGGGTCGCGCTTGGGGAACAGATCGTTGAAGCCGTAGGTGTCCAACGGCAGTTCCTGCGGCAGGTCCCTGAACAGACGCAATGAATTGTAGGCGTAGAAGATGCGGAACGGCGCATTCACGATGGGCAGGATGAACGCTATTTCCGCACCGTTGGACATGCGCGGCACAATGTTCGTGTGCGGCACAGCCGGCAGATACCGTGGGAAGGTCACCTGCGTTCCACCCAGGCAACCGCCGTTGACAAACTGCGGGCAGCCATACAGAGGAGCATTCAACTGCGACTGGCCTAGTTCGCTCTGGCGAAGCTGAGAAGGATGGCTGTTGAACGTCATGCCAAAGTCGGTAAAGAACGCGAACGTGACCTGGTTGACGATTGGAATGCGGTACTCCACGTTGGAGGTGACCGAGGTATCGCCGCCAATTGAGGCCAGGCGGTAGATCGGGAGAGGCACCTGGATGTTGCCCAGCGAGGGCTGCGTGGGATCACGCGGAACGTTGCTACCGTCGGGGTTGGTCAGGTTGAACATGACCCGGGTGGGGATGAATGTGTAAGGCGAGGCCGAGCGAATGTCGAAGCCGCGCACGTCGCTTTCACCGCCGCCATAGATACGGCTGAACGGCGGGGCCACTTCGCCACCGAAACCAGACACGTTGGAGAACTGCACACGATAACCGAGTACATTGTGGCCTTCGCGATTGACGCGCAGGCCCTTCATCGGGAAGAACTGACGCCAGCTTGCGGTCGGCGCATAGTACTTGGTGTTGCCGCCGACACCGGCCACCTGGAAGGCGATGTTGAAGTCCTTACCGGAGTGTGGTCCCTGGGCGCGATCCAACGTGGAGAACGAGAAGCTCGGCGTCACGATGGAGGTGATGATGCCTTCGAGCTGGTCCTGCCCCTGGATGCCGGAGCGGAACGCCAGCGTCTGGAAGACGTTGCGCGTGTTGTCGTTGAAGGTCGTGATACCCGACTTCGAAAGCGAGTACGAAAGACCCACACGGGCCACGCCGGAGCGGCGGAACAGCTTACGCAGCGCGGTGCCGGTTGAAACCGTAAGGCCGGTCTGCGACTGGTTGTAGTTGGTCAGCAGCGACTGCTGCGCGTTGGTCAGGTTCGCGCTCTGGCCCTGTGCGATCGCGTAGCTCTTGGCCGGGTTGTAGTCGTACTTGCTGGTGAAGACCTGAACGCCCAGCGAGATGGGCTTGTTGCGCAGGTAGGGCTCAGTAAAGCCGAGGCTGAGGTTGCGCGACAAGTCGCCCACGTTGGCATTGACGCTCAACGTTTCGCCCAGGCCGAGGAAGTTGTTGGTCTCGTACTGCAGGCCGAGGAACGAACCCGAAAGGCCGCTGATGCCGCCATTCAGTCCGATGGAATTCTTGCCCTTTTCCTTGAGCTTGAAGAGCAGGTCGACGGTGCCGGCATCCGAGTTCTGGCGCGTTTCCACGTCCTGCTCGGTCTTTAGCGTGTCGAAGTAGTTCAACTGGTTCAAGCGCAGCAGCGAAAGATCGACAAGCTGGCTGCTGTAGCGTTGACCTTCTTCGAGCAGCAGTTCGCGGCGAATGACCTTGTCGCGCGTAATGGTGTTGCCCTGGAACTCAATGCGGGAAACGAAGAACTGCTTGCCTTCATCGATTTCGATGTTGAAGGTGACAGTCTTTTTGGCCTCGTCGAACGCGGGGATCGGGTTGGCCACCATGTTGATGTAGCCCTGTCCGCCGTATGCCTTCCGCAAGGCTTCCAGACCCTTGGAAAAAATCTGGGCGTTAAACCATTCGCCATCCTTTTCCGCGAACTGGGCGCGCAGGGCCTTGTTGTTGTTCAGGAACTTGTTGCCCGTAAAGTTGATGGCGGCCAGACGGTAACGCTCACCTTCCTCAACCGCAATGAAGATGTCGGCGCGCTTGCCCGTGGAGGGCCGCAGCGTGAACGGGTTAATACCGCCCGCGTTGCGCACGTTGGTCTGAGGCTCCGCGGTGTTGGCGTGGAGGTAACCCTTGACGCGATATTCCTGGCGCACACGCTCAGCATCTTCATCCAGCTTGCTGGCGTCGAAGGTGCGGGCAAAAATGTTTTCCAGGATGATGGAATGCGGAATGCCGATCGGCTTCAGATTCTTCATCGCGTTGCGCAGTTCGCGTGCGGTCAACTGCTGATTGCCCTGGAAGGTGATCTTGCCCACCTTCACGGTGGGGCCTTCCTTAATATTGAATGTCAGCGCAACGGCTGCTGGCGGGATCGTCTTGATTTCGGTCTTGATGGAAGCGAACTGGTGGCCATGTTCGCCCAGCATTTCCTTGAGCACGACTTCGGCGCGCTTCACGCGGGTCGGATCGAACTGGCTTTCCACCGACAGGCCGACCTTTTCCTTTTTGAAGCGGTCGAGCACATCGGACACCGTAACGGCGTTCAGGCCCTTGTAATTGATTTCGCGGATGGTGGGCTTTTCACGAACGATAACCACGAGCTGCACGCAGGTGGGGTCGTCAATGCGCTCAATGCGCACATCTTCGAAGTAACCGGTGTTCCAAAGCGAGTTGAAATCGCGTTCCACGATCGCCGGATCGTAGGCGTCGCCGGGACGCGAATACATGCGGGCCAGGATGGATTCTTTGGGGATGCGGCGATTGGCGATCACCTGCACAGGGCAAAGAACCTGCGGCGTGGAAGGGCCGGCCTGGAATCGTGGCTGCGCAGCGACCTGGGCGTTCGCAGAGGCGATGCAACCTGCACCGAAAGCGGACATGAGGAAGAGCGCCACGCGAAGGCGGCGGGAACGGCTCGGGCGCGTGCGCACAGGCTGGATCGTACAGTTCAGGGAGCTTGCGCTCACTCGTATTCCGGTAAAGATAACCACACCCTCACTGCTCTTTTGAATCTCGACCCTGCGCTTCCGAAGGGGAACCCTTCGATTATAGGCGACGGTCCGGCGCTGGGCGAACCGCCGCCGTGCGATTTCGGCGTGTTCGTTGGACGCATGGCAGCCGAAAACCGCACCCAAAATCCCCTCCGGAGGGGGACCTTCGCCACAAATACGCCTTTTACGGCGGGAATCGGGCCACTTCGCATACCCGCCGCTCCTCTGTAAAATCAGGCGTTGAGCACCGAGGAGGTCGCATCACGATGGCAGCAATGGACAACATCGTCGCACTGAAGGGCGTGTACGCCGAACTGAAATCACGCATGGACAAAACGGTGGAGGATTTCCGCGCCAATCTGCTGAGCGTACGCACCGGGCGCGCCTCCGTGCATATGCTGGACAACATTCGCGTGGACTATTACGGCACGGAAATGCCGCTCAACCAGGTCGGCCAGCTTTCCACGCCGGAAGCGCAGACGATCGTGGTTCAGCCATTCGAGCAGAGCATGGTCGCCGTCGTCGAAAAAGCTATCCGCACCAGCGGACAGGGCTTCAATCCCATGCACGACGGCAAGATCATCCGGGTGCCCGTGCCGCCCATGACCGAAGAACGCCGCAAAGACGCTGTGAAGCATCTTGCGGGGGTACTGGAAGACCACAAAACCTCCATCCGCAATATCCGCCGCGACGGCAACGAAACGGTGAAGAAGTCCTCGAAGGACAAGACCATCTCCGCCGACGACGAAAAAAGGGCGAATGACGAGATCCAACAACTGACCGACGCCCAGATCAAGCGCGTGGAAGAGCTCTTCAAGGCCAAAGAAAAAGAAGTGATGACTGTCTGAATACCCCTGCCCTCGCAGCCACACTGGCTCCGAGGGCAGCTTTGCTCCTGACACATGGGCGGCAGCGCTCTCCACTTCGCCGCTCCGGTCGAGATGACAGAGCCTGGGTTTCTCCCGAGCCTGGACTGGCAGCGCTGTCCCCCTAAACCCTAACCCCGAAACCCTGTACCCTTGCCCTTATGCGCTATGGTTTTTGGCTGCCCGTTTTCGGGGGCTGGCTCCGCAATATCGACGACGAATCCATGCCCGCCACCTGGGACTACGTGCGCGATCTCACGGTCCAGGCCGAAGATCTCGGCTACGATCTCACCCTGATCGCCGAGTTGAACCTGAACGACATCAAGGGGCCGCAGGCCGACTCACTCGACGCCTGGACCACCGCCGCGGCGCTCGCCGCCGTTACCCGCAAGCTTGAGCTCATGGTGGCCGTCCGCCCAACCTTCCACAACCCTGCCCTGCTGGCCAAACAGGCTGCCAACATCGACCGCATCTCCGGCGGCCGGCTCACCTTGAACGTGGTGAGTTCATGGTGGAAAGACGAAGCCCTCAAGTACGGCATCCCGTTCGACGAACACGATGACCGTTACGCCCGCACCAGCGAGTGGCTGGATGTACTGGACGGTTGCTGGTCGGAACAGCACACCAGCTTCGAAGGCCGCTTCTATAACGTGGCTGACAACATCCTTTCGCCGAAGCCTGAGCCCACGCGTACCTACTCACGCGCTCCCCAGGGAGCAACGCGTCCTACCCTCTACGCCGGCGGAGAATCCGAGACCGCGAAGAACCTTATCGCGGCAAAGTGCGACGCCTACCTGATGCACGGTGACGACCCGCGCACCATCGCCGCCAAAGTGGACGACATGAAGCAGCGCAGGGCACAGCACCCGGAACTGCCACCGATGATCTTCGGTGTCACCGGCTATTGCATCGTGCGCGATTCGGAAGCCGAGGCCAACCAGGAGATCGAGCGCATCACCAGCGCGCCCGATCCCACAACATCGCCCGCAGGCTTTGCCAACTTCGAGCAGTGGACAACTGGCTCGAAGCTTGAGAAGAAACTGAGCCTGCGTGATTACTCGGTATCGAACCGCGGCCTGCACTCGGGTCTGATTGGAACGCCGGAACAGGTAACGCAGCGGCTCGCGGACTTTGAAGGCGCCGGCTGCTCGTTGGTTCTTCTGCAATCCAGCCCGCAAAAAGAAGAGATGGCACGCTTCTCGAAACAGGTCATGCAGCACAGCCGTTAGAACGTAACCACTAACAGAACTCGGGTGGCCCATCCTTTGCGCTTTTTGCAAAGACGGGGTCCCCAGCCAACTTGTTGGCTGGGGTGTAAAGGGTGGGGTTGGGATGTCTCGATCACCTCGGCTTCAATTGGCAGTGTGCTTCTTATCTCATTACATTTCCGGCTACTTCGGTGGGCATGCTGCCTGGCAAACACACGGGCCGGAGCAGTCGCATGCTTCGCACGCGATACCCCAGCCTTCGCAAAAAACGCGAAGGATGGGCCACCCGTTCGCTGCGCTGATGGGATGTCTTGGTGATTCCACATCCTCAGTGGCGGCGACTTAGTTCACTTCTATCCGCACCAACTCCACGTTCTTCGTGCCGCCTGTGACGTCCAACGTCGGCGAAGCCCAGGTCTGCCCTGCATGGGCAGCTTGGCCGGCAATCGTCGCACCCTCCGCAGTCACCACAATCCAGGCGGTCTGCGTCTTCTCTCCGCGCAACGCAGCATGCTGCCCTGCAGCGACACCGAAACGGGTCACGCGCATGCGCGGACTCTCGAACTCAACCTTCTCGGGGTGCGCTTCCTGCCAGAACGCTGCATCCGCGGCGGGAATCCGCTTGTTGAAATTCCGCAAACCGATCGGCAGCGTCTTCAACTCCACGCGGAGGAAGTCGCTCTGCAGATCGCCGAGGTTCTCCACCTGGTGGGTTTCGATGCGTCCCGGACTCACGCGCATTTGTCCCGCCTTCAGTGCCGGACGCGTCAGGTTGAAGCTCTCCGCGCCGCCATGCTTAAACTCCACAGGCCCCGAGTCGGAAAGATAGACATAGAGCGTAGGCGCTGTGGAGTGATCGTGGACCGGCACCTTTTCATGCGGGCGGTAGCGCGCATGAATCACCTGTATCCAGGGGTTCTCGAACTCTACCCAGTAGTTCTTCGGCAGCGTCTTGATCGGGTCCTGTGCGGCGGTTATCGAAACCGCGCCCAACATCAGCAAACCAAACAGCACGCAACGTCTCATGGCAGACATCCTATGCCATCGTCCCGCCGCAGCGCGCACATGATGCACATCAAGTAACGGCCTGTGGCTGCACTGCGGCGGGTGCCCCATTCATGAGCGGCCTTATCGCTCATGAGTGGGCCGGTCGCGCGAAGGCGCGACTGCTCCTGCCGATGTTTGTGGATAATGACAGCTCCGGAACCACAACAGGGCTTCCTATCGGATCTACATGCTTTGTGTGGTTGGCCCACTCATCGCGATAAAGCTGCGATGAATGGGGCACCCACGGCATGGGTAATTAGAGAAAAGTGCGTCGTTTTTCATGGACCAGACCATGCTTTTCGGGACGCCGGCACGCACAATTCTCAATTAGCCCTTTCACCAGATCCTGTAGTTCCCACTGCAATGCAACATGCTCATGATGTACAGCATGCCATCGTAATAACGCTGTTGCCCGCTGGGGACGGGCGTGTTCCATAATTCATCAACGAATGCGTCGGCATTGGCTCCCTCCCTGGCAGCCAGGCTGCCCACCGCGCCGGTCGCGACCATGCCCGGCGAATGACGCTCGGAGAGCGGCTTGCCGTCCAGCGTGTAGCGGTCGGCAAACGTATGGATTCCCTGCCCCACCAGAAACTTCTGGTAGCGGTCGCTCAACACCCGTTCGTCCGCACTCTTGTGGAACCATGCGTAGTCGACGGACCAGTTGCTGATGCTGCGCCACGAGTCATAGCTGTAGGGCGTGGGATGACCGTCGCGTCCGAGGATCACGGACGTATCGAAGTTGCTGCGATCCGGCGTAAGCCCTGTATCCGGCCCGGTAACCGCAGGAAAGAATTTTCTGCTGACTTCAGCGGCATGCGCCCAGAAGGCGCGATCCTCTACCGGTCCCCACCGTGCCCACAGCTCATAGAAATGAGGCAGGTGGTAGCTTGCGTCGGTCGTCTCGGCCGCATTGCCGAAGGGGTTCGGGGGTGCACCTGGCGCCGCCGGAACAAAATTCGGCACAAAGCGAATCATCGCGTACTTCTCTTCCATCATCGGACCGGATCCCATCATGCGCGGCATGTTCCTCGCGACGGCAGAAGGTGGTCTTACAGGAACGGCGGAATTGGCTGCGGCCGTACTCGGAGGCAACGAAGGCAACGGACGGAAGGGCCGCGGTTTCGGAACAAAGGGTGGATCGTCAGGATGCAGACGGAAAGGTCCGGTTGACGTCTCTACCGGATGATGGCGCATCAACCGCAGGATGCGATTGGCCTCCGCCTTGTAGTTGTAAATACCCTTCCCGGATCCCCACCGGTGATCGGCAAAATACAGCGCCATCACGAAGTACTCTTCACCATCGGGAGCGGGCGAATCCGACCTTGGCGTGCCGTCCACATTCATCGACCACGCGAAGTACCCGTGGTTCGGGTTCTTCGCATCCGTGATCAGCATGTACGTGTTCGCCCAGTTCCAGATCGCGTCGAACTCATGCTTCTTGTTCAACTGCATGGCAATCATCATGCCGTAGCTCATGCCTTCGGTACGGGCGTCCTTGTTGGCCCAGTCCGTGATGTATGCCAGTGGCCCGTTGCTGTTGCTGCCGCTTTCGAAGTACACGCTCTCGTTCTCTTTGTCGCCATGAAACAGCTGCGCGAATGCTTTGTCGATCCGGGCGCGCGTTTCCGCAGGAGTATGGCCGCGTTCCGCAAATAGATCGCGGTAGTGCCGCGTGTGGAATGCGCCGCTGCCATCGTCGAGCTTCTGAGCATGGCCCTTCGCTCCGCTCACCAAAGCGCACAACAAGGGGACGATCATGATCCAAGGGCGGCAGGAACGGAAAAGGCGCGGCAACAACATCACAAGACTCCTTAGAAGCAGCCTCGCCCAAGTCGGCGGAGATGGAAACGAAATTCTTTTCTATGTCGAAATAAATTAAAGAGCATGACGGCGCGAGACGTATGTCCTCCCCTTGCCCACAGATGAGGACCCCTCCATTCGTCCCGGCCAAGAGACCGCTTGCCTGAAATGTCAGGGAAAGGGATCGCGCGGCGCGGTATCATGACCCCGTTTCGAAATCACGAACCACGCACGGTTTCAGCTCGCCTGTCGCCCTTTTGGAGGATCCATGAAGCACGCCTGTCTCGCGCTTTTGCTTGTCACCGCATCCACGCTTGCCGCCGCCGCACAAGGCCCGGCGAATCCTGCTAATCCAGCGAGTCCAATGGACACGCCCATCAAGCTTGCGCACATCGATGTCAAGTTCGTGGATAGCTCCGTCAACCCCTGCGACAACTTCTACAAGTACGCCTGCGGCAAAGTGAACGCGGCCAACCCCATTCCCGCGGACCAGGCCGCATGGGGTGTAGGCGGCAGGCTGCAGATGTGGAACCGGCAGGTGCTGCGCCAGATTCTCGATACCAACTCCGCACCCATCGCTTCGCGCACACCCAACCAGCAGAAGATCGGCGACTACTATGCCTCCTGCATGGCGCAGGCGTCTTCCGGCGGGAATGAACTGAACGTGATTCAACCGCTGCTCGCGCGCATCGCTGCCATCCGCGACAAGCACGGGATCGCGCCAGTGCTTGCTGCCATTCACAGCTCTTTCGGTGCGTCCTGGACTGGAGAAGACAACCAGACACCCGCGGCCATGTTCGGCTTTGGCCCAACGCCCGATGCGAATGACGTACGCCGCGTCGTGGCCGGCGTCGACCAGGGTGGCCTGGGCATGCCGGGACGGGACTTCTATCTCGGCGATGACGCCGACATGAAAGCCATACGCGCGAAATATGCCACTCTCATTACGGAACTGCTGAAGATGGATGGCATGAGCGCGGCGGATGCCGCCACGGCATCCGCCACCGTACTGCGGATGGAAACGGCCATGGCCCAGGCGCAGATGGACAACATCACGCGCCGCGATCCCAACAAGACCAACAACCGCTACACGCTCGCACAGCTCAAAACTCTGGCGCCGGCTTTCGATTGGGACACCTACTTCACGGCGCTTGGAGCGCCTTCGGCATCGTTGTATGAAGTCACCGCGCCCGAGTACATCCGCAGCCTCAACAAGCTGATCGTGAGTGAGGATCTCGGCACCTGGAAGCTGTACCTGCGCTGGCAGCTTCTTCTGAGCGCCGCGCCTTCGCTCGGCGATAGCTGGCGCACCACCACGTTCCAGTTCGCCAGCGCGCTCAGCGGTCAGAGACAGCAGTCTCCCGCATGGCGCCGCTGCACGACAGCCGACGACCGGCAGCTTGGTGAAGCTCTCGGTCAGGTATACGTCGCGCAGGTGTTTCCTCCGGAAAGTAAAGCCCGCGCGCAAAAGATGGTGAAAGACATTGAAGCCGCCATGGGCCGTGACATCGACGCCGTGTCCTGGATGCAGCCGCAGACCAAGCAGCAGGCGCACCTGAAGCTCGCTGCGGTGCTCGACAAGATTGGCTACCCGGACCACTGGATCGACTACAGCAGCTTCGCCGTCACACGCGACAGCTATGCCACCAACGTGGAGCGCGGCACTGCCTTCGAGCTCAAGCGCCAACTCGCGTTCATCGGCAAGCCGCTCGACCGCTACCAGTGGGGCATGACGCCGCCCACGGTCGATGCCTATGAAGATCCGCAGACCAACACCATCAACTTCCCCGCCGGGATCCTGCAACCGGTCTTCTTCGATTCCACCGAAGACGACGTCATCAACTACGGTGCGGAAGGTGCGGTGGTAGGCCATGAGCTCACCCACGACTTCGACGACCAGGGCCGCAAGTTCGACGTCAACGGCAACCTCCGCGACTGGTGGACCGCGCAGGATGCCAGCGAATACGACAAGCGCGGTTCATGCATTGCAGCGGAATACTCGGGCTCCGTCCCCGGTGTCCCGGGAATCAAGCAGAACGGTAAGCTCACCCAGGGCGAAGACACGGCCGACAACGGCGGCCTCCACCTCGCGCTTTCCGCGCTGACCGAGGACCTGAAGCGGCAAGGCAAGACCATGGCCGACAAGGACGAACACGGGCTTACTAACCAGCAGCGCTTCTTCCTGGCCTTCGGCAATGTGTGGTGCACGCAGATCCGGCCGGAAGCCGGCCGCACCCAGGTGCTCACCAACCCGCACTCCGTGCCGGAATTGCGCGTGAACAACGTCGTCGGCAACATGCCGGAGTTCCGCGAAGCCTTTGGCTGCAAGGCCGGCCAGCCGATGGTGCATACGCCGTCATGCCGCGTGTGGTGATAGAGGCGAGAGAACAGAGAACAAGGCTAGGGGTCGAAGCGCGGGAGACGGGCGAATGGCCCACCTCCTGCGCTTCGGCCTGATCTCTGATCTCTAATCTCTGTTCTCTTCCCTCCCCGCTTGCCTGAAGGCTCCCTAGTCCGATACCCTCGCCCTCATGACGCAGCTTGACCGCCGCCGCTTCCTCTACGCTTCCGCTGCAACCCTCGCACTCAAGCCCTTGAACGCCGTTGCCCAAAGCGCCGGGGCGCCTGCGAGTGCGACCCTCACGCTTCACCCCGACAAGGGTGGGCCCACGGTGCCCGCAAGCTTCATCGGTTTGAGCTACGAGACCCAGCAGCTTTCCGATCCCAGCTTCTTCTCGCCCGCGAACCGCGGCCTGATTGCGCAGCTTCGTGCGCTTTCGCCGCGCGGCGTGCTGCGCCTTGGCGGCAATACTTCGGACGTCGGCTGGTGGAAACCCAAGCCCGACTCGCCCAAACCGCCCATGAACGTTCGCAAAGTAGTCGGTGAACCCAACGCAGACCTCAGCTATGCCATCGAGCCCGCGGGCATCACCAACCTTCGTGGCTTCCTGGACGCCGTGGGATGGACCTGCCTCTTCGGCATCAACTTGGGCACGAACAATCCGGCGCTCGGCGCCGATGAAGCCGTCTTCGTGACGAAGACGCTTGGTTGGACCGGCAGTGGGGGCAAGCTCGAATACTTCCAACTCGGCAATGAGCCCGACCTCTTCCGCAATCACATGCGCGATCCGAAGACGTGGAACGCCGATGCCTATCTCGACGAGTGGCTGGCCATGGCCAACGCCATCCGAGCGCGCGTCCCCGAAGCCCGCTTCGGTCTGCCCGATACCTCCGGCAATCCGGAATGGTCGGCACGCATCGCCGAACGGCTTGCGCCCATGGCCGACAAGCCCCGCATCGCCGCGATCTCGCACCACTACTACTTCGGTGGCCCGCCTGCGAATCCGAAGGTCAACATCGAGCGCCTGCTTCAACCGGATCCACGTGTACCGAAGACGGCAGCCACCACACGCGAAGCCGCCGAGAAGCTCGGCGTGCCCTACCGCATGACGGAAGGCAACACCTGCTATCGCGGGGGCAAGCCCGGAGTCTCCGATGTCTTCGCCGCATCGCTGTGGGCTGCCGACTACCTGCTTCTGCTCGCTTCCCTGGGCTACGCCGGCGTGAACCTGCACGGAGGCGACGGACAAATGGTCGCCAACTCCCTGGGTGGCACACTGCCCGGAGAAGAGCTGATGCCGGACCGCACCGTGCCCCATGCGCGCCCGTTTTACACACCGGTGGCACACATCGGCGACAAGTATGTTCTCGAACCGGTCGCCTACGGCATGCTGTTTGCCGGAAAATTTGCGGGAGCGAAGTTCATGGGACTCGACTTCGATCCCGGTTCGGTGGATGCAACAGCCTATGCCGCAACCTTGCCGACCGGCCAGCAGATCGTCGCGATCATCAACAAGGACGCAACGCAGCCCCTCACCGTTCGCGTTCCCGGCTTTGGAGTGGGTGAAAAGCTGACCGCTCCTTCCCTCACCTCCAAGGACGTTCATATCACCACGCCTCGCGGACATATCGAAGTCTCGACGGTGGCTCCATCCAGCGCCGTACTTCTGTACAGATCTGGCGATACGCACGTGCGATAACAGCGAAACAGGCATGAGGCACTTCGAAAAATGCGATATTTCATGTTTCGACGAACGCATGAAATATCTGGAGAGCGTCTTCGCTTTGCTTAAGGGCACGGGTTCACCCGTGCCGCCCAACGCGATCGCTTTACGGCTTCAGCCGCTGAGGTTCCCGTGCATCGTGAGGCAAAGATGTTCTGAAGTTAGAGCATTTGGATACTGCGTGAACTTGCAGCGTATCGCTATGAAAATGAAGGGTACCTCAGCGGCTGAAGCCGCCTTCTACCTGCAGCGGTGACGGCACACCTGAAGGTGTGCCCTTAAGCAAAACGAGAGCGTACGTCGATGTGATGCCTTTCGAATGACTTCTCTTAACTGCTATGCGAATGGCTTATCTGCTGTTCAAGACAGACAACAAGGGCGTCCCGAAGGACGCCCTTGTTCTTCCTTTCACTTCGCCTAGAACACGATGCGAGCGCCGAGCTGCACCTGGCGGGGCAGGCTGTTCGACGTCACCGCCGTGATGTAGCCGAAGTTGCTGGCCGTGGCCGAACTCACATTCGGAGCACCGAACACAGGATGGTTGAGTGTGTTGAAGGTTTCGAAACGCAGTTGCAGATACGCTCCTTCAACCAGGTCGAAGTTCTTCAGGATGGAAGCATCCATGTTGTTGAAGCCGTCCTGACGAACCCACGAGAGCGTCTGCGGCAGCGTGCGGTAGTGATTGGTATACGCGCCATTGTTGAGGAACGTTGTACCGTCGCACGCTGAAGGTGTGGACGCGCAGGTTCCCGCCGCCACCGTCGTGTTTCCGGTAACAAACAGGTTGGTGCTCAAAGCCGGCGTTCCAGAACCAACCGCCGAGGCATTGCGCGGCTGATTCGTGATCTGACGCAGTGTCGCGCCGGGCTGCAATACCAGGTCCGACGACAGGACGAGAGGCTGTCCGGTCTGGAACTGGTAAATGCTGTTGATCACGAAGCCGCCCAGCACCTCATTCCACAACCGGCTGTTGCCGAAAGAGAACATCTTGCCTTTGCCGAACGGCAGGTTGTAGGTGCCGCCCACGGTGAAGTGGTGGGTGTGGTCGAAGGGCGAAATGCGCCTTGTCGGGGCCGCATCCTGATCGTTCAGGAAGGTGTCCGCTTCAATCAGCTTGGCGAAGCTGTAATTGGCTGTGAGGGTCAATCCATGCTTGGCGCGCTGTTCGATGTGGACAATCGCACTGTTGAAGTAGGACTGACCGATGGTCTGGTTCTGGATGTTGACGGAGGCTGTACCGAACTGTGGATACGGAACAAGCAGGCTGCTGAACGCGACCGTGGCACTGTTGGCGCTGCCGCCATTCGGCAACAGACCTGCGAACGGATTCGCCACCGTCGAACTGTAAGCAGTCGCCAGCGACTGATTGCGGTATGGATTGGTCGTAAGGTACTGCGTGCGCACTGCGTTCAGGTTCTGCGAAGCGATCGGCAGGTGGAGGCTGTGGTTGCCCACATACAGGAACTCCAGCAGCGTGCTGTTGGTGAGCGAATGCTGCGCGCCCAGGTCCCAGCGCTCAGCATAAGGATCATGCTGCACCGGCGCCAGGAAGCTGATGCTCTGTCCCAGGAAGGTGCTCGCTCCCGCTGACGATCCCGCAGGCTGCACAAATCCGTTGGGGAACGGATTGCTCAGCGTATTCGCCGGAGGCGTCAGACCATTGTTGGTTGAGGAAGTGTACGTCGTCGTCTGGCTGAAGCCCTCCTGGTTGTCGAGCGCGTTCGACGAATAGGTTCCCGTCGAAGCCAGCGACGACAGCGTTTCCGGCTGCACAAAAATGCCGAAGCCGCCGCGCACCACCGTCTTCTCCGTGGGGCTGTACGAGAAACCGAACCGCGGACTTACGAAGCCGCTGTTGGTCGCATAGACCGCGCCGTTATTCCGGTTGGGGAAGGTCAACCCTCCCAGCGTGTTGATGCTGCTGACGGTCGCGCTCACGCCATTCGAACTCACTGTCGTGGGCTTGAACGCCGCCGCAGCTCCCGCCGAAGCGGAGTTGGTCAACGCCGGATTGAAGCCATTCACCGTTTTGCCACTCTTCTCTTCAAACGGCGTATCGATATCGAAACGCAGACCCATGTTCAGGGTGAGATGGTCGCTGACGCGCCAGTCGTCCTGTACAAAGCTTCCGGTGTAGTACGAGTGGAAGTCGGCGCGAGCGTTGATATCGAACGAGCCTGAGCTCGGGATGCCGAACATGAAGGTAGCCAGATCGCCGCCAAAGGTCTGGGCCGTGCCGCCACCCTTGGATTCCACGAAGTTCGAGTTGAAGGTGTAGCTGCCCGATGATGCGCCGAAGTTCTGCACGCTCAAACGGTACTGCCGTCCATCGAACCCGATCTTCAGTGTGTGGCGTCCCAACACCTTCACGATGTCGGCGAAGACCTGGTAGCTGGTGGTGGGGTCGATGGCGGAAGACGTATCGCCGAGGCACTGGTAGCTGGTGATGCTGCCGCAGCTTCCGCCGGTATTGAAGTTGATGAACGGCAGTTGCAGCAACTGGCTCGCGCCCGTGATGTTGCTGGGGAAGCCCAGATCGGCAGGGCTGTACTTCTGTGCCGGCGAACCGTGCGCTTCATTGAACCGCGTCCAGTTCAGACGTGTGTCGAGGATGGTCGTGGAATTCAGGGTGAGGACGTTGTCCAGAGACGAACCAAAATTCTCGCGGGTCAACGTCGTTCCGGTAAGGCCGTTGCCAAAGTAATTGTTCTTCACCTGCGTACGGTTGTTGTGGCGGAAGTCGAAGAACACGTGATCGCGCGCGCTCAGGTTGTAATCGATACGGCCGAACTCATTGTTGTAGGTATCCGCGCTGGGTGCGTTACTGATGTAGTTGCCTTGTCCGTCGGCGGCAACACCCGCGGTCGAATTCGGCTGCGGATACAACTTGAGGTAGGCCAGTGCGATTGGATCGAAAGCATGGCCGGTCGAGGCGAGCTGATTGTTCACGATAGGCGAGCGCACCACCGTCGATCCGGAAAGCGTGGCGGTGAACGGGTTGTAGAGCTGGTTGGGATCAACCACCGTGGGCGTGTCATTGCAATACGCCAGTCCGGACGTTGGATTGACCGTGTACGCGCCGCCCTTGTTGCCGTTGCAGGCGCCGGAAAGCGTTTGCGAAAAGTCACCAGTGCGTTCCGCCGCAGTGGGGACCGTGGTGGTGGTCACCACAGGCTGCGAATCCTTCAGGCCTTCATAGGCGAAGAAGAAGAACAGCTTGTCCTTGCCGTTGAAGACTTTGGGGATCCGGATGGGTCCACCCACGGTCAGACCGTACTGGTTGTAGTGCGTGACGGGGAGCTTCGGAACGGGGTTCTGGCGATCGTTGAAATACAGGTTGGCGTCAATATTGGGAACCTGGTTGAACTCATACAGCGTGCCGTGGAGCTTGTTGGTGCCGCCCTTGGTGATCTGGTTGATCACGCCGCCAATGGTGTGTCCAAAGCTGGCATCCGTATCGAACGGGCGCACCGAGACTTCCTTCACCGAGTCTTGCGTAGGCGCATAGGCCAATGCGCCGAGCAGCGTCAGGTCGGGCGAGCCATCCAGCAGCACTTCGCTGACCTGGTTCGGCGTTCCGCCCATAGACCATGAGTTGCCGGCATTGTTGTCGAACGGATGCACAAGCTGCGGAGCGGCCGTGGTGATCACGCCCACTGAAAGCTCGGTCAGCGTGGTCGGCGTGCGTCCGTTGAGCGGCAGATCGGCAACCGATTCGGTCGAGATCACCTGCCCCACGGAGGCGTTCGCTTGATCCACCAGTGGAGCTTCCGAGGTCACTTCCACGGTGGTGTCGGTCGTGCCGATGGCAAGGGCCATGTTCAGGATGGGGTGTTCCTGCGACTGCAGCGTGACGTTGCTGCGCACCGTCGTTTTGAAGCCGGTGGCGGTGACGGTTACCGAATAATCGCCGGGTAGAAGGAAGGGGATCACATACTGCCCTGCCGCATCGCTCTTGGTCTGGTTCACGGTGCCGGTATGGATTTCTTTGGCAACCACCGTCGCTCCCGGCACGACCGCTCCGGTGGGATCGGTGACTGCTCCGCTGATGGTCGCGCGGAATTCCTGGGCTGGCATGCGTCCTGCCAGCAAGATGGACAGCACGGAAAGCAGCATGGCTATCCGCGACGCCTTTGCAAAAGGCCGTTTGTTCATAATTCCTCTATGGACTTGTGGGGTTCGTCCGGCCAGGTGGACCGGAGTTACTGCGAAAGCGAGCCCTCGTTCCTGGCTGCGCTCAATGAAAGCCTCTCGAAGTTCTTCGCGTACGACGTTCAGAGCCTCCATGCGCACACACGGGCTCCGCCGCAGAATTATGAAGGTCCTATACAACACCTGTCAAACAGGTTTACCTACATGTCTTCCCGCATTGGGACGGTTACCACTCGCCCCACGATCCACTATCGAGACCGCTTTCTCGCCAGCAATTCGCAGCTTGCTTTTGCGTTCTGAACCCTAATCCCTAAGCCCTAATCCCTGTGTTCCTCTACACTCCTAGCTATGTGCGGCATCGTCGGTTACATCGGTCCTAAGTCCTGCGTTCCGGTCATCATGGAAGGCCTTGCCCGGCTGGAATACCGCGGCTATGATTCGGCGGGAATCGCCGTTGCGGGCGGTCCGGAAGGCCTGCAGCTTCGCCGCGCTCCCGGCAAGCTGCGCAACCTGGACGCCATCCTGCGCGACAACCCGGTCCACGGCACCTTCGGCATCGGGCACACGCGCTGGGCCACCCATGGCCGGCCCACGGAAGAAAACGCCCACCCGCACCGCGACGGCACGGGCACGCTGGTGGTGGTGCATAACGGCATCGTCGAAAACTACCTGCACCTCAAGAACGCGCTGATCGCCAAGGGCCACAAGTTCTCGAGCGAAACCGACACCGAGATCATTGCCCACCTGATCCAGGAGGAACTGGAGTTGGCCGCGGCAACCGGCGGCGCCACCCATCCGTTCACCCAAGCTTCGCCAACAGCTTCAGCACCGACCAAGGCTGTTCCGGCAGACGCCGTCACCACCACATCCGCAAAGCCGACGTCGCGATACGGCGGCTTTGAGATCAATATCTTTTCTGACAACATCGAGGACGCCAAGCCGGTCTTCTCCGAAGAAGCACCCATCGCAAGCGACGCCAAGGCTAGTCATTCAGCCGCACCGCCGCCAGCGGCGAAGGTGGTGAACCCGGCCAATGCCGTTACCACCACATCCGCGAAACCGTCCTCACGGTACGGCGGTTTCGAGATCAACATCTTTTCCGACAGCATGGAGGATGCGAAGCCGGTCTTCTCCGAAGCGGCACCCATCGCAACCGATGCCGCCGACTCCAACGAGTCGCAGACGGTTTTGGAGGTAGATGGTCGAGCCTCTTCCTCGGAGGGGACAGACTCTTTGAAGGGGACGGGCTTCAGCCCGTCCCATACCGGCCAATCAGAAAAAGGGGCTTTGGCCCCTGGGGCTATCTCCCTGGAAGAAGCCGTCCGGCGCGCTGTCAAACGCCTCACCGGAGCCTTCGCCATCGGCGTGCTTTCTGCCGCCGAGCCTGACAAGCTGGTCGCCGCGCGCATGGGCCCACCCGCCGTGCTGGGTATTGGCGAAGGCGAATACTTTCTGGCCTCCGACGTTCCGGGCATTCTCCATCACACCCGCAACATCTACTTCCTGCAGGACGGCGAAGTCGCGACGCTCACGCCCTCCGGCATTGCCCTGACCGACTTCTCCGGCAACCCGAGGGAGCTTCATCCGCAGCGCATCACCTGGGATCCGATCCAGGCGGAGAAGGCCGGCTACAAGCACTTCATGCTCAAGGAAATTAACGAGCAGCCGCGCGCCGTCCGCGACACCACCCTCGGCCGCGTCTCACTCGATACCGGCAAGGTCTTCCTCGGCGAGATGTCCCTCTCAGATGACGACCTGCGTGCAGCGACCGGGATCACGGTCGCCGCCTGCGGCACAAGCTGGCACGCCGGTCTGGCCGGTAAGTTCATGATCGAGCGCCTCGCGCGTCTTCCGGTCGACGTCGACTACGCGAGCGAATACCGCTACCGCGACCCGATCCCCAACCCCACCGACCTCGGCCTGCTGATCACGCAGTCCGGCGAAACCGCCGACACCATCGCCGCGCAGCAGGAACTGATTCATAAGGGCTCGAAGACGCTGGCCATCTGCAACGTGGTGGGCTCGGCCGTCACGCGTCTCGCCGCCGGTACCATCACCACCAACGCCGGCCCCGAGATCGGCGTGGCCTCCACCAAAGCCTTCACCGCCCAACTCACCGCGTTGTTCACGCTGGCGCTGCACCTCGCACAGGTGCGCGGGACGATCTCGGACGCCCAATCCCTGGCACTGGTCACGGAGCTTTCGCGCATTCCCGGCAAGATAGAAGAAATCCTGCGCACGGCGGACGACGTGTGCAGCCGCCTGGCCAAGGAGTTCTCCACTTCCAACGACTTCCTGTTCCTGGGCCGAGGCATCCACTACCCCATCGCGCTCGAAGGCGCATTGAAGTTAAAAGAGATCAGCTACATCCACGCCGAAGGCTACCCCGCCGGCGAAATGAAACACGGCCCCAACGCGCTGATCGACGAAACCCTACCCGTCGTTGTCATCGCCACCAAGGACCCCAACGATCCCAGCTCGGTCCTGAAGTACGAAAAGACCCTCTCCAACATCCAGGAAGTAACCGCCCGCAGCGGTCGTGTGATCGCCGTAGCCATCGAAGGCGACCACGACATCACCGGCCTGGTGGAACACACCATCTGCATTCCGCAGAGCCACGAACTACTGCTTCCCATTCTGGAAGTAGTGCCGCTGCAGTTGCTGGCGTACCACATTGCTGTACGCAGAGGATGTGATGTGGATCAACCGAGGAATTTGGCTAAGAGTGTGACGGTGGAGTAAGCTCACCAAAATACTCATGGCTAAGCCCTCTCATGGAAAGATTATTGCCGAATATGATCAGCTACTGCCGGTTAACGAGTTGTTTCGCCAATCAATGGAACGCCTGATTGGCGAAGTCTTGACGAGCGCCGGACACCATGTACACTCCGTAACTTCTAGAGTCAAAAGTCGTGATCACCTCGAAAGTAAGATCGCCAGACTGGGCAAAAATTATGCGAACCTTTCCGAAGTGACCGATGTAGTTGGGGTTAGGATCACGACTTATTTTGAAGATGAAGTGGATGCCATAGGCAAGCTACTTGAGAGTGAATTTCAAATCGACTCGAAAAACTCCGTAGATAAACGCGCTTCTCTCGATCCCGACCGTTTCGGCTATCTATCTCTGCACTACGTATGCTCAATGTCACCAAATCGAGCGGTGTTGACAGAGAACCACAGATTTGATGGTCTAAAATTTGAGGTTCAAGTTCGCTCAATTTTGCAACATGCATGGGCGGAAATTGAACACGATCTAGGTTACAAAGCCGGAATCGCGATTCCGGCAGTAATTAGAAGGCGCTTTTCGAGATTGGCAGGCCTCTTGGAAATTGCCGATATCGAATTCACAAGACTTCGAAATGATTTAGACGATTACTCTAGGAAAGTCGCAGAAGAGATCGGGACAAATAGCGAGCATCTGGATTTGAATAAGGTCTCTCTTGAGAGGTTTATTACGGACGACCCTCTTGTGATTGCAACGGACCGTTGCCTTGTAGCTGCAATGCCCGAAGTGACTCTCAACGAGACCGAGGTGGTCTCGTTGAGCCCATTGGTTCAGATGCTGCTAAGAGTTGGATTCAAAACGATTGGCGACCTTCGTAGAGGCTTGAGGCAGTACGGTGAGCGCATTGTGGCTCAATACCCCAAGACCATTGAGGAGAGCCCATCCATCGATGACAGCCATATCTTCTATCGAGGACTCAGTGTGTTTGGCCTCTTCTTGTTCACTCTCACCGATAAATCCATGAATCTTTCTGAACTAATTGCAGCTCTAGAAGAATCAAAAGTTGAGTCTGAGGCGATAAGGCGTAAGCTCGCCAACAAGTTGTGGACGTTTCGTCGATAGCGAACAGCCGACAACGACGAGTGGCCACTTAGCACTCGACATCGCGAACAAGTGTCTATGAGATAGGCGCCTTCGCGCGAGCGGCCGGTCGCGCGAAGGCGCTACTACTCCCGCCATCGTTCTGTGATAACGTTTCTCGAATCCCCAAGGTGAGCTCACTCGATGGCAGGGTCTCTCAGTCTCGTTTCCGGCATCCGTGTACTTTCGTGCTCGAACTGCAGGCAGACCATCAATACCTCGATGACCGTCTGCCCTTTCTGCCACACAGCCATCGATGCGGGAACGGCGGAAGTCGCTGCGGCGAAAATGAGCAGGATCAACCAGGCCTGCAGCGATGCGAACTATCTGAGATTCGCGGTAGGTCTCTATGCTGCCTATATTGCGGTGCGGTGCATTCCAGCGTACGTTGCCTACCGTTCCGGCGGCCGGTTTTACTCCTGCCTCGCCCTGGCGGCCCCCTTCATGACGATTCGCTGGTGGGTGAAGTTCGGCTCTCTGCAAACTGATGATGCGGAGTTTCGTAGCGCGAAACGCAGTGCGGTCTATATAACCATCGCCGCGGTGGCGACGTTTGTAGTGGGCGCGGTGGGTATTCTCTTTTTCTAAGACTCAAAACGCTCCTGGCAATGGTGGTGCAGAGGCAGTTCATTCCACTCGACAATCACGCTCATAGGTGGCTTCAGCCAGATTTGGGCATGCCGTTTTCTTTGGGAGGGAAAGCGCTTCGGCATCCTCTCATCGAGAGGCACCCTGAGCGTCACTGCCAGCACGGCGCTCCAGTCGAGATGACAGGGCTGCGGGAACACAACCAAACAGCAGATCCCCTTCGGGGATGACAACAAGAAAGACAACGGCGAAGAGATCTACCGTTACGTCACCGGATCTCCACAAACATGGTGCGCTCGAGAGGACGGTACGGGTTCCATTCGAATGAACGCTTACTGCGGTGTGGGCGTAGGCGTGGGTGTGGCTGCGGGTGCGGTCGTTGCCGCAGCCTTCTTCGCCGTGAAATCACCACTCACGTTGTAGACATCCACGGACAAGGTTCCAGCCAGGGCGCCGTCCGAACCGACTTTGCCGGCGTAGCTCATGACCAGCTTGTTGCCTTCGTATTCGCCGCCATGCTGGAAGCTGACTGTGCCGCTCGCTACCGAACCGGTTACGTCATACTTGCCGGTCGCCGTCTCGCAGGAGCCGGTAATCTTCGCATCGGCAGCCTGTTTCAACGTGCAGATCTCATTCACGCCTACGCCTGAAACCTCAGCCGAAACCAGCCACGTTCCTGTAATATCCACCGCTGCCGTCGCCGGAGCCGCTGCCTGCATTCCCACCGCCATCAACAAAGCAAGTTCCTTGATCATCCCGGTTTCTCTCCAATCGCAAAGTAGCTCTCCGCAGTGAAACATGAGGGCAGCTATTTGGGAACAGGTCTTTTGCATCCTGCGTCACAAAAACTCAGCCGCTGCGGGTAATCTCATGGGGTGCGTTCCCGTCTTCCCTTCAGCAAACTTTTTCCTGCGCTCGCGTTGCTGATCGCGTTTACATCCCTTATGGTCCCAGCGACCTTGACCTACATCAATCTTCGCAACATTTCACAACATGGCCGGGGTGTGATCTACCGGAACCGAAAGCATGAATATCTCGTTACCGTGGAGCGCAAACAGTTCCTGGCTTTTTCCATTCTGAGCTCGGCACAAAGGGATGCGCAGGCCGTCATGGCTCTCAACCTGCCGGGACTCACATTGGAAATGGCTGAAGACGGGCTCACCCGATCGTGGCCCGACACATGGCATCCCGGACTCATTACCGTTCAGCAATGGCGCGCCTTGATTTATCCAATCTTCGGCTTTCCGTTCTGGTGGCTGGCCGGCATCGGGCTGGACACAGTGCTCAGCCGGAGGCGCCTGCGCTGGTGGTGGCTCCTGCTCGGAACGCTGATCTGCACTTGCTTGATGCTTGTTACTGCCTACGGCGCGATCGGAACATCCCCCGGAGACCGCCACGATATCGCCTGGATGCTGGGCGGATTCCTCTTATGGACCGTCTTGTCTGCTACGTTCCCTGTGGCATGGATTCTGCAATACCGCCGCGACAGGCATACGCGCTCGCCGGCTCCACCGGAGATTCCTATCCAAGCCTTTGCAACTGAGTCTTTTGGCGAGCCTCCGATGCATGCGTCCGACATCCGGCAATAAGTTGTTCCCCTCGCAACGCTGAAAAGCCCGGCATATGAGCCGGGCTTTTTCTATGCCACTACGCGCTTTCGCCTTCAATGCGTCGCATCGCGCGGATCACGCCGGGCGGGAAGTGGTTGGTCGTTCTCCGAGCCTTTCGGCTTCTCACGGTTTGAAGCGTCACTCCCGGCGTTCGCCGCCGTGTTTCCCTGTGCGGCCCACGCGTATTCCCAGCCTTCGACACTCCAGTCCCACTGCTTTCCTGTTCCAGTCATTTGCACTCCCCCCGCCACCACGTCGTGCCATCCGTGGCTGATATTGCCATCTAATATGGATGGCGATATCGCTACGCAAGTAGCCCGAAAATTGGTTGCCCGCATGTCCGGTACTCCGTCTACGATCTATCGCTTTCTTTCCTTTCACCTGCTGCTACTTCCTACTTCCTGATACCGAATTCCCGATACTGGGTACAATCGGAAGACCTATGCAGAATGCCCCGGTCGTCAACACCTCCCTTACGCGGGGACAGCGGGTTGTTATTGAACGGCCCTGGGGTATTGCCGCCATCGCCGGATTTCAACTGGCCAAGGGCATCCTGTTGATGCTGACCGCTACGCTGCTTCGCCTGGCGCCCAATGTGGTGATCAGCTCGAAGAGCATCTTCTACCCTCTGCTTTACATCGCCATGCGCGGTAACATGGCCGCCGTCGATGCGGCCACGCAGGGTGGCGCGGAAAATGACACGCTTCTGATGATTGTGGCCGGCATCCTTTTCGGTCTCGGCGCCTACATTGCTGCTATCGGCTTTGGCCTATGGAACGTCAAGCAGTGGGCGCGCCGTTCGGTCATGATTACTTCCGGCCTGACCGTCTTGCTGTATATCAAGACCGTGCTTCTTCCCAGCGCCGCAGCCGAGAACAGCACCGGCCCCACACCGTCACAACCCAACATGGTGAGCTTCTATATCGTGCTGACGATCGACGTGCTCATCTTCATCTATTTCATGCGCAGCAATACGGCCGACGTCTTCAAGAACAACGCCACTCACTGAAGATCGCCGGTAGCGACGCCATTCTCAAGTGCCATCGGCGCGCTCGATACCCGCCTGCGGCCGGGGCCCAGGTATCGTGCCCTCCAGAAATGCAGGGCTGAAGGCCAGGCTTTCATGGGGCTTCGCCCCATGCTGGTATAGAACACGCCTTCAGCGCTACATCGTCTCGAGCATCGACGGCTATGCGAAACGACATCGCCGTGATCGCTCATTTGCGCAATGAGGCTCGAACGCGCAAAGAGTCCTCACGCAACACTCAAGCCCGGCATCCCACCAAACGAAAACGGCAGCCATGATGGCTGCCGCTTCGCAGTTTCTGTGCAGGCCGGTTAGATGTGCCCGCCCCCCAGGGCCAGGTCGATCAGCGTCTTCTCTTCGAGCTCATGCGCCTTCGCCGAACCCGTTGCGGGGCTGGCGCTGGCGATGCGCTTTACGCTGGTCAAAGCGCGGTGGCCGGTGATGCGTTTCAGGCGTGGCATCACGTAGGAGAGCGCTCCCATGTTGGCCGGCTCCTCCTGCACCCACACCACTTCATGCGCGCCCATGTGCTGATCGATCGCCGCCTGCAGCTCCGTTTCCGGCCACGGGTAGAGTTGATCGACGAAGATGATGCCCACATCCTTGATCCCACGCTTGGCGCGTTCCACGCGGAGGTTGTGACCGATCTTGCCGGTACACAACAGCAGGCGCCGCGGGTTCTCGCATTCGTTGTCCGGCAGGACCGTCTGGAAGGTCGCACGGCCAAGG
This sequence comes from Acidobacteriaceae bacterium, assembly GCA_036498835.1. Taxonomy (GTDB): domain Bacteria; phylum Acidobacteriota; class Terriglobia; order Terriglobales; family Acidobacteriaceae; genus Granulicella. The sequence continues at coordinate 26,034 of DASYEV010000182.1, read as the reverse complement.
TCCTCCACCGTGGACATCGCGTCCGGGTAACGCAGCATCGACTTCGGCGTGAACACCACCAGCGGCTTGCGCCACTTACGCAGTGCCTGGCGGCGCAGCAGATGGAAGAACTGTGCGGCGCTGGAAGGCTGTGCAATCTGGATGTTGTCCTGCGCGGCAAGCTGCAGGTAGCGCTCCATGCGTGCGCTGGAATGCTCCGGCCCCTGGCCTTCATAGCCATGCGGCAGCAACAACACGACGCCCGCCAGCAGACCCCACTTGGCTTCTCCGGCGGCGATGAACTGGTCAATGATGATCTGCGCGCCGTTGGCGAAATCGCCGAACTGCGCTTCCCACAGCACAAGGGCTTCGGGGAAGTCGCGCGCGTAGCCATACTCATAGCCCAGGCACGCCGCTTCACTCAGCATCGAGTTGTAGACCTGCCAGCGGCCCTGGTCGGGCGCAATGTTGCCCAGCGGCGACCAGCGCTGTTCGGTTTCGGTATCGATCAGCACCGAGTGGCGCTGGTTGAACGTGCCGCGCTGCGAGTCCTGACCGCTGAGACGAACCGGGATGCCGGCCTTCAACAGCGACGCATACGCGAGCAACTCGGCGAAGCCGTAGTCCATCGGCTTCTTGCCGGTGCCCATCTCCGCACGCTGCTCCAGCAACTTCTTCACCTTGGGATGAACATGGAAGCCTTCCGGTGACGCTGTGAGCTTCGCTGTCAGCTCCGCAATCTCTTCCGGGTCCATGCCCGTGCGTGGATTGTCGTTCACGGCCAGCGGGCCACCGCAATACGGCTGCCAGTAATCGGGAAGCGAGTGCATGCGCTTCATCTTGAAGACTTCAGGCTGGGCTGCGGCTTTCGCATCAGCCTGCTTGGCACGCTTCTGTTCGTCCAGGAAAAACTCCTGGACCCTGGCGACTTCCGCACTCGGATCGACGCCAAGCTTATCGGCGTAGATCTTGTACAGCGGCGGATGCTCCTTGATCAGCGCATAACGGCGCGGCTGCGTCACGGTAGGATCGTCCACTTCGCTGTGCCCGTGACGGCGATAGCCGATCAGGTCAACAACCACGTCCGAACCGAACTTCGCGCGATAGTTGGCGGCGATCTCGGCAGCACGCACCACGGACGCCGGGTCTTCCGCATTGACGTGGAAGATAGGAATCGGCAAACGCTTGGCGAGATCGCTGGCAAAGCGCGAGGAGTTGGACTCCTCCGGGTTGGCCGTAAAGCCAAGCAGGTTGTTGGTGATGACCTGCACGGTGCCGCCCACGTCGTAGCCGTGGATCGAAGCGAAGTTCAGCGTTTCAGCCCAGATCCCCTGGCCGGCAAATGCCGCGTCGCCATGGACGATCATAGGCAGAATCGTCTTCTTGCCCTCTTCGCCGATACGGTCCTGGCGGGCTCGGGCACGGCCCATCACCACCGGGTTCACAGCTTCAAGATGGCTTGGGTTCGAAGCCAGGTGCAGACTGACGACCTTGCCGTTCGCCGTCGTGATTTCACCGGTCGCGCCCATGTGGTACTTCACATCGCCGCCGCCCATGGTGGAGCGTGGATCGACGTCTTCAAACTTCGCAAACACTTCATGCGAGTCGCGGCCGACAGTGTTCACCATCACGTTCAAACGGCCGCGGTGTGCCATCGCAAACACGCTACGCGACACACCCAGCTCCGCCGACGTGGTGAAGAGCTGATCGAGGAAAGGAATCAGCGCGGTCAGGCCTTCGAGCGAGAAGCGCTTGGTGCCCAGATACCGCTGTTGAATCACCTGCTCGAAAATGTCAGCGCGAATCAGCGTGCTGAGAATGCGCGCGGTGTCGGGCGCCTGGTAGTCGCGCTCAAGCTGCTCCTGAATCCACGCACGCTTTTCCGGTGAAGGAATGTGCATGAACTCCGCGCCGATGTTGCCGCAATAGTAGCGGCGCGCTTCCTGCGCATCGGGCCCATCGGGCGCGGGCGTTGGGAATGGCTCGGGTGGAAGGTACTGCCCCAACGGGTCGAGCGAAGCTTGCAGATAGCCCCAACGGCGAAAAATATCGAATGTCATTTCACGCTCGTTGCTGTTTCGGTCCTGCAGTTCAGTTTTTGGGGAGGGTTTCGGCTGCGTCGGAGTCTTCGTCGGCATGGCACTCTCTATGCTATTCCTCGACACTTGCTGTTGCGAACCCGCGTTCGATAAACGGCTACAACGTCCGAACTAATGAAACCAGGTGGATGGAGCGGTTTTGATCAAGGTGTTTACAGGGGGAAAAGGGTCGACGCCGTTTTCTCCCAATGAAAACGACCTCCTGGAATCTCGAGATGGACGCAGTAGGAGCAAACCGCTCTAACCCTTCTTCGCGAAGCATTTGCCGAGGCACCAAAGCGCCGTGTAGCCTGCCATTCATGTCGGCAAAGCACGGCCACGGCCATCCTCCCTCCCCCCAGCACGCTCCCTCCCCCGCACAACCCGACGGACACGATGCCCAAAACGGCAACCACGGCCATTCGGGTGGGAGCCACGGGCATTTCGACCTCGCGGAAGCCGCGCTCACCGAGCTGCACGATGCCGGCTTCCACCCTGAGTTTGGGCCGGGTGTGCCGGCGCAGCTTGCTGAGATTCGTGAGAGGCTTGCCGATCAGAAGCCGGAAGCCGGTGTCGAAGACCTGCGCGCCATGGGCTGGTCCTCCATCGACAACGACACCTCCCGCGACCTCGATCAGATCGAAGTGGCGGAGCGCAATCCGGACCGCAGCATCCGCCTGCGTGTAGCCATCGCCGATGTGGCCACGGCCGTCGATCAGGGAAGCCCCATCGACAAGCATGCCCAGGACCAGACCCAGACCATCTACACCGCGGTACGAAATTTCCCCATGCTTCCGTTCGACCTTTCGACGGACCTCACCTCGCTGAACGAGAACGCCGATCGCATGGCGATCACCATGAGCTTCACCGTCACGGAGCAGGGTGAGCTTCGCGACGAAAAGGTATCGCGTGCCGTGGTGCGCAACCGCGCTCAGCTTGCTTATTCCCGGGTGGGTCCATGGCTGGAGAACGCCGCCAAACAGCAGGTCGATCCCAACACCGCCGAGTTGCGTTCCGACAGCGCACGCAGCGATTCGCCCAAGGGCATTGAGGCGTCTTCATCGCTCGCGAACAACTGGCTCGGTGAGCAGCTGCGCATCCAGGACGAAGCGGCCCAGGCCCTGCACAAGGCGCGCATCTCCAATGGCGCGCTCGAATTCCAGCGCGGTGAAGCCGAGCCGGTGTTTGCCGACGGCCGTATCAAGGATCTGCATGAAGTCACGCAGAACCGCGCCATGCACCTGATTGAAGACTTCATGGTTGCCGCCAATGGAGTGATGGCCCGCGCTCTGCGTGCCGCCGGACGCTCCGGCCTGCAGCGCGTTGTGCGTGTGCCGCAGCGCTGGGACCGCATCGTGGCGCTGGCCGCCGAGCACGGTTCCGAGCTGCCGCTCACCCCCGACTCCGTCGCGCTGAACAATATGCTGCGCGCGCAACGGGAGAAAGACCCCGACCACTATCCGGACGTTGCCGTCTCCGTGATCAAGCTGATGGGTGCGGGCGAGTACATGCTGATGCGTGCGGATGATGACCCGACCGGCCATTTCGGTCTGGCCGCGCGCGATTACACGCACTCCACGGCGCCGAACCGCCGCTTCCCTGACCTTGTCACGCAGCGCGTGCTGCACGCCATGATGAAGGACGAGCCGCCACCGTACTCCGACGCTGACCTGGCTGCAATCGCCACACACTGCAACGAAGCGGACAAGGCTCTGCGCAAGATAGAGCGCGCCATGATCAAGCGCGTCGCCGCGGTCGCGCTCTCCGGACGTATCGGCGAAAGCTTCCGCGCTGTGGTTACAGGTTCCAGCCCAAAGGGCGTCTACGCCCGCGTGCTTCAACCGCCATTCGAAGGCCGCGTGATCCGCGGAGAAGATGGCCTGGATGTGGGCGACCGCATTACGGTGACGCTGCTACATACCGATCCGGCGCGTGCGTTTATTGACCTGGCGAAGACAGGGCACTAGAGCATTTCCCATGATGCTGTGCCCTCCCGAAACGGCTGAAAAGGTCGTTTTCTTTGGGGAAAACGACTTCAACATCTATGCCCCTGGGGTACACCTTCATGGGAAATGCTTTAGCTGGCGTCGTCATTGGAGGCAGTCGGCGTTTCCATGGTTCCCGGGAGAGCGGGTTCTTCGGGAACAAAGTGCGGCATGTAGGTGCTGACAGCCAGAGCAGTCGGCGCCGGCGCTTCGAAGCTTATGCTGCGCTGGCCGGTAAACAGGCTCACCCTGCCTCCCGTCTTATCGAACTCGCGACCGTTCGTGGAGATAAAGCAGGCCCGCGCAGGACGCCCGACGGATAGGCCGTAGTCGAACCGGAAAACGGCGTGCTCGTTGGGGTCAGAGCCGAAAGAATTAGGCGGTATCGCGCCAGGCAGGTCGGCGCGGAAGTCGGCAAACGAAATAGCAAACTTCCGTCCCCCGAACGTAACCACCAGTCTGATCCCGTCGTCGTAATCGCTTTCCGGCATGGACAGCCGGTACTCGAAGTCCAGAAGCCCCGTTCCGTTGGACCGGATCACCCGCACGCCTACCGTCACCGGGGTCGCTGCTGGCACCGCGAGGCAGACCTTCTGCTCGTGCTCATACATCACGGCTCCCAGAAGTTTTGGAAAAGCAGCAGCGGTGACTCCGCGAAGCACTACAGCTTTATTGATGGGACTTGTAATCGCTGGCATGAAGGTCCGTCCGGTTGCGGCAAAAGATGTTGGCCTCGCCAGTGTATCCGCAGCGAGACGTCAATATTTCAAGGCGACGTGTTGTCCTTGGTAGCCTGACTTGTTGTGGACGGGTCACGTATGGGATGAAGAAGTGCTGTTTGTGAGCTTCTTATTCCATCAACCCCCAGCTCTGTCATCTCGACCGAAGGCGCTTTAGAGCATTTCCCATGATGCCGTGCCCTCCCGAAGCCGCTGAAAAGGTCGTTTTCTTTGGGGGAAAACGACTTCAACATCTTTGCCCCGGGGTACACCTTCATGGGAAATGCCTTAGCGCCGTAGCGGAGAGACCTGTTTCTGTGCCCCTGCCCATGCCTCGGGCAGGAGCAGGCCCTCAGCGCCTGAAGGCGAACGCATCGGCAACGTCGAATGTCCGGTCTTGAAGACCGGACCTACCGAGTTGTGGTTGACCAGTGACATGGGCGGGAGCGTAGAAGCAGGTCTCTCCACTTCGCTTCGCTCCGGTCGAGATGACAGAGTAGTGGGAAGCCTATCTCCAGCGGAACGAGGGCCGGGCAGTCAGTCGCGTTTATGAGGAGACATTGGCGAAAGACCCCAGCACTCAGTTTGTGGCGACATGTCTTCGTTCTCATGGCAACTGCCGAGTTATCAAAGTGCTCGCTCAACCAGCCAGCGCCGCACTAACCAGCTCTTTTGCCTCACCCTGAATCTGCTTCAAATGATCTTCGCCCTTGAAGCTTTCGGCGTAGATCTTGTAGACATCTTCCGTACCGCTGGGCCGTGCTGCAAACCAGCCGTTGTCCGTCGCGACTTTGAGCCCACCAATCGGCGCATGATTGCCCGGCGCTTCCGTCAGCACTGCTGTGATGGAATCGCCGGCAAGCGTAGTCGCCTTGACCTGCGAAGCCGACAGCTTGGCGAGCTTGGCCTTGTCTTCGCGCGAACACGCCGCGTCCACTCGCTGATAGACAGGAGCCCCATACTTCGCAGTAAGTTCTCCATACAGCTCTCCGGGATCTTTGCCGGTGCGCTCCGTCATCTCCGCAGCCAGCAAGCCGCAGATCAGCCCATCCTTATCCGTGGTCCACACCTGACCATTGCGCCGCAGGAAGGTGGCTCCGGCGGATTCCTCACCGACGAAACCCAACGCGCCGTCGATCAGGCCGTCGACGAACCACTTGAAGCCGACCGGAACTTCCAGCATGCGCCGGCCCAGGCCTGCGGCGACACGATCGATGATGGACGACGACACCAGCGTCTTGCCTATGCCCACCTTGTCCGACCATTCCGGGCGATGCGTGAACAGGTACTGAATGCACACGGCCAGATAGTGATTGGGATTCAAGAGGCCTGCGCTCCTGCACACCACGCCATGGCGGTCGTGGTCGGTATCGCAGGCCCAGGCAACGTCGTACTTGTCCTTGTTGGCGATCATGCTGGCCATCGCGTTCGGGCTGGAGCAGTCCATGCGAATACGCGAGTCCCAGTCCAGCGTCATGAAGCGGAACGTGGGATCGACGTAAAGATTCAGCACCTCGAGCGGCAGCCCGTACTGCTCCGCGATGCGCGGCCAGTAGTGAACGCCGGCGCCGCCCAGCGGATCAACCGCCAGCTTCAGGCCGGAGCCTTTCAGGACATCGAAGTCGATGACGTTGGCAAGGTCATTGACGTACGCGGTGATGTAGTCATGCCGCCTGGTCGTCTCCGCGTTCAGAGCCTTGGCGTAGGCGAGACGCTTCACACCCTGCAGCTTCGCGGCGATCAGTTCATTGGCGCGATTCTCAATCCACTTGGTCGCCGTGGTGTCCGCCGGTCCGCCGTTGGGAGGGTTGTACTTGAAGCCGCCATCTTCAGGCGGATTATGCGACGGCGTGATGACGATGCCGTCCGCTTGATGGTTGGCTCCGTTCGCGGCGTTGTGCGTAAGGATGGCATGCGACAGCGCCGGCGTCGGCGTGTAGCCGAGGTCCTGGTCGATCAGCGTGTCCACGCCATTCGCAGCCAGCACTTCCAGCGCGGTGGCGAACGCCGGGTCGGATAACGCATGCGTATCCTGTGCGAGAAACAGCGGGCCGGTCGTCTTCTGCGCTTCACGGTACTCGCAGATAGCCTGCGTAATGGCCAGGATGTGTGCGTAGTTGAAGCTGGTATGGAGCGGCGAGCCGCGGTGGCCGCTGGTGCCAAAGCTCACCCGCTGCCCCGGCTCGGCCGGGTCGGGGTGATTGGCGTAGAACGCGGTCACCAGCCGCGGCAGGTTCACAAGCTTGTCAGGCGATGCGTGGTGGCCGGGAGTATTGAGTTGCTGATCGTTTGACATCGCCGTAAGCAAATTCCCTGAAGGTGTTGAGTAGGTTGAAACCCCGACGCCGTTTTCTTCCCAGGAAAACGGCCTGTACCGATGCTTATAGAACCACGGCATCAGGGAATTTGCTCTCAGCATACCCCGGCACAAATGAAGACACAAAGGTTCGGCAATCGGGAATACTCGGCGGACACGCAATCACTGAGAATTAATGCGGCTGAATGCCTGCGTCATCCGCGGCGCGATCGGCCTTGTCCTGCTTTTTCGCGGCCTTCTTCACCTTGTGGCTCTTCAGCGCTTTGCGTTCAGATTTGTCCGCTTTCGCCTGAGCCTTGTCGGCCTTTTCATCCTGCTTAACCTGATGGTGGCTGTCCTTGAGATCCTGCTGATTGCTCGTTTGAGCAAGACTCATACCGCTAAAACTACTCAGCACAAAGGGCAACGCGACAACGGCTGCAAATCGGTACAGCTTCATGGGATTCTCCTGGGGCCTCGAGACATCGATCTGGATATGCTCTGCGGTGCTGGGGTGTCTTGTTGCAAAGGGTTAAGCCGATACACGGATCGGACTCACCAACAAAGGCACCACCAGCGCCACAGCCCATCGATCGGGTCTCTACCATCAACCTCGATACGTTGAGATGGCCGTGCTCTACGGGCGGTGGCCTGAACTTTTCTTATGATTGCGGGCATCCCGGTGTCTGCTGTTTCGCATGCGCAAGAGTTGATGACCTACGGGAGAGAAGGACGGACAGCAGATCCCCTACGGGGATGACAACCAGAAAAGCAACGGCAAAGGCAACAACAAGAAACAAAACGTAACGGTTGTGCGGAGAGCTTCCTTATGCGTGTTCGTAATGAAAGAGAATTTCCTGCTCGCTCGCAATGGGCACGCCATCTTTGGTGGCAGGCGCAAACGTCCACTGCTGCACAGTCGCGATCACGGTCTTGTCGATATCTCCGCCAAAACCCTTCGACACTTTCAGGTCTGTGATCTTGCCGTCAGCATCGATCGTTGCATCGAGAATCACGTCGCCTGCGGCGCCATGCGGCAGTGCCGACAAATCCGGCGCCGGCCGCGGATGGAACCGCACCAGCGCAATCTGAATATTGCCGTCGCCAAGCGCACTTTGTCCTGAGCCGCCCGGGCCTGCCGTCGCTTCGCGTACAGGCGCTGCCACAGGTGCCGACATCTTGCCTTGCTGGGTGACCGGGGCCTTCCGCTCAGGAGCAGCCTTCGCATGCAGCACCGCTGCCGCAGCAGGCGATCCCCCAACATTGAAGACCAGCATTTCGAGAGTGCCGTTGGCTGTACCAGGCTTCCGCGTCGCCGCCAGCTTCGGGCCAAAGTGCCAGGAACCAAGCAAACACAGCAACGCCACCGCGTGCACGGTAGCCGAGACAAAAACGCCGCCACGAAGGTAACGACGAAGACCCATGGGGATATTGTACGGGGTCGGGGATCTCGTACGAGAGGGATTAGGGTCTAGGGTTTAGGGTTTAGGGTTTAGGGTTTAGGGTTTAGGGTTTAGGGTTTAGGGTTTAGGGTTTAGGGTTTAGGGTCTAGCGACCGAAGCCCTGTCAGCAGACGCTTTGTCCCTAAACCCTATCCCCTAAACCCTAATCCCTCAGAGCAACCCCTGCGCCTTCACTTCCAGATACTTGCTGATCGTGTTGATACCGATTTCCTGTGCGGTTGTTTCTACGATCAACACGCCCTGACGCTCCAGTTGCGCCACTGCTTCGCGCCGGCGCTCCAGCATTTCCAGAGCAGCGGCGGAGTGAAACATCTCGTCGCGAGTCCGTGGAATGCCGGCGGCCAGATCATCGAGTTCAGGGTGCTTCAACAGCACCAGAACGACCAGGTGGCGGCGGGCAAGCTCCGCGGCAGCCAGCACAACTTCCGGCTTGCCGACCGAGTCGGTCAGCTCGGTGACCCACACCATCAGTCCGCGGCGGGTTTGGATGTTCTTGAGCCGGGCGATTGCCGCCAGGTGATCGGCTTCGGCACGTTCGCTTTTGGTCTGGCTGAGCAGGTCGATCAACAGCCGCACATGCGCGGGTCCCGCGCCGGGAGGCAGCATCTGTTGAACGCCGCGACCGTAGGTCAGCAGACCAAACTTGTCGCCTGAACTGGTCACCACCTGGGCGAGCATCGCCGCGGCGGAGGTTGCCTGGTCAAGCTGAGTGACCGTGAGCAGGTGGCGGCGGTCGCGTTCAATTTCGGTTTCGCCCACCATCGCCGCTCCGCCCCGCCGCAGTTCGAAGCCCGTGCGGGAGAGCCTGCCGGCATCCAGAACGATCCAGACCTGCTGCGACCGCTCCACGGTGAACTGCCTGGTCACCAGCTTGGTGCGGCGCGCGGTGGCCGTCCACGAAATGTTGCGAAGCTCGTCGCCCGGCTGATAGTCGCGCAGACTTTCAAAGTCTCGGCCAGTGCCGCGCAATCGCAGCTTGCGCTTCTGCATTTCAATCTGACGCGCGCGCAGGAGATAGAACTCCGCATCGCCGCGATTCTCCTCGAGCGCCGGATAGACACGGACATGCTGCGGCATCTCTCCGGGCCGCAATGCATCCTTGCGTTGCTTGTTCTTTGCAGCATCGGGAGGAGCCGCGGGGGATGCCGCGTCCTCACGCAGGCCTGCCGGCCCAATCTCCGATTGCCATACCGGCAAGGCCGCGCACCAGCGCTCGGCTAACCTCAACGCACCGCGATAACGGAGAAACACGCGGCCCAGCACAACATCGCCGCGTTCTACCGGAGCCACCGTAGTTACATCGATGACCGGTTCGCGCGGATACATCTTCAGCCGCTGCTCCTTCGGCGCCGCCACCAGCGAGGGATGGAGATCGTCCGTCGCGCGAAGATCGATCAGCCGTTCCGACATCATCGTGACCGCAAGCTCCACGCGCGTTGGCTGCCCAAGCTGTGGTGAATCGAGAAAGCTTCGAGTCACGGTGAACGCTTCAGGCCGCGGAAGTGCCAGGGCATCCACCAGCCAAAGCAAGAGCAGGAGCACATCCCACCCGACCATGACCAGGATGAGCCGCGTATGCCAGAACGCCAGTCCCGCAAGCAAGAGCCCAACCACAAAAAGCCCCATAGCCAACGGCGTAAACCCAAACCGCAGCCACCGCCCAAAGCGGCCAACCGGCCGGGCGGTGCCAGTTGCGGGTTGTGGGATCAGAGTCTGCATAGGGCGAGGTACTAGGTTCTAGGTTCTAGGTTCTAGGTGCTAGGTGCTAGGTGCTAGGTCAGAAACGGGAGCGCTTTCCAATCGAAAATGTTGGGAGAAGGTTTTCTAGAACCTAGTACCTAGAACCTAGAACCTGTCACTTCGGTAACGGCGTTGCAGCCAAAACATCCCGCACCACGCGATCCGTGTTGAAGCCTTCGAGTTCTGCCTCGGGGCGCAGGACCAGGCGGTGGCGAAGCGCGGGAACGGCCGCTTCTTTCACGTCGTCGGGAATGACAAAGTCGCGGCCTTCGCGGGCGGCATAACCTTTGGCAACCAGCAGCAGGCTTGCCGCGGCCCGCGGACTGGCGCCCAGGGCGATGGATGGCCACTCGCGGGTGCGGCGTACGGCGGCGAGCAGGTAATCGAAGATCGCCGGTTCGACGCGCACGGCGCGGATTTCGCTGCGTGCGGCAGCCAGCAGCGGGAAAGGAATCCGCTCGATTTCCGTCTCGGCCAGTCCGGCCGCGGTATGGGCGGCGTGATGGCGTTCCAGGACGAGGCGTTCGTCTTCGACTGGCGGATAGTCAATCCTGATCTTCAGAAGGAAGCGGTCGAGTTGCGCCTCCGGCAGTGGATAGGTGCCTTCAAACTCAACGGGATTCTGGGTCGCGAACACCGTGAAATATTCGTCCAGCAGCATCGTTTCGCCATCCGCCGTTACCTGCCGTTCTTCCATGCTTTCCAGCAGCGCAGCCTGCGTGCGCGGAGGCATACGGTTGATTTCGTCGGTCAGCAGAAACTGCGTGAACACAGGTCCCTTATGGAAGTTGAATTCCCCGGTCTTCTGCGAAAACACATTGGTGCCCAGGATGTCCGCGGGCATCATGTCCGGCGTGGCCTGTACACGGCGGAAATCGAGACCTAGAAATCGCGCCAGAGTTTTTACCGCCAGGGTTTTCGCCACACCGGGCACGCCTTCAATCAAGGCATGACCGCCGCACAGCATCGTCATCAGAGCCTGCGCCACGGCTTCCTGCTGCCCGGCAATGATGCGCCCGATCTGCTGCTGCCCGCGCTCAAAGATTTGAGCAGCGGCCTGGACCGCGCTTCCGGCGACTTCCGGATTTCCTAAGCTTTCGTTCTCCGCCATGTCACTCCTTTACCGAACTGCCAGCTAATTCACCTTGGAATATCTTGATTTCTTTGCCTTCGATCACCTTGACATCCACGGCGGGCATGACAGCCCGCCGGATACGCTCTTCATCCTCGCCCAGCGCGCGGATCAGCGCCAGCGCCGATCCCGGCCGCAGACGTTCTCCATGCGCTCTCTGCGCTTTCTTCAAATGTTCCGCCACGGCCGTCCAGTCGCCACGAAGGCGTGTCCGCAATGCCTCGGCCACGGCATCCGGCCCGTCGTCGATCGCCGCGCGCGCCACCCCGGCTTCGAGATGAGCCGTGCGCAGGAGCCGCCGGCACGCAGCGTCTGTGGCTGCGGCACTCACACCCGCTTTGGCGTACAGGTCGCCCATACTGACCGCAAATTCCATGGGCGATGTCCGAGGCACTTCCACTGGGAGCCGCAGCGGACCTTTGCGGCGGCTGAAACTAAGAACAAGAAACACCATGGCTGCGATTCCCTGCAGCCATATGCCGAGCCGCGGAACCCAGGTACGTGCACTGTCGCCACCCACGTTAACCGGCGTCCGGACGAACTCATCAAACAGCACGCGGCGGTCACCACCGCTTTCGCCGTAGAGGCTCCCCATCAGCAGCTTGAGGTTCGCATCCCTTTTCAGCCCGGTGTTGGTCATCGGCCACGCCGAACTCCACCATACGGCCTCGCCTTTACCTACCGGGAACCGCACAACCACCGCATCGTCACCACAACGCTCCTCGACACGAAACTGCGGTCCCTTCGCGGTCCAGGCGCCCGCATCGGTAATCTGAACGTCACCTGAGCGCGCCAGCAGACCTGGGCCTTCCGGCTGAGCATCGCAGAAGGCGCTGCCGCGCTGCAGGATATTGGGAGGGCCGCTGCTGCCACCGGGCAGCATGGAGGCCCATATCTCCCCAGTCAGCAGCACGCGCCCACCGCGCTCCAGGAAATCCTGAAGATAACGCTGTTCCTGTTCGCGGCCCATCACGATGAATTGCGGTTCAGCCAGAACCAGCGTCGTATGCTCGGCATCCACGCTATCCAGCTTGTCGAGGTCTTCCTGCCAGCGGCCTACTGGTTTACCCAGTTCGTCGAGCGCAACATACGCGGCTTTGATTCCGTCAGGGCCTGCGTTGTAGGTGCTCGGCTCGTCACTATCCTTCGGCGACGACCCGGCGATGACAGTTGCGACGACCAACAATGCAACGACTCCGCCCGCAACCATGAAGAGAAGGTTGCGATCGCTGGACTTCTTTCCGCCTTTCGATGGGCTCATGCGGCGGGCTCCGAAGCGGCAGGCTCCCGCGCAGGTTCACTCAGTCCATCGAACAGCGTACGCGCGCGTTGATAGTCGGCGGCCTGCGCATCACGCAGGCCATACCAGACGCGTTCAAAGATTCCGGTCAAGGTACGCAGCGCACTTTGCTGCGCTGACCCAGGTTTCAGAAGACGCACATATTCGCGCGGTGTTCGCGAGGGATTATGCCGCCAGGCGCGCCGGGCCTCAAGCCGCACAATCGCAGCCCAGTACAGGCAGTGCACGGCTTCCCGCCATTCCTGGAGCTGAGCCCAGCGTTCCGCTTCGGCGGCCCAATCCTGTGCCTCGCGGCTCCAGACGCCCGCTTGCGTGGCAACCGCCATCGCCACCTGCATGCGCTGACGGGCAAAGATGCGCAGAACCATGAGCATCAGGACGACTGCGGCGCCAAGAAATAACACCCACTCCAGCATGGCTCCCAGCCATGGGGCTTTCGCTCCAAGTTCTCCGACACCGCCGAAAAAGATGGAGAGCAGGCGCTGAAGCCGCGCGAGCAGCCTTTCCCAGAGGCTCGGCGGCCTGGCTTTCCTGTTGAATTCGGGACGGGAAAGTATCTCCGTGGTCTTCTGCCTGACGGCGGCGTCATCCGCATCACGGTGCAGCCTGCTTTCGGCATTCTGAGCAACACCCGTCTCTGCAGCGATCTCTTTCAGGCGAGCCGCGGATTTCTCCATTGCATCCGCGCGCTGTTCGGGTGACGAAGTCCCCGCATCTTTCAATGCGTCGCGCAGCCAGTTCCAGCGGACGGTGTATTCCCCCGCGGGGCTGCTGGTGATCTTGTCATCCGGCCCGGCGTCTGTGCCACATGCCTTCGCCAAAGTCTTGCAAGCCTCCACCTGGGCCTCCAGGCGATGAAGATGCGCAGCGAACTCTGCACCCGGTCCGCCGGATGCAGCGGCCGGGGTACTGGCGGCCCCTGCTTCCTGCGCCAGACATAGCGGAGACAACACGACCATGCCGCACCACGCCGCAGCGAACCACAAGCCCACCGGCACACGTCCCGGGATCGGGCTCACAGCGCTTCGAGTGGGGCGTTTCCAGCAAAGAGGATGCACAAGCCGTTTTCTCCCAAGGGAAAAGGCCTCCACCACTGCCCGCTGACTCCACAGCATCAGGGAATTCGCTCTAAACGGCAGAACCATCGCCTCCCTGGATGTCGCTCGAACCTGCCTCAGAAGTAGCCGGGGGCGCCGCCGGGGCCACATCGACTTGAGGGTGTGCCGGATGATTCGGGGCTGGTGGTGGATAGCCTTGAGCTGACGGGGGATAACCCTGACCCAATGGCGAGTAACCCTGAGGCGGGGCATACCCTTGGGGTGGCGGCGGGTAGCCTGGAGGCGGGTAGCTTGGAGGCGGGTAGCCCGGGGGCGGATATCCCGCAGCCGGCGTCCATGCTTCCGGAGAGTAGGGAGCCATCGCTGCGACCTGCGCGGCAGACGCCTGCACGGTGGGCGCGCCGTTTTGTAACGCCTGCTCTTCACCCATCAGGATCGCGATGTCGAACGCCTCTTTGCGCACCCTTTGGTCGAAATAAACCAGCACCAGTCCGATGGCCATGACGGGAGCGACAACCGTGTGTCCCACAAACGTGATGATCAACACGATGGCCTGCGAAATATAAGGCAGGACTCCATGCGCCTTAACCATGCTGTACATCGCAACCATCGTGAACGGCATCTGCAACATGCCAACCGCCATATACAGCGCAAGGGAGACGAGATAAAGCACGAAGATGCGCCACTTGCTGCCACCGCTCAAAACCTTGCTGCGACGCATGGAAGCACGAATCTTGAGTCTTTCCGTGACGCACCCGGGTACAGCGAGCATGTTGCGCAGACACAGGATGATGCCACCCACGATGCCGCCCAGAAAACCCAGGATAGCCAGCAGACCACCTAGCCATGCCAATCCTGCGGGATGAATGATGCTCAGCACGATGCCGGGGATCATGGCGACCATCGGCAGCCATAGGAAGCTGCCGGCCTGCCAGAAGGCGATGGCAATGTAGCGATACCAGTGCCTGATCGTCGCCCTGAACGCTTCTTTCACGGACACGGAACGCCCCAGGTAGGTTTCACCGACCGCAAATACGGTCGCCGCCGATGTCATGCTGAACGCCAGGATGTACAGCAGACTGCCGAAAAACACGATGACGAACCCGATGAAGTCGGTTATCCCGGGCACGTAGGCCGGAGGAGGCGTCCCCACCCCGCCACTGCCGATCGTCGCGAAAATCTGGCCCATCATGCGCCCCTGGCCCATCAACTGACCGGCGGCCACAATCGACTGTACCGCTCCGGAAATGGCGGAAATGCCCGCAAACAGCCAGAATCGCGAACGATAGAGAGCAAAGGTGCGATCCAGCACCTCGCTTAGCGTAAGGGGACGAAGCTCGAAAATTGCCGCGGATTTGGGGGCTGACGGCTGATCGTACGGTGAAGGCGGAAGGAAGGCCGGCGTCAGCCACTCCTGGGGTGGCGGTGGCGCGAAAGGGTCCTGGGCCGACATGGCGTTTCCTTCTCCTCTGCCGTGGGTCAAGAGATTAGTGGAGAGAGAATAGCATCCAGCGCAGGGCTCGCGCCTGCGGGCATTCGTCCACATCCTCAGCTACCCATGCAGCGTAACGGTCCGTCTCAAGAGTGCCCCTTCGGTAACTTCTCCCTATGTGCTCTCTTCGATACCACCCTTTTCGCCGGAGCCTTTCCAAGGCATCATGCTGGAAGGGCTTCTGCCACTCACAATCAGCCGGCAGGGTGTCTTCCGCGCATTCTTCGGGCTCATGCCACCGTTTCAGTTACGCCGCATCTCACTAACCACAATGGAAGCAAGACCGGACATTCCTTCCACGGGAACGTCGCCCGCCGAGACGAGCGACGCGCATCTTCAGTTGCTGATTGATACCGGGCTCCTGCTTGCCAGCGAGCGCAGCCTGGACGTCATCGTGCAGGCCGCGTTGGACGCTGGTCTTAAACTTTGCGGAGCACGCTTCGGCGCCTTCTTCTATAACAAGATCTCGCTGGATGGCGAGGTCTATCCTCTCCACAAGGTTTCGGGAATTTTGGCCGCGGCCTTCGCGAGCTTTCCGCATCCGCGTCCGACCGCGCTTTTTGCCGGCACGTTTGAAGGCCGCGCCATCATTCGCTCCGATGACATCACCCGGGATCCGCGTTATGGCCAGAATCCGCCCTTCGCGGGGATGCCGCAAGGACACCTGCCGGTGCGAAGCTACCTGGCAGTGCCAGTCTCCAGACGCGGCGGCGAGGTTCTGGGCGCCCTGCTGTATGGCCACCCGGATCCCGGAATGTTCGACCCCGGGTGTGAACAACTGGTGGCCACGGTTGCCGCCCAGGCGGCGGTCGCCATGGAAAACGCCCGGCTTGCCGAAGGCCTGTCCCGCGAAATCGCCATGGCGGATTCTGCGCGCGCCCTGCAGCGCACCACAGCCGACCGCCTCATCCAGGTGCTGGAGTCCACCACCGACGGTGTCACACTGCTCGACCGCGATTGGCGCTTCACCTACATCAACCGGAACGCCAACGATCTGATGGCTCCCGGACGGCAGCTCATCGGCACCAGCTTCTGGGATCTGGTCCCGAACGGTCTGGGAAGCACGTTTCAGCAACGCTACAAACGCGCCATGGAACACGATGAACGGGTTGAGTTCACGGAGTACTACCCTTCGCTCAAACTGTGGGCGCAGGTGCGCGTCTTTCCCACGCCTGAAGGCATCGCCATCTTCTTTCAGGACGTCACCCGGCAGCATGAGTCCGATCGCGAGATCAGTGAAGTCGCCCGGCGTCTGCGGCAGGCGCTGGACGCAGGCCAGCTCGGCACCTGGACATGGGACAAGGCCACCGACATGCTCGATCTCGATGAACGAGCCGCCGAGATCCTCAATGGCCCGGCTCACATGCCCGTCAGGCGAACCGACCTGCGCGCGAAGATCGTCAACCGCGAAGACTTAAGTGGCACTCCGGAAAACCTGCGCGACGCAAATCTTGAAGATGGCGGCGTCTATCAGGCGGAGTATCGCGTCGAAAGCGATAGCGGAGGCCAACGCTGGGTTGCAGCCCGGGGGGTCGCCGTCTACGCAGAGGGCGCCGAAACGATGACCGACATGACCGGCATGATTGGCACCGTGCAGGACATCACCACTCGCAAAATGCAGGAAGCCACTCTGCGTCAGAGTGAAAAGCTCGCCGCGACCGGACGCCTCGCCGCTACGATCGCGCACGAAATTAACAATCCGCTCGAAGCCGTGACCAACCTCATTTACCTCTGCAAGACCGACCCTTCGGTGCCCACGCCCGTTCAACGCCTGCTGGACACCGCCGACACAGAACTTGCGCGTGTCGCGCAGATCGCCCAGCAGACGCTCGGCTTCTACCGCGACACCAGCCATCCCGCCGAAATCGACATCACTGAATTGCTGCACAGCATCGCCGATCTGTTTTCGCGCAAGCTGCAGGCAAGGAATCTTAAGTTTCACTTAATGATTGATTCAGGCCTGTACCTCTTTGGTCTCCAGGGAGAGGTAAGACAGGTCTTCTCCAACCTGCTGGTTAACGCAATTGATGCCTCATCCCAGGGCATTATCTGTGTGCGTGCGCGCCGCCGGAAACACCATGGAGTCGAAGGAATTTCCGTGTTGATCTCCGATGAAGGGAGTGGTATTCCGTCTAATATTCGCGGGCGTTTATTTGCTCCGTTCTTCACCACAAAACAATCCATCGGTACAGGGCTTGGCTTGTGGGTGACACGCGGGATTGTTGAAAAAAGCGGAGGTACGGTTACCTTCCGATCACGCACCGAACCGCCTACGGGAACGGTTTTCCGGGTGTTTCTACCCACTGGAAATCGTCCCGCACCGATATTCTCTTCGCCCAACGCGAATGTTCTCCAGTAAACTTGCAAAGGAGAAGCCGCAAGCATGTCCAGCGGCGTATCATCTCCCGCTTGAGGAACTTACTGGAAGACACGGTGCTGTGTGAAACGCACGGCATACCCCGTTTGCGCACTCTAAGCCAGGACCCTTATCCATGAATCCGATTCTGCTGTCTGGTGATTCAACGAAGTCACTCCCCCATGCGTCGGTCGAGACCGGTGACGAGTCCGAACAACGCGGCCCCTCGCCTCGAATTCTGGTTGTCGATGATGAAGCTCTCATCGCAGACACCATCGTTCAAATCCTGAACCGCAACGGCTTCATTGCCGAGGCGGCCTACGGTGGCAAACAAGCCATCGAAATGGCCCAGCGCCACTGCCCGGAACTCGTGCTTTCCGACGTCCTGATGCCCCACATTGATGGCGTGGAAGCCGCAATCCGCATCCGCGAGCTCTGCCCCGAGACTCGCATCGTCCTGTTCAGCGGTCAGGCCGCAACCGTAGAAATCCTGGCCCGCGCCCGCGAACGTGGACACACTTTCGAACTCCTTCCCAAGCCAATTCATCCGACGCAGCTGATCAAGCATCTGAGAGAGCAATAGGGCAGGCGACAGTTAACAGCGAACAGTTAACAGTCAAAAGCATGAATTGAAATCCGGAATGTACCTACGAACAAGGGCCAGACGCTGTCTACAGATGGCTGCGAAGTTGTTGCATCTTGAAATGGGCCGCGCATATAGTCCTTTTCGTTCCCATTCGGCTCTCCTGTCCCTGCTCTCCTGTTTTGACTGTTCGCTGTTAACTGTTACCTGTCGCTCCCCTATGCGCCCATTTCTCCTCGCTCTCGCCCTGCTTGTTCCTGTTGCTGACATTGCTGCTCAGCAACCCGACGCTACACTTCAGCTTCTCCAGCGTCTTGCCGATGCTCCGGGACCTCCGGGGGCGGAAGATGCAGTGCGCGCCATTATGGTTGAGCGCATGAAGCCCATAACGGCTGCGCCGTTGCGTTATGACGGCATGGGTTCCGTGATCGCGCAGCTTGGCAACAGCGGGCCTCGCATCATGGTCGACGCGCATATGGACGAGCTTGGCGGCATGGTGCGGCGCATTGCTCCCAACGGCCAGCTTTCCATGCAGATGCTCGGAGGCTGGCTGGATCAGGCTCTCGTCGATCAGCGCTGGATCATCCTTGGCAGCAAAGGTCCGGTTCGCGCGGTCACCGGCATTCGCGATGTACACGTCGCCACGCCCGCCGAACGGTCTGCGGTGATCCCGCGCGACAGTATTTTCCTCGACATTGGCGCGCGCAACGCCACGGAAGCCGCCGCCATGGGCATTGAGCCCGGTGATCCCGTGGTCCCGGACTCGCCCTTTGCTGTCATGAACGGTTCGCAGAACTACCTGGGGAAGGCCTGGGACGATCGCATTGGCTGCGGGGTTCTGCTGGAAGCGATGCGCCGCCTTGCGACCATGCAACATCCCAACCAGATCTTTTTCGTCGCCACCACGCAGGAAGAAATCGGCCTTCGCGGTGCACGTACCGCAGCCAACATGGTGAAACCCGAACTCGGTCTTGCGCTGGAGGGTGGCATCGCGAACGACCAGGGAGGGCGCGCGGAAGAAACCCAGGCACATCTTGGCGGCGGGCCCGGAATCTTTCTCTATGATTCCAGCGCGATCCCCAACCGCAAGCTGGTTGCCTTTGTCCGTGACACCGCCCGGGCTACCAATATTCCGCTGCAACTCGACCTGGTGCAAGGTTACGGAGATGATTCGGCGGAGATGCAGGAATCAGGCACGGGAGCGCCGACGCTCAATATTGTGACACCGGTGCGCTACACTCACGCCCACAACGGGATCGTCAATCGCGGAGACTTCGACAAAACCGTTGATCTGATGGTCGCGTTGCTGATGCATCTCGACCAAAGGACGGTGGACAACATCCGGGACTTCACACCAACACCTTAAGCCCAGGCCTTTCAAGGTGTCTGCCTCATAGTGAAAAACGCCACGTGAGAATGTCGCACGAGGTCTTTGTTTTGCTTAAGGACACGGGTTCACCCGTGTCGTATGTTGCGGCAGGATCGCGGCTTGAGCCGCTGAGGTACCCGTATCAAACGTGAGAAGGTGTGGAGTCGCGGTGAGGTGCTATGGCTGCCTTGGAACGGTTCCCTCCGGGGCTGAAGCCAGCGTTGTTTTGACTTTGAACGTCACGGGTGAACCCGTGACCTTAAGCAAAACGATCTGGTGCCGCAAACACCTCAAGCTTCCATCGGACGAAGTTCGAGACCTTGAAAGGGCTGCACCTTAAGCCCGTTGTTTCCTCGTCTTTCCTACTTCCTATTTCCTACTCGCTACTTCCTCGTCTTCCCGCATCCTCCGGGCGCCCTGAATCGTCATATCCTGTAAGAGACCATGTCGAACTCAGCCCTCCCCATCGCCATCTATTACGAGCAGCCGCACTGGTTCAAACCTCTGTTCGCCGAACTCGATCGCCGCGGCACACCGTACGTCAAACTCTTCGCGCCCGACCACTTCTATTCTCCCGACGACCATCCGGAAGAAAAGTATTCGTTGGTCTTCAACCGCATGAGCCCCAGCGCGTGGAACCGCGATCACGGCGACCAGATTTTCTATACGCTCGGCTTCCTGGAGCATCTCGAATCGCGCGGCGTGAAGGTCATCAACGGCTTCAAGGCCTTCAGCTCCGAGCTTTCGAAAGCCGGCCAACTCGTACTGCTCGACAAGCTGGAGCTCGCGTACCCGAAAGCCCGCGTGATCCACCGGCCCGAGCAGGCTCTGGCCGCGGCGGAAGGTCTGCGCTGGCCCATCGTGGTCAAGCCGAACATCGGTGGCTCCGGCGCAGGCGTCAAGCGTTTCGATGGCGCTTCGCAACTCCGTCATGCAATCGCGGAACCAGCCGGCTCTCCTGAGGCGCTTCAGTTCGGTCTCGACTCCACCGCGCTGGTGCAGGAGTTCATCCCCGCCCAGGATGCGCACATCGTCCGCGTGGAAGTACTGAATGGCAAATACCTCTACGCGATCAAGGTGCACATTACCGGTGAAACCTTCGACCTCTGCCCTGCGGACATCTGTCGTACGACAGCCGGAACCGATCTGAATCGCGCGGCATGCGCCATCGACGCGCCGAAGAGTGGCATCACGGTCGAAGCGTTCACACCGCCGGCCGAAGCCATCGCGGATGTCGAACGCATCATGCAGCACTCAGGCATCGATATCGGCGGCGTCGAGTACATCACCGATTCACGCGATGGTCAGCGCTATTACTACGACACCAACGCGCTTTCGAACTTCGTTGCCGACGGGATCAACGTCGTGGGCTTCGATCCCTTCGCGAAGCTGGTGGACTGGCTGGAAGTTGAAGCCGGGATCACCGTCACCGCATAGGCGGTCTGTATTAGAAAAAGGGCGAGAGCGAAGGTTCGCTCTCGCCCTTTTCTATTTGCTTTGGCTTTCCAGAAGGGCACTAACCTGTATCCAATCTTGCAGTTGGATCCTCCGCCCACCGCCTCGGCGTTGCTGAGTAATTTATTTGAGAACCCTCAATAACCGCTGAGCGGTTCCGCCTGTCTAAGAAACCGTAGTGTCACGCCGGCCGTTTGCGGTATGCAAGGTGTACGGTAAATCCAGCAGGAGATCACCATGCGCAACGCATTCCTCCTTTTACTCCTTGTCGCCCCCGCACTCGCCGCCCATGCCCAGGGCACGCCGGTCACTCGGACGTTCTCTGGCGACGGAAGCCAGAACTGCCCGATCGTTGCCAGCGCCCAGCGCTGGGCATCCAGCGGTTTAGCCCTGGCTGGCAAACCTGGCAGGACGCCAGACAACGCCACGCTCTACCTGCACTTCAACGCCACAGGCGGCAACAAGGTCGTCGCTGCCAGGATCGTGCTTCACGGGACGACCGCCGCGCCGCGAGCGGAACTCGCCGGCGGCGTGAACACAGGGGATCTCAGCGAAAGCCGCGATTTGAACGGCGATCTTCGTGATACCTCGGTGGCGCTCAGCAAAATCGTCAACGTGCGCTGGCTCAGCATCGCCGAACTGCGTTATGCGGACGGCACGACCTGGCATGAATCCGGGCAGGCTTACTGCCACATCACGCCGAATGGCTTTCGTCTGGTCGGTGCGCCCGTACATTAGTCAGAAACAATCTGCGAACGGCCACATGCGTCATTGGGGCAATACACGGTAGGTCCGGTCTTCAGGCCGGACATTAAGGTATGTCCCAAATACGGCTTTAGCCGCCGAGGGAATGCTTCCGACCGGGCATGGGCGGGAGCGAAAGCAGATCTCTCCGCTACGGTCGAGATGACAGATTGGTGGGGGAACGGAAAAGAAGCAACTCCCCTGCGACCCGATCCCCATCGGGCCTACTGAATCTGAACCAGGTCGCCTTCGCCGTGCCCCGCGCCACCAGGTGTCACGCTGGTGTGCTGCGGAGCGCGCCAATGGTCAATGTAGCTGACCTGGTGCACACAGGAAATGGTGCAGTGCGGTGCGCAGCTCTTTTCGGTCAGGAACTCACGCTTGACCATCCCGGTGGTGTATTCGGCGATGGGGATGCCGGGATAGCCGCGCTGCTGCGAGCAGTAGCTGACAATACCGTTTTCATCCACATACAGATAGCGCGAGCCCGCACGGCAACGCCACTCATTCGGCAGGCCGTTGGCAATCGCTTCCTGGAAGTGGTTGAAACGCGAATAGCTGCGCCGGGTAAGGCGGCGAACCTCATCCCAAACCTTGCGCTCGCGGTCGCCGAGCGGCCGGAGCTGGCCGGAACCGTCATGGATGATGCCGATCGTGGAGCTGAAGCCTAGTTCCAGGGCGCGCCGCGAAATCTGTAGCGCGTCTTCGGGGTTTTGAATGCCGCCACCCACCACGGAGTTGATGTTCACGTGGAAGTCGGCGTGTTCGGCCAGCATGCGCAGCTTGGCGTCCAGCACCTTCAGCGACTTCTTCGACACTTCATCCGGCATGACGTTGTCGATGGAGATCTGCATGTGATCGAGCCCGGCCTTGTTCAGGCGCTCGATACGGTCCGGCATCAGCAGATAGCCATTGGTGATCATGCCGGCGATGGCGCCGTTCTTGCGGATCTGGCTGATCACATCGTCCAACTCGGGATGCAGCAGCGGCTCGCCGCCGGAGATGGTGATGACCGAGGTGCCCAGGCGGCCCAGATGGTCGATGCGGCGAAGCATCTCGTCGATAGGCGTGGGCTTGGAGACATCGTCAAATTCATTGCAGTAGGTGCAGGCCAGATTGCAGCGGCGCATGGGCACAACGTGCGCCATGTACGGGTGCGAGGTCGAGGCCAACGCCGAGCCGATGCTGCCCAGCTCGCGCAAACGGCGTGAAGCGGCAATCAGGCGACGGCGAGCCGTCATGGCGCGCTTCGCCGGGGCCGTGCCGGGAGCAGGTTTTGGGGTCTTGGAAACGGGTTCAGCGGGCTGGACTTCGGTCTGCATGTGCAGCCTTTATTCTACCAACCCACGGCCTTTAAGGCAGAACGATCAGCCTTCCAGCAGCCCGAGCAGACCCGCCTCATCCAGGACCTGCACGCCCAACTCCCTTGCCTTGTCGAGTTTCGAGCCGGCTTCTTCGCCCGCAACCACATAGCTCGTTTTCTTGCTGACCGAGCCCGAAACCTTGCCCCCCGCAGCCTCAATACGGGCTTTGGCGTCGTCGCGAGTCAGGGTTGGCAGCGTACCCGTGAGCACGAAGGTGAAACCGGCGAGCTTGTCGCCCACGACCTTCTTTTCCGCCGTCAGTTTCAGGCCGAGCGATTGCAGATCACGAACCAGCGCACGGTTTTTCTCTTCGCTAAAGAACTCCACGATGGCCTGGGCGACCTTGGGTCCAACTTCATTCACCGCTTCCAGGTCTTCGGCTTTGGCTTCCATCAAGGCATCGATACTGCCGAAATGCTGCGACAGCAGTTGTGCCGTGCGCTCGCCAACAAAACGAATGCCCAACCCCAGCAGCGCACGGGCCAGACCTGCGGTCTTCGACCGTTCAATCTGAGCCAGCAGAGCGTCCGCGGTCTTCTTGCCGACGCGTTCCAGAGATACAAGCTGCTCCTCGGTCAGGCGGTAAAGATCGGCAATGCTGCGCAGCAGAGGCTCGCGGGTGGTCTGGACCGGCGCTCCGGTCTCGGTAACTTCTTCTCCGCCCTCTTCATCCTCGACAATGCTGTGGCCCAAAAGCTGCGCCACCATCGATTCGCCGAGGCCTTCGATATTCATCACACCGCGCGATGCCCAATGCAGCAGCTCGCCCGAAACCCGGGCGGGACACGCGGTGTTCTGGCAACGCCAGTCCACTTCGCCCTCCGCACGCACCAGGTCCGTGCCGCAAACCGGGCACTGCGTGGGAAACACGATTTCCCTCGTGCCACGAGGATGCTGCGCGTCTTCCACCACTTCCGTGATTTTGGGAATCACATCGCCGCCACGTTCCACCGAAACGAAATCCCCGATGCGAACGCCCAACCGCTCAATTTCATCGGGATTATGCAGCGTCGCGCGCTTCACGGTCGTTCCCCCGATAAGCACCGGCGCGAGCGCTGCAACGGGAGTCACTTTGCCTGTCCGTCCAACCTGGAACAGCACATCGTCGAGCTGGGTAACCGCTCCACGAGCGGGAAACTTGTACGCGATGGCCCAACGCGGAGCCTTGCCGGTAAAGCCCAGGCGGCGCTGTTGCGCAGTGGCGTCCACCTTGATCACGACTCCGTCGATCTCGTAAGGCAGCGTGTCACGCAGTGTTTCCGCACCCGCGATGAACGTCAGAACATCATCGAGCGTTTCCACCGTGCGTGCATGCTGATTGACCAGCAGGCCCGAGCGACGCAGGGCCTCAAGAGCGGCGCTCTGCTCCGGCAACAGCGTCTCTCCTTCCGCAAGCAGGAAATAGGCGAAGAACTCCAGGCGGCGTTGTGCGACGACGTTTGGCTCCAGCGTTCGGATTGTGCCAGCCGCGGCATTGCGAGGATTCGCCGCGGGAGCCATGCCCGCAGCTTCGCGCTCGGCATTCATCTTCTCGAAAGCCTTTTGCGGCAGCACCACTTCGCCGCGCACTTCAAAGCGCTGCGGCAGGCCCGCACTCTTCAGCTTGGCCGCACTAATATGCAGTGGAATGCTGCGGATCGTCCGCACATTGCTGGTGACGTCTTCTCCAATCGACCCATCGCCGCGTGTGATGCCGCTCAACAGGACCGCATCATGAGCAGCGCCCGGGACATACTGCAAGGCCAGCGACAGCCCATCCAGCTTGAGCTCGCACACATAACGCACCGCTTCCCCGCTGGGCAGGCCGGCGACGACGCGTTCGCTCCAGGCACGCAGTTCGGCCTCGTTATAGGCGTTGTCGAGCGAGAGCATGGGCCGCGAATGGGCGACCTTGGCGAAACCCTCCTTGGGCTTCCCGCCAACGCGCTGCGTCGGCGAATCCGGCGTCACCAGCTCAGGGTGTTCGGCCTCCAGCTTGCGCAGCTCATTCATGCGCTGGTCGTACTGCGCATCGGTCCATTCGGGAGCGTCCAGCACGTAATAGAGGTGCTCGTGGTGGCGCAGTTCTTCGCGCAGGGCCTCGATCTGCTGGTCGGGCGTGAGATGGGCGTGGGCAGGCATCGCCCCGATTATAGGGAAGCGTATTGGGAAGCGGGGACACCGGATTTCAACCGCTTGCCATAGGCCGCGATACACTTGGGAATCAAGGAGTTTTCTCACGATGGCGCACACCGTTTTCTGCACCAAGTACAAAGCCGAAATGGAAGGCTTGGACGAACCGCCGTTCGATTCCGACTTCGGGCAGAAGATTTACAAGAACGTTTCCAAGAAGGCCTGGGGCGAGTGGGTCGAGCGCCAGAAGATGCTGCTGAACGAGTACCGTCTGCAGCCCTGGACGCGCGAAGCGCAGGAGTTCCTCGTAGAGCAGATGAACGAGTTCTTCTTCGGCGCCGGCGGCGAACTGCCCAAGGAATACGTCGCCCCCACCTCGTAAACGCGTCCCGCAGCGCCGTTTCGACGGTCGACGGCGGGACCCGTATCGCTGGTGTAAACTGAAAGAACCCCGCGCGGGCTCGCAAGAGCCGGCGCAAATGCAACAAAAGTCGGGACGTGGCTCAGCCTGGTAGAGCGCACCCTTGGGGTGGGTGAGGTCGCTAGTTCGAATCTAGTCGTCCCGACCATTTACTTTCAACAACTTAGGGTTCAGGGAATTGGCTTCCGGGTCCATCCGTGGGTCCAAATGGGTCCAAGCCACTTTAAGCTACTGATTCGCAGCCGTTTACAGGCAAGATTAGTTCAACAATCGAGTCCTGGGCGTGCCGTTTATCCGCCGTAACGGCCTTAGCATACGTACCAAGGGTCATCACCGGCGATGAGTGCCGCATCAGCTCCTGAGTCGTCTTGACCGAAGCTCCCGAGTG
>DASYEV010000181.1:0-10897 GCA_036498835.1 Acidobacteriaceae bacterium | reverse complement strand
CTGGATGGCTCTCACGGCGAGTTTGTCTGCCTGATGACGCAAGACAAGCCGACTTAGCAGGACGGATACGGCAGAAAAGTATAATTCGCTCGGACCTGTCCTATGAGACAGCACGTCTGAAACAGAACATTCTGGAGCGCTCGTGAGATGGAGTTGGATCGACCTGAACTTCCCGTGGATAGGGTCTGTTGTGGCTGTCATCGTACTGATCCTGCTCTTCTCTACCAATAGGTTACGGAGCGATTTCACCCGATCACGCTGGAGAGATCGCGTCTGGCTGTCCTGGCTTGCCGTTGTGCTCTACCTTCTCCACAATGTCGAGGAATATGGAGTGGACCTGTTGGGGAGATTCCACGCCTTTCCCAACGCGATGTGTTCCACGCTCGGTCTATCTCCTTTTCCCCATTGCCCCATACCAGCGCCGTTTTTTCTGGCGGTCAATTTGCCAATGTTCTGGGTAGGTGCTCCCATCGCAGCCCTGCTAAGTCGTCGCCATCCACTCCTTGGGCTGTCACTCTACGGCGTAATCTTCGTCAATGCGCTGACGCATCTCGGAGCACTTTTGCGGACGGGCTATAACCCGGGCGTGCTAACGGCATTTCTCCTCTTCCTTCCGGCATCGGTCTGGGTGGCTCGAACGTGTTTCGGGAGCCGCGAGTTGCCGTACGGGGGGCTCGTTTTTCTCATCGCGGATGGCGTGATCCTGCATATCGTTTTGATAGGCTCGGCAATGCTTTTTCTGCATGGCGTGATCAGCCCCGCAGGTCTCACCGCCATTCAAATCCTGAACGCTGTCTTGTTCTTTGTGCTTGCATGGCTTGCTGAGAAATGGTGGGACGGTAGGCTCGCGCGCTCTGCTGTAACGCGTTCGTCCCTCTAAACCCTGTTGTCGCGAACTGCGGCGTCAACAAAACCATTTTTCGTGCCTACCCGGCACCCGTTGCCCACGCCGTACCCGGCAAAAGCTTCCCATTGCCTAGTTACCGATTTCCGCATCGAAAAAGTGGTCTTCTCAAGCGACTGATTCCATGAGGTTTACGGGCTCGGCAGAATCGTTTCGACTTTGGCACGGCGCTTGCTTTTATCCCTGCCGTGAACGTCGCAAGCCATATCGAAGCGCACACCGCAGCTCACCCCACTGCTCACGCCAGCAACACGGCGTCGCAGGCTGCGGAACCCTCGGGCCCCTCCTTTCTCGACTCCCTGGATTCGATGATGGCGGCCGCGGGCAACAATGCGCAGCAGCCAACTTCCGGCGCACACAAGTCTATGGTGGACGCCTCCGGCAACGGCGATGCGGATGGTGTCTCGAATGCCCATCGCGAACAGGCGGCCACGTCACCAACTGACCCTTCGGATTCGTCGGCCACCAATGCCCCGGCGAAGACCCCGTTGGCCTTCAGCGATTCCCTCACCTGGACATCCAAGCTTTCGGCGGACCCCATCGCCGGCACCGGCAACAATATGGTGAAGGGTAAGTTCACCGGCAGCGACGACGACAAGTCCGGTCCCCGCAAGACGGCAGGCACGGATACCGCTTCGTCGCCCATCTATATCACTGGCGCACCGGTCTTGCAGCCCGTTCCATGGTCGCTTGATCCTCAGTCGCTGAGCAGCGGTTCGCATACCGCGCCCATTGCCGTCGACGAACAGCCCGGCATGCTCCCAGCCGGTTCGCAGCCGGTACCCTCGACGAACCTGCCCATCGCGATGGGCCCGGTTGGACAGCCCGACCAGCCCGCCGGCGTCGATACCACCGGGCCGCAAAACAACACATTCGATCCGGCCTCGCAGCAGACAGAGACCGCCGCCAAGCCGGCTGCAGGCGCGGATAATCAGGCTTCGGCCCCTGCGGCGCATCCTGTTCAGCAAGCCCAGGAAGCGGCAGCTACTTCGGCCTCCGCAGCAGCCTCCATCCTGAGCGCCAACGCGCTTTCGGCGCAGTCCGCGGTCACCGACCCCGGCGCTGCCGCTCTGGCCAGCCAGGCGCTCGCCGCTTCCATGTCGAAGAACTTCGCCCCATCTCAGAATTTGGCCGGAGCTGCGGCAGCGGCGAAAGCCTCCGGCCTTGCGACAAACAATGCCGCTGCAAAGCCGGGCTCCAAGGGCTCGATCAAAGACATTACCGACCTCAAGTCGGACAACTCAGTCGCCGTCCAGTCCGACTCGCAGACGGCGAGCAACACGAAGACCTCAACCTCCACCAGCGACCACGCGCAGCACGATGCCAACGCCCAGCAGCAGGCAGCGGCGGTTCCCGTGACCGTGACCGTGCAGCATACGCCCGACGCGACGCTGCATCAGCCGGTTGCGGCCCCTGCTCACACCACCGACGTTGCGGCTTCCACTCCCCGCGCGACAGCAGACGCCGCCTCAACCCTGCGCGATCACGCTGCCGAAGCGGCCGCCACTTCCGCAAGCTCCACGACGTCCAGCACATCCGCAACTACGCCCTCGTCCTCGATCAACACCGCGCGCCTGATTCAGAGCGTGGGTCAGAGCGAGATGCGTGTGGGTATGCGCTCGGCGGAGTTCGGCGACATCTCGATCCGCACCTCGGCTACCCACGATTCGCTTTCCGCGCAGATCTCGCTCGACCACGCCGATCTGGCCAAGGCCCTGACCGCGCACCTGCCCGATATGCAGGCACGGCTCGGAGGCAACGGCAATGTCGATGTTCGCGTGAACAACCACACGCAGAGCAGCATGAGCCAGAGCGGATCCCAGAACCACCAGCCGGCAGGCAACTCGGACGGCGGTGACGGTTCCCGCAATCGCAGCCAGCAATCGGGCTCCAACATCTATTCGCAGTCACGCAGCTACAACCTGGGCCAGCAGTTCGCTTCAGTCCCGGCCGCTCTGGCGGCAAACGGCGTTTCCAATGGACGCCTCAGCATCCAGGCTTAGTTTCTTACGCATTCAGGAGGCAGTATGAGCAACAACATCAGCAACTACTTCTCGCAGGCCGCCAGCACCACCCCGGCCGCCGTCGCGAAGCCCAACGCCAGCGGCAGCAGCACCAGCAGCACGGATCCCACCGGCCTGAACTCGGTGTTCCTCAACCTGCTGACCCAGGAACTGCAGAACCAGGATCCCACCGCGCCCATGGATTCCACGGCGATGGTTGGCCAGATGATTTCGCTCAACCAGCTCAATGAGCTCTACAGCATCCAGCAGACGCTGGCCGGTTCCGGCGCCAACTCCACGTCCAGCGCGACGAAGTCGGCACAGACCCAGACGGCGACGCAGGCCGCCAACGCGGCGCTGGCTGCGATGGCCTCGCCCGCCGCAGGTTCCATGACCAGCTCGTTTCCATCCTTTACACCGGCCACCCAAACCACGGCCGTCAACCCCTACAGCTTCGCTTCGCAGTCGCACGCGGCATCCACCATGCCCCTGGCGCTTCGCTAAACCTTTCACGCTTCACAACATCGCCCCTCGGAGGAAACGACAATGGCTTCATTTGCAGTGCCCCTATCAGGTCTCAGCGCAGCTCAAAGCGAGCTGCAGTACATCTCCAACAACCTCGCCAACATGAACACGACGGGGTACAAGGATCAGAACGTCAGCTTCAGCGATCTCTTTTCCCAGGCCTCCGCGTCGCCCACGAATGGCAGCGGCGACCCGATCCAGAGCGGCACAGGCGTGAAAATCGCTGCGACCGATGCCGACTTTACCGAAGGCAACCTGAACCAGACGTCGATCCCTTCCAATATGGCCATTTCCGGCAACGGATTCTTCGTGGTGAAGGGTGCCGATGGAGCCCAGGATTACACCCGCGCAGGTGATTTCACCACCAACAATGCGGGTCAGCTCATCTCGCCCGAAGGCGCGCTCCTGCTCGGCTATCCGGCCGTGGGTGGCAAGATCGACACTTCGGCCCCCTTGCAGCCCCTGGCGGTCGGCAGCCTCACCAGCCCCGCACAGGCGACCTCGAACTTCTCCATCACTGCCAACCTGAACTCCGGCGCGGCCGTCGGTGACACCGCGCCCCCCAGCACCTTCTCGGTCTATGACTCGCTGGGCGAATCGCATACGCTCGCGGTGTCTTACACCAAGACCGGTGTCAACACCTGGTCCTACAACGTCTCAGTGCCTTACGCAGACCTCAGCACCGGCGGTACCGGCAACACGACCGTAGCCACCGGCACGCTTAATTTCGACTCCAACGGCAACCTGATCATGCCCCCGGGCGGCTCGATCAACCTCAATATCCCTGGCCCGGGCGGCGCGACCCTCGCGGACGGTGCAGCGAACCTGTCCCTCAACTGGAAACTTACGGATAGCTCCGGCAACGGAATCGTCACCCAGACGGCGACAGCCAGCGCCACCAGCGCGACCAATCAGGACGGTTACGCCTCCGGCACCTTGACGTCGTACACCGTGCAGCCTGACGGCACGATCGCCGGCTCCTTCTCCTCGGGCAAGACTCTTTCGCTGGGCCAGGTTGCCGTGGCGTCCTTCGCCAACATCCAGGGTCTGCAGAACGTCGGTTCCAACATGTACCAGCAGACGCCGGCTTCCGGCGCGGCTGTTATCGGGACGGGTGAAACCGGCGGACGCGGCAGCGTTGTGGGCGGCTCCGTGGAACAGTCCAACGTGGATATTTCCCAGGAATTCGCCAAACTGATCGCGGCGCAGCAGGCATACTCCGCCAACGCCAAGTCCATCACGGCGTTCAACCAGGTCTCGCAGGCTACCATCGCGATGATTCAGTAACCGGGGCTGATGTCTAAGCAATTCTGAAGAATTGCATTAGCCCTAAATTAGGAACCCGGCGGATCAGCTTCCTCCCTGATCCCGCCGGGTCACCCTATTCCTCTCATCCCGGGCTCACCGAGCCCCCGCTCCCCACGTTTGGGTTGAGCACACCCTATCTCCCCGGTAGGAAAATTTCGCCGGATTTACTGGGAAATTCCTGCCCAGCAGATTTCCGTTCCCCTCTTCGCGCAGATTGGCATACCGATTGCTTTCATACCCAGTGGAAGTCACCGGAAAGCGCGTGCGCAGGAGCGATTGGAATTGAATACAGCGACAAATACCGCGACCCCGATGCCTAACCCGGCAGTCCTTGGTGGACCGCAACTGGTGGAAAAACCCCAGGAACGCGACCGCTTTGAACTGCTTCCATGGCTCCCTTGCACGCTGGCCCTGGATATCCCAGTTGTGAAGTTTACGGTCGCGGATCTCCTCAACCTTAAAAAGGGCTCTGTCCTCGAAACCGCCTACCACCAGAGCAGCGATTTGCCGCTGCGGGTGAATGGGCAGCTCGTGGGCTGGACCGAATTTGAAGTCGTCGGCGAACGCCTTGCCGTGCGGCTTACGGATCTCCAATGATCACTCTTTCGATTAACCGCTCGACTGCAGCAGCCGCCACTTCCACCCCTGGCCTGGCCAAGGGATTCATGACTTCCGCCGGCTCGGCGAAGCGCACGCTGACCCCCATGCCGCAAGTTCCCGCTCTCTCAGTTCCCGCTGCGGCAAAGGTCAGCTCGAACCCTAACACTCCCCTGCTGCTCCGCGTTTTCCAATGGTTCAACGCCAAGCGTATTGCCCGTCCCGCCAAGCAGCTTGCGGTAGCGGAGACGGTATCTCTCGGCGAAAAGCGTTTCGTTTCGGTAGTGACCGTGGGCAACCGCCAGTTCCTGATCGGCGGCGGACCCACCAACGTCCAGCTTCTGGCTGAACTCGGCGAGACAGAGACTGCCTCAGCAACACTGGCGAAGACTGCGACCAAAGCACTTGCCTCGGAAACCAGCTTTGCCAAGACGTTGAAGAAAACGGCAGCGCCCAAGGCGATTGCCTCCAAGCCTCGCAAGGCTGCTCTCCCGGCTCCCGCAGCAGCGAGCCACAGGGTTCTGCCCGTGGTCGCGGCCAAGGTACTGCCGGCTCCTTCAGCTCCGCGTTGCATCCCTGCCGGCAACACTCAGCGCGCTGCACATTCCACCTCCGGCCAGACTGCTTCGCGCCGCCGCAAAGGTGTCAAGGTGTTTGTTGCCGGGGGCCTGGCTTGAAATTTCGCTTCCTTATACGAGTGGGCCTGGCCCTTGTGCTTGGCCTGGCGGCTTCCTCCGCCAAGGCCATGCCGGTGCCAGTCGACCCAGGTCCGCCGGTGGAAGCTTCGCAGCCGGCAGTCCCGCTGTCGGCCAATGGCCCACTCTCGGCCCAGCCTGCAGGCGCCAACCCCAATCAGCTCACCATCACGGGCCTTGGCGGCGGTTCCGCGCAGTGGACCATCGTTGTCCTTCTCACCTTTCTCACACTGATTCCTTCGATCCTGATCTGCATGACGCCCTTTGCGCGTCTGCTGATCGTCTTTCACTTCCTGCGCCAGGCGCTGGGACTGCAGACCACGCCGTCCAACCAGACGCTGGTCGGCCTGTCGATGATCATGACGGTCTTCCTGATGCAGCCCGTCGGCAACCAGATATACAAAGAGTCGATCGTGCCGCTGCAGGCCAACAAGATCACGCCCATGGACGCTATCCAGACCGCGGCCGTCCCCATGCGCACCTTCATGGCCCACTACGTTCGCGAAAAAGATGTGGCCATGTTCCTGGACATCGCTAAAGAGCCGCGTCCCAAGGACATCAACGACATCTCGTTCCGCGTGCTGCTGCCTGCTTACATTCTTTCCGAGCTCAAGGCCGGGTTCCAGATTGGCGCGGTGCTGTTCCTTCCCTTCCTGGTAATCGATATGGTCGTCGCCTCGATCACAACCTCGGTGGGCATGATGCAACTGCCGCCAGTGGTGATTTCGACGCCCTTGAAATTACTTCTCTTCCTGATGGTGGACGGCTGGCATCTGCTGGTCGGCGCCCTGATGCGAAGTTTCAGTTGACGGCGTCAACACCGCGTCCCTGTTGTCTGTTTCTGATCTCTGTTCTCTGATCTCTGTTGCTGAGGAGCTGTACCGTGGGTGTCGATCAAGTAGTTCTGTTGGGCCGTCTGATGCTGCGTGAGGTGGTTATCCTCGTCGCGCCCATCCTGCTTGTCGCCATCGTCGTCAGCCTGGTTGTCAACGTGATCCAGGTGCTCACCTCGCTGCAGGACCAGACCCTTTCGCACGTTCCCCGCCTGATGGCTACCGGCGCCGTGATCTTCCTGATGATGCCCTGGATGTGGCGTCACCTGGCGCACTACTCGTATCACCTGCTCAGTGACTTTCATGGGGTGTTGCAGTAATGAACATCTCCCTCGTTCAGGTGTTCGGCGGTCTGCTCAGCGTCGGAATCCGCATGTCCGGACTGATGCTGTTTGCGCCGTTCTTCTCGAGCGTCGCCATTCCATCACGCGTCAAGGTAGTCCTCACCATCGCGCTGACCGCGATGCTGTACCCCATGATTTCCGCCAAGATCCCGCCCATGACCATCAGTCAGTGGCCGGTCATGATCTTCAGCGAGCTGGTCATCGGCATCGCGATGGGTGTGGCCACCAACCTGGTGTTCGACGGCGTGCAGATGGCCGGGCAGATCACCAGCACGCAGATCGGCTTTTCGTTGATCAATATCCTCGATCCCCAGACGCAGGTTGAATCCACGGTCATCGCTATGTTCCACCAGACCATCGCGATGCTGATCTTCCTTCGCCTTGGCGTTCACTTCTGGATCCTCCACGCGCTAGCCCACAGCTTCGATTACCTGCCGCCTTCCTCCGGGCACTTCAGCGCCGCGTTCGTCAAAGCCGCGCTGCATGCCGGCGCCGGCGTTTTTGCCATCGGCATCCAGATCGCAGCTCCGGTCATGTGCGCCACACTCGTGGCCGACGTTGCACTCGGCCTGCTGGGCCGCGCTTCACCGCAGCTCCCCTTGATGATCATGGGACCGGCGGTCAAGAGCATTCTCGGCATCCTCGTCCTGTTTTCCGCGCTGAAGTATTGGCCCGGCCTTTTCGAACACCTTTTCACCAAGTCCATCGTCCTTGCGGACGGACTTCTCCACCTGGCATAACGGCGACCCATGGCTGATAACAAGTCAGAAAAAGCGACACCCCAACGACGCAAGAAAGCACGCGAACAAGGCAGTGTGCCGCGTTCGCGCGAGCTTACCGGCGCGTTATCGCTGGCTGCCGTCGTGGCCACCGTCATGGTTATCGCTCCCTCAGCCATCAAATACTGGGGCGGCTTGTATCGCGAGACGTTGAACGTCGCCGCCACCCAGAACATCGACACCAACGG
The DNA here is from genome assembly GCA_036498835.1 of Acidobacteriaceae bacterium. Classification (GTDB taxonomy): domain Bacteria; phylum Acidobacteriota; class Terriglobia; order Terriglobales; family Acidobacteriaceae; genus Granulicella. The sequence goes on along the minus strand of DASYEV010000181.1, from coordinate 2,721 downwards.
CCCCGTGCTGTTCTGGACCAGTCTGGAAGCCGCCCGCTGGATCGTCCCCATTTCGTTGGCCGCTATGGCAGTCTCTCTGTTTTCCGGCTTCGCCCAGGGCGGCGTGAGCTTCGCTCCCAAAGCCATGGAGCTCAAGTTCGACCGCTTCAACCCGACGAAAAAGCTGGGGCAAATGTTTTCCTCCGCCGGCGTGGCGAACATGCTTAAGTCGCTGATCCCCTTTGCGGCCATGCTGTTCGTGGTTACCGGCACGATCCGCGGGCACTGGGAAGCGATGATCGCTACCTCCAGCCTGGGTATGCGCGAGCTCGCCAGCCTGATCGGCTCCATGCTGTTCGAGGTGGGCTGGAAGTCAGTGCTGATCCTGTTGATCTGGTCCGCGGTCGACTACCTGCTGATCTGGCGCAAGGCGGAAAGCGACCTCAAGATGACCAAGCAGGAAATCAAAGAGGAATACAAGGAAACCGACGGTAACCCCGTCATCAAGCGCCGCGTCCACCAGGTGCGCAATGCCATGCGCAAGGCGCAGTCCCTGAAGGCCGCCGCCACCGCGACCGTGGTGATCACCAACCCCACCCACTTCGCGATCGCTCTCAAATATGACCCCGACATGCCCGCCCCCATCGTGGTGGCCAAGGGCGCCGATCTGATCGCGCTGAAGATTAAGGAAATCGCCCGCGAAGCCGGCATCATGACGATTGAAAACCGCCCGCTCGCCCAGGCGCTGTTCAAAACCGTCGAAGTCGGCGACTCGATCCCCGCCAAGCTTTACCAGGCGGTCGCTGAAATTCTGGTCACGGTCTACCGTGCCCAGGCGGAAGTCCAGGCTCGCGATGCCGCACGCCGCACGCGCAATGCCTCCGGACAAGCCGCCCCAACCTCACCCTCACTGCAGACAGGAGCCGCTCGATGAACGGCCTGATGGATAAGCTTCGTAAATCCGGCGAATGGATCGCACCGATCTCCGCCGTCGCCATGGTGTTTGTCATGCTCGTGCCGTTGCCGAGCTTCCTGCTGGACCTGTTGCTGACGGTCAGCATCACGGCCTCCATCCTGGTGCTGCTGACGGCCATTCAGGTCCTGCGGCCCACGCAGTTCTCGGTCTTCCCCAGCCTTCTGCTGATGTTGACCCTGCTGCGTCTCTCGCTGGATCTCGCCGCAACCCGCCGCATTCTGCTTCACGGCAACGACGGCACCTCAGCCGCCGGCGGAGTCATCGAAGCCTTCGGCCAGTTCGTGGTCGGCGGCAACTATATCGTCGGCTTCGTGCTGTTCATCGCACTGATCGCCATCCAGTTCCTGGTCATCAGCCACGGTGCCGTACGCACCGCGGAAGTTACAGCCCGCTTCACCCTGGACGCCATGCCCGGCAAACAGATGGCGATCGACGCCGACCTGAATGCCGGCCTGATCAATGAGGCCCAGGCCAAGGCTCGCCGCGAACGCATCGCCCAGGAAGCCGAATTCTGCGGCTCCATGGACGGCGCGGCCCGCTTCAGCCAGCGCGACGCGCTCGCCACGATTCTGATCATGGTGATCAACATCGTCGCCGGCTTCTGCATCGGCGTCTTCCAGCAGGGCATGCCGCTGCAGGAAGCCCTGAAGACCTATACGATTCTGACCGTCGGCGACGGCCTGGTCTCGATCCTGCCTTCGCTGCTGGTTTCGGTTGCCGGCGGTATCGTCGTCACCCGCGCCGCTTCCAAAGAGTCGCTCGGCGTCAACGTCGGCAAACAGCTTTTCGTCAGTCCCCGCCTGCTATGGATCGCCGGTGGCGTACTGCTTGCCCTGGGCCTGATCCCCGGCCTCCCCAAGCTTCCCTTCTTCTCGATTGCGGGCGTACTGATGTATGCCGCCAAAAAGATGAAGCCTCAGGTTGAGAAGGACGAGTTGGATGAGTTCTCCGCAGCGGGCAAGCCCGATGCGGCAGCCGCCGCCGCCGGCGGAGCCCCCATTGCAGAAACCATCGATGCCGTGCTCAAGCTCGACGAGCTGATGCTGGAAGTCGGTGTGGGCCTGGTACCGCTGGTCGATACCAACCAGGGTGGCCAGCTTCTGGCCCGCGTGAAGTCCATGCGCAAGAATCTGGCCCAGCAGCTCGGGTTCATGGTCCCATCCATCCACATCACGGACAACCTGAACCTTCGCGAACGCGAATATGTGATCCATATGCGCGGCGTCGAAATCGCTCGCTGGGAAATCCGCAAGGACAGCCTTCTTGCTATCACCTCCGATATCAACGCACCGGAACTCCCCGGACAGGCCACACGCGAACCCGCATTCGATATGGCCGCCACCTGGATCTCACCGGTTACGCAGGGACAGGCCATCGCGTCGGGCTACGCGGTCGTGGACCCGACATCCGTGCTGGCCGCGCATCTGGCCGAGGTGATCAAGCAGAACGCGCACGACCTGCTCTCCCGTTCGGAAACCAAGCGCCTGATCGACCGCATGAACGACTCACACCCCAAACTGGCCGACGAACTGATCCCCAAGATCATGAGCCTGGGCGAAGTGCAGAAGGTGCTGCAGCAGTTGCTGCGCGAACAGGTCTCCATCCGCGACCTGGGCACCATCCTGGAAGTCCTGGTGGAAGCGGCGCAGTTCAACAAGAACCCCATTGCGCTGGTGGAATCCGTACGCCACGCCCTGGGACGCGCCCTGGTTCGCCCACTGCTGAACGAGCAGGGAGCGCTCAAGGTCGTCACGCTGGACACCGCG